>JBNKVM010000067.1:0-141670 GCA_050299175.1 Thiohalomonadaceae bacterium
TCGCGCAGCGACACCTCTACATTCCGGCGAATGCCGGAATGAACCTGATCACCTATTGCACCAACCTACCCTCACCCCTCAAAATCCCCCCATGAAACCGACTACACCTACAGTTATGGAAATGCTCGCTGCCCTCATCGCCGCGCCGTCGATGAGTAGCGTCAGCCCCGAATTCGACACCACCAATCGCCCCGTGATCGATCTGCTCGCCACTTGGCTGGATGGCCTCGGCTTTGAAGTCGAAGTGCTGCCGATACCAAGCCAGCCGCACAAGGCGAATCTGATCGCCACCCTGGGTCAGGGTCCGGGCGGACTGGTGCTGGCCGGGCACACCGATACAGTGCCCTACGATGAGGGTCGCTGGAACCACGACCCATTCAAACTCTGCGAAGAGCACAACAAGCTTTACGGTCTCGGCACTTCAGACATGAAGGGCTTCTTTGCCCTGGCGATTGAGGCGGCAAAGCATTTCGATGTGGGACAACTGCAACAGCCGCTGATCATCCTCGCCACCGCCGATGAGGAGAGTTCCATGGACGGTGCCGCCGCGCTGGTGGATCTGGGCAAACCCAAGGCGCGTTACGCGGTGATCGGTGAGCCGACCGGTATGCGTCCGGTGAATGCCCACAAGGGCATTATGATGGAGGCGGTGCGGTTGACTGGTCGCTCGGGACATTCCAGCGATCCGTCACTGGGGGTAAATGCGCTGGAGGGAATGCATCAGGTCATCGGTGATCTGCTGAGCTGGCGCAGCGAGCTGCAACAGAAGTACCGCGATCCCAATTTCAAGGTACCAGTGCCGACGCTCAATCTCGGCCACATCCACGGCGGTGATAACCCTAACCGTATCTGCGGTTACTGTGAGTTGCACCTGGACCTGCGCCCGTTACCCGGGATGGAGCTGGATGAACTCCGTTCCACTCTCAACAACCGGCTCGACAACCTGCTCGGCGAAAGCGAACTGAAGTGGGAAGTCGCACCGCTGTTCCACGGCACTCCGACGATGCATACGCCGCGCAGTTCGGCCATCGTCGAAAGCGCGGAAAAATTGACCGGCCACGATAGCGAGGCGGTCGCCTTCTGCACCGAAGGGCCATACCTGAACCAGATGGGCATGGAGACGATCATCCTCGGTCCCGGCGACATCGATCAGGCGCATCAACCGGACGAATATATCTCTACCGATCGACTGCAGCCGACCATCGATCTGCTGCGAAAGTTAATCGAACGCTTTTGCCTCTGAGAGATAAGAGCCAAAGGCAAGAACATTCTTTTGACCTTTAACCTGTGACCTTATACCTTGTATCCTGATCCGGTTAGATATTGACCGGATCTCGTTATAAAACGACAACTTGCAGATTGACGACATGGACCCGAATCTCGATCAACAAACCTTTGTGCGCTGGTTCCGTGGCTCGGCACCTTACATCAACGCCTTTCGTGGCCGCACCTTTGTGGTCGCCTTCGGCGGTGAGGTGATCGCTGAGGCGCAATTCGCCGGCCTGGTACACGATATCGCCCTGCTCAACAGCCTCGGTGTACGACTGGTGCTGGTGCATGGCGCTCGCCCACAGATCGAAGAACGTCTTAACGAACGCAAGGTGGAGATGCAGTACGTCAACGGCCTGCGCGTCACCGACGCGGCCGCGCTCGCCTGCGTGAAGGAAGCGGCAGGTTCGGTGCGGGTCGAGATCGAAGCACTGCTCTCCATGGGTCTGGCCAACTCACCGATGGCCGGTGCCGATATTCGCGTCGCCTCTGGCAACTACGTTACCGCGCAACCGCTCGGTGTGCGCGACGGCACCGATTACCAGCACACCGGCGAAGTTCGGCGCATCGATACCGAGGCGATCCATCGTCAACTGGCGGACGGTTCGCTGGTGTTGCTCTCACCCATCGGCTATTCGCCCACCGGCGAGGTGTTTAACCTCAGTGCCGAAGATGTCGCCACCGCGGCGGCGGTACAGCTGAAAGCAGACAAATTGATCCATCTGATCGACGGCCCCGGCCTGCCCGGCGGCGACGGTAATCTGTTACGTCAGCTTGGTCTGAAAGATGCGGAGCAGGCCATCGCCGCTAACAAACAACTGCCCGAACGACTGACAAAGACGGTAAAAGGCGCCGTCGATGCCTGCCGTAACGGCGTACGTCGGGTTCATCTGATCGATCGCCATATGGACGGCTCTCTGCTGCTTGAGCTGTTCACCCGCGACGGTATCGGCACCCTGATCAGCAGCGATACCTTCGAGGATATTCGCCAGGCAACCATCGATGATGTCGGTGGCGTGCTGGAACTGATCGAGCCGATGGAAACAGACGGCATCCTGGTACGGCGCGAGCGGGAAAAACTGGAGATGGAGATCGATCACTTCACCGTCGTTGAGCGCGACGGTACGGTTATCGCCTGCAGTGCGCTCTATCCGTTTGTCGATGACGGCTGCGGCGAACTGGCCTGTCTTGCCGTGCACCCTGACTACCGTAAACAGGGACGCGGAGACGACCTGCTGGAATACCTGGAAGGCAAGGCCAAAGGCATGGGCATCAAACGCCTGTTTGTGCTGACCACGCGCACCGCGCACTGGTTTCTGGAACGCGGCTTTAGCGAGGCGAGCATCGACGATTTGCCGATGGCGAAGCAGCAGATGTACAACTATCAGCGCCGTTCCAAGGTGTTCATAAAGTCGCTGTAGATGAGTAAGCGAAAGCACGCCATACGGGCGGACGGCAGCGTCCGCCCTTTTCTCAAATGGGCTGGCAACAAGCTGCGGATTATCGACAAGGTGAAACAGCAGCTACCCGCGGGAAAACGACTGGTAGAACCGTTTGCCGGTTCCGCGGCGGTTTTTCTCAATACCGATTTTGATCACTACCTGCTTTGTGACAGCAATCGCGATCTGATTCATCTCTACACCCTGCTACAGAGAAAGGGCGAAAAATTCATCGCCCAGGCAGAAGAATTGTTTACGGCCAAAAACAATCACGCCGATCGCTATTACGCCCTGCGCGATGAGTTCAATGCCTGCACAAACAAGGAACGTCGCGCCGCACTGTTCATCTATCTCAATCGCCACGGCTACAACGGCCTCTGCCGTTACAATGCCAGCGGTGGCTTCAACGTCCCCTTCGGCCGCTACAAACGTCCCTACTTTCCTGCCGACGAGATGCGGGTTTTCCACGAAAAGGCGAAACAGGCAGAGTTTCGTCACCAGGATTTTACTACCACTTTTGGCGAAGTCGGTAAGGGCGATGTGGTCTATTGCGACCCGCCCTACCTGCCGCTCAGCAGCTCCTCCAACTTCACCAGCTACAGCGCTGGCGGCTTCAGTATGGCGCAGCAGGAAGAACTGGCGAAACAGGCGGAAAAGACTGCAAAAAAAGGGATCCCGGTGCTGATCTCCAATCACAATACCGAAGCAGCACAGGCGATCTATCACGGCGCAAAATTGCACGATTTCTTTGTCCAACGCTATATCAGTTGCAACGGCAAGGCACGCAATATGGCGGGAGAACTGCTAGCCCTGTTTACCCGTAACAAATAGTTACCTGCGCGGCGTAATGGACTACACTGTTCGCAACAAGAAGCGAACGACTTCCTATGCAAGAGATCTACATCGCCCGCCAGCCGATCTACGACCGCCAACTTGATCTGGTTGCCTATGAACTTCTCTACCGAGACGTGGAATTCCAGCGTTTCGGTCGCTCCGTCGCCAATCCCCATACTTCGACCGAACTGCTGATCAACACCTTCATGGAGTTCGGCCTGGAGAATATCGTCGGCAGTAACCCGGCATTTATCCGCATGACCCGTGATTACCTGCGTGACGAACATCGCATTCCCATGACCACGGAGCAGATCGTGCTCGAGGTCAGTGTGAGGGAGCCGCCCGATGAAACACTCTGCGCCGGTCTCAAACGCGTCGCCGACGCCGGCTACGATATCGCGCTGGATGACTTTATCTATCGTCCTGCACTGTTACCGCTGTTACAGTCGGCAAACATCATTAAGCTCGACCTGCGAACACTGGGACGGGAACAGCTGGCCGAGCAGGTCAAACTGTGTCGGCAGCACAATGTCACCCTGATGGCAAAGAAGGTCGAGACCCATGAGGAACTGGAGTATTGCAAGGAACTGGGTATCGACTGGTTCCAGGGCTTTTTCTTCTGCAAGCCGCAAATGGTCAGCGGCACCAGCCATCCTGCCAATCGCGCCGTGCTATTGGGAATTCTCAGCAAGCTGCAGGATGAGAACACCAGTATGGAGCAGCTGGAAAAGGTCATCATTCAGGATGTCACCCTGGCCTACAAATTATTGCGTTACCTGAATTCCGCTACCTACGCGTTTCGCCGCGAGGTCAATTCGGTGCGTGAAGCATTGATGTTGATCGGCACCGAGCAGGTACGCCGCTGGGCCAGTCTGTTGCTGATCTCCAGCTACCAGAGTGACAAGCCTCAGGAACTGATCGTCACGGCAATGGTGCGGGCAAGGATGTGTGAACTGTTGGCCGAACGCAGTCACAATCGCATCGACCCACCACAGGCCTTTACCGTCGGCCTCTTCTCCACCCTGGATGCGTTGATGGATATGTCGATGGATGAATTACTCGATACCCTCTCTTTCAGCGCCACGATCAAACTGGCACTGACTGGCTGTGAAGGCGAGCTTGGCCACCTGCTGGAGCAGATTCTGCATTATGAAAAAGGGGAGTGGTCGGAACTGTCGATCAACGGTTTCGGCTCGACCGATTACGCGATGGCCTACCTTGGCGCGGTGCAGTGGGTTAATGCGAGTTTTATCGGACTAATCCGAGAAGCACAAGCCAGCTGACTAAGTAGCTGCGCTCCGTGCGGCTCACATCCCCCGCTCGCATTTATTCTAAAAAAAACTAGAAGTGGCCTCAAAATCAGCGAAATAGAGATAGCGCTATTTACCCGCCCGAATGAGGCCACCCAACCCTTCCTTCTCCAGCGCCCGTCCGACGTAACGTCGAATATCCTTGGCCGCCTCCATCTCCAGTGCTTTATTCAACAGACTTTTCGCCCGGCGTTTACTGAAGCTACGAATGACCCATTTAATTCGCTGCAGACTGGAAGCACTCATACTTAGACTGTTAACCCCCATACCCAGCAGCAGCAGCGCAGCGATCGGATCGCCCGCCATTTCGCCACAAACGCTGACCGGCAGACGATGCGCTTTGGCTTCGCTGGTCGCCATATTCAGCGCATGTACCACCGCAGGATGCAGCGAGTCATAGAGTTCAGCCACCCGTGAGTTGTTGCGGTCGACTGCCAGCAGATATTGGGTCAGGTCGTTACTACCAACCGAAATAAAATCGACCCGTCGCGAAAGCGCGCTGATTTGATAGATCAGTGAAGGTACTTCCACCATCACGCCGATCTCCGGCAACTTGAGGACATGTCCCTCTTCCAGCAACTCCTGATGGGCACGGTGGATCAGGGCGAGCGACTCGTCCACTTCCGAGAGCGTGCTGATCATCGGCAGCAACATTTTCAGATTATCCAGCTCCGCATTGGCCATCAGCATGGCGCGGATCTGTACCAGGAAAATCTCGGGGTGGTCGAGAGTAATACGGATGCCGCGCCAACCGAGGAAAGGGTTGTCTTCGTTGATCGGGAAATAGGGCAAGGCCTTGTCACCACCGACATCCAGGGTACGCATGGTCACCGGACGCGGATAGAACGACTCCAGCACCTGACGATAGACCTGGCGCTGCTCTTCCTCGCCAGGAAAACGATCCCGCGCCATAAAAGGAAACTCGGTACGATAGAGGCCGACCCCTTCCGCGCCACTCTCGATAGAAGGACGAATATCGGAGAGCAGACCCGTGTTGGCATATAGCGGAATTTGTACACCATCGGTGGTGACCGATTCCAGATCACGCAGCTCTTTCAGGTCTTCCCTGAGCTCCTGCTCTTCCTGTTGCAGGCGGCGATACTCTTTCTTGATTTCGTTACTGGCGTTAACAAAGACCCGTCCGGAATAACCGTCGGCGATAAGATCCATACCGTCGACCCAGGCCACGCGCATATCGTCCACACCGAGCACCGCAGGGATACCCAAAGCACGCGCAAGGATTGCCGTGTGCGAAGTGCTGGAACCGCGCACCGAAACCACTCCGGCGAGACTTTTCGGCGGTACCTCGGCCAGCATCGAAGCGGAGATCTCCTCGCCAATCAGCACAGTATTTTTCGGATAACGGGTACCGCGAGTCGGTTTCTGTTGTAGCTGGGTGAGGATGCGACGCCCCAAATCGCGAATGTCTTCCGCGCGTTCGCGCAGATAGGGATCATCCATCTCATCGAAGGCGTTGATATGTTCACGGAAGGTTTCGCGCAACGCGCCCGGCGCCCAGTTGCCCTTACGAATACCTTCTTGCACGCCATCGATCAGACTGTCACTGTCGAGCATCATCAGGTAAGCATCGAACAGCACACTATCCGCGGCGGGCAACACGGCGCTCATGTTCTCTACCATTTCGTGGATCTCTCCACGCACGGCATTGACCGCTTCGAGGAAACGCTTTTGCTCCGCTTTCACATCATCGACAGGACGGTCGGGAATGCTTTCGATATCCGCATGGGGCATCACCGCTACCGCCTTGCCGATAGCCACGCCTGGCGCACCCGGCAGGCCGCGCAGGGTATAGCCATTGGGACCGCGCTGTCCCAGCAACTCTTCGATACCGCCACTGGCTTCGGCATGGACGATGGCACCTGCCAGCTGTGCGGCGATGGTCACCAGTACGGTGACGATATCTTCGTCATAGCGATGTTCAGAGTGCTGCTGCACCACCAGCACGCCCAGGACCTTACGCTGATGAATGATCGGTACACCGAGGAAAGCGTGATAAACCTCTTCACCCGTTTCGGGGAAATAACGGTAACGGGGATGATCCGGGGCATCGTCGAGATTGATCAGCTCTGCCCGTTGCGCCACCAGACCGACCAGACCCTCTTCGAATTTCAGGCGAACAAAACCGACCGACTCCTGCAACAGACCGTCCGTTGCCATCAACACCAACTCACCGGAATCGTTGTCCGACAGATAGACCGAACAGACATCCACCGCCAACGCCGACTTGACCCGCTCGACGATAAAAGCCAGCGCCTGCTCCAGATTCCTGGCGGCGTTTACTCCGGTGACAATGCTGCGCAAAACATCAAGCATGCAGTTTCCCTTGCTGCGCGATGCAGCGGAACGATCTCAAAACAAAAACCTTGTGGGGATCAGATGTGGCGCTGACGCGAAGCCCCATCCGCCGCACCGTTTCCATGATGGCCACGGTTGCGCTCGGGGAACAACGTCTCTTCCAGTTCCGATAATGCCTTTTTATACACCTGGCGCTTGAAGAAGACGATCTCTTTCAACGGCAACCAGTAATCGACCCAGCGCCACTCCTCGAATTCGGGTTTGTCGCTAATGTCGAGCCGTACCGCATCGTCATCCACCAACAGGCGTAACACAAACCAGCGCTGCTTCTGACCGATACAGAGCGGCTTGCTCCTGAAACGGATAAAACGTTTGGGCAGACGATAACGTAACCAGCCGCGGGTACAGCCAACGATTTCAACCTGTTCAGGGGTCAGGCCGATCTCCTCGCGCAGTTCCCGATAGAGCGCCTGTTCAGGGGTCTCGTCCTGCTTGATACCGCCCTGGGGAAACTGCCAGGAGTCCTGCCCCAGGCGGCGAGCCCACAAGACGCGCCCCTCCCGGTTACTCAGGATGATACCGACATTCGCCCGATAGCCTTGTGAATCAATCACTTGAACAAGTCCAAATTCGTCAATAGCAATGATTCTTCCATACTACCCCATGTTTGGGCAAATCGGGCAAAGACCAACCCTGGCGAGCTTTTCGCCGCCCCTCGCGGCCAGTATGATGGCCCCTTTCCCACTGGTAAGGAGAACGGTTTTGGCACTGGCGATTTTCGATCTGGACAACACCCTGCTGGGCGGCGACAGCGACTACCTGTGGGGGCGCTTCCTGGTCGAACAGGGCATCGTCGACGGCGACAAATACGAGCGTGAGAACCAGCGCTTTTACGACGAGTACAAATCAGGCACCCTGGATATCTTTGAATTCCTGCGTTTCAGCCTGCGGCCACTGACCGATCACGATATGGAAACCCTGGCCACCTGGCGCCGCCAGTTCTTGTGCGAAAAGATCGAACCGATCATGCTGCCCAGAGCCCACGAGCTGCTAAAACGGCACCGTGAACAGGGCGACTACCTGTTGATCATCACTGCCACCAACCGTTTCGTCACCGAGCCCATCGGTGAGGCCTTTGGTGTCGACGACATGCTCGCCACCGATCCGGAGATCCGTGACGGACGCTATACCGGCGAAGTGGCGGGTACCCCCTGCTTCCAGCAGGGCAAGGTCACCCGCCTCAACCAGTGGCTGGAGCAGACCGGCCGCAATCTGGAGGGCAGCTGGTTCTACAGCGACTCACACAACGACCTGCCGCTGCTGGAACTGGTGGCCAATCCCGTGGCGGTGGATGCCGACGAGACCCTCAGCGCCCACGCCGAGCAAAAGGGCTGGCAACAGCTCAGCCTTCGATAGATTGATGAAGCGTCCACTGCCGCTACTCCTGCTGCTTGCCGCCCTGGCACTGATGGCCTTCCTTGCCGCCCTCAGCCTGGGGGGCGCGAACATTGGTCCGGGGGAGTTGCTGCGAATCCTCAGCGGTAACGGCGACGGCATCCCCGCCCAGGTAGTGCTGGACCTGAGACTGCCGCGGGCACTGGCCGCCTTTGCCGTGGGCGGTATGCTGGCCCTGGCAGGAGCGCAGATGCAGGTCCTGTTGGGTAACCCGTTGGCCGACCCTTACATCCTCGGCACCTCTGGCGGCGCCGCTACGGGAGCATTGCTGGCGATGTTGCTGGGCGCCGCCACCCTGCTGATCAACGTCGCCGCACTGGCCGGTGCCCTCATCTCCACCCTGCTGGTCTTCGGTCTGGCCCATGGTCACGGCCCCTGGTCGGCCACCCGCCTGCTGCTCACCGGGGTGGTGATCGCCGCGGGTTGGGGCGCGGTGATCAGCTTCCTGCTTTCGGTCGCGCCACAACACAACCTGCCGGGTATGCTGTTCTGGCTGATGGGTGACCTGAGCCACGTCAGCCACTGGCAGCCCGGCCTGGCACTGCTGGTCGCCGTGTTACTGCTCATCCTGCCCGCTGCCCGCAGCCTCAACCTGCTGGCACGCGGTGATAAGCAGGCCGCGGCGTTGGGCGTGGCGGTTCCCGGCCTGCGCCTGCAACTCTATCTGGGCGCTTCCCTGCTCACCGCCGGGGCCGTCGCTATTGGCGGCAGTATCGGTTTCGTCGGGCTGGTGGTGCCTCACCTGTTACGCCTGATCGGCGGTTCCGATCACCGCTGGCTGCTGCCCGCCTCGGTACTGGCTGGTGGCACCCTGCTGCTGCTGGCCGACACCCTGGCACGCACCCTGTTTGCCCCGCAGCAACTCCCCGTTGGTGTGCTCACCGCCCTGCTCGGGGTGCCGCTGTTCCTCATCCTGCTGCAACGGGGGTATCGCCAGTGAGCCTGTTGCACGCGCAGAACCTCAGCTTCGGCGTTAGCGGGCGCTTGCTCTGCGACGGGCTGACGTTGAAAGTCAGCGCCGGGGAGTGCTGGGGCATCCTCGGCCCCAACGGCAGCGGCAAGACCACTCTGCTACATACCCTGGCCGGACTACAGCCAGCGCAAAAAGGTTCGATTGAACTCAACGACTCACCGCTGATGGAAATGCCGCGGCGCGAGATTGCCCAGCAACTGGGGCTACTGTTACAGGAGAGCCACGATCCCTTCCCCGCTACGGTACTGGAAGAGGTGCTCAGTGGCCGCCACCCCCACCTGGGACGCTGGCAGAATGAGAGCGAAACGGACCTGGCACTGGCCCGCGAAGCGTTACGGCGACTGGAGCTGGACGAGTTGGAACAGCGACGGGTACAGAGCCTTTCCGGTGGCGAACGACGGCGGGTGGCGCTGGCGACCCTGCTGACCCAGGCCTCCACGCTGATGCTGCTCGACGAACCGCTCAACCATCTCGACCTGCGTCACCAGCGACTGCTACTGGAAACCGTGGGCGAACTCTGCAGTGCAGGCCACGGCATGCTGATGGTGCTGCATGATCCGAATCAGGCAGCCCGCTGCTGCGACCATATCCTGCTGTTGCCCGGCGACGGCAGTTGGCAAACGGGGACGACGGCAGAGATGTTGAGTGGGGAAAGGCTGAGCCGTCTCTACGGCTGCGAGATTGAACGGATGGAAGAGAGAAAAGGAGTCTGGTTCCGTTACCTTTGACCGATATCGGGACGCGGCTCGTTATCTTCCTCAACCCAGCGGATTAATTTGTCCCACTGACGGCGGTCATGACGGATGTTATGGCCGGTCCATTCGTAAATTCCCAGACCCGACTCCGATGACTGAACGTAGTTCTGGGTATCGCGCAGGTAGGTGATGAAAGGGATCTGCAGGCTGTTGAGAAACCGTTGCAGCGATTGATAGACCTTGGTCTTGCTGCGCACCCGATTGGCCACCACGCCGAGACGGATGGAGCGGGCGCGGACCTTGGCCACCAGCAGCAGGTCCTTGATGAAGTGGGACGCGGCATGAATGTCGATGGGCGACGGCAGCACCGGGATGATGATGGTGTCGGCCTCGCGCACCAGATCAACCAATGTCATTCCATGCACCCCTGCCGGGGCATCGAGGATCATGCGGTCGGTATTGGCCGGCGTGCGTAGTTGCCAGGTGCGGGTCACCGCCGCTTCCGGCTTACGATAAGCAGCGACGCCACTAATTGAAGGATAATCGTCGGAACGAAGCGAGAGCCATTGGGTACTGGATCCCTGCGGGTCATGATCAGCCAGGGTAACCGTCATACCCTGCGAGGCGTAATAACTGGCGAGATTGGTGGCAATAGTGGTTTTACCACAGCCGCCCTTGGCATTGACCACGAGCACACGGCGCAACTTGTGCGTGCGCGGCGCTTCAGTCGGCAACGCTAAAGCATCGCTGATGACTTCAACCTTACCGCCCTGCTGTGTGTCGATCGGTTGCATCATGGCATCTCTTCAAGGGTTCGCTCTGCTCCAGCGGCCGTTCAGCGGCGGCTGGGATTGCAGATTATCATACAATACAAGCTGTTATTCCAATTCCATGAAGTAGAGCATAAAGTTTAGTCGATAATTCCCGAGTGCAACACCCTGTTACCACTCATGGCCTCAAGGCCGACCATTAAGGTCAGATTAGGCAGTGAACCACCACTTTTCCGCTATGTTGGACACATTTTGCGTAATTAATGCCTGGCACGCATAGCGACCAATTCCTTACCTTTCAAAAGCTTATTACTCGCAGCAGGATGGCAAGTTGACACCCACTGCTGTCGCTGAGTACATTTGCCACCAGTTTCAGGTGTTCCACGGAGCTTTCGCTCCACGGAATGAAACGGGAAGTCGGTGCGTCGCCCACCATGGGAATCACGACAATTCCGACGCTGCCCCCGCAACGGTAAGCGGTTAAGGGGTCAATCATAGAGCCACTGCGTCAATGACGTGGGAAGGCGATTGACCCGGGTCTTTCACCCAACCGCAAGCCCGGAGACCGGCCTGAAGCAGATTGCCAGTAGCCGCGGTGGGCGGTGCTTGGGTAAAGCTAATCCCTTTCCCCCTCCCCCTCCACGCCCTGGCGCAACTGACCACTTAATGCGCGGGTGAGCGCAGGGGAACACAATGCAAGCAATTCGTTTTTCCGTGGCGGCGCTGATGCTGTCGTCCATGCTATCCATCTATTCAGCACCCACTATTGCAGCAGACGAAGGTGACAAAACCTCGGCGGTGATCGTCACCGCCACCCGTACTGCTCAGAGCGTCGATGAGACTCTCGCCGCTGTCACTGTGATCACACGCGAAGAGATCGAAACAAGCCAGAGCAACAGCGTGATGGACCTGCTGCAAAGCAGCGTACCCGGTATCGACTTCAGCCGTAACGGTGGTCCGGGCAGTACTACCGTGCTGCTACTACGCGGCGGAGAAAGCGATCATGCACTGATTCTGGTCGACGGTGTACGCGCTTCCTCCGTCACCAGCGGCGCCTTCAATTGGTCAGGGCTATCGCTGGAACAGGTCGAGCGTATCGAGATCGTACGTGGCCCCGGTTCCAGTCTCTATGGCTCCGAGGCGATCGGCGGTGTGATTCAAATCTTCACCCGCAAAGCCGGTAAACTGCACGCTACCATCAGCGGAGGCAGCTACGGTACAGGCAAGGCGAGTATTGGCGGCGGCGGGCAACTCGGCAATGGCAATTACCACATCAACCTCAGTCATGAACAGAGTGATGGCTTCTCCGCTACCAACAGTAAATCCAGCGCCTATGAAGCGGACTATGACGGTTATCGCAACAGCAGCATCGATGCCGGTTTCTCCCTGCCGCTTGGTGATACCACGCAAATCAGTCTCAATTTGTTACACAGCAACAGCGACAGTGAGTATGACAACACTGGTTACAGCAATGCCCACGATGAAAACGTAGACACTAACGGCGAGCTGCGTCTCGACTGGCAAACCATCTATAACTGGTCGCAGCGACTGGTGCTCAATGCCAGCGAACAGCGCTACCAGTCCTATGACAGTTGGCCCGCGATCATTAATAGCCACCGCCGTGGTGCTAACTGGCAAAACGATATCGCGCTTACAGAGCAGCAACTCCTCACACTCGGTATCGACTGGCAGCAGGACAACGGCATCATTGACGGTAGCTATGATGAAACCCTCGACAACACCGCGCCCTATTTGCAATACCAGTGGCAAGATGAACAGTATGATCTGCTGCTCGGTGCACGTAGCGATGATCACAGCGAATATGGGCAACATCATACGGGCCGCCTGACCCTGGGTAGCCGTCTTGGCGAAGGCCGCTTCTACGCCACCTACGCCAGCGCTTTTAAGGCACCGGTGTTTAACGAACTCTACTATCCAGGCTATGGCGATACGAATCTCAAACCTGAAGAGTCGACCACAGGCGAAATCGGTTACCGCCTGCATGGCTTCCAGGTAAGCATCTACCGTACCCGTTTGAAAAACATGATTCAGTCCGACCCGGTCAGTTGGACCGCCGTCAACGTTGGCCGTGCGCAACTGGAAGGTTTGGAACTGGAGTACCGCAAGCAGATCGATCACTGGCAACTGAACAGTGCCGTCACGCTGCAAAAGACTGAAGACCTCGACAGCGGTGAACAGTTAATCCGCCGCGCCGAGAAAAAAGTACAATTCAGCGCCCGCGGCCCAATCGATGAAAAGACCAGCATCGGTATCGAAGCGAGCTACACCGGACCACGTACAGACTTCGGTGGCGCGGCGTTATCCGCTTTCACTCTGCTGAACCTGACCGGCGAATACCGCCTGGACAAGCAATGGGTAGTGCGTGGACGCATCGACAACCTGCTGGATGAACAGTATGCGCTGGCCTACGGTTACAACGCCGCCGGGACATCCGCCTACCTCACCCTGAGTTATCAACAATAGGTCGTCCATGGACAAACCACTGCCCAGCAACAACTACGACACCACGAACCGGCCTATCGGCTGGTTCGTGGCATTCTCGCTGCTGCTGCATGCACTATTGTTCTGGGGTGTCATACAGCACCAGGCTACCGCGCCGACACCTGCACCGCAAAAGGCCGCAAGCGGTCTGCATATCAGCCTGATGCCTTATCGTGTCCCGACACAGAAGAGCAAATCTGAACAACGCGAAACAAAGAACGTCACACAACAAGTCGCAAACGACGCAACGCATACCGTTAGCGAAACCACAAAGCAGCAAACAGAAAAGCACCGTGATACAGACGCAAGCTTCCGCGAACAGATCATGGTTAAACTGCGCCAATCGCTTGCGGCCCACTTCGTCTATCCGCTACTGGCACGGCAGCGCAACTGGCAAGGGGAAGTATTACTAGCTTTTCGCCTGGAACGGGATGGCCGTATCAGTGAAGTACGTGTTGCGCGCAGTTCCGGATACAGCCTGCTGGATCACGCGGCACTTAGCGCATTGGATAAAATCGGCAGAATCAGCGAAATGCTGCCGCGCACGCTTACCGTCGAACTCCCTGTTATCTATCGGCTGGAGGGTTAGCCATGGCACGACTAACAAAGATATATACCCGCAGCGGCGACAAAGGCACCACCGGCCTCGGTGACGGTAGCCGGGTGGAGAAAGATCATCCTCGTATCGAAGCGATCGGTACGGTGGACGAACTCAACAGCAGCATCGGCCTGCTGCGTAGCCGTTCAATACCCACTGAACTCGATGAACTCTTTCTGACTATCCAACATGAACTCTTCGACCTCGGTGGCGAACTTTCTGTGCCGGGACGCAATGCGATCGACGAAGAGTGTGTAAAGCGCCTGGAACAGGCACTGGACCGTTACAATAGCGAGTTACCAAAACTGGATGAGTTTATCCTTCCCGCAGGCGGCGACGCCACCGCGCACTGCCACATGGCGCGTACCATCTGTCGTCGTGCAGAGCGATGTGTCTATCGCGCCAGCAAGGCACAGACGATCAATCCGCAAGCTAATGCCTATCTCAACCGTCTCTCCGATCTGCTATTCGTCATCGCCCGCGTGCTGGCACGGCACGAAAACGGCAGTGAGGTGTTGTGGCAACCGAAACAGAAATAGATAGGTCTATGTCACTCAGACATCTGCTATTTTGCGTACTTCTTCTCCTGCCACAGGTCATATCCGCGGCAGACTGTCCTCGCATCGTTAGCCAATCACCCTACATAACCAAAACCCTGCAGTGGCTCGGGCTGGAACAGTGTATTGTCGGCGTCAGCCGCTACGACACTCTCGCCCGGCCTCAGACAGGCGGCGTGCTCGATCCGGATGCAGAGTTAATCGCCGTACTGGAACCGGAGTTGCTGTTTGTCTCCGACTGGACCGACGAGAAGAGTATGGCCGGAATTACACCGGCGGAAGCGCGTGCCTTCCGCCTCGGTGGTTTTGGCAGCATGGCGGAGATCGAGGAAAATCTGCGCACTATCGGCCGGGCAAGCGGCATCGAAGATATCGAACAACGGGTGACAGAATTTCATCGGCAATGGCAAACCGTAGCGAATACCATTCACGGTGATGGCAGACGAATTCTGCTACTCTCATCCTGCTCAGGCCAACCCTACTCTTTTGGCAAAAAGCGCTGGTTGGGTGATCTTTTTGCCCAGGCAGGATTTACGGTCGCAGAAACCGAGCCGAAAATCCGAAACATCGGCCCTGGCAACGAATACACCACACTCAATGCGCTGATCGACGGACTCCGGCCCGAACTGCTATTTATCTTCGACCACAAAGATCGCAAACAGTGTGCCTTCATCAAACCCAAAACGCCGATACGCATCGTCAATCTCGACGGCAGCAAATACCTCAATCCTTCACCGCAGCTGCTCGATGCGCTTAAGGATCTAAAAAATACGCTCGACGGCCGACTTTGATCGGCAACGACAAAAAGCGATAATCAGGTGGGTGCCTCTAAAAAACCAATCAAGACGATGAGTGCAAGGCGGAAAGCAACGAAGAAGCGCAGTTTACATGAAGTAAATGAGCATTCTAAGGCGCTTTCCAACGCAGCAATCGCGGCCTGAGTGGATTTTTAGAGATGCCCACAGGGCAATACAACGCAAGGAGCTGTTTATGAATCCACCTGTTGTTGTTATCGGCACCGGTGAAATGTCCGGTGTCTTTACCCGTGGCCTGCTGCGCCAGGACTACCCGGTTTTTCCGGTCAACCGCAATACCGATATGGAAAAGGTCGCCAAGGCGCTGATACCGCCCGCACTGGTACTGGTTACCGTCGGCGAAAACGATCTGCACACGGTACTGGCAAAAATACCCGCTGCATGGCACGACTGCCTCGCGCTGTTGCAGAACGAACTGCTCCCCCGCGACTGGGAAGCCCACGGCCTGCAACACCCGACAGTGATCTCCATCTGGTTTGAAAAGAAGAAGGGTCAGGACTACCGCGTCGTTGCACCTTCACCTGCTTATGGCATCGGCGCATCGATCCTTGAGGGGGCACTGCAATCCCTCGATATTCCCACTTGGGAAGTGGCTAGCGAAGCGGAGATGGAGTATGAACTGGTACGCAAGAATCTCTATATTCTTACCACCAATATCAGCGGTCTGGCCCTACCACCAGGAACCGAGGTTGGTGTGATGTGGGAACAGCACCGTGAGCTGGCAGAACAGGTCGCTCACGAGGTGCTCGATATCCAGTTCCATCTCATCGGTAAGGAGCTGGATCGGGACAAGGTGATCGCGGGAATGGTGGAAGGTATCGAAGGCGACCTGCACCACAAGTGCATGGGCCGCACCGCCCCGGCACGACTGGAACGCAACCTCGGCTTCGCCGACGAAGCGGGACTAGCGGTACCGAAGCTACGCGAAATTTTTGCCGCGACAAAAAAATAAACTAGTCAGGCTGGGCTTGATGCCCAGCCTGACAATACTACGCCATCAGGCACTTTGTTTGATTTCATCCTTATGCAGCGCGGTGAACGCCGTTGCACCATCCCTGCCCATATATTTCTGTAACACCCGCTCGTCGGTCTGACGCAGGTCGACCATAATCAGGCCGTCAATGCAGTCGTTGAAATCCCTGTCCACATTAAAGCCGAGTAGACGGCCACCAAGCTTGAGGTACTGCTTGATCAGGATCGGCACACCCTTCTCGCCGCTCTCCTGAATAGCCACCAGTTCGGAGACGTCATCGATCGACCCGATGCCCGCCAGTTCCGCCTGACGCCATACTGCACGCAGTTTGCCGCGATACGGCTTGCGTGGACGGATGTGGCGGCTCAATTCCGAGTCGTAGTTATTGGCTCGCAGGAAATCGATCAACAACTGCTGCGATACGGAACAGTAATCGTTACTGATACTGACCGGCCCGAACAGCACCGCATAGTGTGGGTGATTGGCGACGAACTGACCGATACCTTTCCACAACAGCATCAATGGCGCGAAGCTGCGCTGGTATTCAGGGCGGACAAACGAGCGGCCCAGTTCAATCGCAGGATTGATCGCCTTGAGTAGACGTTTGCTGTAACGGAACAACGAGTGGCTATAGAAACCTTTCTTGCCGTACTTCGCTACGATCTCATCGGCCAGGCCAAGGCGGTAGGCTCCGACGACCTCACGGCTCTCTTCGTTCCAGATAAACAGGTGCAGATAGTAACTGTCGTAGAGATCGATATCAGTCGCCTTGCCGGTCCCTTCACCCACCTCACGGAAAGTCACTTCACGCAGACGCCCCAGTTCCTGCAGCAGATAGGGAATCTGCGGTGCACGGGCGAAATAGACCTTGAGGCTACCGCTCTCGGCCAGTTGTTGCGGCTGCGGCAATGCAGCAACCTCATCGGCCATCAGTTGCGGTTCGAGAGCCTCGGCAATCGGCATCATCGCTCCGCTCTCCACTGCAACCGTCGCCTCACGTTTACTCTCGCTTGAACGGTTCAACATGTAGCTGTGCAGGCGCAGATATTTGGCAATTTCGTCGTCGCTACCGTTACTGGTAACGCGTTTGTTACTGATCGGTTCGCCAACACGGAATTCGATCGCACGATTGCGCTTGTTGGCCAGTTCCCGCGGTAGCATCAGGCTGCGCAGCAGCGGATGGATTAAGCCCAGTGCGTGGAACAGGATACTGTTACGTCCACCGATATGCATAGGCACCACTTGTGCGCCGCTCTTGCGAATCATGCGGGCAATACTGGCATCCCATTTACCATCGCGGATGGTGAAATTGCCCGGACGGAAACGGGAAACATCACCTGCGGGGAAAACCACCAGCAGGCCACCATCGTTCAACCAGCGCATCGCCTTACGCAAAGGCTTCAGGTTTTCACGGGTGGCACGGGCGTGACCGTAGGGATTAACGCCTATAAAGGTCTCGCTCAGCTCAGGGATACGTTTCAGCAGTCCGTTCGCCATAATGCGTACATCGGAACGCACCTGACGCAACAGCAAGGTCATAATGACCCCTTCGATACCGCCAAAGGGGTGGTTTGCTACCACAACTACAGGGCCACTTTTCGGCACATTGGCCAGATCGCTATCGACGATGCGCGGCACCACATTCATATATTGCAGAGTCTGCGCGGCAAACTGGTCTGGCGTATCGGTCTCTTCCAGTTTTTCGTAACCACGCGCCAACCAGTCCAGACCGAGCAGACGTTCAACGATATTGAGCAGCGGAACTTTGACTACGCGCGGCAGCGAGGTCAGCAACAAGTCATCGATGCGGAAGGGATTAAATTTTTTTGTCGACATGCTTCATACCCAGGTTGTTTGCACACTTGGGCATGAATCTATGTGAGTTGTGTGAAACGACGGCGACAGATCGATGACGGATTTATGACGAGCGCATCAGTTGTTAATTTCGGTTGGCATCCTTAATAAACACGCACATCTGTTTTGCCCCCTGTAACAGTCGGGGGGTTGCTCGCTGTAACAGGTCTGGAGAAATAGAGCGCAATTCGCCGTTACGCACCGCCTTGATACTGTCCCAGTTGCGCCACTCATCGAGCCACTCGGGACGCTCCTCGGCCATACCGCTGGCGATGATGAGTTGAGGATTGGCGGTAATCACTGCCTCTTCGGAAATGGTCGGCGTCAACGCGGTCAGATCGGCAAAGACATTCTCGCCACCGCAAAGGGTAATCACATCGCTGATCAGGTGCTGGCCGTTGACCGTCATCAGCGGGCGATTCCATATCTGGTAGAAAACCCGTAATGGTGGCTTGCCCAGATTGCTCTTGCGTAACTGCTCCAGGGTAGCGGTAAAGGCGGCCGCCTGGGCGATACCCTTGTCCGCATGGCCGGTCAATCGGCCCAGGTTACGCAGTCCCACCGCAATATCGGGCAGATGGTGCGGCTCGCTACGATAGAGCTTCAACCCCAACTCCTCTATCTTTTCCAGCAGGCGACCATCATTACCGCCTTCCCAGCCCACCACCAGATCGGGCTTCAGCTGAAGCAGTGCTTCCAGATCGATATTGCCGTAGCCGCCGACACGGGGCAGCTTCTTCGCCGCCTCGGGATAGTTACTGTAGGCCACCGCACCGACCATCTGCGGCCCGGCGCCGACAGCGTACAGTTGCTCAGTGATATGAGGTGCCAGGCTGACAATGCGCTGCGCGGGCTGGGTCAGGATCACGGCTCGCCCGGCTTCGTCGGTCACCTCGATGACCTCGGCCCTTAGCGGCAGACTCAACAGCAGTAAAACTCCGGTAAATAACAGCGCGAATCGCGACACAGACCGTTCTCCAGAACATTTGTAAGACTGGTGGAAGAGTACCTCTAAAGATTCAATCAAGTCGATGAGTGCAAGGCGGAAAGCAACGAAAAAGCGCAGTTTACATAGAGTAAATGAGCATTTTGAGGCGCTTTCCAACGCCGCAATCGCGGCTTGAGTGGATTTTTCAGGTGCTCGAAAGTTTATCATTTCATTGCTCCCCCTTTATCGCTACCATCCCAGCCCATGAACAAAACCCTCATGATTCAGGGCACCGCCTCCGATGCTGGCAAAAGCACCGTCGTCGCCGGGTTATGCCGCCTGTTCCAGCGCCGCGGCATCCGCGTGGCGCCATTCAAACCGCAGAATATGGCTCTCAACAGTGCGGTCACCACAGACGGCGGCGAGATCGGTCGTGCCCAGGCGGTACAGGCCCAGGCCGCCGGGCTGGAGCCGCATACCGACATGAACCCGGTGCTACTCAAACCGGCCAGCGACACCGGCGCACAGGTTATTATCCATGGCAAGGCCCTGAGCCAGATGGAGGCACAGGACTACCACGCCTATAAACGCACCGCGATGCAGGCAGTACTCGACTCTCATGAACGTCTCAACGCACAGTATGAGCGCGTCATCGTCGAGGGCGCTGGCAGCCCGGCGGAGATCAATCTGCGCGAAGGCGACATCGCCAACATGGGCTACGCCGAAGCGGTGGACTGTCCGGTGATCCTGGTGGCCGACATTGACAAGGGCGGCGTTTTCGCCCAGATCGTCGGCACTCTGGAACTGCTCTCCGCCAGTGAACGCGCACGCATCAAAGGCTTCATCATCAACCGCTTTCGTGGTGACATCGCCCTGCTGCAACCCGGCCTCGACTGGCTGGAACAGAAAACTGGTAAACCGGTATTCGGCGTGCTGCCCTACCTGCACGGCCTCCACCTGGAAGCGGAAGATGCCCTGCCTCGTGAGACCAACAATCAGGATGCATCGTTCCGTATCACCGTTCCCGTCTTGCCGCAGATCAGCAACCATACCGACCTTGACCCACTGCGCCACCATCCCGGTGTCACAGTCACCTTCATCCCGCCCGATGACACACCGCCGCCCGCCGATCTGGTGATCCTGCCCGGCAGCAAGAATGTCCGTGCCGATCTGGCCTGGCTGCAGCAACAGGGCTGGGGAGACTACCTGCAACGGCATTTGCGTTACGGCGGTAAGGTGATCGGCATCTGTGGTGGTTTCCAGATGCTGGGCGAAGCGATCCACGATCCGCGGGGGCTGGAGGACACACCGGGTAGTATCGAGGGCCTCAGCCTGCTACCTATGCAAACCACTCTGGAAGAGGAAAAACAACTTCGGCGCGTCAGCGGCCAGTTAACTCTGGGTGATGTGCCTATAGAAGGCTACGAAATCCATATGGGCATCAGCGAAGGCGCGGCATTGCAACGTCCCGCAGTACAACTTGGCAATGCCACTGACGGGGCCATCAGTGCAGACAACCAGATCCTCGGCACCTACCTCCACGGCCTGTTCGAGCGGCAGGAGGCGTGTAACACCCTGCTCCGCTGGGCAGGTTTGAAGGAACAACAGGCTATCGACTACCGCAGACTGCGCGAGCAGGAGATTGACCGACTGGCCGATGGCATGGAACAACATCTGGATATGGAACAAATCGAAGTACTGTGCTTCGGCACCTGATGGGCTGAGACCAGCAAGATAGCTACTCTCCAACAATTGTCAGCGACATCGTTGCCAAATTTTGACTGACTTCGTCACGTTTGATCTTACCCAGTTCTGTTTTCGGAATAGCATCCACCACGGCAAAGCGGGTGGGTGCCTTGTAGAATTCAAGCCGTTCGATACAGTGAGCATGCAACCTTTCTGCCAGATTTTCATGCTCTGCATCCAGGGTGGGCACCACAGCGGCGGCAACCCGCTGATGAGTCCTTGGATCGGGCAGCCCGACCACGGCGCAATCGACTACTTCCGGATGTTTCAGTAACACATCCTCCATCTCTCGCGGCAGGCAATCCAGACCATCGACACGAATATTTTCCTTTAGACGGCCATGAATGGTGAGAAAGCCTTCGTTATCGAGACTCCCCAGGTCACCACTGCGAAACCAGCCGTTAGCATCGAAGCCGTGCTTATCCATCTGCCAATATCCACTCATGACATTGGGCCCCTTGATCAATACCTCACCCACTCCCTCATCACCGGGATTACCGATACCAATGGTCACGCCAGGACTTGGACGACCTGCCGTAGCAATCTTGCTTTTATCATCGTTGTAACAATGGTGCACACTGCGACTCGCTTCAGTAAGACCGTAATAAGTATAAAAGCGGGTATCAGGAAGTAGCTGCATGAGCTCCCGTACCAGTTCCTCGCGCATGGGAGTAACATTGGCCAGCAGATAGCGCAGGTGACGTCCTTTATCACGCAATGCCTCACGATGATTTTCAACGAGACGAGCAAGCATGCCAGGCGTTGAAAGAAAGCCTGTGATTTTCTCACTCTCTACCGTGTCCAGCATGTGACACATATCATCATCGTCCATGGCACCGAAGAAATAAGGTAAGAGGATAACGGGATTGCCTAACATGAGATTGGCATGAAAATGCCCCAAGCCACCCGTTGAACCTAATGGCATAACAATTATTTCTCGATCATTTTCAGTAATATCGGCCATCTCAATCAGCGTGCGAGTGACGAAAGTAACGTTCTCTTGTGTGGTCATTACCGCTTTGGGGGTTCCCGTTGTGCCACTGGTGAACATCATGTAAGCCACAGGATGACGACGCCCCAA
Organism: Thiohalomonadaceae bacterium; assembly: GCA_050299175.1. Classification (GTDB taxonomy): domain Bacteria; phylum Pseudomonadota; class Gammaproteobacteria; order Thiohalomonadales; family Thiohalomonadaceae; genus JAPHTQ01. The sequence continues at coordinate 22,116 of JBNKVM010000067.1, forward strand.
CCAAGTAGGAAGAAGATCCTGTACTTCTGCCTCGCTGTAACAAAATACACCACATGGGAGTTCTGTATCCTGCAGTAACTCCCCATCGGTAATCACCAAACCGGCTCCTGTATGTTGTGCGGCAAAAGCCACGAACGCAGGTTTGCGCTGGGGATAAAGGTGTACCGGTATCGCCCCAAGAATCATGACTGCCAGATAAGCAGTGAGATGCCTGCTGCGACGATCGATATAGAGCACCACGCGGTCGCCATAACCAATCCCTTCGGCGCTTAACCGCGTTGCCAGTCGAGTAGCCAGCTCGAATAACTCGCCGAAACTTAATGTTTCTGCTCCTTCACGCAGAAACGGAACATTGGATTGTGCACGGGCATGTTGCTCAAGGTAATCGAGAATCATCGAGTATGGTCCAGTGAAATGGAATCGAGTGTTTCGGACACCGGATCAATAACCGATGTATTACGTAAATAAGCACGACAAGATTCGCTACCCTTTTCACGCAGAGCGGCAAGAAGAATAGGTATTTCCGTGCAACCAGCAAGCAATACATCTGGCGGTTCCACGCGGTTGGCAAGGCGACGCAACAATTCTCTACCAGCACCCAGCATGATTGCTTCATCGCCGCCCTTCACGCCACGCACAATTGCCTTTTGTAATAAACGATGCTCTTCCATATCGGGCAATTGCCAGTGCAATCCTGCTTCAGCAGCCGCGCGGGTATAGAGACCACTAAGCCGACCACCTTCAGTGGTCAGTAACATCAGGCAGCGAGGCGAGAGGCGTCCAGCAGCGGTAATGGCTGCACTGGGTAAGGAGTGGATTCGAATACCTTCCTGTAGGCGCTGGGCCAGGCGCGGCAAATAATGATGAGCGGTATTACACAACATCACCATTTCAGCACTCTTACGTCCATGGGGTAAAAAACGTGCGAAAACATCACCCAGACCGTCGACTAATGCCGCAGCAACAGAACCGTCACCGCGAACTTCAGCCTCTATGGCCCTGGTTCGACACGGTAGACGACAGGCCTGGTGTAATACGATTTCACGTTGTGGATTACGAGCATGGGCCCGAATAAATCCATCCAAACCAGCCAGTGGCCCCATGCCACCGAGTAGCAACAACGGGTTGCCATGTGGCTGTGGTGGAAGATAGTGAAGCGTCACATTTGGGTGACGCTGATCCTTCGCAAGAACACCAGCATGGTATGAACGTTCACGCCAATGGTGACGCTGTTCGTCAATCCAGTCAGTTGCCGCTTTGGATGTTGAACAGCGGTGGACCTGCTCAGTGAAGGGCATCGACACGCCGTTGCAGTGCTTCCATTACCGCACCTGACCGATCCAGATACTCATCAAACAACTTCTCGGCGTCTCTCTGGGAGGTACTTTTCCCTGACGCATTATTGTAGTGATCGAGTGCCGTCACCACACTGTTGAAATGTGCTTCTTCGACATTACTATCAACATGACAGCGAATATAGATACCCAGGCGACGCGCCTCATCACTATCATGACCGAGGCGTTCAAGAAGACCTTCAAAAGGAAGCATCGCGCTGGAGTACTCACCATGATTATAAATCTCTGAGAACATGTTAGTAAGCAGTCCTGTCTCAACTGGTGCGTAAACCATCTGATCATATATCCACTCCTGAAACTCTGCTGCTTCAGGAATGTTGTATGCATCGCAACGCCAACCGTCATCACCACAAACAGCGCCGGCCAGGTCGTCAAACAATTTAGTGTGAGTGCGCAGCTCAGGAGTATCAACGCTAAGATCCTCATGGCTGGTTGCAGCATTGCGAGTCGCCGCCATGAAATAGTGATCACGAGTTTGTACAGCATCTTCCGCTACGGCAAGTTTGTGCAAGCGGCAGGTAAGTCCATAGATAGGAAGCATCTTGAGATGAGTACTGTGCCACGACCGCATAAAGGTACGTGAAGCTTCTATGCTGGGCAGGTAAGCAGTAAAGTTCTCAAAGGCATGTTCAACTTTTTCCAAAGAGGGCCTGGCACGTTCAAAACTATTGGCAAGGGCATTCTGCAAATGGGGATTCGTAACGGTTTCAATAACCGGACTCACAGCGGCATGAATTGATGACATTGATATACTCCTTGTGCTCAGATAAAAACAGGGTGAAAGAGTTGTGCGGCAATGAACGAGAGAATTTCATCCATCACTTCGTTATCACGCTCTCCCAGGATGGTCAGATTACGATTCTGTGGATACCCCCAGCGATTTAACGTAGCCGCCGCATAACCGGGCTGCTTACCTTCCTCCAGGGGTGACTTGGTTACCGCATCCCACAGCACCACTGACGGCACTCCCAGGGCTGTGGCTGCATGAGCTGGTCCTGTATCAAAACCTACGTAGGCATCGGCCGCCCAAAGCAGGGCAAAAAGTTCACGTAAATTAGTGACCGGTTGATCCAGTGGTAAAGGCTTTGGGTTATCGCCTCCACCAACAGCGAAAAGACCGACCCGCCCTTCAATCGCAGCAATCAACTCCTGCCAACGTTCCAGATACCATGGGGAATCCGTAGCAGATGAGGAGCGACCATAGGGGCATAGACAAACCAGCGGACGAGGAAGATGGGCAAGACGTTCCAGCGCGGCATTCTGCTCTGCTGCGGAGAGATAGAGATCACCGCGCAAAGGCATATCGAATTTACGGCGCAATCCGTGTGCCGCCAGATAATTGTCAATAAAGTGACCGATCTGCGGGAAATTATGCGACTCACGACTGACTTCCCACATTAGATGCGGATCGAGTGTGCGTCCATCGACAATTTCTTCGATATAAGGGTTGTGCTCCCACATAGGGTATGAGGGACCATCAATCGGGGTGTTATTCCAGGTATCGTAGGGCGCTGTAAGTAGCTGTAGTGGTCTCCCCAGGCGACGTGCGGTCAATTTCACAACCGGCGTAAGACAGATCAGACTGCCAATGCCGAGCCTGTTGCCGACCGCAAGATCGCAGCCGCTCAGTTCAATAGCGCGATGCGTATGAAATAGTGGCGGCGTTTCCAACAGTCCAGCGCTCAGTGGTGCACGACTCACGAACGCACCACCATGGAACCGAATTCGACGGGTAATCCAGTCTGGTTATTTCTGTCAGGGAAGAAAGGAAGGGCTGAAAATCCACCAAATATCTGCAAGACAGCAATAATCTCGATCGACCAAAAAGCATTGAGTACCACCAGCACCTCTCTCCCTGTCGCATGTTCCATCCATGTAGTCTGAGCAATATTTAGCACCGTAAAAGTAGCTGTCAAGGAAATTGCCACAGGTTCTCGGAGTAATCCTTGTCGTTAGATGACCGACAAGGTCATAAATGTCGTATAATCCCCCTTCACATTGAATACAGAAGCCCATGGACCTGACTCCACTCAATCAAACCCTCGAACGTGTCGAAGCCGACCCACGCTCCGGCCAGTCGCTATTGCTCTACGCACTGATGAAGACCCTCTCCATCTCCCAGGGAGGCCACTCCTACCTACTGACCAAGCTTAAGGAAATGGAGCCAGACACACGCCAACTCGCCTATGGCCTGATGGAACTGATGGCCCAGGGCGCCACAGCGAAGGAAGCATGGCAGCTTGCCGAAGCAAAGATGGACCGCGCCATCGGAGGCGTTTGATGGCAAAACATTTCTGGGAAAAGAAAAGCCTCGCCGAAATGAGCCGCGAGGAGTGGGAAAGTCTTTGCGACGGCTGCGCCCGCTGCTGCCTGATAAAGCTGGAGGACGAAGATACCGGCGAACTCTTCTATACCAGCGTCGTCTGCCGTTACCTCGATCGTCAACAGTGCAGTTGCAATGTCTACAGCGAGCGCACCATCCTGGTACCAGACTGCGTGGAACTGGATCAGGAAAACGTCTTCGAGCTCAACTGGATGCCGAATAGCTGCGCCTATCGCCTATTGGCAGAAGGTAGATCGCTACCCGAATGGCACCCGCTACTCAGTAGTGATCGGAAAAGTGTGCACAAAGCGGGAATATCGGTACGTGGTTTTGCCATCAGCGAGGATGAAATAAGTTCAGTGGATGAATTGGAAGAACATATTATTGACTGAGATGGAAATCCACACCATCTCTCAACCTGACTGGAGAATGTATTTAATGATTACGGAAGGTATTAACAGGGCTGGGGTCATAACGACAGGAATATAGATAATCAATCCACCTTCCCTACTATATGCCCCCCATTTCTCCGAGGCCATATTGCTTAGCAAACAGATCATATACCCTGCCGCAAGAACACCGACAAAATTCGGGTAATACATCCACGGCACATCTCTTGACACACCAAGCACAGAACCAATCAATAACCACGCGGAGAAACTATAAAACCCCATCACAGTGATATATCTTGGATCACGCCACTTCCACAAATAAATAACAACCCAGGCACAGATAAACATTAAGAACTGATTGAGTGGTGAGTAAAACATTTCCATAAACTTTTTCTGCTAAATTATGCTTATTTCATCCAGCGCACTGGATACTAAAATTATCTATACTGCATCATATTTCTTTACCGCCTAATTGATAAGACCGAAAGAGAAAACATAACACTTTTGCAACATTTGATGGCGCAAACAAGCACAACATAACAAACCGCAGGCAAAATAATATCAGAGAAAGAATCAGAAAAAATCTGTCACTAGACAAAAAACCACCAGAAGAAACATTGCAATTAAAAGCAACTATCAAATACGGAAAAACCATAGTTTTCTTTTAGCTATTGCGTACAAAAAACCCGCCTATATGGCGGGCTTTTATAAAAGAAGAACGCATGCTTGTTTAATCCAGACTCCAGGGAGATTTTGGTGAAGTCCCTATATTAATTACGCCAATTTGATTCCCCATCCTTGTCTGAACCGCAGGTGAGATCATGCCTTTAGAAAAAAGCATGATATCCAGTGAACCACCAAAGAAGAAATTACCGAACTTGGTCTTCCCTTTCTGCACACTGCCTCCGACTTTAAAACAGTTAACATGATCAGTCTGCTTACTGTCACAGGTATTCAGCACAACTGAACCAACAGAGTCCAATCCGACAGGAATCGATGCCACATAGCCTTTAAGTTTCTTTGGCATATGTCCCAGCAGATTGTCATATTCTACCTCGACAACAATTACGCCACGCTGGAAGGCCTGAAACTGACTGTAATCGGTTCCTGGACGCCCCACATTGCCATCAAGCGGCACCCAATTCGGAAAGTCTGGATAACCAAATGTACTCGGTGTGCCCGGTGTACCATTCTTCACCACTTCAGCATGGATGACCTTGCCACTGACAGGCGCATGGAAATGGTGGTAGGTATTTGGCATCAGCACACAGGTCAGGCCACTGCCACCGACAAATTTGCTCTTAATGGCTTCAGGCACAGTACCCAGCATATCGTTGACAGATATAGGGATATTCTTCACGTCCAACACCGTATCTAATTGAAGCGGATTATCAATATACTTTCGATCATAGACACCATCCTGCTTCACCACTTGTACCAATGGATTCATGATGCAGTCGGTCGGAGCAACTACAACATAATCTCGATCAGGCATCGTAACCGGCCTGCTGGGGTAATTACCGTTCTTGTCACTCTTGAGATTACGGGCAAAGAATTCATTCCAGCTTTTATAATCTCTCGCCTTGGTTTTTTTGTAGTCCCTAATCTCAATACGGGGATCGTTAACCCACTGAGGTACACGTCCCGTTGATTCCTTACTATTCATATAATCAAGATATTCGTTATTCCATTTGGAAAGAAAAGCAGGGCCTGTCTGTAGTTGCCCTGATGTTGACGAAGGATCACGCCCTTGAACAAAGTCCTGCCCGGCGGAATTCTTGTAATATAACCAGGCAAAATAGAGAATCGGGTCGAGAGCATTATCCTCATCCCCCTCTATTTCAGGTAACGCCGCACACCATTTTTCGAACATTGTCCGCATCATGGTATACAAGCCCTGTCCATTTTTTGCCGCCTTCCAGGGATTGCGACTTGAGCCGTCATAGGAATAGCCTGCCGGAAGGTCCTCCAATCCAGCATATATTTTTTTAAATGCACTTCTGGTAGCAGAATCATGGGTATATTGGCGTTCCAGGTATTTCAGTGAGCCTGAACATGGTGAATCCATTGCCATGCCCATTTCTGGAAAGAGAACAATTGAGAAGAGAAACAAGTTAAAGGTCAAAAATCGAGCAGAAACTTCCCTGACATACATACGTATGATCTCCTTATCAGCTAATTGTTGATGATTTACGCGTGATAGTTACGACCAATAGTATGTAGTTGAACTTGTATTGTTGAGCAAGCTATCGCCCGTTATAGAAACATTATTCACAAACATAGAAATGAGCAGTACATCTAGAGAATAGCGCCCATAACATCCGCATCCACATAGTGGATATGCAACTTTTCGTCATTCTCAGCTACTGCAGCGAACAGCGCACTAACCTTCCCTTCCTGGTCACTGTCATTACACGATGGGACGACCAATCTGAATCGGTTGTAACCATGCAAATCCCTGTCCCGCTTTCCAGTAACAACCAGTTTCCCGACATATTTGGTAATCATGTCAACCGGAGTATCAGGGAGAATATAAATTAGAAGGGTGTCGCCAACGACGATTCTGGTTACCGTCGTTATTTCCGGCACAAGACTGAGTACGGAAACCTCAATCTTGTTAAAGACTTCATCAGGACAACCGCAACCGAGTATATCCCGGACAAAGGTGGTTATCTTTTCGTTTCGCGGATTGTTAGTCATGGCTCAAACAACAACTCGATTCCGACCATCTTCCTTGGCGCGATACATTTTCACATCACAGGACTTCAACCACTTCGCCACATCCATGTCATTATGAAGACGGCTGACACCAATACTGAGCGTAATCTTTCGATCGACGATGAGCAAGCTGTGTTCCACTTCATGACGCAGCTTTTCTGCCAATCTGGCGCCATGATGCTCATCGGTATTGTGCGCAAGCAGGAGAAACTCGTCGCCACCGACGCGGAACACCATATCGCTGCTACGGGCACGGGCCTTGATCAGTTCACCGAGGGTTTCCAGAATTCGATCTCCGATATCGTGACCGTGGGTGTCATTAATCTCCTTAAAACTGTCGATATCGAAACTGAGCAGGGTCATCGGTACCCCTGAGCGCTGGCTTTGTGCCATCGCATGATTCAGGGCGTCGTTCAGCAAGGTACGATTATAGAGTCCAGTCAGGGTATCGGTGACCGCCTTCCCATGCAGCAAGCGATAGAGCATGCTGATCACACGCATAGAGATATAGGCGAACAGACTGACGCCCAACAGCACCGCAGTGAAACGGAATGCCAGCGCAGGTTCCAGAACGTACCAAGCCGAAGGGATGATCGCCGCCAGACTCAGCAGATTAAAAACCCAGGCACGTTTTTCAGGCAACACAAAGTAATAAGCCACCACCAACAAGAACGGCCAGTAGCTGCCAGGCGCACCGAGTTCAACCAGGGCATAGGTAACCGTGAATCCACCGATGGGCGCCACCAACCAGGTATTGACCCACAGGTTGTACTTCCCCTGACTGCCGTACCAGACATTGAGTCCACATACTGCGATAATCAGTGCGGAGGCGAGAGTAATGATGTAGCGCTGCTCCATAAAATCATGGATTGCGAACGGCGACAAAACAAAGATCATGATCAACGAACAGCCAAGCGTCGACTTGATCAGAAAATCAGGAATCATGGTATCAGTGTGATGCATTTTCATTCTTGGCGTTTTCCTTGCCGTGTTTAATATCAATTCTGATTGGTAGTTTATAGAGCAATCAACAGCCTCTTCCATTCAAACGTGGTTTCCCCCGAATTATTCCCTCAGCTTAATTCCAGCTATCGCCACCTTCCGGTAACGACAACCCGTCCAACATATCTTCAATTCTTATGGCAATGACATCAACATTCTGCAATGCATCACAAGCAATCTTAGTCGCCATAGCTCCTTCTGGCTCAGTAGCCAGCACCTTTGCCGCTAACTGCATTTTTTGCAGGATATACTCTACGGATAGGGTGCTTCTGAGAAAGTCCAGATTTTCATTCAACCATCCTACGTCACATAGATCGCTGTCATTCTCTGTCAAGTATGGACCACCACCACCATCAGTACATGTCCACTTTCCGAATATTGGGTTTTCATCTTCCAAATATATAAGGCCAGAAGCATACATAACCGCTGAAACGGCCTTTCCGCAACTATTCATGCCCCACCAACTCGTCCATATATCTTTAATTATCGGAACAATGCAGCCCAAACTATTCAGCCTATAAATAAATGAATATGCTGGGGTTCTTGAGCCGCAATACTGAAACCCTCTCTCAACTTCAATGCGCTCAATGAACCCATCATGAAAGAATTTAAAGATTGCCGGTAACTGAGATTTAGTGACCATTTTGTCGAGGACATCGCCTCTATATAGCGCATGGTGAAACTCTGCATCTCCAACAGCAGCGGCACTATTCCTCATTAGCGATGTGTGCCAGAAATTCAAACAAACAGGGAATAAGTATTGAAAAAGATCAGTTTGCAATTCCATATATGAGAGATCATGGATGTAGTACCACAAATCACTATCCTTTATTTCATGCCAGTCTGTTGTTGCAAGCGCTCTTAGCTCATCATCAAAGCCATCAAACTGTTTTTCCATTACCACACTAGGCATGATGGGATCATGGAATATTTTCCTGCTGCGTTCCGGAGTTATTCTCGCCATATCTAGCTGATCCAAATTGAGTTACTCGGCAATGCCTGTTTAGAATCTATCGCAAACTCTTACTTACCACCTCATACACATCTTTGGAGCACCCTTCATCCAGTATCCGTTGTAGTTGTGCCCGAATCATCTCCTGGCGCGGTTTATCGTAACGACGCCACTGGGTCAGCGGAGTGAGCATGCGCGAGGTGACCTGCGGGTTGAGCTTGTCGAGTTCGATAATGAAGTCGGTAAGGAAGCGATAACCCGCGCCGTCGGCACGATGGAAGGCGACCGGGTTGCGCATACCGAAGGTGCCGTAAAGGGCACGTACACGATTGGGGTTCTTGATGTTGAAATCTTTGTGTTGCGCCAGTTGTTTGACTGCATCGAAGGTTTCCGTCAGTGGTGCCCCTGCCTGGATCGCGAACCACTTATCCAGCACCAGGTTGTCGCTTTTCCATTTGGCGTAGAAATCATCCAGCGCTGCAGCAGCACTTGCGTGACCGTTGGCTACCAATGCACCGAGGGCGGCGAGGCTGTCGGTCATGTTGTCGCTGTTGCGATACTGCGCATTGCAGGTGGTCGCTGCCGCTTCGTCGTCGAGCAGCATCAGGTAACTGAGGCAACGATTTTTCAGGCGGCGACGACCCATGGCCGCCGGGTCGATGCTGTAGGCGACCTTGCCGTCGCAGGCGGTGTAGGTTTGTTGCAGGGCCTTGCTGTGTTCCTTTGCCAATGCTTTGCGCAACGACAGATGCACTTCATGCAGTAACAGCGGATCGACCTCTTCGATAAATCCGGCGACGTAGTTTTCATCCGGCAGGGTGATCGCTTCGGCGACCAATGCCTGATCCAGTTGTTTGTCTGCCAGCGTATGACCGATAGCGGCGGAGAGGCCGCTATGCGAGGCAGGCGCACTGCCCTCTTTTGCCGCACTGTAGTTTTGCAGCAATACACGCAGCGCCAGTTGTTGGCCCGCTTCCCAGCGGTTGAACGAGTCGTTGTCGTGGCCCATAAGGAAGGCCAGCTCTTCGTCGCTGTACTCCATCTGCAATTTGATCGGCGCAGAAAAGTCGCGCAGTAGTGACGGCACACTGCCCTGCGGTACCTCTTCAAAGGTGAAGGATTGCTCCGCTTTTTCCAGCAACAGGATGCGCTCTTCACCTGTCGCTGCTTTTTCTCCCTTCAGGCGCAACGGCAATGGTTTGCCGTGTTCATCAAGCAGTGCGGTTTTCAGCGGGATCGGCAGCGGCTGTTTGCTCTCCTGTCCCGGTGTCGGCGGGGTGTGCTGACTGAAGTGCAGGGTCAGGGTATGTTCGACGGGATCGTAATCACGCTTCACCGTGACCTGCGGCGTACCTGCCTGACGATACCAGTTGAGGAATGAAGTCAGATCGTAATCGTTGGCATCGGCCATCGCCTGCACGAAGTCTTCACAGGTAACTGCCTGACCGTCGTGACGATCAAAATAAAGATCGCTTCCCTTACGGAAACCCTCTGCGCCGAGAATGGTGTGCAGCATGCGGATCAGCTCTGCGCCCTTTTCGTAAACGGTGAGGGTGTAGAAGTTGTTGATCTCCACATAGGAGTCGGGACGCACCGGATGGGCCATCGGCCCGGCGTCTTCGGTGAACTGATGGCTGCGCAGCATGGTGACGTCGTCGATGCGCTGGATCGCGGCGGAGTTCATGTCGGCGCTGAACTGCTGATCGCGAAAGACGGTGAAGCCCTCTTTTAGGCTGAGCTGGAACCAGTCGCGGCAGGTGACGCGGTTACCCGACCAGTTGTGGAAATATTCGTGGCCGATCACCCCTTCGATGCCGTAGAAGTCGATGTCGGTGGCGGTCTCCTGCTTGGCCAGCACGTAGCGCGAGTTGAAGATGTTGAGGCCCTTGTTCTCCATCGCGCCCATGTTGAAGTCGTCCACCGCGACGATCATGAAGATGTCGAGATCGTATTCACGACCGAATACCTGTTCGTCCCAGGCCATCGACTTTTTCAGCGAGGTCATGGCGTGAGCTGTTTTGTCTTCGTTGCCGTGCTGCACGTAGATCTGCAGGGTCACGTCGCGGCCGCTCATGGTGGTGAAGCGATCTTCGATGCAGGCGAGATCCCCGGCGACCAGGGCAAACAGGTAACACGGTTTGCGGTGCGGATCGTTCCAGGTGACGAAGTGTTTGCCGCCATCCAGTTCGCCGCGTTCGATCGGATTACCGTTGGAGAGCAGCACCGGGTATTTGGCTTTATCGGCGATCACCGTGGTGGTGAAGACCGTCATCACATCGGGACGATCCGGGTAGTAGGTGATCTTGCGGAATCCTTCCGCCTCGCATTGGGTACAGAAGTTACCGCCAGAGGTATAGAGCCCTTCCAGCGCGGTGTTGGCGGAAGGGTTGATGCGGGTGACGATCTCCAGCTCGAACGCTGCGGGCGGATTGTGCAGGGTGAGCGATTCGTCATCGGTGGTGTATTCGCTTGCCGCCACCTCGTTGCCGTCAATGCGCAATGCCAGCAACTCCAGATCCTGACCATCGAGATGCAGCGGCGCGGCATCGCCTGCGGCATGCAGTTGCATCGTCGCCGTGACCTCGGTGGCCGACTCGTCGAGGTCGAAACGCAGTTGCAGCGATTCGATGTTGTACGCAGGCGGGGTGTAGTCCTTGAGGTAGATGGTTTGCGGGGCGGTTTCTTTAATCATAAATCACTCGTTATAGGTTTAAAGCCATCGCGATTAATGCGATACATTCAAGTAGCTCCAGCATGGCACCGGCGGTATCGCCGGTAAAGCCACCCAGTCTTTTTATAAGGGCGCGACGCAGCAACCACCAGAGCAGCGCGGTGATCAGTAACAGCTGCGCACCGTGCCATTGCCAGACAAGCGGTGCCGCCGCCGTCACCAGCAGCGCGCCGATAATCACCGCCACCCGTGGACTGTGCCGGGCCAATGCCTCGCCGATGCCGCCGGGACGGACGTAGCTGGTGGTAACGAAGAGTAGCGCGACACCACTACGGGCCAACGCCGGGATCAGCAGCAGCGCCACCGGCGCCAGAGTAACGAGGGCAGCGAACTTGAGCAGCAACACCACCACGATGGCACTGACACCCATCGGGCCACTGGCGGGGTCTTTCATGATCTCCAGGGTGCGCTCGCGAGTGCCCATGCCACCGACCCAGGCGTCGGCGGTATCGGCCAATCCATCAAGATGCAGTGCGCCGCTGAGACCAACCCACAGGGCCAGCAAGATCGCGGCAACCAGCAGCGGAGGTTGTTCCTGTAATAGCCACGCCGCGCCGTAGAGGATGGCACCGAGCAGCAGACCAACAACTGGATACCAGGCGAGGGAACGACCGACCTGCTGCGCTTCGATATCGTGCAGCACCGGCGTCGGTAGACGGGTGAGAAATTGCAGCGCCAGCCAGAAGGAGCGCATCGTGTTACGCCCCCGGGAAAACCAGTTGCGGCCACTGCTCGCCGTGACGGCCGCTGTCGATACGAATGCGGACGATGGAAGCATTGCGCGGATCGAAGCGGTAGAAACTCTCCAGTGGCAGGTCGAGCACATGCAACAACAAAATACGCATCATCCCTGCGTGGCCGACCAGCAGCAGGTGTTTGCCTGCGTGGCGATCCAGCATATCGAGCCAGGTAGTGATCACCCGCTGCTGAAAATCGGGCAACGGTTCACCATCAGGCGGGGTGTTGCGCACCGGATCATTCCAGAAGGCGGTGATGGCGGCGTCATCTTCCATCAGCAGCTCTTCGGCGCTCTTGCCTTCCCATGCACCGAAGCCGACCTCGCGAAAACCGGGGTTCAGTTCGACTTCGAGGTTAAGCTCTGCGCCCAGTTCATGGGCGAAGTCGGCACAGCGGCGCAGATCAGAACTGACGATCTGCTGCCACTCGTTGCGCCCAGCCACCGCATCGCGCATCTGTTGCCAGCCCTTTTCGCTCAGCGGGTCGTCGAGTTGACCGCGATATTTGGAACCGCCGACCGGTTCGCCATGACGCAGGATGTCGATGATGGTGGTTTTTTCTTCCATTGGAGCAATCAATTCCCTTCGGATACACCCGCTTCGGCAAAAGTAGCCATATTGTTGTGCAATGCACAGGCGAGCCGCAGTAACGGTACACAGGTGGCAGCGCCGCTGCCTTCGCCGAGGCGCATACCGAGATCGAACAACGGCTGTTTGCCGATGGCAGCGACCATTGCGGCGTGGCCCGGTTCTGCAGAGGCGTGGGAGAGGAACAACCAGGGCTCAATAGACGGATTAATACGCAGTGCAGCAAGCGCGGCGGAAGTGGCGATGAAGCCATCCACCAGCACGGCGATACCGCGTTGTGCCGCGGCGATGTAGGCACCGCTGAGTGCGGCGATCTCAAAACCGCCGAGGCGGCGCAACACTTCCAGCGGCTCATTGAGTTCACCGTCGTGCAGCATCAGTGCCTTGCCGATCACTTCCGCCTTGTGCGAAACACCCTCGGCATCGAGGCCGGTGCCGGGACCGGCCAGTTCCGTCGGAAATTTGTGCAGCAGTGCAGCGGCAATGGCGGTGGCAGGTGTGGTGTTGGCGATCCCCATTTCACCACCGATGAAGAGTTCACAGCCTTCGGCAGCGACACGCTCCACCGCATCGTGACCGGCAGCAAGTGCTTGCTGTAATTCATCCTCGCTCATCGCCGGACCTTTGCAGAAGTTGGCGGTACCGGGCGCGACGCGGCAATCGACCACACCTGGCAGCCCTTCGCTGGCAGAGAGCGCGCCGACGTTGGCCACTTCCAGCCGTGCACCGATCTCCTTGGCCAGCACGCTGATCGCCGCACCACCGTTGGCAAAATTGGCGATCATCGCCGCGGTCACCTCCTGGGGAAAGGCGGAGACGCCCTCTTCCGCCACGCCATGATCGGCAGCAAAAACGGTAATGGCGACCTTTTCCAGTTGCGGCTTTTCGCGCCGCTGCAGTCCAGCCAGGGTAACCGCCAGGGTTTCCAGACGACCAAGGGAGCCACGCGGTTTGGTCAGTTGCTCCTGTCGTGCGGCGGCAGAATCGAAAATGAATTGGTCGGCGGCAGGGGCTTCGGCCTGGAACCAGGGTGATGACATTTATTGTTCTCCTTTGAGGGTTATGGGTAATCCAGCGGTGACGAAGGTAACCCGTTCGCAGCGGGCAGCCACCGCCTGGTGTAAACGACCGCTTTCATCACAGAAACGGCGGGTAAGTTCGCCCAGTGGCACGATGCCGAGGCCGACCTCGTTGCTGACCAGGATGATCTCGCCGGGCAGTTGTGGCAGCAATTCAAGAAACTCGTTGCGACAACGTTCGAAGACGGCTTCATCGGCCAGCAGATTATTAAGCCAGAGAGTGAGGCAATCGACCAGTAGGCAGCGATCCGGCACGGCGTGCTGCTTGAGCACGACAGCCAATTCCTGAGGCTCCTCCACCAGTTGCCAGTGGTCCGGCCGCTGCTGTTGGTGACGTTCGATACGCGTGGCCATCTCTTCGTCCAACGCCTGGGCGGTGGCGATGTAGGTGACGGCGAGGCCGCTGTCGGCGGCACGCTGTTCGGCCAGGGCACTTTTGCCGGAGCGGGCCCCGCCGAGGATCAGTTCACGCATGGATAAATTCTTCGGTTATGAAAAGAAGCCATGATAGCAAACAAAAAGAGCGTGCCCCTTGCGGAAGCGCGCTCACACTTAGAAGCTTCTAGAGAACCGCTGAATAAGTTAGCGAGCGGAATGAGATGCAAGGCGCACGGTGTACAGAGACCGAGACATATCAAGTAGATAGGCGAGGAAGCGAGCACCGCGCATGGCTATCGGCATCCCTGCCTCTCGCCAAATACCGTCCATTCATGGACATGACATCGCAGATCGCCCGCGCAGCCACTTATTCAGGGTTCTTAGGACATCCAGCCTGCGAGGGTAAACAGTGCGGCGATACCGAGGAATACCACCACGGCGCGGCGAATCAGGGCGAGGGTTTCGTGCAACAGGGAGATATCATGCTCGTGGCCGTCCTCCTCTTCACCAGGGATGTAACCCAGCGCGCCCATACCACTGGCGATCAGCACCAGATGGCTACCCTCCTCCCAGTCATCCTGCCGTTCCTGAATGCGCCATGCGTGGAGGGCGTCGACAAAGCTACCGGCAAAGGCATAGGCCAGGGCGCAGAGGCGTGACGAAGGCCAATCGAGAATGGCGTGCAGCCGCTGCGCGGCCGTGGCAATGCCTGCCTGTTCTTCGTTCCAGGTATTGTTCGCCAGTTGTGAGGTGAGGCGATAGAGGACCGCGCCGGTGGGGCCAAGCACCAGGAACCAGATCAGCACCGCAAACATTCTTTCGTTGGCCTCCACCAGGGAGGTTTCGATGATGCGGCGAGTACGCTCACCTTCGGCACCCGCAGTGTTTTCACCCAGCAGTACTGCGGCATGCTCCAACGCCGACTCCTGATCGTCGCGCTCTTCGGCCTCGACATAGGCCTCGACCTGGGCTTCCAGATCATGCGGCCCGAAGCTAAATAGCAACACCAGCACGGAGAAGGCAAGACCCAGTACGATCCACCAGTGGGTCAGGTAGTATTCGGCCACCAATACCAGCACAACCGGTACCAGCAGGATCAACAGAATACCGAGCGGCCCGTTTGCCCCCTGCACAGAGGAGAGTCGCGCCAGCAGCCATCCGCTATAACGGCGAAACCAGTCGAAGCGTCGAAACTCTTCCATCGTACCGAGGAAACGTTCCACCACCAGGCTGAGCAGGATTGCGATCAGTTCCATATTATTAGTTCTCGTTTGTCAGGCCGATTGAATATCGCTAGGGGTAAGTTTGGCGTAAAGCGCGTCCCAGTCAAAGGCCGGACCGGGATCAGTTTTACGCTGCGGCGAAATATCGCTGTGCCCCACCATGCGCTTACGACTGATAGCCGGGTAAGTTTGTTCCAGCGCCGCGATCACCTCCGCCAGTACAGTGTACTGCACTGCTTCATAGGGTACCTCATCCGCCCCTTCAAGTTCGATGCCGATGGAAAAATCGTTGCAACGTTCACGCCCTTCATAGCTCGAAGCTCCGGCGTGCCAGGCGCGTTTGTGGAAAGGAACGTATTGCACCAGTTCGCCGTCACGACGGATCAAAAGGTGCGAAGAGACCTGTAGCTGGTGGATTTCGGCAAAATAGGGATGGGCATTGGGGTCGAGGGTGTTGCTGAACAGTGCGTCGATCCACGGGCCACCAAACTCCTCAGGCGGCAGGCTGATATTGTGGATCACGATCAACTCGGGAGTTGAACCATCGGGACGCTCATCGCAATTGGGTGAAGCGACCTGACGCGCTTCACGCAGCAGACCACTATCAGGGTCGATGTGCAGACTCACGGCGCTTCCTGCGGTCCCTCGGACAGGGCAGCGGTAATGGCGTCCTTGATCAGTTGCGGTAGCGGCTCGGCCTCAATCTGGGCATGGAACTGGCCATCGCGAAAGAGAAATAGTGACGGCAGGTGGAAAACATCGAACTCGTTGGTCAGGGCCTGATCCTGCTGTGCATCCACTTCAAACAGGTGCAGGTCGGCAAACTCCTGTGGATGGCCCTCCAGCACCTGGCGCAACTGACGACAGGAGCCGCAGCCAGGCGCGGTAAACATAATCAGGCTGACGCCTTTTTTCTCCGCCAGGGTTGGATGGAAATCGAACTGGTTCAATCTGGTGAGCGCCATTGCCTTGCTCTCCCTTAATCTATATCGGCAAACATCCCTTTCAGTACCATATCAGTGTAACTCACCACACCCGTTACCTCACCGTTTTTATCCACCACCGGACAACGCGACAGGTGAAAACGGGTAAACAGGCGGGCGCAGTAGCGGATATCCATGTCCTCATCGACAGTGATTACCGGTTTTGCCATCACCTCATAGACATTAAGCCGCTCAGGAGCGCGATCCAGTGCCAGGATCTTGCGCCCGATATCAGAGATTAACAACATGCCGTACTCATCGTCATCGTGCCGTTTGTTGACGATAAGACACTTGGTATCCACATGCTTCATGGTGGCAACGGCATCCCGCACCGTGGCCATGCCGTCAACCATGTCGAACTTGCGTTTCATCACGTCTTTGACGCGTATCACTTTTCTATCCCCGTTCATCAGATTTCCTCCTCTACCGCAGAACTGAGTTGCTGTACCTGATGCACAACGCCGACCGCATCTTCCACATCGATCTGAAAAGCGATGCCAGTCCCAGGTTTTTCATCGAACTCGCCAACCCTGGCGATCTGCTCCAGAATTTTGCGGCTCATGTGCTCCTCGACCAGGAACATCACCATATCGCGCTGACTTTCCAGGGAAAGACCGAAGAAGGTTTTGCTCTTCTTGACCCCTTCACCTCGTGCCTGATTAAGCACTGTGGCGCCAGTGGCCCCGGCTTCACGCGCCGCATCGAGTACCGCATCGGTTTTATCGTCCTCTACCAGGGCGACCAAGAGTTTGAAATGCATGGCTATTCTCCCATGTTGTCACGTCGTTTCGCACGGCGTGCTCTCCACTCACTCAGTTGTGCATAGCCCATTACCGACATAATCGGAAACAGGCTGGCGAAAGCGATAAGACCAAAACCGTCGAGCATCGGACTACGGCCCGGCACGGTGCTGGCGAGACCAAGTCCCAGCGCGGTAACCAGCGGTACGGTGACGGTCGAAGTGGTTACCCCGCCAGAGTCGTAGGCCAGGGCGACGATCAGTTTCGGCGCATAAAAGGTCTGGATGATGACCACGATATATCCAGCAATGATGTAATAGTGCAGCGGTGTGCCGCTAACAATACGGAAGGCGCCAAGGGCAATACCAACCGCAACACCGATCGCCACCGCGGTACGCAAGCCCCAAACACCAATGGCGCCCGCAGAAACCTCATTAGCCTTAATCGCCACGGCGATCAGCGACGGTTCCGCCACGGTGGTGGAAAAGCCGATGGCAAAAGCGAAAAGATAGACCCACCAGTAATCATTCCACTGCAGTGCGCGATGGGCCGCCTCGCCAAGGATAAAGGCCGGATCGGTCAGCTGCTTGGCCATCAATTCGCCCAGCGGGAATAGCGCCTCCTGCAGACCGATAAGAAACAGCGCCAGACCGAGCAGGACATAACCGAACCCGATCAGGACTTTCTTCAGGTTGGCGATAGGGCGGCGAATAACGAATATCTGGAAACCGAAGATGATCAGGGCGATAGGCAGTACATCACGCACCGTACCGAGCAGGGTATCCAGAATCAGATGCAGAACATCCATCAACCGATCACCATGCCGTAGCCCATCACGAAGATCATTGGTGTGAGGGAGGCGAAGGCGATCAGACCAAAGCCGTCGACCATCGGATTACGTCCCTTGATCGAGGATGCCAGCCCCACACCGAGCGCAGTCACCAGCGGAACGGTGATGGTGGAGGTGGTCACCCCGCCCGAATCGTAAGCAATGCCGATAATCTCTTCAGGTGCGAACATGGTCATGACGACTACACCGAGATAACCGCTGATGATCAGATACTGGATCGGCCAGCCTTTAAGAATGCGCAGCACACCAAGAACAATGGCAAAGCCGACCGAAAGAGCCACGGTATAACGCAGGCCACTGGCATAGCTTTCCATCGCCGCTTCGCTTTTTTCGATCATTCCGCCAGAGGCCGCGACTTCAGCGGCCTCTCCCGCCACAGCGATCAATGCAGGCTCTGCCACGGTGGTACCGAAACCCAGGGCAAAGGCAAAGGCCAGTAACCAGAATAGACTGCCCTTGCGGGCAAAATCGTAGGCCATGCTTTCACCGATGGGAAAGAGTCCCATCTCCAGACCGCGAATGAAAAGTGTCAGCCCCAGCACCACCATCAATGTACCGAATAGCATGGCGCCAAGATTGGGGATGGGCTGCTGCAGAACGACGATCTGGAAAAAACCGATCACCAGAATGATCGGCGTCAAATCACGTACGCTATCGATAAAAGGGCGCAGTGCAGCAGGCAGGGGGAGACTCAACGTTCAACTCATCACAGTTTGCGAATGTAGCATTAAAGGTACACTATAGATCCCCGGCTGTTAACCACCACAATTGCTGAATATGGCTTCACCCAATCCGCATCAGGACAACGCGCGACGCACCGGAAAAACAATGATGATCGCCGGCTGGATCGTCGGCCTTGGCCTGTTGACGCTGCTCTTTGGAAACATTCTCGACGGGCAGTTCAATCCCAATCAACAGGTCGCAACACAGATCGGTAACGATGGTGTTCGTGAAGTGATGTTGCAGCGTAACCGTTACGGTCACTATGTTGCTAGTGGTGAAATCAACGGCCATACGGTGGAGTTTTTACTTGATACGGGAGCCAGCGATGTTTCGATACCACAATCGGTGGCAGCAAAATTGGGTTTGAAGCGCGGACAACCGCTCGTCTACAACACGGCTAACGGCAGCATCACGGCTTATATGACCCGTATTCGCGATCTGCGCCTCGGCGATATCGAGTTACAGGACATTCCTGCAAGCATTAATCCTCATAAAGGGGACGACACCATTCTTTTGGGGATGAGTTTTCTCAAGCATCTGGAGTTTACTCAGCGCGGTGATACGCTGATAATCCGGCAATATCCATAAGGGTACCTCTAAAAATCCACTTAAGCCGCGATTGCGGCGTTGGAAAACGCCTCAAAATGCTCATTTACTCCATGTAAACTGCGCTTTTTCGTCGTTTCCCACTTGGCACTCGACGTACAGGGAAGTACTAGTGTCGCGAAAGGCAGGATGCCGAGAGCGACCATCGTCTTGATTGAATTTTTAGAAGCACCCTAGCGCGCCAACAACAAAATTAATGATGGGGGATTGCAATGGATGGTTTGATTGACCAATTGACTGAATTGACCGGCCAACTCTCCGGGCTGCTGTGGGGTAACTACCTGACCCTGATCCTGCTGGTGGGTACTGGTCTCTATCTAACCCTGCGCATGGGCTTTATACAGATCCGCGGCTTTCGCCACAGCGCCCAGCTCATCAGCGGCAAATATAACGACCCGGATCATCCGGGTGAAGTCTCTCATTTTCAGGCCCTCTCCACAGCCCTCTCCGCTACCGTTGGTACGGGCAACATTGCCGGGGTCGCCACCGCCATCTCCCTCGGTGGACCCGGGGCGCTGTTCTGGATGTGGGTGACCGCATTTGTCGGTATGGCAACCAAATTCACCGAGTGCACCCTGTCGCTAAAATTCCGCGAGGTCGACCCGGAAGGAAGGATTTCGGGAGGGCCGATGTACACCCTGCTACACGGCCTGAAGATGCGCCGCACCGCGGTAGCCTTTGCCAGCTTCGCCCTGATCGCCTCCTTCGGTATCGGCAATATGGTGCAGGCCAACTCGGTCGTGGATGGCCTGAGCTATCTCTGGCCAGAAATGAAACAGAGCGGCTGGATGATCGGTAGCATCATGGCCATCTTAGTGGGTCTGGTGATCCTCGGCGGCGTAAAGCGTATCGCCAAGGTCGCCAGTACTATCGTGCCGTTTATGGCCATCCTTTATGTATCAGCGGCATTGATCGTACTGTTCAACTATCTGGACGCCATCCCTGCGGCCTTTGGCACGATTCTCAACCATGCGCTCAATCCCTGGTCGGTCGGTGGCGCAGCCGTCGGCGAGGCGATCCGTTGGGGGGTGGCGCGTGGCCTCTTCTCCAACGAGGCAGGACTCGGCTCCTCACCGATGGCCCACGCCGCAGCCCGTACCAACGAACCGGTACGCGAAGGTCTGGTGGCGATGATGGAACCGTTTGTCGATACCATCGTGATCTGTACCATGACCGGCCTGGTGATCGTGGTTACCGGTGCCTACACCAGTGCCCCTGAAGATGCCGTTGGTGCAGCTCTGACTGCCTATGCCTTCAGCCAGAGCCTGGGCAATGGCGGAGCGATGGTGGTGGGCATCGGCCTGGCGCTGTTCGCTTTTTCCACTATCATTGCCTGGTCCTATTACGGCGACCGCTCGGCGCACTTCCTTTTCGGTGAGAAAGCGGTAATGCCCTATCGTGTGATCTATACCGTGTTGGTCGTCTTCGGTGCCGCGGTTCCGCTCAATTTGGTATGGAATATTGCCGATGTGACCAATATTCTGATGGCACTGCCGAACCTGCTTGCGTTGGTACTTTTGGCGGGATTGGTGAAGAAATTGAAAGACGACTACTTTTCGACGGGAAACCGTTAACACGCTATTTGGCGCGGCTTGCGGGCCGGCCCACCTAACCACTTCTGCGGGAGAACGACAAAAATGAGTGAAATTACCACCACTTCAGGACTGAAAATCGAGGAGTTAAACGAGGGTGAAGGCAGCATCGCCGAGAGCGGCCAAACGGTTTCCGTGCACTATACTGGCTGGCTCACCGACGGCACCAAATTCGATTCCAGCAAGGACCGCAATGAACCATTTCGCTTCAACCTTGGCGCGGGAATGGTGATCAAGGGCTGGGACGAAGGCGTCGTCGGGATGAAGACCGGCGGCAAACGCAAGCTGACCATTCCGCCGCAACTGGGATACGGCCCCCGTGGCGCGGGCGGCGTAATCCCACCCAATGCCACCTTGGTCTTCGAGGTCGAATTGCTGGATATTCTTTAAGGTGCCTCTCTCACTTACTCTCGATTACATCCGTGAACAGGTACGTGTCGCCCTGGCCGAGGATATCGGCCAGGGTGATATCACGGCTGCACTCATTCCAGAAACCAACCAAGCCAAGGCAACGGTTATTAGCCGTGAAGATGCCGTGATCTGCGGCTGTGAGTGGTTTTCGCAGGTTTTCGCCCAGCTTGATCAAGCCATTCATGTGGACTGGTATGTAGAGGATGGTTACCGGGTCCAGCCTGGCAAAATCCTGTGTACCCTCAGCGGTCCCGCGCGGGCATTGCTGACAGGCGAACGTACTGCACTCAACTTCCTGCAGACCCTGTCGGGTACCGCCACACGTGCAGCACGCTACGTCGAGGCGGTCAAAGGGACTGATGTGGAAGTGCTGGATACACGCAAGACTCTCCCTGGCATGCGGCTGGCCCAAAAATACGCAGTAAAGTGCGGCGGCGGCCGCAATCATCGCATTGGGCTGTTTGACGGAGTATTGATCAAGGAAAACCATATTGCCGCCGCCGGTTCCATCGCCAACGCAGTCGCCCAGGCGCGCCACCAAGCGCCGATGGGTATACCAGTGGAAGTCGAGGTGGAAAATATAACTGAAGTTAAGGAAGCACTGGACGCGGGCGCAGATATTCTGCTGCTGGACAATATGCTCCCGAAGCAGTTGCGTGAAGCCGTGGATATTGCCCGTGGGAAAGCAAAACTGGAAGCCTCGGGCGGTATAACACTAGAAAACATAAGGGATTTTGCCGAAACCGGAATCGATTTTATCTCCGTCGGCGAGATCACCAAGAATCTCCTTGCTGTAGACCTGTCGATGCGTTTTACCCCCGCTCCCTAGCTCCAATTTACTCCAAGGCTTGCTTCGATAAGGCTTGAACCGAGTACCAATCCCGACGAATTTCAGTAGAAATGGGGCGTAAAATAACATAAGGTTAGCTAGCAGCTGTGCAACGATAAAACCTTTGGTATCAAGGATATGGCAACGACAAAGCTCAACGTTTCCCTCAGCGGTCTGGCACGCAAGCTAGTCAACGAGGGCATGCTCAGCGAAGAGGACGCGCTGCAGGCCGCTGAAGAGGCCACCAAACAGAAAGTCCCCTTTGTCAGCTACGTTGTCGGTAAAAACAAGATCCGCGCCCGTGACTTGGCGATGGCCGCCTCCCAGGAATTCGGCGTCCCCGTCTTTGACCTGGATGCAATGGAGCTGGACAGCGATGTCACCAAAATGGTGGACGAAAAGCTGGTCCGTGCCCATCATGCCCTGCCGCTGTTCAAACGTGGCAATCGCATGTTTGTCGCCGTATCGGATCCCACAAATCTGGTTGCCCTGGATGAAATCCGCTTCCACGTCAGCGCCCACACGGAAGCGGTACTGGTGGAGGAAAACAAACTCAACAGCATGATCGACAAGGCGATGGAGGCACACGATACCTCCATGACCGACCTTGGTGACTCCAGCCTCGACGATCTCGACATTAGCTCTGATGATGACGAACAGGAAAAGGAAAACGCCAGTGACCTTGAGGTCGATGACGCACCCGTCGTCCGTTTCGTTAACAAGATTCTGCTTGATGCGATCAACAAAGGCGCATCGGATATCCACTTCGAACCCTATGAAAAACGCTATCGTGTACGTCTGCGCCAGGACGGTATGCTATATGAGATAGCCAATCCACCGATTCAACTGGCTGGTAAGATCGCTGCTCGTATCAAGGTTATGTCGCGACTGGATATCTCCGAGAAGCGGGTACCACAAGATGGCCGTATTAAGCTGACCCTGTCGAAAAACAAGGCTATCGACTTCCGTGTCAGCACCTGCCCTACCCTGTTCGGGGAAAAGATCGTACTACGTATTCTTGATCCCTCCAGTGCCAAGCTGGGTATCGATGCGCTGGGTTACGAGCCTGAACAAAAAGACCTCTACATGGAGAACCTGGCCAAACCGTACGGCATGATTCTGGTTACTGGCCCAACCGGTTCGGGTAAAACTGTTTCTCTCTATACCGGCTTGAACATTCTCAATACCTCGACGGTGAATATCTCCACTGCGGAGGATCCGGCCGAGATCAACCTGGAAGGTATCAACCAAGTCAACGTCAACCCTAAAGTAGGCCTTACCTTTGCCGCGGCATTAAAAGCCTTCCTCCGTCAGGACCCTGACATCATAATGGTTGGTGAGATTCGTGACCTGGAAACTGCCGAAATCGCGATCAAGGCCGCGCAAACGGGCCACATGGTGATGTCGACCCTGCACACCAACGACGCTCCGCAAACTATTGCGCGTCTGATGAACATTGGTGTTCCACCCTACAATATCGCCTCAGCACTCAATCTGATCATCGCGCAACGCCTTGCGCGCCGATTATGTAACCACTGCAAGGCAGTCGAAGATGTTCCCAAAGAAGCATTGCTCGAAGAAGGTTTCAGCGCTGAAGAGATACCAAAACTCAAGCTGTTCAAAGCAGTTGGCTGCGATCAATGCACTGATGGTTACAAAGGTCGGGTCGGCATCTATCAGGTACTGCCTATCTCAGAAGATATGGGTAAGTTAATTATGAAAGGCGCATCTGCCTATGAAATGGCAGACCAGGCGAAGAAAGAAAAGATTCCTGATTTACGAGATTCTGCCCTGAAAAAAGTTCGAGATGGCGTTACCAGCCTCGAAGAAGTTAACCGTGTGACCAAGGACTAATCGGCATTATGGCACAAGCTGCGAAGGCAAAGGCAAAACAGGTCAAGATGGATACCTTCGTTTGGGAAGGTGTCGATCGAAAGGGTCTAAAAAAGAAAGGTGAAATTGTCGCGAACAATTTGGTGTTAGCGAAGGCAGATTTGCGACGCCAGGGTGTTAATCCCACCAAGGTAAAACGGAAAGCAAGAGATCTTTTTGGTAGTGGTAGTCCAAAAGGAAAGAAAATCCAACCCAGAGATATCGCTATCTTTTCACGACAACTTGCTACCATGATGTCATCGGGTGTTCCCTTGGTACAATCCTTCGAAATCATGGCAAAGGGCGCCGAAAACCCGAATTTACGCAACATGATCAACTCAGTAAAAGCCGATGTTGAAGGTGGATCAACCCTCGCAGATGCATTTCGGCGACAACCGAAACACTTCGATGAATTGATGTGTAACCTTGTTAATGCAGGGGAACAAGCAGGTATTTTGGAGACACTGCTGGATAAAATAGCCACCTATAAAGAAAAAACCGAGGCTCTGAAATCCAAAATAAAGAAGGCATTATTTTACCCAACTGCTGTCGTCATTGTTGCTTTCATCATCACAGCGATCCTGCTAATATTTGTTATTCCGCAGTTTAAAGATTTATTTTCCGGATTTGGTGCCGACCTGCCAGCCCTTACTCTATTTGTCGTACATTTATCAGAATTTTTCCAGGAATATTGGTACGTCATTTTCGGCGGACTAGGATTATTCGCCTATGCGTTCTTTCAGGCCAAACAACGATCCAAAACATTTAGCGACAATCTCGAACGTTTCTCACTAACCATCCCTATCGTTGGCAATATCCTGAATAAGGCAGCTATCGCACGATTCGCACGAACACTATCCACTATGTTTGCTGCAGGTGTGCCACTGGTTGAGGCATTAGAGTCCGTCGCTGGGGCAGTTGGCAATGCCAAATATCGTGCTGCTGTCATACAAATGCGTGGTGATGTTTCTACGGGTACCTCTGTAACAGCCGCGATGGAACAAACTAATATATTTCCCAACATGGTGGTGCAAATGTCCTCCATTGGTGAAGAGGCGGGATCGCTTGACCACATGCTTGGCAAGGTTGCCGACTTCTATGAACAAGAGGTTGATGATGCTGTCGATGGTCTTAGTAGCTTGCTAGAGCCACTAATTATGGCGGTCCTAGGTGTCCTGGTAGGTGGACTTGTAATCGCCATGTATCTTCCAATATTCAAGATGGGCTCAGTCATAGGTTAATCATCGAGTGCTCGATGCCGCGATATATATATTTCAGACTCAGCCGCTGATATTTTCTATTTTTTCTGCCATTTTAGGTTTACTAATTGGTAGTTTCCTAAATGTTGTCATACTTAGACTTCCGGTTATTTTATTTACAAACTGGGAAGAACAGTGCAAAGAACTATCTGGAGATAAGCAAAGCACTAATAGCCCCCCCTTCAATCTAGTTACACCGCGCTCGCGTTGCCCAGAATGCGGTCACCAAATCAGCGCTTTAGAAAACATACCCGTACTGAGTTATCTGCTTTTACGTGGTCGCTGCAAACAGTGCAAAAACCACATCTCCATGCGCTACCCGGCTATTGAATTATTCACAGCCATATTAAGTGGAATTGTCGCGTGGCAGCTTGGATTCAACTGGGTAACCCTTTTTACCCTGTTGTTAACATGGGCTCTGATATCGCTGTCCTTCATCGACATCGATCACCAACTTCTTCCAGATGACATTACTCTCCCTTTCCTGTGGTTAGGGCTTGGCCTAAGTATCTTCGGTATCTTCACCGACATGCAATCCGCAATTATCGGTGCTATCGCAGGCTATTTAGCACTTTGGTTCGTATACCAGCTGTTCAAGATCCTGACGGGGAAAGAAGGCATGGGCTATGGTGATTTCAAATTACTGGCACTGTTTGGTGCCTGGCTCGGCTGGCAAAAACTCCCGCTGATTATTCTACTGTCATCATTCGCGGGTGCCATTGTCGGCCTTGCCATGATTATCTTCATGGGCCGCGACAAGCAGATACCGATACCTTTCGGTCCCTATCTGGCGATCGCTGGCTGGATCGCTATGCTTTGGGGAGATGAGATCAACTCTATCTATCTATCCTTCATCGCCTACTAGCCATGCTAAAGATAGGTTTGACCGGTGGTATTGGATGTGGAAAGTCCACCGTCTGCAAAATGTTCTCTAATCTTGGTGTACCCATCATAGATACGGATTCTCTGGCACGTCAGGCAGTCACGATTGGTAGTCCATGTTTTAATATGCTAGTGGAAAATTTCGGCAACGATATTTTGCTCTCGGATGGTACTCTCGATCGTAAGAAACTCCGAGATATCGTGTTTGCCGATGATGTAAAACTCGGAGAGCTTGAATCTATTGTCCATCCAGAGATTCGTAAATTGCTTAAGCAGCAGATAAGCACCATGCCTGCCCCCTATGTTGTCATTGCGATCCCATTACTTATTGAGAAGCACTGGAACAGCTATGTGGATCGTATTCTGGTGGTTGACTGCCCGGAAGAATTACAAATCGCACGCGCATCCAGTAGAGATGGCCGTCGACCATCTGACATACGGCAAATCATGAACACGCAAGTGACTCGACAGCAACGACTAGCTGTTGCAGACGATGTAATACACAATGACTCTGATCTTGATTCGATACACCGCCAGGTTGAAAAACTGCATCTATACTATACTCAACTAGTCTAGAATACAGACCACCAGCTCAAATTTAAGATCAGGACCCTCAATGCAGGACTATACCGTATACGAACACCCACTCAATGAACGCATCCGCATGATGTTGCGACTTGAGCATCTGTTTCGTCAGGCCACTTATTTCCTGGAACAGGATCACGTCTGGTGTAGTCGCATATTTGTATCGACCCTTCTTGATATATTGGAACTCTTCTCAAGAGGTGATATCCGGACAGAGTTATTAAAAGAGCTGGAGCGTTCTACCGATAATCTCGGCCAGTTAATGAGTTATCCGAATGTTGACCATGATCGGCTTGGCTCAATCCTACGCGCACTCGAGCATCTCATAGATAACATTCACGCAATGACTGCCGCGCCAGGAAGTGAACTGAAGAGTGACGAACTCCTCAGTACGATTCGGCAACGCAGCTCCATCCCTGGCGGAACATGTGATTTTGACCTACCACGTTATAATCTATGGCTACATAGTGATCCACAACAGCGACTTGCCGATCAGAAGCGTTGGTACACATCACTGGATCCCATTCGTCAAACCATTGAGTTGCTCTTCAAGATGATACGTGGAAGCACTGAATTTCAGGACAAGACGGCTACAGCAGGAAATTACACCGAGCAACTTGAAAAGACCTTACCCTACCAAATGATCAGAATACGGTTACCCCGCTCAGCACCATACTATGCAGAAATAAGCGGCAGCAAACATCGATTTACCGTTCGATTTCTGCAACGTAGCAAGGAACAAAAATATGAGTTGGTTAATGCTGACATCCATTTCCAGCTAGAGCTCTGCCGACTATGAAAAGAAAACTGCAATGCCCACAGTGCAAAAAGGAAACCCATTGGGAAAATAACCCATGGAGACCTTTCTGTAGTCAGCGCTGCAAACTTATAGATCTGGGAGACTGGGCTAGTGAGTGTAATGCTATTGCGGGAGAGAAAGCAAATCCCAACGAAATAATCGACAGTACTACTCCGTATGGAAAGGAAAACTAACGCGATAGATACGTCCTCGTTCTACCATCTCAACCAGCGCGACCCAGTCCATTCTTGATGCGGTACACACTGGTAAAGTAGCGTTACCTTCCCAGATGTTCCCCTTATGCAGCATCTGGTAGCGATTCATACCCATGTCCATACCCACCATCTGAAAATCAACGATGATCTTCTCTGGATGAATAGTCTGACTTCTAACTTCAAGTTCGACATTGAATGGTTTCAATGGTCTAACATCTGGCCCCAGGCGTAGATTCAAGTTTGCCGTGTCGGACTCGAATTGACAGCTGATCGTGGATGCATCACACGATGTCATTTTACCAAGTTCAATCACTTCTACTTTATCCGGGCTGCATGCCTGTAGCACCAACCCACTCAGCAACATGGTAATATATTTATACTGCACCACACACCTCGCTCACCCAGAATGAACTTATACCTGCGACACCTTGCGCTCCAGAATCCCATGAAAGTGATAATTGCTCGCTACTGACTCCACCTAGTGCATAGACAGGGATTGCCGTCATGGCGGCCAGTTGAGAAAAATCACGCCAACCAAGCGGGGTTGCATCAGGATGTGATGCTGTTCTGTTTACAGGACTGAGAACAATAAAATCACAGCCAATCTTGTGTGCCTGTTCCAATTCAGCTTCTGTGTGACAGGATGCTGATAAGAGTTTATCGTTCGAAATAACTCGCTGTTCCTGTTGCAGGAGATGCTGCGAGGTCAAATGGATGCCATCGGCAATGGCAATATCGCTAAAACCTGATCCACTGGAATTCAGCAAGACTTTACAGTCTAGCGCATGACAGATTTTCACCACTTCTGTAGCCAGTTCAGTATATTGCGCTTTACTTAGTTCTCTGCTGCGGAACTGAAGCAGTTGAATACCTCTAGAAACGCTTTTCTCGAGTTGCTCCAGAAATAGGTTCCATTCTGAATCGATAGAACCCGGTTCTGGAGTAATCAGGTATTTATCTGGCAATGAAAGTGCCTTGACTATAGCGTGATTTGCTACCGGCATTGAATAGTCTGGCAACCTGCTTTCATTGACCCACTCAACAGTTTGCCCCTCAACACCAGCTGGTTGACCTTCGTAGGCAAGCACCTTCCAGACATCGAGCATTACTGTCTGCTCAGGATAATCGTGGGGAATCTGAATCAACGGCCGATAGGCTTTTGCAGTAATGCCAAGTTCTTCTTGTAATTCCCGAACCAGAGCCTGCTCTACCGATTCTCCAGTCTCAATCTTGCCACCTGGAAATTCCCACAATCCGCCCTGATGTGAATCGGGATGTCGCTTGGACAACAGGATTCGATTCTCACTATCGCTTACTACGGCAACGGCAACATGTAAGCGCATCTCAGACATGGCAGCCAGTTAACTCACTCAAGTGCGATATTCAGCATTAATTTTCACATAGTCATAGGAAAAATCGCAGGTCCAAACAGTTGCCGCGAGATCTCCACGATTAAGTTCAACGCGTATCGTTATCTCATCCGCAGACACAACCTGAGCCCCCTTCTCTTCCGTATATTCTGCAGCGGGCTCTCCCTGTCGGACAATACAGACCTCACCGAGGTAAATGTTCACCCCCGACAGATTCAGATCAGAAATACCTGAGCGGCCAACAGCTGCAAGGATTCTTCCCCAATTGGGATCCGATGCAAATAGCGCCGTCTTAACCAGTGGGGAATGGGCAATCGTATAAGCAACCTGCTTGCACTCTTCTTCGCTCTTACCCGCCACCACATCGATTGTGACAAATTTAGTTGCACCTTCACCGTCTTTAACTATCTGCTGAGCAAGTTCTACGTGGGTTTCAATCAAGGCAGTAGTAAACAGCACCATATCTTCATCATTCAGCGTAGGATCAGTGCCAGAGGCACCAGTAGCGATCAGCACGCTGGCATCATTGGTCGATGTATCACCATCCACCGTGATTCGATTAAATGACTGGTCAACCGCAGTGTGGACTAATTTATCAAGCCTATTTTGTGGTATGAGCGCATCAGTCGCCACAAATGCGAGCATCGTAGCCATGTCCGGCCTGATCATGCCAGAACCTTTGGCAATGCCGCTTATCACTACTTCGCCAGAAGAAAGTTTAAGTTTTCGACATGCGCCTTTGGGCACTGTATCTGTGGTAAGAATTGCAGATGCGGCTTCCTGCCAATGCTCCGTGGATAGCCCGGCAAGCAACTCCGGTACTACGCGTTGAATTCGCTCCACTGGCAGGGGCTCACCTATCACGCCCGTTGAAAAAGGCAGTACGGTTTCACTGTCACAACCAGCAGCATCCGCGACAAAGTGGCAGCACTGTTTCGCATGCTCCAGCCCTGTCTTCCCGGTTCCTGCATTGGCATTCCCTGTATTAATTAACAGATAGCGCGGGGATTGTTTGGTCAGATGTTCCCTGGCAATTATCACCGGGGCAGCGCAGAACAGATTGCGGGTAAATGTCGCGGCAACCGTGCACTCATCAGTTAACTCAAACAGCGTGACATCTTTTCTGCCTGGCTTTTTAATTCCAGCCGATGCCGTGGCAATCCTAACACCCTGAACAGGGAGTAATTTTGGTAACCCCTTATATGAGACAGCCATACATATCTACTCCACTAGGCTACCTTGCCATGACACTGTTTGTATTTCTTTCCCGACCCACAGGGACAGGGTTCATTACGTCCAATCTTACGTCCATCACGAACAAACGGCTGTGCTTGTTCGTCCGCCTCATCCCCAGCTGGAGTTTCATCGACAGCAAAACTGCTGGTCTCACTGTGCTCGTATTTCATTTCACCCGCTTCACGACGCTGTTGCTCAACTGCCGCCACATCATCTTCTGCCTTGACCTCTACGCGAGAGACGATTTTAATAACATCGTATTTAATCCGGTCAAGGAGTTGAGTAAACAGCTCAAAGGCTTCGCGCTTGTACTCCTGCTTAGGATTTTTTTGCGCATAACCACGCAAGTGAATCCCCTGACGGAGATAATCCATCGCGGCAAGATGTTCCTTCCACAGGGTATCCAACACCTGCAACATAATGGCCTTCTCGAAGTGACGAATAACCTCGCTACCTGCCTGCTGCTCCTTGGCGGCGTAGAGTGATTCCATCGCGTTAAGAATCCGTTCGCGCAGAGACTCTTCATGCAGATTACTGTCTGTTTCCAACCAACCACGGATATCAAATCTGGCAGCAAAGTCATCTTCCAGACGTGTTTCGAGTCCAGCAACATCCCATTGCTCTTCGATGCTCTGTGGCGGAATATATTCATCGATGACCGCATTTACCACATCATGACGAATAGCCTGAATCATTTCAGACACATCGTCCTCTGCCATCAGTTCGGCACGCTGTTCATAAATGACCTTACGCTGGTCATTAGCGACGTCGTCGTATTCGAGCAGGCTTTTCCGAATATCGAAGTTATGACCTTCTACCTTGCGCTGGGCATTCTCAATGGCGCGGGAAACCCAGGGATGCTCAATCGCCTCACCTTCCTGCATGCCAAGACGCTGCATAATTGCAGACACCTTGTCCGAAGCAAAAATGCGCATCAAATTATCTTCCAGAGAAAGATAGAAGCGTGTCGAACCTGGATCACCCTGACGGCCTGAACGGCCACGCAACTGGTTATCGATGCGCCGTGACTCATGGCGCTCTGTACCAATGATATGCAAGCCGCCCGCATCAAGCACACGTTGATGCCGTTCATGCCATGCCGCCTTTTCTTTTTCGATGTCAGCTTCCGTTGCATCTTCACCCATCGCGGCTATCGCCGCATCCAAGTTACCGCCCAGCACAATATCGGTACCGCGACCGGCCATGTTGGTCGCAATAGTCACCGCACCAGGACGACCAGCCTGTGCGACGATCTCAGCTTCACGGTCATGCTGTTTGGCATTCAATACTTCATGTTTGATACCTGCTTTCTTGAGCAGACCAGATAAATACTCGGATATTTCGATGGATGTTGTACCCACCAACACAGGCTGTTCACGTTTATGGCAATCCTGAATATCTTCGATGATCGCGTCGAACTTCTCCCGTGCACTCAAGTAGATCAGATCACCCATATCATTACGGATCATGGGACGATGCGTCGGAATAACCAGAACTTCAAGATTGTAAATTTGCTGGAATTCGTAGGCCTCTGTATCGGCAGTACCTGTCATACCAGACAATTTGTTGTACAGACGGAAATAATTCTGAAAGGTGATCGAGGCCAGAGTCTGGTTCTCGTTCTGTATGGCAACGCCTTCTTTAGCCTCAATGGCCTGATGCAGGCCATCAGACCAACGTCTGCCTGGCATGGTACGACCAGTGAACTCGTCTACGATTACAATCTGACCATTGCTGACAATATAGTCTACATCCTTCTGGAATAGCACATGAGCCCGAAGTGCCGCATTAACATGATGCATCAAGTTGATATTTGCCGCATCGTAGAGCGAGTCACCTTCAGCCAGCAGACCTTGCTGCAGTAACATGTTTTCAATATGCTCGTGACCTTCTTCGCTCAGATATACCTGCTTTGATTTTTCATCGACGGTGAAATCACCTGGACCATCCTCTTCCTGGACCTTCTTCAGCTGAGGCACCAGTTTATTGATACTGGTGTAGAGGCTGGAACTGTCATCGGCCTGACCAGAAATAATCAATGGAGTACGGGCCTCATCAATCAAGATGGAATCCACTTCATCGACGATGGCAAAGTTCAGTTCACGTTGCGCCTTTTCTTCCAGGCTAAATGCCATGTTATCGCGCAGATAATCAAAACCGAACTCGTTGTTGGT
This sequence comes from Thiohalomonadaceae bacterium, assembly GCA_050299175.1. Taxonomy (GTDB): domain Bacteria; phylum Pseudomonadota; class Gammaproteobacteria; order Thiohalomonadales; family Thiohalomonadaceae; genus JAPHTQ01. The sequence goes on from JBNKVM010000067.1 coordinate 54,720, forward strand.
ACCGTACACGATGTCACAGGCATAGGCCTGCTGTCGCTCTTCCTGATTGAGACCATTAACAATGACACCCGTTGTCAGGCCCAGGAATTCATACAACTTCCCCATCCACTCCGCATCCCGGCGTGCCAGGTAATCGTTTACCGTAATAACATGAACGCCGTTGCCTGGCAGGGCATTCAGATATGCCGGCAGGGTCGCCATAAGTGTTTTACCCTCACCGGTACGCATTTCAGCGATTTTCCCCTGGTGCAGAGTCATGCCACCTATCATCTGTACATCATAGTGGCGCATACCAAAGACACGTTTACCTGCCTCACGGACGACAGCAAACGCCTCAGGCAACAATTCGTCGACCGTTGTACCAGCATTGATACGTTGCCTGAATTCGTCAGTCTTAGCACGTAGAGCATCGTCACTCAGCGACTCGAATTCAGCTTCCAGCGCATTGATTGAGTCCACAGCCTTTCGCATACGTTTGACTGCACGATCATTGCGGCTGCCAAATACGCTGCTAAATAATTTGGTAATCATATTTTTTTGCCTTTACGGGAATTAATTGCATCAAAAGAGTACGGTGCTCTCGCTACCCGTTACTCATTCTTCGCCAGGGGTGATATACCCCCTATGCTATCACTCCCAGGAGATGAACCAGACGCCAGAGAAGGCGAGGTAATGCGGATGGTGCCCCGCTGGTCGATTACCAGTGGAGTGCGAGGAAAGTCTGTCTGGGTAAGCTCGGCAATAATACGGGCAGCAGTATGCTGCTGATCAGGCAAGGTACCGACTTCACGTTGCTGTTTCGCCGAAACAATTTTGCCGCCCTGAAAGCGTCCGTTCCCATCAATATCGGCGACGAGCAGTGGCGCGACGCCATTATGACCACGAATATTGATGCCCCAGTGGGTGGAAAAATTACCCAGGCTATAGGCAATCAATCGATCCTGATAAAGCTCCAGGGCACGCGGAACATGAGGACCATGGCCGATGACCAGATCGGCACCCGCATCCACCGCCATGTGGGCAAATTCCACAACATCACCGCGATCCTCGCCATGAAAAATCTCATGCTCGAACGGAATTCGCATTCTGTCGTCGCCTTCCGCACCACCGTGGAAAGAGACGATGACAATATTGTGCTCGTTTGCGAGTTGCTGAATTTGTCCCTTTGCCCGAACCAGATCGAGCATATCGTTTGCACCCTTGAATGGCGCAAAAGCGATCACAGCAACAGACTGTCCTTTGATCTGGAGAATGGCAACATCGCCATCGCGACCACTATGGGCAATACCCGCCTCACGCAGGATCGCCATACTGCTATCTCTACCGATCTCACCAAAGTCACGGGCGTGATTATTGGCAAGGCTCAGGACATCGAAGCCTGCGTTCTTTAATTGTTCAACAAACCGGCTGGGGGTTCGAAAAAGGTAACAACTTTTTCCGGAAGCACACTGCTTAACCGGCTCACCACCGTCCAACAGTGTCCCTTCAAGATTTCCAAAGGTGATGTCCGCCTGCTGCAAATCCTCCGTCATTGCCTGCAACAGATGCAGATCTTCCGTAGGTAAACGATCCTCTGGATAATCACTGCCCAGCATAATGTCGCCAACAGCGGCAATACGCAGATTTTGTGGCGTCTCCTGACTGTCGACCGCTGCATCACGCATCGGGTTATTGGAACAGGCAGCGAGAACGAAAGAGAGGCAAAGGGCGACACCACGGGCCGAATAGCGAGTACCCGAAAGTGTTTGGTTATTATTGATGCCCGGTTTGTTATTTCTAAATGACATATTGTTCACTTGCCAACAACGGGATGGCAGGCTTATTAAACGACAAAGCCGCATCCAACGATGCGGCCTGTTTGCTCCTCAACGGGAGCATTCGCTGTCCACAGCGAGGTGGACAATCAATTAGATGCGTAGAGATACTTGCCCGGATCAACGGTTCGACCATTTACCCATACTTCAAAATGCACGTGCGGTCCGGTTGAACGGCCGGTTGATCCCATCCTGGCAATCAGTTGACCTTTCTTGATGGTATCACCCACCTTAACCAGCGTTTCCTTGCAGTGGCCATAGCGCGTTACATAGCCGTTACCGTGGTTGACCTCTACCATATTACCGTAACCGTAACGCTTGCCTGACCATGTCACCACGCCAGCGGCTACCGACATAATCTCGCTGCCATCCTTACCTGCCAGGTCTACGCCCTTGTGGAATTCGGGCTTGCCGGTGAAGGGATCATTGCGAATGCCGTAGGCAGAAGATTGCCAACCCTTGGCAATAGGACGACCAGCAGGGAGCACTTCAGCCTGGAGGTTGCGATTCATAATCATCGATTCCAGCACATTCAGCTGCTTATCGCGATCATCAAGCTGCTTGGACAGCTCGTTCAGCTGTGCCATGAAATCGTCCACTTTAATGGTTGTGCCAGTAGCAGCCTCTTCCGGACCACCCTGCGCAGGAGGAGTAGAAAAGTCGAACTCACCACTATCCAGACCGGCGCTACGGGTCAGGCGCTGACCCAGCGCATCAAGACGGATAACATGCGCCTGCATCTTGCCCAAACGTAAAGTCAGTGCATTCAGATTTTCATCGGCAACACGTTTGGCTTCAGAAATTTCGGCCTGTTGTTTGTCCAGCTCGGCATTAACGGCAGTCGCCAGAGCCAACGGATCGACTGGCGCATCTTTGCGACCCAATTGATAACCGCCATACAATGCCAGCACCGGCAGGGCGATGAAAACCACCGCGGCAATCGCGACGATTTTGCCTCGATCAAGACTCAGGCAGCCGGAACCGCCAAGACGTTTGGATACCAGTAGTACGTTCATCTATACTCTGCCCATATTTTTGTGTTGCATAACAACAGTTTGTACCATAGAGGCATGTCGATCAATAAAGCAAAGACATTACCCGAACTCTTCACCGGCCAGGAAAACGGCTCGCTGGACGGTATCATTCGTCGCGGCCGGCAGCTTCAGGGACTCAACATCCTGATCAGCGAGTTTCTGGGAAGCGAACTGGCATCTCACTGCCAGCTGGCCAATATCCGGGACAAAACCCTGATCCTCACCGCCGATTCTTCCGCCTGGGCCACTCGCGTGCGCTATATGGCCCCGCAACTACTACAAAAACTTCGAAGTAATGAGCGGTTAAACGGGGTCGACAGCATAGATGTCAGAATCACGCCACCCGTCTCACCTGCAGACACCTCCCACCCCATTCGGCGCGCCTCTATGTCGGCAAACGCCTCGGAATGTCTCAGCCAATGTGCGGAAGGTATCGAAGATCCGCAACTCAGTGCCGCCTTACGGCACCTGGCTAAACGAAAACGGCCAGATAGTTGAGTATCTGACCGTTATAGTTGTTCTTAACCCGCTGCCACCGGCTGCATGTAAGAAATAGGCGCCTCCTTCGGATCTTCGAAGGTCACCAGTTCCCATGCATCCTCATTGGCTAGCAGGGTACGCAAGAGTTGGTTGTTCATGGCGTGGCCGGATTTGTGCCCGCTAAAGGCACCGATCAGGCTATGGCCAAGCAGATAGAGGTCGCCGATGGCATCAAGCACCTTGTGCTTGACGAACTCATCTTCGTAACGCAAACCGTCTTCATTCAAAATCCGGTAGTCGTCAACGACGATGGCATTGTCCAGGCTACCACCCAGAGCCAGATTGCGAGCCCGCAGCGACTCCAGTTGACTCATAAAGCCAAAGGTACGCGCACGGCTCACTTCCTTGACGAAGGAGATGGTGGAGAAATCGATTTCCGCCACCTGACTGCGGCAGGTAAAGACCGGGTTATCGAAATCAATAGAGAGGGAGACCTTGAAACCGCTGAACGGATCGAACTGCACCCATTTGTCGCCATCTTCTACTCGCACGGTTTTCTTAATGCGAATAAAGCGTTTGGGTGCGTTCTGTTCAACGATGCCAGCTGACTGGATCAGGAATACGAATGGGCCCGCGCTACCGTCCATGATCGGCACCTCGGCAGCACTCAGATCGACATATGCGTTATCGATACCAAGCCCGGCCATGGCGGAAAGGAGGTGTTCAACGGTGGAGATGCGTACATCGCCATCTGCCAGCGTCGAGGAGAGAGTGGTTTCACCCACATTTTCCGCTTTGGCCTGAACTTCCACGACAGGATCCAGATCGATGCGACGGAAGATAATACCGGCATCAACAGGAGCAGGACGCAGGGTCAAATAGACCTTTTCACCGGTGTGCAGACCTACACCGGTCGCACGGATGACATTTTTAAGTGTTCGCTGGCGAATCATTGACCCTATAAACCCCTGAATTTGCAGGCACTCCGCCCCATTGTCGGACGTGCATGGTACCACACAGGGATTACCCCTGCCTAGTGAAAGGATTCACAATTCCTGACAATCTCGCCCGGAGGCGAGTCAGTCAGCCTGTCGGCGGAGAAACGCCGGAATATCCAGATATTCCATACTGTTATCAGCCGCCTTATCAGCTGTGACTTCCGCACTACCTGCCTTGTTCCGCAAAACGGTCGGCCGGTCGTAATCCACGTCGTGCTTCTGTTTATTTACCACCAATTTAACCGGCTGTTCTGCGACAGACTCCGCACCTCGGCCAAGACCGGTAGCAACCACGGTAACCCGCAGTTCATCCTGCATTTCCGGATCGATGACGGTACCGACCACCACGGTCGCGTTGTCGGAGGCGAACTGTTTGATGGTGTTACCCACCTCCTCGAACTCACCGATGGCCATATCCAGACCGGCGGTCACGTTGACCAGGATGCCACGGGCGCCAGAGAGGTCCACATCCTCCAACAGCGGACTGGCAACGGCACTTTCCGCCGCTTCGCGGGCACGATCTTCACCAGAAGCCACGCCAGTACCCATCATCGCCATACCCATTTCCGACATTACAGTCCGCACGTCAGCAAAGTCGACGTTGATCAGACCGGGACGGGTAATCAACTCGGCAATGCCCTGTACCGCGCCCAGCAGAACGTTGTTGGCGGCCTTGAAGGCATCCAGCAGGGTGACCTGCTTGCCCAGTACGGTCAGCAACTTCTCGTTGGGGATGGTGATCAGGGAATCGACATACTTTTTCAGTTCGGCGATGCCATCATCCGCCACGCCCATGCGCTTGTTACCCTCGAAAGGGAACGGCTTGGTCACTACGGCAACGGTGAGGATACCCATCTCCTTGGCCACCTGAGCCACGATAGGTGCGCCACCGGTACCGGTACCACCACCCATACCCGCAGTGATAAAGACCATATCGGAGCCTGCCAGTGCCTCTTCGATGCGATCCCTATCTTCCATCGCCGCCTGGCGACCGATGTCGGGATTGGCACCAGCACCAAGACCCTTGGTGATATGGGTACCGATCTGAATTACGGTCTTGCTTGACGCACGCTCCAGTGCCTGGGCATCAGTATTGGCGCAGATAAAATCGACACCTTCAATTGATGCACAGACCATGTGCTCAACAGCGTTACCGCCGCCGCCGCCAACACCGACCACCTTGATTACCGCACTCTGGCTTTTGCTATCCATCAGTTCAAACATACAACACCTCCTCTCTCTCCAACGGGTCGCCCCGTCAACAAAAGTTGCTTAGAAATTACCTTGAAACCAGCTCTTCATGCGCTGCATCACACTCTTCATTCCGCCTGCGCCACCAAGTTCACTCAGCCCCTGACCGCGGTTGTGCTGACCGAACAGCAGCAATCCCACACCGGTGGCGTAAATCGGGTTGCGCACCACGTCGACCAGACCACTCACCCCTTGCGGCACACCGAGACGTACCGGCATATGGAAGATCTCCTCGGCCAGATCGACCGCACCTTCCATCTTCGAGGTGCCGCCGGTGAGGACGATGCCCGCAGCGCAGATATCTTCGAAACCGCTACGACGCAGTTCCGCCTGGACCAAGGTGAACAGCTCTTCGTAACGGGGCTCGACCACTTCGGCCAACGTCTGACGAGCCAGACGCCGCGGCGGACGTTCGCCAACGCTGGGTACTTCGATGGTCTCGTCCGCATTGGCCAGTTGTGTCAGGGCACAGGCATATTTGATCTTGATCTCTTCGGCGTTCTGCGTCGGGGTACGCATCGCCACGGCAATATCGTTGGTCACCTGATCGCCAGCGATGGGAATCACTGCGGTATGACGAATCGCCCCTTCGCTGAACACAGCGATGTCGGTGGTACCACCACCGATGTCGACAAGGCAGACACCCAGTTCCTTTTCGTCCTCGCTGAGCACTGCGTAACTGGAGGCCAGTTGCTCCAGAATGATATCGTCCACATCCAGACCGCAGCGGCGTACACACTTGATAATGTTCTGTGCCGCACTGACCGCGCCGGTCACCAGATGCACTTTCGCTTCGAGTCGTACGCCTGACATGCCGACCGGTTCGCGGATGCCTTCCTGGTTGTCGATGATGAATTCCTGCGGCAACACGTGGAGGATCTGCTGGTCCGCCGGGATCGCCACCGCACGCGCCGCATCGATCACCCGATCCATATCACCGTGTGTCACCTCTTTCTCGCGAATGGCAACGATGCCATGCGAGTTGAGACTCTTGATGTGGCTACCGGCGATGCCCGCGTAGACCGAATGGATCTGGCAGCCGGCCATCAGCTCGGCCTCTTCCACCGCACGCTGAATCGACTGCACTGTCGACTCGATATTGACCACCACCCCTTTCTTCAATCCGCGCGAAGGGTGGGAGCCGATACCGATAATATCGACGCTGTTTTCATCGTTTATCTCGCCGACGATCGCCACCACCTTGGAGGTGCCGATATCCAGCGCAACGATTAACTTTTTTTCCGGTTTTTTGGACATACAATCATTTCCTCCCGACTAGGCCGCCGCCTGTTTTCTTTCGCGCCAGCGGACGGCAAAGCCGTTGGTGTAACGCAAATCGATACTGTCGATCTTCTCCTGTTGCGGTTTCAGCACCCGGCTGTAGACACGGACAAAACGCAGCAGTCGGGTGTGCATATCTCGACGCCCCAGGCGCAGTTGCAAACCACTCTCCAAATTCATGCTCCAGGCACGACGCTCATTCATCGTCAGGTGCGAAATGCGCAAACCCAACGGCGCCAACATCCCCTGCATCGCCTGGTACTCTTTCATTACGTTCCCTTCGCTGTGTAGTGGACCACGCAGCAGCGGCAACTTGTCCCACAGCTGCATATTTGACGGCATAAACACATCTCCACGCACACTCAGCAAACCACCGTTGCTCCAGCGGGCCACGGCTTTTTGCTCCTCCACTCGCACCACCAGCAGATCAGGCCATTCACGGCGCACCGAGGCACTAGCCACCCATGGCAATGTTTCCAGTCCTTTGCGAATCTCATCCACATCCACCGACATGAAGCCCTCTTTCACATAGGGTCGCACCGCGTTACGAATATCCTCCTGACTCAACTGCTTTAGTGGATTCTCGATACGAATGGTGTTCAGCGGCAAGGTGCCCGGCTCAAGCAACAAACCGAACAACCAGACCAATACAGCAAGGCCAGCTACAACCGACAGCACGGCCAGCGGCCAGCGCGGCAACGGCTTACGCTCTTCAGTCCCTTTGCGCGTGGCGCCTTTAGGCTGCTTCGCCATCCATACTCCCCTGCAAAATTCGCCAGACCAATTCGTCGATCTCGATTCCTGCCGCCTTCGCCGCCATCGGCACCAGGCTGTGATCAGTCATACCCGGCAAGGTATTGGCCTCCAGTAGATAGGCCTGCCCTACCTCATCAAGCAAAATGTCGATGCGCCCCCAACCATGACAACCTACGGCGGCAAATGCCTTTAATGCCAGTTGCTGCAACGCCTGCTCCTTCTCCGCAGAGAGATCCGCAGGGCAAAGGTATTCGGTATCGTTACTCAGGTACTTGGCTTCGTAGTCGTAAAATTCCGCACGGGGCACAATTTTCACTACGGGTAGCGCCTTACCCTCAAGGATCGCCACCGTATATTCACCACCGCCGAGGTATTGCTCGGCCAACACTAACGAATCGTGCTCTGCGGCCTTGGCATAGGCCGCCGCCAGTTCACCGGGCTTCGTCACCTTGCTGATGCCGACGCTCGAACCTTCGCGGGCCGGTTTGACGAACAGCGGTAAATCGAGCTGTTTTTCTACAGCGGAAAAATCACTCTTCTCATCCAGTACTACGCAGGCCGGTACCGGCAAACCCAACGATTGCCACAACAATTTGCAGCGCCACTTATCCATACCCAATGCCGAAGCCAACACCCCACTGCCCGTATAGGGCAGACCGAGAAGTTCCAAGGCACCCTGCATGGTGCCGTCTTCACCACCGCGACCATGCAGCATAATGAAGCAGCGATCGAAAGCAGCTGCCTGCAACTGCTGCATCACATCCGCACCGACGTCAATGGCATGGGCATCGACGCCACGCGCCTGCAGTGCGGCCAATACCGTCGCCCCACTTTTCAGCGAGATATCACGTTCAGCAGAAGTACCACCCAACAGCACGGCAACCTTGCCGAATTGCGCTGGATCGGAAACGGCCTGGCTCATGCAATGCTCCCCTTTCTTTCGCCGACAATGTGCACTTCACGCTGCAGACGGATACCGTGTTTCAGTTCTACTTCGTTCTGTACCAGTTCGATCAGCGCCTCGATCTCGGTTGCCGTGGAGCCGCCGTTGTTGACAATGAAATTGGCGTGCTTGTCCGAGACACAGGCACCGCCGATGCAACGCCCCTTGAGTCCGGCAGCTTCAATCAAACGCGCCGCATAATCGCCCTCAGGATTGCGGAACACCGAACCGGCATTAGGTAGACGGGTCGGCTGACTGGCACCGCGCAGTTCGAGCAATTCACGAATACGGTTTTGCAGTTGGCCCGGCTCGCCCGGCTCCAGCTTCAGTTGTGCCGCAACAAACCATTCACCCAGCGGTGCTTCCACATGGCGGTAACCGATACGGTATTCGCTCGGACTACGGGTACGCAGTACACCCAGGTGATCCACAGTCTCCAGGTGCTCCACCAATTGCCAGGTTTCACCACCGAAGCAACCGGCATTCATCCGTAATGCACCGCCCATGGTGCCGGGGATACCACTGAGGAATTCGGCACCGGCCAATCCTTCACGAGCGCAGAAGCGTGCAACCAATGCACAGGAGACGCCGCTCTCCACCCGCACCCGAGTTTCATCCAGTCGGGTCATTTCATTCAGCATGCCGCTGGTGGCAATCACCGTGCCACTAATCCCGCCTTCGCGGACCAATAGATTGCTGCCTAGCCCAATCCAGTAGAGCGGTTCGTCTTCCGGCAATCGGCGAATGAACTCCACCAGATCGGCCAGATCGGCGGGACGGTAGTAACGCCGTGCCACACCACCAACGCGCCAAGTGGTGTGGCGCGACATCGGTTCGTCCTCGCGCAGTTCACCACGCAGCGGTTGTGGCTTGCGCATGGTCATCATGCTGTTCCCTCCAGTTCACTCGGTAGGCGCTGGGCAATCGCACCGATATCGCCTGCGCCCATGGTCAACAACACATCGTCCTCCTGAAGTACCCCGTTCAGGGTCGTTGCCAGCTCCGCGTGGTCGCTGATAAACACCGGGTCGACCTTGCCACGGGCACGAATCGCCCGGCACAGGGTACGGCTGTCGGCGCCGGGCACCGCCTCCTCGCCTGCGGCATAGACTTCCAGCACCAGCAGGGCATCGACCTCGGAAAGCACCTCGGTAAAATCTTCAAACAGGTCACGGGTACGGCTGTAGCGGTGCGGCTGGAACAGCACCACCAGCCGACGATCGGGCCAGGCACCACGCGCCGCCGCCAGTGTTGCAGCCACTTCTCGTGGATGGTGGCCGTAGTCATCGACCAGCAGTACCTTGCCGTTGGCGGTCTGCACCTCACCGCCGATCTGGAAGCGACGGCCGATGCCCTGAAATTTGTCCAGCGCGGCGATGATCGCCGCATCGCTGACGCCCAGGTCACTGGCTACGGCAATGGCCGCCAGGGCGTTGAGCACGTTGTGCCGTCCCGGCATGTTGAGCGTCACCTGCAACCACTTCTCCTGACCACTGCGGGAGACGGTAAAGTGTGTGCGCAGTCCCTCATAACGCAGTTCGGTAGCGCGAATGTCGGCCTCTTCACCGAGACCGTAGGTCATCACCCGACGAGTCACGCTGGGCAGGATGTTGCGTACCTCTTCGTCGTCGATGCAGAGCACCGCCAGACCGTAGAAGGGCAAATTGTGCAGGAATTCGATAAAAGTCTGACGCAGGCGGGAAAAGTCGCCGTCGTAAGTGGCCATGTGATCGGCGTCGATGTTGGTCACCACAGCGGTCATCGGCTGCAGGTGGAGGAACGAGGCGTCGCTCTCGTCCGCCTCCGCCACCAGATAGTGGCCGGCGCCGAGCCGTGCATTGGTGCCCGCGCTGTTAAGACGACCACCAATGACAAAAGTCGGGTCGGCACCACCCTCGGCCATCAGGCTGGCGATCAGGCTGGTGGTGGTGGTCTTGCCATGCGTACCGGCCACAGCGATGCCGTGACGGAAGCGCATCAGCTCCGCCAGCATCTCGGCGCGCGGTACGACCGGAATACGCGCTTCGCGTGCCGCCTGTACCTCCGGGTTCTCCTCTTTTACTGCCGAGGAAGTCACCACCACGTCACAACCGGCTATATTCTCTGCCGCATGGCCGAAACAAATCGTGGCACCGTTAGCTTCCAGGTGACGGGTCACCGCATTCGGTTTCAGGTCGGAACCACTTACCGCATAGCCAAGGTTGAGCAATACCTCGGCGATACCGCCCATGCCGGAACCGCCGATCCCGACCATATGGATATGGCGGATGCGTCCCATCACGTTGTTGCCGGCCAGTTCTGCCGGGGTACCTTTGATCATGCCGCTTTCTCCTCAATGGCCACCTCAAGACAGGCCGCCACGACATCGTTGGTTGCTTCGGGACGTGCCAGATTGCGCGCACTGTTAGCCATCCCACGCAGCTTCTCCCGTCCCTGTGCCGGATCGGCGCAGTACTCGCGCAACATCCCGGCCAGTTTTTCCTCATCTAATGTGCTTTGCTGCACCAGCTGCGCAGCGCCCTCGTCGGCCAGATAGCGACCGTTGGCGCTCTGATGGTCATCCACTGCGAAGGGGAACGGCACCAATACGGCGGGCACACCAGCGATAGCTAGCTCGCTCACGGTCAGTGCGCCGGCACGGCACAGCACTAGATCGGCCCACTCGTACATCGCTGCCATATCGTCGATGAAGGGCAGCAGTTCCGCCTCGACACCTGCAGCGGCGTAGCTGGCCTGGGTTGCCTCAAGGTGTTTCTTGCCGGTCTGGTGCCGCACCTGCGGACGAATCGATTCGGGTAGCAATGCCAGCGCCTTGGGCAGGGTCTGGTTGAAGACCATCGCTCCCAACGAACCACCAAGAACAAAGAGGCGAATCGGCCCGGTATGTTCGGCATAGCGCGCATCCGGCTCCACCACCTGCATGATGTCGCTGCGCACCGGGTTACCGGTAAAACGCACCTGACTACCACTGAAGGTATCGGGGAAAGCCTCCAACACGGTCACCGCCAAGTAGGAGAGCAGACGATTAGTCAGCCCTGCGATGGCGTTCTGTTCGTGGATCACCAGCGGCCGCCCGCTGATCTTTGCTGCCACACCACCGGGGCCGGTGACGAAACCACCCATCCCCAGCACCATCGCCGGGCGGCGGCGACGCAGGATAGAGAGCGCCTGGAACAGGGCCACACTCAGGCGCCACGGTGCAAGCAACCAACCCGCCAGCCCCTTGCCACGCAGGCCGGAGATGGAGATGTAGTCGATGGGGAAACCGGCCTGCGGCACCAGCTCCGCCTCCAAGCCACGCTGGGTACCGAGCCAGCTCACATCATGGCCACGCTGGCGCAGTTCGCGCGCCACCGCCAGCGCCGGGAAGACATGCCCGCCGGTACCGCCCGCCATGATCACGATGCGCAGGCTGCTCATGCGCGTACCCTCCTCACCGCACCATCATGTTGCGGTGTCTCCAGCGCCACCCGCTGCACCAGCGCCAGGGCCACACACATCACCAGCATGCTGCTGCCACCGTAACTCATCAGTGGCAGGGTCAAACCCTTGGTCGGCAGCAGGCCCATGTTCACACCCATGTTGATAAAGGCCTGCAGAGCGAACCAGAGACCGATGCCGTAGCAAAGATAACCGGCAAACGGCATCTCCGACTCGCTCGCCCGGCGGGCGATGGAGAAGATGCGGCTGACCAACACCACAAAGAGGAATACCACCAGGCTGCCACCCACCATGCCCAGTTCTTCCACCAGCACGGCGTAGACGAAATCGGTGTGCGCCTCCGGCAGGTAGAACAGCTTCTGCACGCTGCCGCCGAGACCGACGCCGAACCACTCGCCACGACCGAAGGCGATCAGTGCCTGGGTCAACTGGAAGCCGCTATTGAACGGATCGGCCCAGGGATTGAGGAAGGCGGTCAGGCGCTCCATACGATAGGGCGCAGCGACCGCCAGCAGCGCTAGCGAGCCGACTGACATCAACATCAGTACCCCGAACAGCCACAGCTGCACACCGCCGAGGAACATCATTCCCAACACCGTGGCACCGAGGATCACCGCGGTACCGAAATCGGGCTCGGCCAGCAGCAACACGCCGAGCAGCGCCACCAGCGACATCGGTTTGAGAAAACCGGCAACACTGCTACGCACCTCGTCGCCGCGGCGCACCAGATAGCCGGCGAGATAAACAATCATCGCCAGTTTGGCTACTTCGGAGACCTGTAGGGTGAACGGTCCCAGCGCCAGCCAGCGGGTACTGCCGTTAACCGTGCGCCCGATCCCCGGCAACAGCACAGCAAGCAACAGGACGATGGAGATCAGCAGCAGGATCGGCCCGCTGCGTTCCCATACCTGCAACGGCAATTGCCAGGCAACCAGCGCCAGGGCGATACCAAGCCCGGCATAGAGCGCCTGACGCACAATGAAATAAGTGGGGTCGCCAACGCGACTGTCAGCAATCGTTACCGAGGCGGAGGCGATCATTACCAGCCCCAGTGCCAACAAGGTCAGAGCGGAGAGCAACAACGGCCAGTCGACATTGCGATTCTGGCTGCGCTTCGCCTCATTAATTACCGGCAGGATCGCGGACCAGCTCATGCCGCCCTCCTCTGCACCGCGGCAACAAAGGCCTCGCCACGTGCCACGTAGTTGCTGAACATGTCGAAACTGGCGCAGGCCGGTGAGAGCAGGATGCTGTCGCCGGACTGGGCTGCCTTCGCCGCACGCTTCACTGCCTGCTTCATATCCTTGGCGTGTTCGATGGGGGCTGAACCTTCGATGGCCCGCTCAATCAGGATGGCGTCCTCGCCAATCAGCACCACCGCACGGGCACGTTCCGCCACCGCCTCACGCAGCGGCGCGAAATCCTGTCCCTTACCCTGACCACCGGCAATCAACACCACCTTCTCGCCGGGCATCCCGGCCAGCGCCGCCAGGGTGGCACCGACGTTGGTGCCTTTGGAATCTTCGTAGTAATTGACGCCATCGATCTCGGCGACCCACTGGCAGCGGTGCGGCAGGCCGGGGAATTCGCGCAGGGTTTGCAGCATGGCGGGCATTGCCAGCCCCGCTACGGTACCGAGGGCCAGTGCCGCCAGGGCATTGGCCTGATTGTGACGACCCGGCATGCGCATTTCGCTGGCGGCCATCAGCGCCTCACTGCCACGGACCAGCCAGTCGGTACCGTCGATACGGCGCAGGCCAAAGTCGTTTTCATTCACCGGTTTGCCGAGACTGAAACGCACCACCTCACGACCGGGCAGCACCATCGCCGCCACCCGTGGGTCGTCGGCATTGATCACCATCACCCCGTCACCGGCGTAGATGCCGGATTTGATCGCGGCGTAGTTCTCCATGGTCAGGTGGCGATCCAGATGGTCGTCGCTGAGATTCAGTACCACCGCGGCGCGACAGTTGAGGGAACGGGTAACCTCCAGCTGGAAGCTGGATAGCTCCATCACATAGAGATCCGGCGTCTCTTCATCCAGCAGTTCCAGCGCCGGGGTGCCGATGTTGCCGCCGACCAGCACCTTCTTGCCCGCCGCGCGGGCCATCTCGCCCAGCAGCGCGGTCACGGTGCTCTTGCCATTGGAGCCGGTGATCGCCACTACCGGGGCCTGGGCTTGGCGGGCAAACAGTTCGATATCCCCCAGCACCTCGATCCCCGCCTCGGCGGCGGCACTGATGGCCGGTTCCTGAGGTGCCACGCCGGGACTGAGCAACAACCTTGCGGCATGGCGGAACAGTTCGTCGTCGAACTCGCCAAGCCACACCGACACCTGCGGAAACTCACGGCGCAGTTCTTCAAGACCCGGCGGATGGGCGCGATTGTCGACCACGGCGAACGGCTCACCGAGCGCGGCGAGGAAACGGGCGCAAGCGAGTCCGGTCTGACCCAGACCGACCACCAGGGTTAACCCCTCTGCCGCGTTTGTCGTTGCCATGTTCATCGCCAGCGCATCTCGCCTTAACGAAGCTTCAAAGTGGAAAGACCGATCAGCACCAGAATGACGGTGATGATCCAGAATCGGACGATGACCCGCGGTTCGGGCCACCCCTTCAACTCAAAGTCGTGGTGCAGCGGCGCCATGCGGAAGATGCGCCGCCCGGTCAGCTTGAACGAGGCGACCTGCAGGATGACCGAGACAGTCTCCATGACGAAGACTCCGCCCATGATCAGCAGCACCAGTTCCTGGCGCACCACTACCGCGATCACACCCAGCGCCGCGCCGAGACCCAGCGCGCCCACGTCGCCCATGAAGACCTGTGCCGGATAGGTGTTGAACCAGAGGAAACCGAGCCCGGCACCGACGATGGCGCCGCAGAAGATCACCACCTCGCCCACGCCGGGAATGTAGGGAATGCCGAGATAGCCGGAGAAATTCACGTTACCGGTGAGGTAGGCGAAGATCCCCAGCGCACCGCCGACCATGACCGTCGGCAGGATCGCCAGACCGTCGAGGCCGTCGGTGAGGTTGACCGAGTTACTGGAGCCGACAATGACGAAGTAGGTCAGGACGATGTAAAACGCCCCCATCGGCAGCGCGACGGTTTTGAAGAACGGCACGATCAGTTCCAGCTCTGCTGGCACCTTGGCGGTGTAATAGAGGAAGAGTGCCGCACCGAGACCGAAGATCGTCTGCAGCAGGTATTTATGTTTGGCGCGCAGCCCCTGGGACTGTTTCTTGATCAGCTTTTTGTAGTCATCGATCCAGCCGATGGCACCGAACAGCAGGGTCACTACCAGCACCACCCAGATGTAGCGATTGGAGAGATCGGCCCACAAGAGGGTACTCACGGCGATGGCCGCGAGGATCAGCGCCCCACCCATGGTCGGGGTTCCCGCCTTGGAGAGGTGGCTCTGCGGACCGTCGTCACGCACGAACTGTCCCACCTGATGGTGACTCAGTTTGCGGATGATAGTTGGACCAAGCAGCAGTGAAATCGCCAGTGCGCTGAGAATGCCGAGAATGGCGCGCAGGGTCAGGTACTGGAATACATTGAATCCACTATAAAACTGGCTCAGGTATTCAGTCAGATAGAGCAGCATCTTAGACTTTCTCCCCGGAAGTGAGCGCTTCGACGACACGTTCCATGTGGCTGCTGCGTGAACCCTTGACCAGCACCGTGATATCCCTGTTCATTTGCGGTAACAGCGCATCAATAAGTTGTTGTTGCTGTTGAAAGAAAAATCCGTTGTCGCCGAAGGCCTCGCTCGCCGCACGGCTCAGCTCGCCGGTGGCATAGAGGCGATCGATACCCAGCTCGCGTGCATCCCGCCCCACCTGGCGGTGTAGTTCGTCCGCTTCTGCACCCAGTTCGGCCATGTCGCCCATCACAAACAGACGAGTACCGCCACAACCTGCCAGAACCTCAAGTCCTGCACGCATGGAAGAAGGATTGGCGTTGTAGCTGTCGTCAAGCACCGTGGCACCGTTGATACCGCTGCGCTTATGCAGTCGCCCGGAAACCGGCGCCATGTGATGCAGTCCCTCAGCGATCTGTTCCAGATCGATACCCAGGGCAATCCCGGCGGAGATCGCGGCCAGCGCATTCATGATGTTGTGGCGTCCCGGCAGCGGCAGGCTGAGATGGAACTCACCCAACGGAGAAAGCACTTCCAGTTCGCTGCCATTGATGTCGCCCATGCCGCGCACACCGACATCGGCGCGGTTCTGCAGGCCGAAGGTAATGGTGCGATGACCAGCGCTCAGCTCGCTCCAGAGACCGGCGAAGGGGTCGTCGGCGTTGATAATCGCCACCCCGTCTTCGACCAGACCGTGGTAGATCTCGCCCTTGGCCCGAGCCACCTCGGCGACCGCGCCAAAACCCTCCAGATGGGCGGCACCCGCATTGGTGATAATCGCTACCTGCGGCCGGGTTAGCCCGGTGAGGTATTCGATCTCACCGATGTGATTTGCCCCCATCTCGATCACGCCGTAGTCGTGCTCGGCGGTGAGACGCAGCAGGGTTAGCGGTAAACCGATGAGGTTGTTCTTGTTACCGCGGGTCGCCAGCGTGTTGCCTGCACGGCCAAAAATCGCCGCGCACATCTCCTTGGTGGTGGTCTTGCCGTTGCTGCCGGTAATCGCCACCAGGAGGGTACCCAGTTGCTGGCGCCAGGCAGCAGCCAGTTTACCCATGGCCTGAAGGGTGTCGGACACCAGCAGTTGCGGGATATCCAGATCCAGTTGCCGCTCCACCAGTGCCGCGGCGGCTCCAGCGTCGAGCGCGGCCTGCACGTGGTCGTGACCATCGTGGTTCGGCCCTTTGAGGGCGACAAACAGCATCCCCGCTTCGATGTCACGGGTATCGCTACTCACACCGTGGAATTCACGGTCGGTGCCGTTGAGGGTGGCACCGGCCCATTGGGCAGCCCGGGAAAGCGTAGTGCGAATACCTTCAGCCACGGCGCACCTCCTCACCCAGCAGACGAGCCACTTCGACCCGGTCGCTGTAAGGAATAATTTGATCACCGATCTTCTGTTCGTTCTCGTGGCCCTTGCCCGCTACCAGGATTACGTCCCCGACATGGGAAAGCTCAATCGCATGGGCAATCGCCTGGGTACGGTCGCGATTGATGTAGACCGCGTCCGGCTCCATGGTGCCGCCGATGATCTGCTCGATGATGGAATAGGGATCTTCGTTGCGCGGATTGTCGTCGGTCACCACCACGCTATCCGCCTGCTGCTCGGCGATACGCCCCATCAGCGGTCGCTTCTCCCGATCCCGATCGCCACCACAACCGAAGATGCACCACAGCCGTTCACTAGTATGTTCGCGCAGGGCCAACAGGGCATTTTCCAGCGCATCGGGGGTGTGGGCGTAATCGACTACCACCAGCGGCTTGTCGCCTCCGCCAAAGGCCTCCATCCGACCCGGTACCGTGGTCACTTGCGCCAGCCGTGCCAGCGCATCATTGAACTCATACCCCAACGCCAGCAGGGCGCCGCAGGCAGCCAACAGGTTGGCGGCGTTAAAGCGACCCAGCAGGCCGGTTTTCAACACACCGCTCTGGTCGTTGTAGTGCACACTCATGCGCAGACCGCTGCCATCCAGTTGCAGATTGTCGCCGCGCAGTTTCGCCTCGCCGTTCAGGCTGTAGCTGATCGCCTCGACACCCTGGGGCAGGCTGTTCAACCACTCCCGACCAACCGGGTCGTCGGCATTGATCACGGCATGTTTCACCGCAGGGAAATGGAGCAGGCGCTGCTTGGCCTCGGCATAGCTGGCCATGTCGCCGTGATAATCGAGGTGTTCGTGGCTCAGGTTGGTGAACACCGCCACATCGAAGTGGACCCCGTTGACCCGTCCCTGATCGAGGGCGTGGGAGGAGACCTCCATCGCCACGTGCCGGGCACCGGCGTCACTCATCTCCGCCAGTTGCCGTTGCAGGCTGACCGCATCGGGAGTGGTGTGTCCGGTATCGGCGAGTTGACCGAAGAGCCCACTGCCGAGGGTACCGACCACGCCACAGGATGAGTCCTGGCTGATCGCCTGAGCGATAAACTGGCTCACCGAAGTCTTGCCGTTGGTGCCGGTAATGCCGATAACCTGCATCGTTTCCGAGGGCTCGCCGTAGAAACGGGCTGCCAGTGCACTGGCATGCCAGTGCAAATCTTCCACCTCGAAAACGGGAACGGTGACATCGCTTAAATTATGTCCGCGGGTGATCTCACCCGGCTCCAACGCGATCGCTACCGCGCCGCGCTCGATGGCATCATCGATAAAGCGCACGCCGTGTTGTGCGGTCCCGGCACATGCGAGGAACAGCTCGCCCGGCTGCAGCAAACGGCTGTTCAACGCCAGACCGTTCACACTGAGTTGCGGTACGCGTTCCAGATCGACAAAACCTGCAAACAGGGTTTGCAGGTCCATTCCGGTAGGGGTGATACGCAGGGCGCTCATCATTGGCTGCCCCCCGTCAGGGCCGCCACCCTGACCCCTTTGTAACTATCCAGATCGTCCGGCGGCACATCGAGCAGACGTAACGCCCCCTCCATCACTCGACCAAAGACCGGTGCGGAGATGACCCCGCCATAGTATTCGCCGTCGTCGGGACTATCCACCACCACCACCATCGCCAGTCGAGGTTTACTCACCGGTGCCAACCCGGCAAACACCGAGTAATAGTTGTCTTCGTTGTAACCACCGCCGCTCGCCTTGCGCACCGTGCCAGTCTTACCGGCAACCCGATAACCGGCGACCTGGGCGCGGGTGCCGGTGCCGCCCTTCTGTACTACCGCCTCTAGCATCTTGCGCACTTCGCGTGCCACTTCCGGGGCAATCACCTGGCGCGCTTCCGGCAACTGCTCGCGATTACGTTTGAGGAAGCTGATCGGACGCTGTTTACCATCGGCGGCCAGTGCAGCGTAGGCGTTGGCCAGCTGCAGACTAGTCACTGAAAGACCGTAGCCGTAGGAGACGGTGGCACGTTCTGCCTGGCCCCAGTCCTGATAGGCGTCGAGCAGACCGGCGGCCTCACCGGGGAAACCGCTGCCGGTGTCGTAACCAAAACCGAAGCGGACAAAAGTATCCCAAAGACGCTGCGGTTTGAGTGACAGGGCGATACGGCTGGCGCCGACGTTACTCGATTTTTTGATCACCGTGGCCACATCGATGAGGCCGTAGTTGTGCGCATCACGGATGGTAAAGCCGGCCAGTTTGAGCATCCCGGGTGCAGTGTTGACCGGGGTATGCGGACGATACTTGCCACTCTCCAGCGCCGCGGCGATGGTGAAAGGTTTCATCGTCGAACCGGGTTCGAACAGATCGGTGACCGCGCGATTGCGGAAACGGGCACTATCAAGATCACCACGATTGTTGGGGTTGTAGGCAGGCTGATTGACCATCGCCAGAATCTCACCGGTGGTTACATCGAGCAGCACCAGCGAACCGGCACGGGCGTGATGATGATTCACCGCCGCCTTGAGCTCGCGATAGGCGAGATACTGAATACGTTGATCGAGACTCAGTTGCAGGTCTTCACCGTGGCGCGGATCGCTGATGCTCTCCACGTTCTCGACCACCTGACCCAGACGGTCCTTGATCACCCGCTTGCTGCCCGGTGTGCCGCGCAGGGTTTCGTCCATCATCAACTCAATGCCTTCCTGGCCACTGTCGTCGATATTGGTGAAACCGACCACGTGGGCCGCCACCTCCCCCATCGGGTAATAGCGACGATACTCAGGCTGTAGCGAAACACCGGGTACGCCCAACGCCATTACCTTCTCCGCCAGTTCAGGATTGACGTGGCGACGCAGGTAGACAAACGCCTTCTCCATCCGTCCGGCGAGCAGCTTCTCCAGATAGCCTGTCGGCAGTTCCAGCTGTTTGGACAGTTCTGGCCAGCGTCCCCGTGCGATCGCCAGTTCCTGCGGATTGGCCCAGACCGACTCCACCGGGGTACTGATGGCCATCGGTTCGCCATTGCGATCGGTAATCATGCCGCGGTGCGCCGGGATCTCCACCACCCGCAGATAGCGCGCATCGCCCTGCCCCTGCAGGAACTCACGCTGGTTGAGGTTCAGGTCCCCCATACGCAACAGCAACGCAGCGACACCCAGCAACAACAGCAGCTTGACGAAGCGCTGCCGCTGGGGATAACCGACACTGTAGTTTTCGCGACTCATGGGCGTACGATCACCACTGATCCGGGAGAAGGAATCACCATATCCAGCTTGTCGCTGGCGGCCTGTTCGATACGACCGTGGGTGGCCCAGGTGCTCTGCTCCAATTGCAACCGTCCCCACTCCGCATTCAGGTTGTCGCGCACGCTCAACAACTCCTCCATCTCGACGAACAGCTTGCGCGAGGTGTGGGTACTGAACACCACCGCCAGGGCGGTGGCGAAAACCAGGGCGGCCAGACCGCCAAGTAGTGCACGCATCATTGCTTTAACCTCTCCGCCACGCGCAGCACAGCGCTCCGCGAACGTGGATTACTGGCCAGTTCTTCCTTACCGGCACGAATGTCTTTGCCCACGGCACGCAGGCGGCGATTGAATTGCGCCTCGGTCACTGGCAGGTCAGGCGGAAACTCGCCGCCACGGGCCTCATCACGGATGAAGCGCTTAACCCGGCGGTCCTCCAACGAGTGGAAGCTGATCACGGCCAGACGTCCGCCTGGTGCCAGCATCTCTACCGACTGTGTCAGTACCTGCTCCAAGTCTTTCAACTCCGAGTTGATGAAAATCCGAATGGCCTGAAAACTGCGCGTCGCCGGGTTTTTATCCTTCTCCCATTTCGGGTTGGCTTCGGCGACGATCTTCGCCAGCCGCGCAGTAGTGGTGATAGGGCTCTGCTCACGCTGCTGCACGATGGCGCGGGCGATACGTTTGGCGAAACGTTCTTCGCCGTACTCTTTCAGGACGCTGGCGATCTCCGCTTCCTTTGCCTGCGCCAGCCACTCGGCGGCGCTGAGTCCGTTATCCGGATCCATGCGCATATCCAGCGGGCCATCGTGGCTGAAGCTGAAACCGCGCTCGGGATCGTCCAGTTGGGGGGATGAGACCCCTAGGTCGAGCAATATGCCGTCGACCTTGCCCATCCAGCCGCGCTGTTCCGCTTCCCGTCCCAGCATGGTGAAGCTCCCCCGCACAATGGCGAATCGTGGGTCTCCGGCAAATCGTTGCCGGGCTACTTCCACCGCCTGCGGGTCCTTGTCTATCGCCAGCAGACGGCCTTTGTCATTCAGCTGCTGCAAAATAGCCGCGCTATGTCCACCCCGACCGAAAGTACCGTCCAGGTAGATTCCGTCCGGGCGTATGTTCAACGCCGCCAGCACCTCATCGAACAGTACCGGGCGGTGTTCCAGCTGCTTCTCCATCGTCAGAGGGAGAGGTTCTGCAGCTCCGGCGGCAACTCACCGTCAACTACGGTCTCATCCGCCAGCCAGTTATCACGCTGCGCATTCCACAGCGCCGCGTCCCAAAGTTCGAATTTTTTGCCCTGGCCGATCAGCACCACCTGCTTGTCGAGGTTGGCGTACTGACGCAGCGGCGGGGGCAGCAACAGACGACCGTTGCCGTCCATCTCCACGTCGGTGGCGTGGCCCATCAGCAGGCGTTGAACCCGGCGGGCCTGAGGATTGAAGCTGGGCAGGGAGTCGAGTTTTTGTTCGATGGCTTCCCATTCGGGCAGGGGATAGAGGAGCAGGCAGCGTTCATCGGTATCGATGGTGATCACCAGTCGACCCTCGCTGCGCTCGATCAGACGCTCACGGTAACGCGTCGGCATCGCCATGCGCCCCTTGGCATCCAGATTGAGTTCTGTCACTCCCCGAAACAACACTTAGCGGCTCTCCTAGTTAGTGAAGCCTTACTCCACTTTGATCCACTTTGTCCCACATTTGTACACTATATGAAGCGGAAAGCCGTAATGTCAAGCTAATTCAGGGACGGAAATAGAAAATTCCTGCTTATTTCACAATAACTTACGAAAAGTGGAGCCCGGTGGGAGGAATGCGTGAAGGAGGTCAAAAAAAGAGCTTTTTTTGATCAAAATGTTGGGGGTGGAACTTAAAGTAAAGTCTCAAGATCGGGGAGAAAAAAGAGGGGGAGCCGGCCTGTAAGCCGGGTTCTGTCGTGAACAGCCATTCATCTGCGATGCCCGTCACCGGACACCTGTAGCGACCTACCCGGGAACAGCGCGGGCCGCGCCATTGTTCCCCTATTTGGTCTTGCTCCGGGTGGGGTTTACCTTGCCACCGAATGTTGCCACCGGCGCGGTGCGCTCTTACCGCACCCTTTCACCCTTACCTGTGCGCCCGGTCGAAACCGGGGCCATCGGCGGTCTACTCTCTGCTGCACTTTCCGTCGGCTCACACCGCCCAGGCGTTACCTGGCACCCTGCCCTATGGAGCCCGGACTTTCCTCCGTATCCAGATGGATACAGCGACTGCCCGGCCGACTCCCGCGCATAAGATACCCGTTACCGGGAAAGATTCAATCAATAAGTGGCTGTTATGGCTGTTTTTTCTGTAGCAAGTATTGGTAGAGGTGATTTTTCCGCCCGCCACTGATCCGCGCCGCCAGCGCCGCCGCCTGTTTCAGCGGCAACTCCTCCGCCAATATCTCAGCAATGCGCTCACCTTCACGGTCTTCCTCCTCCGCAGCTGTGGGCGCTCCGTGCAGTAGCAGTACGAACTCCCCCTTTTGCTGGTTGGCATCTCCCACCACCCACTGCGCCAGTTCCCCCAGGGTGGCATGGCGGATGGTCTCGAAGGTCTTGGTCAGCTCCCGCGCCAATACCGCCTCCCGTTCGGCACCGAAAGCCGTCACCATATCGGCGAGGCTGTCGACAATACGGTGCGGCGATTCGTAGAACACCAGGGTCCGCGACTCGTCGCGTAGCGCTTCCAGCTGTTTAAGGCGTGGCCCCGACTTGGCCGGGAGGAACCCCTCAAAGCAAAAGCGGTCTGTAGGCAGGCCACTGGCGGAGAGCGCGGCGATCAGGGCACTGGGACCGGGCACCGGGACCACTTTCAGCCCCGCCAGTTGGGCATCGCGCACCAGCACGTAGCCCGGATCACTAATTAAAGGTGTCCCGGCATCGGAGATCAGGGCGATGGACTCGCCTTGCTGCAGACGCTCAAGCAGCACGCCGCTGCGTTCACGTTCGTTGTGCTCATGCAGGGAAAAGAGTGGTGTGGTAACGGAGAAGTGGCGCAGCAACCCGGCACTATGACGGGTGTCCTCGGCGGCGATACAGTCCACCTGATTCAGGATATCCACGGCCCGTGGAGTAAGATCGCCGAGATTTCCGATAGGTGTCGCAACAATGTAAAGGACACCCGCTTCAATTGACACTGCGTCACCTCGCCAAGATACTGTGCAATTTGCAGAACACCCGGCAGTTTCCGGGCGCAAGATAGCGGAACATATCATCCCATGCAGAAGCAGAAGAAACTATTGGTTTTACTCCTCGTTGCCGCATTGGCCGGTTGCGCGGGCGGTCCGACACGCAAGGTCTTCTCCCCCGAGGAGAAACCGGGAGCCGCCGCCGAGGCGATGCAGAGCGGCGATTATCAGTTGGCCGCCTCACTCTATAGCCAACTCGCCGCCACGGTGCCACCGCCTAAAGGTTACGAATACGGTTATCTCGCCGCCCAGGCAATGTTCCAGGCAGGTCTTCTGAATCAGGCCAGTGAACAGCTGCAGCTGTTGCCGGAAAAGAACCTGTCGCTGGAACTGCGGATGAAAGTCCAGCTGTTGCGCGCCGAAATCCCGCTCAAACGTGACCCGGATCTGTCGCTGGCCATCCTGGATCGGCCCGCGGTGCCTGAAAACCTGCTGAAGGACGGCGGCGCACTTCATTCTCGTTACCACCTGCTGCGCGCCAGGGCCTTCGCCCGTGTCGGTAACCACCTGGAAACCACGCGCGAATACATCCTGCATGAGCTCTATCTCAGCGATGAGCAACAGATCCAGAACGTGCAATTGGCGATCTGGCAGTCACTCTCCCTGCTGACCCCACAGGCACTGCGCCAGTTACGGATACAGCCACCACCCGATGCCCTGAGTGGCTGGATGGAGCTGGTGGAAATTTCCAAGGACTACAACTTGACCCCGCATCAGGTACAGAAGCGGATCGCCACCTGGCGCCAACGCTACAAGGGCCACCCAGCCCGAGAAGCGGTACTGCAGATGCTGGTCGAGCGCAGCCGGGAACTGTCACAACGCCCCGCCAGTATCGGTCTGCTGCTGCCGCTGAGCGGTCGCTTTGCCGCTGCGGGTAAGGCTATTCAGGAAGGACTGTTCGCTGCCTATTATCAGGACCCGCAACACGATTCGATCACCCTGCATATCTACGATATCGGTGATCGTCCCGATGAAGTGGACACGGCCTACGAGAAGGCAGTCGACGAGGGCGCGGAATTTATTATCGGCCCGCTGGACAAGGGCGCCACGGCGAAACTTGCCGAGCGCAGCAGCCTGCCAGTCCCGACCCTGGCACTCAACTACGCCCAACCCGCCAGCAGCGACCGCCTCTACCAGTTCAGTCTGGCGCCGGAAGACGAGGCGCGCGAAGTCGCCGATCGCGCCTGGCAGGAGGGTCATACCCATGCCGCCCTGCTACTGCCGCAAAGCAGCCTTGGCGACCGTCTGGCCGAAGCGTTCAAGGCACGTTGGCAGGAGTTAGGCGGCTCGATTGGTAGTGAAAGTCGTTACGATGCGAGCAAGAACGACTTCTCTATTCCGATCAAGAATCTGCTCAACATCAACGACAGTGAGTTCCGCAAACGCCGTGTCAATCAACTGATCGCTGGCAAAGTCGAGTTCACTCCACGTCGCCGCCAGGATATCGACTTTATTTTCCTTGCCGCCTTCCCGCGTCAGGCGCGACTGATTCGTCCGCAGTTGAAGTTCTACCACGCCGCCGACCTGCCGATCCTCGCCACCTCTCATCTCTATCAGGGCGAGATCAACCGCAACGCCGACCGCGACATGGACGACATTACCTTCTGTGATATGCCGTGGACCCTCGACGCACCGAGTTCACTGCAGGATTTTCGTCGTAACAATGCCAAGGAGTTCGAAAAACACCGTGGCGAGTTGCAGCGGCTGGTCGCCCTGGGCGTTGACGCTTACCGTCTGGTGCCACTACTGCCGATGCTTGAGAGTCATCCTTTCGAGCACTATCGCGGCGAAACCGGCAAACTCTCAGTCAGTGCCAACGGCCGTGTCGAGCGCCAGTTATTTTGGGCCCAGTTCACCCGAGGCATACCGCGACTCCAGGAAGAGCGTGTGGTAGAAATCAATGGAGATTGGCAAAACACGGCAGGCGATCGGCCAGCACGCTGAACAACTCGCCGAACACTATCTGCTGAATCAGGGACTGCGACTACAGCAACGGAACTACCGTTGCCGTGGCGGCGAGATTGATCTGATTATGCTCGAAGGTGAAACCCTGGTGTTCGTTGAGGTACGCTACCGCAAACATCAGGGCTTCGGCGGCGCGGCCGCGAGTGTGGATCGACGCAAACAGCAGCGTCTACGACTTGCGGCACAGCACTACCTGCAACGCCACCCCGTTAACCGGGCCTGTCGCTTTGATGTCATCGCCATCAGCCCGGCCGCTGGCGGGCAGAACAACGTACAGTGGATTACCAACGCAATCGAATCGGATTGAAACAGATGCAAATCGAAGAACGTATAAAGCTCCACTTTGAAGCCAGCGCCAAACTCAAGCTCGCTGCCATGGATCAGCTGGCACCGGGGATTGCTGCTGCGGCAGAACTCATCGCTCGGCAATTGCTAGCCGGACACAAGGTATTAAGCTGCGGTAACGGCGGTTCCGCGGGCGATGCTCAGCACTTCTCCTCGGAGATGCTCAACCGTTTCGAACGCGAGCGTCCGGGGTTGCCTGCGGTAGCGTTGTCGACCGACACCTCGACCCTCACCTCTATCGCCAACGACTACCACTACAACGAGATATTCTCCAAACAGGTACGTGCACTGGGTCTGGAGGGTGATGTATTGCTGGCGATATCCACCAGCGGCAATTCGGCCAATGTGGTCCAGGCGATGGAAGCGGCGCACGATCGCGGTATGCAGGTCGTCGCCCTGACCGGCAAGGAAGGCGGCGCCATGGCGATGAAGCTCAGCGACGGCGATATCGAACTGCGCGTCCCCTCCGAATCGACCGCACGCATTCAGGAGGTTCATCTGCTGATCATCCACTGTCTCTGCGATCTCATCGATCTACAACTGTTCGGTGCGGAAGGGTGAGCATGCCGCTACGCGCTGGTGTTTTGCTTGTTCTCCTTGGCCTGCTCACTGGCTGTGCCGCGCCGCTGGTACTGGCGGGCGGCGCTGCCGCAGGGGTGGCTATCGCCAAGGATCGCCGTAGCACCGAAGTGATGCTCAACGACGAGCGCATCGAGATCAGCGCCCAGGATCGCATCACCGACGATGCCGAGTTGCTGGAGAGCAGCCACGTGAATATCACCAGCTACAACGGCGTGGTGCTGATCAGCGGCGAAACCATACTGCCGATGTACAAGGCACAGGTCGAAAAGATGGTGCGTGAAGAGCGCGGCGTGCGCGAAGTCCGCAACGAACTGCGTATTGCTCCTGCCAGCAGTACCGAAAGCCGTCGCAACGACACAAAACTGACAGCACGCGTTCTCTCACGCCTGTTCGACGCTGATGGTGTCGACACCGCCAATGTCAAAGTGGTCAGTGAAAATGCCACGGTCTACCTGATGGGCCTGCTTAGCCGTGATGAGGCAGAGCGTATCGTCCAGGTGGTGCGCCGCACCCAGGGGGTTGAACGGGTGGTCAAGGTATTCGAATATCAGGGATGAACAGCGCCGCCGCCCTCCCCTCTGCCTTTCTCGCTGTGCTACAGCAGCAACTTCCTGCCGGGACGCTCTGCCTCGATGAAGCGGAACGCTGGACCTACGGCTACGACAACAGCCGCCTGCACCACCTGCCTGCCGTGGTGGTCATGCCGGAGAACGAAGAACAGATAGCGACCCTGCTACGCCTGTGTCACGAACATCGTATCCCCGTCACCGCCCGAGGCAGTGGCACGGGTACCGCCGGCGCAGCGGTACCTGCCGAGAACGGCGTGGTGCTCTCCTGTGAAAGACTCAATCGTATTCTAAAGGTCGACCCGGATAATCGCCTGATGGTGGTGCAGCCCGGCGTCACCAACGGCCAGGTCCAGCAAGCCGCAGCGGAACACGGTTTCTTCTGGCCACCCGATCCGACCAGCGCAGAGGTCTGCACCATCGGCGGCAACCTGGCCTGTAACGCCGCGGGACCCCGGGCAGTCAAATACGGCACGCCACGGGAAAACACCCTGGGAGTGCGTGCCGTGACTATCGAAGGTAATGTGCTCAAAACCGGCACCCACACCACCAAAGGGGTGGTTGGTTACGATCTGACCCGCCTGCTGATTGGCGCCGAAGGCACCCTGGCGGTAATCACCGAGGCCACTCTCAAACTCACACCGCAGGCGGAAAGCAAACGAACATTGCGCGCCATCTACCGCGACATGGCATGCGCCGCCCGTGCGGTGTCACGCATCATGGCCCAGCCGGTCACCCCCTGTACCCTCGAATTCATGGACGGTCAGGCATTGGCGATGATCCGCGACTACAGCGACAACGACCTGCCCGCCGCCGCGGGTGCACTTTTGATGATTGAAGTGGATGGCAGCGCCGCGGCCATTGAGGCCGATGCCGGCGCGGTATGCAAGGCTGCGGAAGTGGAAGGCTGTCTGGAGGTGCTACTCGCTAGTGGCACAGAGGAGGTGGCGGCATTGTGGACCCTGCGCAAGGCGCTCTCCCCTGCCCTGCGCAATGTGGCACCGAAAAAGATAAACGAAGACATTGTGGTGCCAGTCTCGCGTATGCCCGAACTCATCGACGGTATCCAGAAACTATCGCAACGCCACGGCATCACCATCGTCAACTTCGGCCACGCAGGTAACGGCAATATTCACGTCAACCTGCTGGTCGACCCGGACGACCCGGCAGAGATGACACGTGCCGATACCTGTCTGGGCGAACTGTTCGATCTGGTACTGGGACTCGACGGCACCCTCTCCGGCGAGCACGGTATCGGGACGGTGAAACGGGAATTTGTCGCCCGCGAACTGGACCCGGCGGCGCTAAAACTGATGCAGCAGATCAAGCAGCAATTCGACCCACACAATCTACTCAACCCCGGCAAGGCCTTGCCGGGGATCTGATCACCTCAACAACTGCCGATAGATCGCTGTGTCTTCGCCACCATGGGTGACGGCGATAATACGCTCAAACCTTGTTTCATACTCACGCATCATCGCGAGGGCGATCTGTGCCGCCTCATCTTTGGGATAGCCGTAAACACCGGTGCTAATCGAAGGAAAGGCGATGCTGTGAAGATTATTGGCCAACGCCAGTTCGAGGGAGTTGCGATAGCAATCAGCGAGCAGTTCTGCCTCGCCCTGTTGGCCACCATGCCATACCGGACCGACAGTGCTGATCACATGGCGTGCAGGAAGCTGGAAACCGGGACTGAGTTTGGCCTCGCCGGTACGGCAACCGCCCAGGGTAGCATTGAATTCACGGAGTTGTGGTCCCGCGGCCCGATGGATGGCGCCGTCAACACCACCACCGCCCAGCAGACTCTGGTTGGCGGCGTTGACGATGGCATCGACTTCGAGTTGGGTTATATCGCCCTGGAAGAGCTCGATCATGTGGCCCCCAATTTACAGAAGGACAACTCTCTATAGGGTACCTCTAAAAATTCAATCAAGGCGATGGTCGCTCTCGGCATCCTGCCTCCCGCTACACTAGTACTTCCCTGTACGTCGAGTGCAAGGCAAAAAGCGACGAAAAAGCGCAGTTTAGATGGAGTAAATGAGCATTTTGAGAAGCTTTTTAACGCCGCAATCGCGGCTTGAGTGGATTTTTAGAGGAGCCCTTTACTTAACGACGCGCAACTTGGGACGCTTCTTATTGTCGTCACCGCCACTGCCGGAAGGCGGGGTATCGCTACCCTCTTCCTCGGTGAAGACCATCCCCTTGCCGTTCTCCCGGGCGTAGATCGCCAGCACCGACATCACCGGGATGTTGATATGCATCGGCGTACCGCTGAAACGGGCGTCCATCTCCACCAGTGCGTTGCCCAGTTGCAGGTTCTGTACCGCGCTGGGATTGATGTTGAGGACGATCTTGCCGCCCTCGACAAACTGGCGCGGTACCACAACTTCCTCGTCTTCGGCGTTGACCAGCACATAGGGGGTCATACCGTTGTCGACGATCCAGTCGTATAGCGCCCGAATCAGGTAGGGCCGACTCGGCGTCATGGATTCTTCTGCCATAGTGCGTCTGCTCCTCCGACAAGCAGTGGATTAGTCGCGCATCTCCCGCTCAAGCATGCTCAGGCTGGCCTGGAACGACTCAAGGGCAAACAGTCGGTCAGCATAGGCCAGCAACGGTGCCGCCTGCTTCGGCAACGAGATGTTCATCTGCGGCAAGCGCCACAGCAGCGGTGCCATGGCACAGTCCACCAGGGAGAACTCATCGCTGAGGAAATAGGGTTTTTGCTCGAAGATCGGACTGATCATCATCAGATTGTCGCGGATCTCTTTCTTCGCCTTGGTCGCCGCCTTGTCATTGCTGTTCCAGGCAACGTTGAAATGGCTGTAGAGATCCTGCTCGATACGATGCAGCATCAGGCGATTGGTCGCACGGGACACCGGGTCAACCGGCATCAGCGGCGGATGGGGAAAACGTTCATCCAGATACTCCATGATGACCTGGGCGTCGTAGAGCACCAGATCGCGATCCACCAGCGTGGGAACGGAGTTATAGGGGTTAAGGTCGATCAGGTCTTCCGGCAGGTTGCCGTAGTCGACAGGGACGATGTCGACATTAATACCCTTCTCAGCAAGGACGATACGAACGCGATGGCTATAAACGTCGGTATCGCCGGAAAAAAGTGTCATTACAGAGCGGCGGTTGGCAACCACACCCATCTCATTCTCCTGCTTTACAAGTTCCAAAACGAACAAGGGGGCACAAGGCCCCCTTGAAAAATCCTGTCCGACATTAAGGTTGTCGGCTTCTGGCGTTGGCCGGACGGCTATTCTAACACATCCGAAACGCCTTCAGGATTTCAATGTACGTCTTTCCAGTACTCCTTCTTCAGGGCATAGGCAAAGACGAACAGTACTGCCAGGAACAGCAGTACCCAGATACCGATTTGGGTACGCTTGAGCTGGATTGGCTCACCGACATAAACCAGGAACGCAGTCAGGTCGCGAGCGGCCTGATCGTACTCTTCCTTGCTCATGCTACCGGGCTGAACAATCTCGAAACCGGTGATGACAGAGGTTTCGTTACCTTCAGCGTCGGTATGGGTCTCGGTGATCGCCTTCTGCATCCCCTGCAGTTCCCACAGTACGTGCGGCATGCCCACGTCCGGGAACATCAGATTGTTGACCCCGAACGGACGCTTGGGATCGATGTAGAAGGTGGTCAGGTAGTTGTAGATGTAGTCCACACCCCGAGCACGAGCCATCACGCTCAGATCCGGCGGCGGGTTACCGAACCAGCGCTTGGCGTCAGCCGCAGGCATAGCAACCTTCATGGTGGAACCGATCTTATCTGACGCCAGCATCAGGTTATTCTTCACCTGCTCGTCGGTCAGACCCAGATCCTGACCCATGCGGCTGTAGCGCTGGGATTCGGCTGAGTGACAGCTGAGGCAATAGTTCATGAACAACTTGGCGCCATGACGCAGCGACTCTTTGTTGCCCATGTCGATGTTGGCTTTTTCCATGTGCGGACCCGCGCCGGAAGCCATCACGGCAACCGGGAGCGCGAGCAGCAGTGCAGTAATCAGTTTCTTCATTTTGTCACCCTCTCCGGTACCGGCTTGGTCTTCTCAAACTTGGGGATAAACCACAGAGCTGCGAAGAACACGAAGTAATAGATCGTGCCGATCTGAGCCAACAGCTTGTACAGATCGGTGGTCGGCTGCATACCGAGGTAACCCAGCATGACGAAGTCTGCAACGAAAACGAACAGCAGTACCTTGAAGCAGAGACCGCGATAGCGGATCGACTTGACCGGCTGACGGTCAATCCAGGGCAGGAAGAACAGAATCACTACCGCGGCACCCATTGCCATAACGCCCGGGAACGCGGAACCAGCCATGGAAGGCACAGCACGCAGGATGGCGTAGAACGGGGTGAAGTACCAAACCGGCGCAATGTGCGGCGGGGTCTTCAGCGGGTTGGCAGGTTCGAAGTTCGGATGCTCAAGGAAGTAACCGCCCATCTCCGGTGCGAAGAAGACAATGGCGAAGAAAATCATCAGGAACACGACCACGCCAACGATATCTTTCACGGTGTAGTAAGGGTGGAACGGGATACCATCCAGCGGGATGTGGGTCACCGGATCCTTGTTCTTCTTGATCTCAACGCCGTCCGGATTGTTGGAACCCACTTCGTGCAGCGCAATGATGTGAACCACAACCAGAGCCGCCAACACGAACGGTACCGCAATAATGTGGAAAGCGAAGAAACGGTTCAGGGTGGCATCGGAAACGACGAAGTCACCGCGAATCCACAGGGAGAGATCATCGCCCACGAACGGTACGGCGCTGAACAGGTTAACGATAACCTGGGCACCCCAGTAGGACATCTGGCCCCAGGGCAGCAGGTAACCGAAGAACGCTTCGGCCATCAGTGCCAGGTAGATCAGGCAACCGATGATCCAGAGCAATTCGCGCGGCTTCTTGTAGGAACCGTACATCAGGCCGCGGAACATGTGCAGATAAACCACAGCGAAGAACGCGGAAGCACCGGTGGAGTGGGTGTAGCGGATTACCCAGCCCCAGTCGACGTCGCGCATGATGTACTCGACGGAAGCAAACGCCAGAGTAGCGTCCGGCTTATAGCTCATGGCCAGCCAGATACCGGTAACGATCTGGATAACCAGTACCAGCAGCGCCAGAGAACCGAAGAAGTACCAGAAGTTGAAGTTCTTCGGTGCGTAGTATTCAGACAGGTGTTCCTTCCACATCTTGGTCAGCGGGAAGCGGGCATCCACCCAGTCCAGCAGTTGGGTCAACATGCCGTTCATTATGCAGCACCTCCGTCTTCACCCACGAGGATCTGGGTGTTGCTCAGGAACTTGTAAGGCGGCACCGCCAGGTTCTTCGGTGCCGGTACACCGGCAAACACGCGACCAGAAAGGTCGAAGCGCGAACCGTGGCAGGGGCAGAAGAAGCCGCCTTTCCAATCGGGACCGAGATCGGCAGGGGCTACATCAGGACGGTAGGTGGGGGAACAACCGAGGTGAGTACAGATACCGACGATAACGGCGTATTCCTTGTGGTCTTCGCGGGCACGGAATACGTTCTTCGCATATTCCGGCTGCTGGTTAGCATCGCTCGCGGGATCAAGGAGCACGCCCTCGATAGTCGGCAGATCCTTCAGGTTCTGCTCGGTGCGACGAACAATCCAGACCGGCTTGCCGCGCCACTCGACGGTCATCATCTGACCCGGTTCGAGCTTGCTGACATCGGCCTCAACCGGTGCCCCTGCCGCCTGTGCGCGTGCGCTCGGCTGCATGGACAACACAAACGGGGCTACCGCAAAACCCGCACCCACGGCACCGACAACACTGGTGGCGGCGGTGAGGAAGCGGCGGCGACCCTTATCTACGCCTTCTGTGCTCATTAAGCCTCTCCCAACTTAAAATGGTTTTGGTAAACCTTAAATAACGCGCATAGGGAGTGCCCGCGATAACTGCTGCAGGCCTACGCACGCAAATCAATTCAGTAAATAAGAAGTTTCTTATTGACCTGGGTATTTAGCCGCCTAGTTTCCAATAAACCATGCGCCACGGTCAAGCCGACAGGCCTGCCAATTAAACAGGATTAGCAATATTAATGGTTTGAAATTTCAGAGAAAAATGGTCGGAAATAGATTTTCCCAGGGCCTGCACGCCGAATTGCTCGGTTGCATGATGGCCTGCAGAGAGATAGTGAATACCCAGCTCTCTGGCGAGATGTACCGTCTGTTCCGATATCTCACCGCTGATAAAAGCGTCCAGTCCCTGCGCCGCGGCTGCCTCGATATAATCCTGCGCACCGCCGCTACACCAACCAACGCGCTGTACGGGGTGACCACCGCCCTCGATCACCAACGGCTCGCGCTTGAGTGATTCTCCAACCAGCCTGGCCAAATCGGCCAGCGATATCGCCGCAGGCAGGGAACCATGCATCCCCAGACCACCATACGGGCCGGAACCGAAACGCCCTTCCACGGGGATGCCCCAAAGCTTGCCCAACTGCGCGTTATTACCCAGTTCGGCATGCCCATCCAGCGGCAGGTGATAGGCCAGCAGCGAAATATCGTTGTCCAGTAGCGCCTTGATCCGGCTGCGCTTGATACCAGTGATTGGCATCGCCTCGCCTTTCCAGAAATAACCGTGGTGCACCAGCAACAGATCCGCCTGCTGCTCGATTGCCGCATCGATTAACGCCTGCGAAGCGGTTACCCCGGCAACGATAGAGCTAACCTCGCCCCGGCCCTCGACTTGCAAGCCATTGGGGCAGTAATCCTGATATGCCCCCACATCGAGCAGGGTATCGCAGTATTGCACCAGTTCGTTTAGGGCCACCATGCGCTAATCTCTCCCATCAGGTAATATTGCGGTTTCGACGCCAGAGTAAACCAGAGCTGCCAGTAATGAGTCTATCCAAAACCGCCCGCTTTCTGTTCCAGTCGGTCACCGTCGGCCTTGCCATCGCCTTCCTGATTCTGGTTTGGCGCCCGGAACTGTTAACCCGTGACGACAACAAAAATGTGGTCACCTTTGTCGAGAGCGACGGCGCCAGCTCACGCGTCTATCAAACAGGCCCCGTATCCTACGCCGAGGCGGTAGACATTGCAGCCCCGGCCGTGGTCAACATCCACAGCCGCAAGATCGTGGTGCAATCCAGTCCGCTGTTCGACGACCCCTTCTTCCGTCGCTTTTTCGGCGATCAACTGGCACCGCAAAAACGTGAAGAGACTTCATTGGGTTCAGGTGTCATCGTCAACGAGCACGGTTTCATCCTGACCAACAATCATGTCATCGATGGAGCGGAAGAGATCCGCGTCACCCTGCGCGATGGTCGCACCACCGAAGCCAAGGTCATCGGCAAGGACACCGAAGCCGACCTCGCGGTACTCAAGGTGGAACTGGAAGACCTGCCGATCATCACCCTGGGTAAATCGGATGCGCTGCGCGTTGGCGACGTGGTACTCGCCATTGGCAATCCCTTCGGTGTGGGACAGACCGTTACCCAGGGTATCGTCAGTGCTACCGGACGTAGCGAGTTGGGGATTAACACCTTCGAAAACTTTATTCAGACAGACGCGGCGATCAACCCCGGCAACTCCGGCGGTGCGCTGATTACAGCCCGCGGCGAACTCATCGGTATCAACACCGCCATCTTCAGTCAGTCTGGCGGCTCGGAAGGGATCGGTTTCGCCATCCCGGTCAGCCTGGCCAAGATCAGCATGGCGCAGATCGTCGAAAAAGGTTATGTCAGCCGTGGTTGGCTCGGTGTGGAAATTCAGGAATTGACGCCAGAATTGGCAGAGTCATTTGGCCTGAAGGGTGAGAAAGGCGTGATCATCTCAGGCGTGCTACGCAACGGTCCTGCCGACAAGGCCGGACTCGAACCCGGCGATGTGATCAAACAGCTCAACGGCAAAGAGGTAGAGAGTGTACATGCCGCCCTCAATGCCATCGCCCAAACACAACCGGGCGACAAACTCGCTATCCAGGGCATTCGTAATGGAAAATCTCTGGAGATTAAAGCGACTGTAGCGGAACGCCCGCAACAGCAGACTAATCAACAGGGGCGTTAAGCTCTGGACGATCAGCCACGCTGGCCTATGCTGTTTATACGCCCAACCGGAATCCATACGGAGAATCCTAGATGAAACGATTTGTTGTTGTCCCCCTGATTGCAGCACTTGGCCTGGCAGGTTGTGCCTCCACCAACGAACCCGGCACTGAAGGACAGAGCAACAATACCGCAGCAGGCGCGATCCTCGGCGGCATCATCGGTGGCATTATCGCCAACAATACCGGTGACCAATCCACCGGCAAGTCAACAGCGGGCATCCTCGCCGGTGCTGCCATCGGCGGCGCCATCGGCAACTCGATGGATGAAAAAGAGCGCAAGATTCGTGAAATTGCCGCCGAGCGCGATGCCAAGGCACTGGAAGTGCAGCGCTTGCGTGAAGACCTGCTACGGGTCAGTGTCTCCTCCGAAGCCTCATTCGCTTTCAACAGCTCCACGCTGAAACCGGAATTCAAACCCACCTTGAACGAAGTGGCCAGTGTGCTTCGCGACGACCCCAAAGTGCTGATCACGATTATAGGTTTCACCGACAGTATCGGCAGTGAGACCTACAACCTGGCGCTATCCAAACGCCGCGCTACGGCGACGGCCAGTTATCTGATCAGTCAGGGTGTTCCAACCCGCCAGATTGTGACTGACGGCGTAGGCGAAGCAGAACCGCGCGCCAGTAACGCTACCGCCGAAGGACGTGCGCAGAATCGTCGGGTAGAGATATATCTGCGCCAGACCTGAAAAACCTTTCATGGAATTGCAACGCGGTGCTGTTCGCAGTGCCGCGTTTTTTATTGGAAGAGGATCACTCAGTCTGAAATGACTAAAGATTAGAAATCGTTTCTATCAGCATCCCAGAATATCATTCAGCACGGCGAGCAAAGACGCATTTTCTTTGGTGAATTCAACAGCCAAGGGAAAGAAAAGCCCCGCTTGCCGAGAGGCAGGCGGGGCTTTTTCATTTTACAAACATTCTAGCGACAACAATCCGATAACTAGAAACTCTATCCACATCATCAAATTCAATATTATCCAGCCGCACTAAACATTTAACTTGGGAATGATCGTCCGCGTGCAGAATACCTAATACTGCCCCCTCATCCATCGATGACGTCCCCCAATACATTGAAACCGTATCTACTTTGTAACTATGTTTTTTGCCACCAACATCACACTCAAGGCTGGCTTGTATGGAATCAGGGATATACTTATTTTCACCGTTGATACCAGAAATCCCTACTCGATATGGGCCAAGATATTTCGGTGAAAAATCAAATGTGTATTCATTAGAAGTCCGTTCACTAGTCCATTCAATATTAGATCTGACCACTGGCAAGAAAAGATCATCGGGCGCAAAAAACGTTTGCGCAAAAAAAATGTGAGGCCCTTCCGTGTAATTTTCTAAAACATAGCGAGCTGTCCATCTCGCTATGTAATAGCCAATGGCTAATATGCCAATAGCAATCAATACAAATTTAAGCTGCTTACTCATCTGCCAACCAGCTCATTCATAAAGTTATGACAACTGTGACCTGGCCAAAAATAATCACCTGCTTCCCAATCCCCAGATTTCTTCATCTCATTTAATTTGTCTCTTGTTTTTTTGTCATCATATCCGTCAGACAAGCACTGGTGCATTGGGCCACTCGTTGATGACTCTGGTCCTACTCCGTTAGGTCCATAGCCAATCGTTGAACCGTCATCGAACTTATAATATTCATGACTCCAAGAGGAATTCATGGCATTTGGCATAAATGATAAGGGCCTACGACAGACCGCCCCATTCCCCGTCATGTCATAAAGGTTCACAGGGTCTTCAAATACGTATCCATAAAGATTGGCATCTCTGCCATCAAACTTGATCGGATCCTTTGCGGTAAACCACCGCTATTTTTAATCATCAAACTCCATGAAACATTTCTTGTATGACTTATTCCAGCTTAATTTCTCTTCAATTACATGTTTATATTTATTCATAAACTCCGCTTTAAGTTTCATCTCACCATCTTTTGAGTCCGCAAGACCAAAGCCGGAGTCGATTGCCTTACATGTTGTTCCAATTAAGAATTGGCGATTCCGCAAGACATCGAGAATTTCATTATGATTTCTCTCAAAATACCCAGAAACGTCTCGCCAACATGTTCGATTATGTCTGAACTTGCACTTTTGTATGCAGCAAACACTATGAGCAGATAGACTCTCAAAACCGCATCAGACGAGTCATTCGCTTTCATTCGCTGCCAATAGGTATTATACAAGTCACCCCACTCTCTATAGCGTTCAAGCTTTGCTTTGGCATCACTCCCCTTAGAACCAATATTTAGAAGTTTATCTACAATTATGCGAGCTTCCTTCTCTGCCAGTGCGTCACTTGCACAGGCAGACATCGAAGCGAGTGACAAACCTACTATCATCAAGAGTTGA
This sequence comes from Thiohalomonadaceae bacterium, assembly GCA_050299175.1. Classification (GTDB taxonomy): domain Bacteria; phylum Pseudomonadota; class Gammaproteobacteria; order Thiohalomonadales; family Thiohalomonadaceae; genus JAPHTQ01. Next base: position 92,059 of record JBNKVM010000067.1, read on the forward strand.
CATATCTTCATGATCGCTCTCATTTTAGCAACTCACTGTTTAGTAACAGTGACACCTTCTTCACGCCCAAAATTACTGAAGAAAGAGTCACATTGGTCTGGCTTAATTGTAAAGCAGGCATCAGAACCAGTATTCGATTGGCTGTACCCGCAATGAACAAACACACTTGAAGCAGTAGAATTGGGCGAGCCATCGTTTGTTGGCAAGTCATCAGGGAAGAATATGCCTGGGCACGGGTTTCCGTTAGCATCCGGTGTCGCTCTAAACGTATTGATCCCCTCATATGTGCCAGGAGCAACAGTGTTTTCATTGGCAGGATCGTTCGGAACAGTACTACCTTCCCCAGTAAATACAACATTGCCATTTGAGTCTGTCACCGTAACAGTGGAATCGTATGTGCCAGAACCACTACCAGGAGTGAATACCACTGTAGATTGCAATCCAGAAGGATCAATTCCATTGATCGGGTCGCTAAATGCGTAAGCGTAGAGGTTTGTTTGGCCTCCCCCGAATTTGATTGGATCATCTGCGGTAAACCTGTCCCCCGACGCGCGTCGTACACTAATTTCAACATTTTCCCCGACGTAACAATCGTTTGCAGCCGCTTTTTTCCAGACAGGCACCTTTCCGGTCAAAATTTTTCCCAGACGCGTTTTTTCGCTTAGCGCTGTAGAAATTTCCCTAGCGTGCATGTGTCCTTTTTCGCCGATATGGCCCGGACAGTCAAGCGTAGGGGGCTTTTCCTTTAGCGACCTGCTCAGCCATTTGTAGTACAAATAGCATATCCGGCCAGATGTAACTGAGGTAACGGATTGGATTTGGGGAGTCCATTCAGCACGGTGTTGCCGCACCACGTATAGTCCCGGTGGGGATTGGGAATATTTACTCGGAAGGGATTAAAAAAGCAGATTTACATCACGCGAACCATGTAAGACACGAACCAATTCGATGCCATGTTCATTGGGACGGTAGAACAACACATATCGCTCAACGGGGAAGCTTTTAATGCCGGGGGCCAGCTCCAGCCGATCAACGCCCATGTCAGTAAACTCTGCCAGCTTTTGTGCTTTCTCCTGCAACCGCTCCAGAAAGCGGTCGGCATTGACCGGCTGGTCCTCAGCAATATGTAGCCAGATATCAACCAGGTCTTGCTCTGCTTCCGGTGAGATGAGCAAGGTTGGCATCAACGATTGCCTTTCTGGGCGGATCGCGCTTTGGCCTTAACCGCGTCTATGTCCAATGGCTTGCCTTCGCCATTGTCCAGAGAGGTCAGCCCCTGGTTAATGTCCTGGCGTAGCGCCGCTAACTTCATGGATTGGATTGCATCGCGCTCTTCCAGTAATCGAAGTGCTTCGCGGATAACCTCACTCACAGAATTGTACATTCCGCCTGCAACCTTCTGTTTTATATACGATTCCAAATGGGGTGTCAGGGATACATTCATGGCATTGGCCTTTGGGAACAAGTAACGGGCGATGCCGAAGTATAGCAATAATTAACAATCTTTGTTATCGGTACTGCTTGCCAATTTTGTACGGGTAATTCACGCCCAGGAAAAATCCCCACCCATAAGTGGCTTACCGTCGGTAAGTTTTATTACTACTACACCCCCACCAAGGACGCCCCGCCCGGCACGTCCAATAGCGCGGTGGAGGTGCCTTCCATCCATATCAAGGGCCGATGGCTGGATGCAGCTGGCTTTGCCATCGGGGCCAAGGTCCGGGTACGGATTTGTCAGGGGTGTTTGGTGATGACGGTTGAGGAGTAGCCCGGAAAGAGAAAGCCCCGCTTGCCGGGAGGCAGGCGGGGCTTTTTAGGAAATACCCATCAATTTCAAACTTCTATTCTTAGCCTGAATTACTTATGAGTTCTTCCTGAGCATCTGCAATTATATTTATCACCCACTCAGGGGGAGCACCAGGATTATTCTCGAACTCTTCTAATAGAGCACTCGCATTATCTATATCTTTCGAAAAGAAATATGCAAAACCATCTTGAATACCTAAATATCGACCAGATTCACCATTCGACGACACAACATATCCATGCAGTTCAAAGCGAAAGAATAAATATATTAAGTTCGAAATCAGTAGTTCTGTATATTTGTTGGCATTCTCATCATCGCCAAACTCAAAGAGAAATGTTCGTTGCTTATTGAAATCAACTTTCTGGACGTGATCCGCGCCATATAGCAAACCAGCAAACAACGAAACTTGAACAGGATCCATCCATCCTGTTGAATCATCTATCTGGAATATTTTCCATTTACCCTTTGGTAACCAGCTAGAAACATACTGGGAAAAATTGAGCAAATTACTTTTTGGTGCTTGGTAATTCACCCAACCCAAATCCCCATGGCCATCGTCACCAACCTCCAGAACTTTCCCCCACTCTCCTATCTTTAAGCCAACTTTACCAAGATAGGAGTTAGCGTCAGCAATCAATATCGATTTCATCAAGCACCACCACTACTGAGTGATCAGTTTTTATTTGGAGGCCTACGTCCTCCCGGTAGTTTCGGGAACCAACCGCCACCACTACCACCAGCACCATTACTACCTCGTGTTCCACCACCGTAATTTCCAGGATGTGCCTGATTGGCTCCTATAGGAGTACCGCCAGGGGTATAGCGTTGCCACCCTCCGCCAGGCAAACTTTTCTTCCAATATCCACTAGATCCTGGTGGGCCACCTTCTCCGTCAGCAGGCACCCAAGTACACATTGCTCGTGGACCTGACGATTGTTTCGCACCAAAAAAGCTACCGGGTCGTTGCCCTTGTCCTGCTGGGAACCAAGGACCACCAGGAACAACACCATTCGGATCAGGAATTTCTGCTGCATACCCTGTCTGATCAATCAAATTGATCGGGTCGTTCATCACGTACCCATACAGGTTTATATCGCCACCTTCGAAGTCTATCGGGTCCTTTGCGGTCCACCGTCCCGTCTGTGCATCATAGTCCCTCGCCCCAAACCGTGTCAGTTGAGTATGCTGGTCGTAAAGCCCACCAGCAAAGCCAAACGGCTGGAAGCCGGGGTTGGTGTCGTTGATAACGTTGCCGAATTCATCATAGTCCATTCGCTGGACAATGGTACCGTCTGTGCTGTTGACGATGAGACGTGGGCTGCCCAGGTGGTCGCTGATGATGCGGAAAGTGATACCGCCCTTGACCATATAGCTCGGCACGTTGCCTTTTTCAGCGTAGACGAATCGGCTGACGACGTTGCCTGCCCCATCCAGTTCGGCAATGGGATTAAGCTGGTCCTGGTAGAGGAAGCCCTGCACCAGTACGCCATCGACCTTTTTGCCGATTCTGCGGTTCTGGCCGTCGATGAGGTAGTCCAGGGTCATGCCACCGGGTAACTGCACCTGCATCAGGTTGCCCAGTAGGTCATAGTGGTATTGAGTAGTTAGTCCCGCCTCGGTTTTGCTCTCCAGCTCACCATTTAGGGTGTAGCTGTAGCTGGCACCGCCATAGGTCAACAACCTGTCCTGCTCGTCGTAGGTGGCGCTGGTGCCGTTGTGATCGGTACGGTTGCCGTTGAGGTCGTAGGCATAGGTGGAGACGGTGACACCGTCTTTGCTTACGCTTTGCAGTCTGCCCGCCAGGTCGTAGCCGTAGTCATAAATTGTGGTGACACCTTCGATGCTTTCGCTCTTTTGGGTGATGCGACCCAGTTTGTCGCGTTCATATTGGGTATCCAATGCTGGTGTACCACTGATTTGCGCAGTTTCACCACTCATCTCACCGAAGCCGTTGTAGGTACGACTGGTGGTAATGTTGCTCAGGGTAGTATCGGTAAGCAGGCCGTTTACAGGACTGCGTCCCAGAGTCAGATCACCCGCTTGTGTTAATAGACCATCATCATCGTAGCCATAACTAATAGCGCTACCGTTGACGCTGCGGCTGCTGATCCAGAAGTTGTTGTCGTACGCCTGACTGACGCTGCCACTGATATCACCCGCCCATGTCGTGGAAAGTGGCAGGAAGCCGTCGTAGCTATAGCTGAGGGTGCTGCCATCAGGGGCAGTCGTGGTACTCAGTTTGCCGGTGGTGGCGTTGTAGTCATAGGCGTACTGGCCTCGAGGAATGGTAAGCGTGGCAAGCTTGCCGCCGCTGTTGTAGGCAAGCGACACGGTCTGGCCGTCCGGGCGCAGCACTTCGGTCAGTTGTTTGTCGAGATTGTAGCTGTAACGGGTAACGGTCTCCACGCCGCTCAGATTAGGCGGAGTGTAGTCGCTCTCTTTGTCCACGGCGTTGTAACTGAAGACGTGGGCGCTCTTGCCCGGCGGCACCAGGCTGGTGAGGTTACCGTTTTTGTCATAGCTGTATTGGATCTTCCGGCCATCGGGCAATTTCTGTTCGGTAACCCTGCCCATATTATCTGATATAAATTCTACCTTGCGACTTATTGGATCTGTAATACTTTCCAGATCACCCTTCTGGTCATAACCAAATGTATACTCTCTTGAACTTGTATCAGTTACAACAGTTGCCGATGAAATTTTTCCAAGCGAATTATATGTGTAGGTAACCGGTGCAATATCAGCGTACTTGCTGTTTGTCACGCTGCCTGCCGCATTGATGACACGTTCCGCGCTACGACCTGTCGGGGTGACTGTCGTTACAGTACGAGTGGCCGAGTCGAATTGACTTATGTATGCACGTCCATTCCTGGTCAGAACCTCCTCATATGTAGAAACGCTGAGGAGATCATTGTCATCACTTAAAGTCACATTCCTCGAAGTTGCCGACGTTGAACTGAGTCCTGAGGGTAAACGTGTAACGGTATTGGAGGGTACCGGACTCATCATCTCGAAACGCTGATCCGATTCAAACAGCTGTTGTACAGTCACTCCATCCGGGTACACATGATTGACTTCACCAGTTGGCTCAATCGTCTTTCTATATGGAAGACCATCAGGAGATATATTTGCAAAGGTCCTTCTACCGAGATCAGTCTGTTCAACCTCAAAAATGTTACTACGACCTTCTGCCGAATCCATCTGAACCCGAACTACACCGCCAACAACACTCCTAGAGATTGTCCAACCGCCTCCAGCTGGATTCTCGTCACTGATCAAACGTCCCGAATCATCATATTGATAGGTATTTGTATTGCCTCGAGCGTCCGTATAACCGAGTAGTAATCCGGAATCGCTATATGTCATATGAACCGACTCGTTATCCGGATTCCTGACTTCTCCGAGCATACCTTGCGCATCCATTAGCAGTGTTGTTGCTTTCCCTGAAGGAGCGGTTATCAGAACAGATACGCCATCATCGCTGTGAGTAATATTAATTGCATTTGACTGGCGATCCATAATTCCTGACAATATCCCATGTACATCATATGAGAATTGATAAACCAGATCGCCCGTGATCGCATTATGTGTTTCAAGATGACGTCCGGAATTATCGAAGTGATAAACCTCGCTGCCATCGGCGGACGGAATATAATAACCACCAAACGTTACGCCATTGATAGCTGATGAAGTTTTTCTAACCATTTCATAACACATATCTGAAAAATACACGGCATTCTCAGGCCCAACCTCTATCCCATGTATACACTCAGCCTGAGTATTTAATGCATAAAGACCATCTCCGTTATATCCGTATTCCCCTGTACCAATTACAGTATCAATTTTGCCATTGGGACTTACATATCGCACGGTCTTATTGGTCGCAGTAATGTATACGCCTCCCATATTATCTACGGCAATATCACCAGTGGCAGACACTCTTGCTAAAAGTGCACTACCGCCATCGCCATCACTTCCATTTTGACCATTCCCTGCAACCACATGAACACGACCATCCTTTTTCACTTTCACAACACGATTCCTGACTCCTAAATAGATGTTTTCATCAGGACCGACCTCAATACTTCCCTCGATAAATAATGGCGTTTCTGTGGCAAGTGCACCGTCTACAACATCACCATTATTCCCATTACCGGCATAGGTAGTAATCACACCATCGGTACCGACACGCCGCACCCTCCAATTCCGGTAATCAGCAATGTAGACAACACCATCATTACTAACTGCTACAGATTCAGGATAGTTGAGTTGTGCGTTTATAGCTGGCCCGCCATCACCTGAATAACCCGCAACACCTGTCCCGGCAACAGTCCAGATTCTGCCTTGTGAATCAAGCTTCTTGACCTTATGAGCTAATCGATCGACAAAATACAGACTTCCGTCAGGGCCTATATCTAACCCAACAGGTAATTCAAGCTTATACTTTTCAGCTAATACACCCTCTGAATTGTCACATGGTCTATTCGTACAGGCGATAACTTTGTGTATAAGTCCATCAGGGTCGATTTTTCGAATAAAATAATCTTCGCTTATATAGACTGTTCCGTCATCTGCAACCGCAATATAAGATACGCCCCCAAGTGCTGTTTCAGTTGCAGGTACCTCGTTCTCAGTTGTAACACCATAATTCCCGAAATGCAGTCCATTACCAGCAATGGTATGGATAACTGGCGGAGTATTTCCTGAGTTTCTGTGCGCACCATTGCCTTTGTACAGGATTCCGAAAACAGGATCATAAACATGATGCTCTGAAAGGTCCCACGCACCAAGCCCTACATCTTTTGCGATATAATTGCCTAATGGAACCGACCATGTCCTTCTAATGGAAATGAGGTGATCCGCCCTTTTTCCTATAATAGTTAGGTTCGAATTCCCTACCACACCAGGCAATGCAAAACTTTTTGCATAAAGGCTTGATGATGAATAGTAAACTTCTGGGTAGAGATACTCGACAGTCACATTAGCACTGGTTGTTCCGTTCACATATGAACCATATGCGTTCTTACCATCCCATTGGTATTGGTACGCTAGGTTGGTGGAAGGAGCAAATACTTTGCTAAAGCTTTTTCCGGCAATATCTATCGTCAACTTTATTGACTCCAGGCTTACCGGGATATCTGCGCCACTCAGCGGTATATTAATCTCTCTGCTTCTGACATCCCCTCTGGTTCGCATACTGCTGTATACAATAGACTGTCCTGTCCCTGCGATGGAGATGTTCTCCTTCAGAGTTTGTGACTGTGCGGAGATAATACATCCCGGGCATTCATCCTCATTATCGCTATCCTCAGGTGATTCCGTCCCAGGCTGTTCATCCGGTGGAGTTTTAGCATCATCAGGCAAGCCATACGGCCAATTGTAATCGTAGGATGTAAAATGTAGCGTGGGCACACGCCACAGCGTCATGCCAAATTGGTAAAGCAGTGCCAGTTGGGTGCGCTCAGCATCGGTAATACCGAGTGCGGCTAAAGCGGCTGCATCGGCAGGCACACCACTACCATCGATATCGATGTTGGCCATGCCATTGGTCATAGAGAGAATTTCAATTACCCGGCCATTATCGGAGGGTATCCAGACAGCCTTATTTCGATCATACCAGCCCACAGGCACCGTCTCACCCGTAGGGAATCCCAGAAAATTGTCGACGTAGACAGGCACGGGTTGACTAAACTGTACACCCTTCGCTCCAACGGCAATCGCCTCATCGACAGAAAGTTCTGCCGCGTAAGTGTAACCACTGTTCGCTGGCAGTTCACCAGGCATGGTTTTGGCGCCTTCCGTGCCCACGGTGTATTCGGTGGCGCGGACGTTCATGGAAGAAAGCGTTTGGGTACTGCCATCGGCCATAACCATAGTGGCCTGCACTCCCTGCGGGAAGAGCAGGGTCGCCTGGCGGCTGCCATCTGCGTCGGTCATGACGCTGCCCTGTGCCACCTGGAATGGAGCGGTGGAGTTGAGATCGACGGTAGTAACGTTATTGTCCAACGGGATCATTACCACTTCCGGCAGCCAAGCGTAGTCTTTCCACGGCGCATTAATCTGCCGTTGCACCGGCAGGTAGCCTTCCTTTTTGTAGTTGACGGTGAGAATACCGCCGCCGTTGACGGCCATGTCGAACATGCCGTCGGTGCGGGTACCGGTCCAGCCGAATTCGTTGTGATTGAGAATGGTGATGGTGACGCCTTTCAGTGCTTCGCCGCCGCGGGTTGTGACCTTGCCGCGCAGGACCACGACACGACGCTCTTCGATGGTATTTGGCGGCACATCAAACTGGATCGGATGGCTGCCGCTGTAGAGGAAGGCTGTGGAGTTGTAGAGGCTGGTAACCACGGTCGGATCGATGGGCGGTGCGACACTGGCCGGATCGACTGGGACATAGCCATTATCAGGCAGTGGGGTTCCGCTAGCAGTGGAAACAGTGACATCCTCGGGCGCCACGTTACCGGCGCCGTCGCGCACGGAAATAACCAGGTCATCACCTGAGGTAACAGCCAGTTGCGCGCTAAAGCTACCGTCGGCAGCCACCTGCACAGTGATCGATTCACCGGTAGAGGCATTGGTGATGGTGATCCAGCTTCCCGGTTCAGCACTACCAGGTGCACCAGTGACAATAGCGTTACCCGCTTCAATAACCACTGTAATCAAATCGCCATTGACCGGCTGTGGTGCAACAGTATCGAGTTCGCCAGTAAGGGTATAGGTGGCGCTGTTGCCTGCCAGGTCTGTGGCGATAATGGTGAAGCTATTGCTGCCCTCGGTCAGGTCGGCACTGACATTGAACTGGTTTTGTGCGTCAAGAGTCAGCGAGTTGCCGTTAAGAGTGGCTGCAACGGTTTCATTAATTGAGCCGCTGATGGCAAGCGGTGTCTGGTTGGTGACGAAGCCGTTGTCCGGTGCGGTGATGGTGATCACCGGTGGTACTGTGTCGACGGTAAAGGTAATAGTGGCTTTGTCTGAGGTATTGCCGGCGTAGTCACTGACCTGAGCTGCGAGGACAGTGCCACCTTCAGCCAAAGGTACGGCAAGATTGCATTGCGCGTCTTGCTCCGTGGTTTCGCAGGTGACAGCAGTTTCTGCACCATTGATGAAGAGTTTCAGGCTATCACCGTCAACACCCATACCATTGTCGCTATAGCTGACATTGATAGACGGAAGGTTGTTGTTGAGATAGCTGCCATCCAGCGGCAAGGTGATGTTCAGGTTGGGGGCTATGGTGTCGTGATAGATCGCCAAGGCACGAATATCACGATGATGTTTCCTCTCGCCAATCTCATGTAGAACCTGTCCGACAGAATCAAGATGGATCAACTGTTTTTTGTTGGCCAGCCAGAGGCTGCCATCACTCTTGTCGGCAATCATGGTGGTGATATCACCACCATGATGTGAACCGCGAAGTGGATCGGTTTCCAGCAACAGCAATCCTGTCGCATCAAGTTTGAAGACGCTGTGCTCAGTGGTTACCCACAGCGCGCCTTTGTTGTCGGGTGACAGATGCTTGGTGTGTTTGCTGTATTGGCGGAACTGTTCAGTACCGCTTTCATTGATGCGTATTAACTCTTTTTCAGTTGCCAGCCACAGCTCCTGTAGATATTCATCGTATGCTATGGCCTTGAGTTCTTTTCTCTCTTTCAGGAGTTCTTGCAAGGTGAGCGAAACGCCATTGTCGATAACACGGTATAGTCGCTTTTTATCAATAAGCCAGATATTTGAGGTAAGTGGTGAGATGGCAATGGCAGTGATCGCTTTGTCCGACACGAGTTCAGCCAGTAAGACACCATTGCTATCGTAGTGACTCAGCTTACGACCACGGGCAAGCCAGAGAGAACCATCGCTGGGAGCAACACTTATTGCAATGGGGGTGTCATTATTTTCCTGACACTGGTGACGTTCTTCTTTTCGATCGCGGCGCTGAAAATCAAGATGTTCTTTTCTATGAACTTTGCAACCAACATCGTAGCTACCAGTGATAGAACCATTAAACGCAAAGCGGGTAAGTAGACCGCGACCATAGCTCCATAGCACGCCATGCGTGTCGTCAAGTGCCAGTGCCTCAATATCTTTGACATCACCTATCTCGAACAGCACGGTGCCATCGGCGGTCGCCAATTTGAGGACACCGTCCGACTCTGCGACCCACAGGGCACCGACATAGTCATTATCGGGAGTGGTGGCCGCCTCGGCAGCAGCAATCAGAAAGAAGGTGAAAACGAAAAGGGTGCGAACGAAACGGGGGAAGGACACGCGTGTACTCCTTTACAAATAATCCACTAAGTTACCGTGGATTATGCAGAAGCATCACAACGTGTTTCAACCACGCTTTTCCGTCAAGATTATAGGGCGTAACTGTAAGAAATATCTGAGTCAGGGCATTAGGTTTTATCGAGATGCCGGCTCAGATTACACCGCAACGATCCTACCTACACTCTACAGATTAGCCGAGTATTTCTTCCAATGCCGCCATTAATACGCTGTTTTCTTTCGGTTTTCCGATGGTGATTCGTAGATATTGTTCAATACGCGGTGCGCGGAAGTGGCGTACGATGATACTGCGTTCACGCAGTTTTTCCGCGAGCTTTGCCGCATCGTATTCCGGGTGCATGGCGAAGATGAAATTGGCTGCCGATGGCAGAATCTCAAAACCGAGCTCACTCATCTTCTGCGTGAGGTTCTCGCGCTCATCGATCACTGCCTGGCGGGTACGATCAAAGTGTTCACGATCTTCCATCGCCGCTGTCGCGCCAGCGATGGCCAGGCGATCCAGCGGGTAGGAGTTGAAACTGTCCTTCACCCGTATCAGTCCCTGAATCAGATCGACATGCCCCATGGCGAAACCGACACGCAGTCCGGCAAGTGAACGTGACTTGGAAAAGGTTTGCGTCACCAGCAGGTTGGGATATTGGTTGATCAGCTTTGCCGCACTCTCACCACCGAAGTCGATGTAGGCTTCGTCGACAACCACCACTGAATCGGTGTTGTGCTTTAACAGCCATTCAATATCGGTAAGCGGCAACAACATACCGGTCGGCGCATTGGGATTGGGGAAAATAATCCCGACATTTGGTTTTTGGTAATCGGCCACGCGCAGCTCAAATTTTTCCGTCAACGGCACAGCTTCATATTCGATGCCATATAGCGCGCAGTAGGACGGATAAAAACTGTAGGTGATGTCCGGGAACAACAATTTTCCCGGATGCTGGAACAGGCCATGAAAGATATGCGCCAGCACTTCGTCGGAGCCGTTACCGACAAAAATCTGTTCGCTATTTAAACCGTAATATTCGGCAATCGCCTCGCGCAGTTTCAGACCCGTCGGTTCAGGATAGAGACGCAGGTCATCATTCACCTCTGCAGCAATCGCCGCCAACGCCTTCGGTGAGGGACCGTGAGGATTTTCGTTGGTGTTAAGTTTGATCAGGTTGTTGATCTTCGGCTGTTCACCCGGCACGTAGGGCGACAGTTCATGAACCACCGGACTCCAAAAACGGCTCATGATTTAATGCGAAACTCGGCAGAACGGGCGTGTGCAGTCAGCCCTTCACCACGCGCCAGACACGATGCGGTCTTGCCCAGTTCGGATGAACCTTCAGGCGAACACATGATCAGGCTGGAACGTTTCTGGAAGTCGTAAACCCCCAGCGGCGAACTGAAACGTGCAGTGCGTGAGGTGGGCAACACGTGGTTGGGACCGGCACAATAATCACCCAGCGCCTCGGCGGTGTAACGCCCCATGAAGATCGCACCGGCGTGTTTGATCTTTGGTGCCATCGCCAGCGGGTCTTCGACAGAGAGTTCCAGGTGTTCCGGGGCGATGAAGTTGGCCACTTCTACTGCCTCGTCCATATCTTTTACTTTGATCAATGCACCGCGATCACGCAGTGAGGTGGTGATGATTTCGCTGCGTTCCATGGTCGGTAATAATTTGTCGATGCTTGCGGCAACTTTATCGAGGAAACCGGCATCGGGAGAGACCAGGATCGACTGCGCGTCTTCGTCGTGTTCTGCCTGGGAGAAGAGGTCCATGGCGATCCAGTCGGGATCGGTCTTGCCGTCGCAAACCACCAGGATCTCGGAAGGTCCGGCGATCATGTCGATACCGACAGTACCGAAGACCATCCCCTTCGCTGTAGCGACAAAGATGTTGCCGGGGCCGACGATCTTGTCGACCTTCGGCACCGTATCGGTACCGTAGGCCAGCGCGGCAACCGCCTGGGCACCGCCGATGGCGAAGACTTTATCGACACCACAAACCGCAGCAGCAGCCAATACCAGTTCGTTCACTTCACCGTCCGGGGTCGGCACCACCATGATCAGTTCCTGCACCCCAGCGACCTTGGCTGGCAGCGCGTTCATCAGTACCGATGAGGGATAGGCGGCCTTGCCGCCGGGAACATACAGACCGGCGCGATCCAGCGGTGTCACCTGTTGGCCCAGCAATGTGCCGTCGGCCTCGGTGTAGGACCAGGACTCCTGCTTCTGTTTTTCGTGATACTGGGTCACCCGCTTGGCTGACAGCTCTAGCGCTTCGCGCTGTGCGGCGGGAATGTTTTTCAGTGCCTGCTGCAAACGATCCTGCGAAATCTCCAGTTCACTCATCGCGGTGGCGTTCATGCGATCGAAGCGGTTGGTGTATTCCAATACCGCCGCGTCACCGCGCTCACGTACCGCGGCGAGGATCTCGCGCACGATACCGTTCACCTTGTCATCGGAGACCCCTTCCCAGGCCAGCTTGTTTTCCAGGGTGGACCAGAAGTCGTTGCTGGTCGTGTCGAGTCGGGTGATGTCAGCCATGGTCATAAAATCCTGTCAAAATTCACTTACTGTAGTTTCGTCGTAAAAAACCAATTTGCCACAGAGGACACAGAGATCACAGAGGAGAATTTCACTTCCCTTTCCCTAAATGTATGTAATGTTGGAAGTCTGGCACGCTGCCATTTGGCACGCCGGTCACCCGTCTGTTCTCAGTGACCTCTGTGTTCTCTGTGGCAAAAATGAAGTTGCTCTTATGTGAAGAGGTTGAAGAAATTACCGCTTCGCTACCGCCTCGGCGATGCGATCGATGAAGGTCTGTACCCGATCGTGTTTCATCTTCAACGAGGCCTTGTTGACGATCAGCCGTGAGCTGATGTCGGCGATATGTTCCAGCGGCGCCAGACCGTTGGCCTTGAGAGTGTTGCCGGTGTCGACCAGATCGACGATGCGATCCGCCAGCCCGACCAGCGGTGCCAGTTCCATCGAGCCGTAGAGTTTGATGATCTCCACCTGCTTGCCCTGGGCCGCGTAGTAACGACGGGTGGAGTTGACGAATTTGGTGGCGATGCGCAGGCGGCCGCTCGGCTCAACATCGTCTTTCGGTCCGGCCACCATCAGACGGCAACGGGCAATGTTCAGATCCAGCGGCTCGTAGAGCCCTTCTCCGCCGTGCTCCATCAACACATCCTTGCCCGCCACGCCGAGGTCGGCGGCGCCGTATTCGACGAAGGTCGGCACGTCAGTGGCACGGATCACCACCAGCTTCACATCCTCCTGGTTGGTGTCGAGAATCAGCTTGCGGCTCTTTTCCGGATCGTCCAGCGGCTCGATACCGGCGTGGGCCAGCAGCGGCAGGGTGTCCTTGAAGATGCGCCCCTTGGAGAGGGCAATAGTCAGGGTATTACTCACGGCATCACATCCAGCAGCACCGGCCCGTCATAGTGCATCTCCGGCACGCGGCGAATGCGCGCACCGAGCTGGGCCAGTTTCTCTTCAATACATTCGTAACCACGGTCGATGTGGTAGATGCGATCCACCACGGTCTCGCCTTCGGCAACCAGACCGGCCAGTACCAGGCTGGCAGCGGCACGCAGATCGGTTGCCATCACCGGTGCGCCGGTCAAGCGTTCGATGCCGGTGGTAATAGCGATATTGCCGTCCAGATCGATCTTCGCTCCCATGCGCTGCAACTCCTGCACATGCATAAAGCGGTTTTCGAACACGGTTTCGATAATGCGGCCACGGCCTTCGGCAATACAGTTGAGCGCGGTGAACTGCGCCTGCATGTCGGTGGGGAAATCGGGATAAGGTGCCGTCTCTAGATCCACTGCCTTGGGTCGCTTGCCGTGCATGTCGAGGCTGATCCAGTCCTTGCCGCACTCGATATCGGCACCTGCTTCACGCAGCTTTTCCAGTACGGAATCGAGCAAGTCGGGACGGGTATCCTTGAGCTTGACCTTACCACCGGTGATCGCCGCCGCCACCAGATAGGTACCGGTTTCGATACGATCCGGCAGTACGTTATAGGTACCGCCGTGCAGTCGCTCAACCCCTTCAATGGTCACGGTGTCGGTACCGGCACCGCTAATCTTGGCGCCGATACTGTTGAGGAAGTCAGCCAGATCCACCACCTCGGGTTCGCGGGCAGCGTTCTTGATCACCGTGGTGCCATCGGCAAGAGTGGCGGCGATCATCAGGTTCTCGGTACCGGTCACGGTCACCATTTCGGGTTTCAGTACGGCCCCTTTGAGACGACCGCCGTGAGTGGAAGCCTTGATGTAACCGTTTTCCACCTTGATGTCGGCGCCCATCGCACGCAGACCGTCGATATGGATATTGACCGGGCGCGAACCGATGGCACAACCACCGGGCAGGGAGACCTCCGCTTCACCGTGACGCGCCAGCAGCGGACCGAGCACCAGGATCGAGGCGCGCATGGTGCGTACCAGTTCGTAGGGAGCGTAAAGCTCCTGAATCGTCGACGCGTGAACCTCGATGTTGAGCTTTTCGTCGATCACCAGCTCTACGCCCATGTTGCCCAGCAGCTCCATGGTGGTGGTGATGTCGTGCAGGTGCGGCACATTGCAGATGGTCACCGGCTCGTCGGCCACCAGGGTCGCAGCCAGGATCGGCAAGGCGGAATTTTTGGCGCCGGAAATACGGATCTCCCCGTTAAGGGTGGTGCCGCCGGTTATGATTAGTTTGTCCATATTCCTCGTTGTGTCTGTCTCGCCGCTGTCCCATTCGGGCAACGTCGGCCGGGCGCCTCAGGAAAGCTGCAACTTGCTGGCAGTTTTCCACTCATCCGGTGTGTAGGCCTTGATGTTAATGGCGTGAATCTCGCCGGAGGTAATCTTGTCCCCCAGCGTGGCGAAGACCATCCGCTGTTCCTCCACCATCGATTTGCCTTCAAACTCTTTACTCACGACGATGACGTCGAAATGGCTGCCGTCACCCGACACCTTCACCTCGTCGGCGGGGAGTCCCGCCTCGATCATCGCCTTGACCTCTTCTACTTGCATGGTCGCACCACGGAGAAATGAATCGGAAATGATACCGTTTGGGGCGTGAATATGTAAGCCTTGTCCCGCCTAACCCTCCAGCGGGATCAGCTGTTCCAGGTCGCTGGCCCGGGCGATCGCCAGCAGTTGCTCGGGCAGATGGCGGAAACGGATCTCCAGCCCCTGCTCCTTGCCCATGCGCAGCCACTGCATCAGCAGGGCCAGCCCGGCGCTGTCCGCGCGTTGCACCTCGCCCAGATCGAGGGTCAGTTTGCCACTGCCCTGAGACAGCAGCGGTCGGCTCTGCGCCAGCACCCGGGTCACGGTACTAAAGCTCAGATCACCACGCACGAGAAAAACACCTTCCCCGGCACTTTCGATCTGGGCAAGTGGCGTATCACTTGCCACCGTCAGACTCCTTGCCCTGATTCATCTCTTCCAGCTTGGCCAACAGTTTGGGAATGCCGCCCTGCTGCACCTCGCTGGCGAAGCTGCTGCGAAAGTTGGTCACCAGGCTGATGCCATCGACGCTGATATCGTAGACCTTCCAGTTGCCCTGACGGTTGAGATAGAGGCTATAGTTGAGCGGGATATCCGCCGCGCCGCCATTTTGCACGATACGCGTCTTGACCGTGACTTTCTTGTCAGCCTCGCCTGCATGGAACGGCAGGAACTCGATCTTCTGATCGGTATACTCCAGCAACGCGGTGGAATAGGTGCGAACCAGCAGATTCTGGAACTGTGCGGTGAAGGCCTTCTGCTGCTCGGCATTGGCCTTGCGCCAGTTCTTACCCAGCACCCAGATCGACATTTTGTGGAAATCGAAATGGGGCAGGATCAGCTCTTCCACCAGTGGATAGATTTTGCCCTTGTCCTTTTGCAGTTCGGCCTTGTCCTTGCGCAGCCGCTCCAGCACTTTGTTGGTGGTATCAATCACCATGCTCTCCGCTGGATGCTGTGACTTGGCGTGGAGCGGCAGTGCCACAGCGCTGGCCAGCAGGACGGCGCTCAGCCATGCGAAAGTGCGTTTCATCATTTAGCCTCCCCTTCGGAAGTCTTACTGAAGAGGAACTGGCCGATCAACTGTTCAAGCACCAGTGCGGACTGGGTCAACATGAGCTCATCGCCCTCCTTCAACATCTCCATATCGCCACCCGGTTCCAGACCAATATACTGCTCACCGAGCAGACCGGCAGTGAAGATCGAAGCACTGGTATCCAGCGGCAACTCATTATATTGATTGCTGATATTCAGGCTGACCACCGCCTGGAAGGTCTGGGGGTCGAAACCGATATTACTCACCCGGCCAACTCTCACCCCTGCCACGGTGACCGGGGAACGCACCTTCAGTCCGCCGATATTGTCGAACTTGGCGGTAACGGTATAGCCCTCGTCGCTGCTGACCACGGTGAGGTTGCTCACCTGCATGGCCAGCATAAACAGGGCGGCCATGCCCGCAGCGATGAACAGGCCGACCCAGATTTCAACAGTCCTGCTCTGCATCATATTAATTTTCTCCAAACATCAGTGCGGTGAGGATAAAGTCCAGCCCCAGTACCGCCAGGGAAGTGTGTACAACAGTGCGGGTAGTGGCACGGCTAACCCCTTCGGAGGTCGGCGTTGCATCGTACCCCTCGAAGATCGCTATCCAGCCCGCCACGACGCCAAATACCAAACTTTTGATGATGCCGTTGACGATGTCGTCCTGAAAATCGACACTGGACTGGATCTGCGACCAGTAGGCCCCGTCGTCCAC
This sequence comes from Thiohalomonadaceae bacterium, assembly GCA_050299175.1. Classification (GTDB taxonomy): domain Bacteria; phylum Pseudomonadota; class Gammaproteobacteria; order Thiohalomonadales; family Thiohalomonadaceae; genus JAPHTQ01. The sequence continues at coordinate 108,893 of JBNKVM010000067.1, forward strand.
ACCCAACAGGCCGACACCGACGAAGAAACCACCCAGCACACCGACGTAACTAAAGATCGCCGCCAGCAACGGCATGGAAACAAAACCGGCGAGGAAACGCGGCGAAAGCACTCGCTTGATCGGGTCAACCGCCATCATCTCCATGCCCGAAAGCTGTTCGGTGGCCTTCATCAGACCAATCTCCGCGGTCAGCGCCGATCCGGCACGACCGGCAAACAGCAGCGCGGTGACCACCGGCCCCAGCTCACGTACCAGGCTCAGTGCCACCATCGTCCCCAGAGACTCTTCGGCACCGAAATCGGAAAGGGTGTTGTAACCCTGCAGACCGAGCACCATGCCGACGAACAGGCCGGAGACCAGAATGATCAGAATCGACAGTACGCCAACCGAGTAGATCTGTTGCACCAGCAACCGCGGACGCACCAGCACGCTGGGTATCCCGGTAATGATGTAATAAAAGAGTATGTGGCCACGCCCCAGACGCTCGAAAAAACTCAGACCGCTCTGACCCAACCGCTGCAACCAGTCCAGCATCAGCGTCGCCCCCCCTCTTTACCCGCCAGCAGATCCTCAGCGTAATCGGCTGCCTTGTAGTGAAACGGCACCGGGCCGTCGGGCAAACCATCGAGAAACTGCTTGGCCCACTCCGACTGGTTCGCACCACTCAAATGGTCCGGTGTGCCGTGGGCCACCACCTTGCCGTCGGAGAGCAGATAGACGTAATCGGAAATTGAAATGGTCTCCTGCACGTCATGGGAAACCACGATACTGGTCAGACCCAGCGCACCGTTGAGCTGGCGGATCAGTTTCACCAGAACGCCCATGGAGATCGGGTCCTGACCGGTGAACGGCTCGTCATACATCACCATCATCGGGTCGAGAGCGATCGCCCGCGCCAGGGCCACCCGCCGTGCCATACCGCCAGATAATTCGCTAGGCATCAGGTGACGCGCACCACGCAGGCCCACCGCCTGCAACTTCATCAGCACCAGATCGCGGATCATCGCTTCGGGCAGGTCGGTATGTTCACGCAGCGGAAAGGCGACGTTCTCGAACACATCGAGATCGGTCAGCAGCGCCCCGCTCTGGAACAGCAAACTCATCCGCTTGCGCAATTGATAGAGCCGGTCACGCGACAGCTTATGCACATCCTCGCCGTCGACCTCCACGGTTCCCTCACCGGGACGCAACTGACCGCCGATCAGTTTCAACAGGGTCGTTTTACCCGTACCGCTGGGTCCCATGATCGCGGTCACCTTGCCGCGAGGGATATCCAGATCGACCCCGTCGAAGATCATCCGTGAACCACGCGCAAAGCGCAGCCCGCGGATCTTCACCAGGGGTGATGAATCATCGTTTGGCATCAAACATCCTTTGTGCTGATATTCGCCGTCAGGTAAGGCACGGCAACGAATTGCGCCAGTGTTATGGAATCAGCGCCACAGATCAACTGATCTCACATGACCCGTGTGCCAAATGCGCGCTAGTATAACGTTGGCCGTCACCGGCATGACCTGACATTTATCACACAAACGGGAGAAACCATGGGCGAGGTCATTCACTTCAAAAAACCGAAGCCCAGCGAAAAGCACAAGGGTCGCTCCCTGTGTAAAAGTGGTTTCCACAAGTGGAAGGTGGACAAGGCCAAACCCTTCGACACCAAAACAGGCAAACTGGTCAGCCGTTATGTCTGCAGCCGTTGCGGCGCGATCAAAACCGAATCCCGTTAACCGCTACCTTGATCCGCTCCGCGTATCGAGAAGATAATCCTGCCCTGGATAAAACAACCCCAACAAGGTCAGCTTTGAATATTCGTCTCCGATTTGTCTGTCTGCTGTTACTCACACTGTTCGCCACAGGCTGTACCACCCTGGAAGGTCCGCGCGATCCGCGCGACCCATTCGAGGGTTATAACCGTGCCATGTACGACTTCAACAGCGACTTCGACAAGGCACTGTTCCGCCCGGTGGCCGAGGCCTATGATGAGTATGTACCGAAACCCGTGAACACGGGCATCAGTAATTTTTTCAGCAACCTGGACGATGTGCTGGTACTGCTTAACGATCTGCTGCAACTGAAGTTTGAGCAGGCCTTGTCGGACCTTTCGCGCCTTACCTGGAACTCCACCGTCGGCCTGTTCGGCCTCATCGATGTCGCCACGCCGATGGGCCTGCCCAAGCATAATGAAGACTTCGGTCAAACCCTTGGCTACTGGGGTGTTGGCAGCGGCCCCTATCTGGTGCTGCCCTTCCTTGGCCCCTCCTCGGTCCGCGACGGCACAGGACTTCTGGCCGACTGGCAGGTGGATCCGGTGATGCAGGTGGAAAACCCGGATGAGCGTTGGGGACTGGTGATCACCGATGCCGTCGATACCCGCGCCGGGTTGCTGCGCGCCAGCAATATTCTCGAAACCGCGGCTCTCGATCCCTACGTTTTCATGCGCGACGCCTACCTGCAACGGCGCCAGAGCCTGGTCTACGACGGTAACCCGCCGACCACGGATGAATTCGACCCCTTCGCCGAAGAGTTCGATCCGTTGGCTGAAGAGCCTGCGCCAGAACAATAAGGAATAATGGTACGGCTTGCATTGCATCGCGCAAACCGATGTAATGCCGCCTCCGATAGTGGCCGACAGAAACCGCACTCATCATGCTCTGGACATCTTTTCTCGCCATCGTCGCCGGTTTTGCCCTGCTCGTCTGGGGCGCGGATCGCTTCGTCATCGGCGCTTCAGCCACCGCCCGTAACCTAGGCGTCAGCCCGCTAATCATCGGCCTGACCATCGTCGGTTTCGGTACCTCTGCGCCGGAGATGCTGGTCTCGGCCATGGCCGCCTGGGCCGGTAACCCGGACATGGGTATTGGTAACGCAGTCGGCTCTAATATCACCAATGTCGGCCTGGTACTGGGTATCACCGCGCTGGTTACCCCGCTCAAGGTCTGCTCCGAAACCCTCAAGCGCGAATTCCCGCTGCTCTTTCTGGTAATGCTGATCGCCCTCGGCCTGCTACTCGACAACAACATGAGCCGTCTCGATGGCATTGCCCTGCTTATCGGAATGGCGGCACTGATTTACTGGATGGTCGCGCTGGGTCTGCGCGAACGGCGCGACGGCGAAGACCCGATGAGTGATGAGTACTCCGACGAGATCCCGGAACACATGCCCATGTGGCAGGCAATCTTCTGGCTGCTGCTGGGCATGGCGATCCTGCTCGGCAGCTCGCGCCTGCTGGTATGGGGAGCGGTCAACGTGGCGCAGTGGTTCGGTATCAGCGATCTGGTCATCGGCCTGACCATCGTCGCTATCGGCACCAGCCTGCCTGAACTGGCGGCCTCAGTCATGAGTGCCCTCAAGGGTGAACACGACATCGCCCTGGGTAACGTTCTCGGCTCCAACATGTTTAACCTGCTGGCAGTTATGGGCATGCCCGGCCTGATCCAGCCCGGTCCAACCCCAGTGGAACTGTTAGGCCGCGACTTCCCGATGATGATCATCCTCAGCATCGCCCTCTTCGCCATGAGCTACGGCTTCCTCAGGCCGGGGCGGATAACCCGTGGCGAAGGCGCGCTACTGCTCGCCGGGTACCTGGCGTACCTCGGTATGTTGTACCATTCGCTGAGTAGCTAACCAGAGGAGTCAGTCATGTCCAACGAACATTTCACCGTACAGAACGTCAAATGCGGCGGCTGCGCCAGCAACATCATGAACGGCCTGAAGGAACTGCCGGGAGTGGATGGCGTGGAAGTGGCCATCGAAAGCGGCGAGGTCACTGTCACCGGCGAAGAACTCTCCCGTGAACAGATCAGCGGAAAACTGGCAGAACTCGGCTATCCCGAGGCATAAGGCCGGCATGACACGCGACTTCGACGAAGCGAAACTGCTGCAACTCGGCCAGGCAGTCCTCGACACCGAGGCGGAGGCGATCCTCGCTCTCAAGCCGCGTATCGACCGCAATTTTGCCAATGCCTGCCGCCACATGCTCCACTGCGAGGGACGCATCGTGGTCACCGGTATGGGCAAGTCGGGCCACATCGGCGACAAGATCGCCGCTACCCTGGCCAGCACCGGCAGCCCCGCCTTCTTCGTCCATCCTGGCGAGGCGAGCCACGGCGACCTGGGGATGATCACCCCCAAGGACGTGGTGCTGGCCCTCTCCAATTCCGGTGAGACCGACGAAATCCTGACCATCCTGCCAATCATCAAACGCCTCGGCGTGCCGTTGGTCACCCTCACCGGCAATCCCGACTCTCGCCTGGCCCGTGTCGCCAACGCCAACATCGATGTCAGCGTGGAACAAGAGGCCTGCCCACTGGGTCTGGCGCCTACCGCCAGCACTACCGCAGCACTGGCGATGGGCGATGCCCTAGCCGTGGCGCTGCTCGAAGCACGTGGCTTCACCGAAGAGGATTTTGCCCGTTCCCACCCCGCTGGCAGCCTGGGCCGACGCCTGCTGCTGCGCATCGAGGACCTGATGCACACCGGTCAACAGATACCGCGGGTGAATGCCGATGCTACTCTCAACGCGGCACTGCTGGAGATGAGCCACAAAGGGCTGGGCATGACCTGCGTGGTCGATAGCGACAACAAACTGCTCGGTATTTTTACCGATGGCGATCTGCGCCGCGTGCTCGACCACGGCGAGATATCCATTAACAAGATAGGCATCGCCGAAGTGATGCACCGCGACTGCACTGCGGTGGAATCGCAGATCCTCGCCGCCGAGGCACTGCGCATCATGGATGAGAAGCGGATAAACGCCCTTCCGGTGGTCGATAACGAAAAGCGCCTGATCGGTGCATTGAATATGCATGACCTGCTAAGAGCAGGTGTTGTGTAACAGCTGTCAACGAAACAGCGGCAAAACACAGACGGGGAAGAGATGCAGGACATCATTAAAAAAGCGACCAAGGTTCGCCTGGCCATCTTCGACGTCGACGGTGTGCTCACCGACGGCAGCCTGTTTCTCGGCGACGATGGTCAGGAGTACAAGGCGTTCAATTCCCGTGATGGTCACGGCATGAAGATGCTGCAGGCCACGGGCGTCGAAATTGGCATTATTACCGGCCGCACCTCCAAAGTAGTGGAAACCCGCATGGCCGGGCTCGGCATCAGGCACCTCTACCAGGGCCAACAGGAGAAACTACCCGCCTTTAAAGAGCTGCTGCAAAAGCTTTCCCTCACCCCCGAACAGGTGGCGTATGTGGGCGACGATGTGGTCGACCTGCCGATCCTGATCCGCGTCGGTCTCGCTATCGCCGTGCAGGATGCCCACAATCTGGTAAAACAGCACAGTCACTGGACCACCCCCAACCCGGGAGGCAGGGCCGCCGCCCGCGACGTCTGCGAACCGATCATGCAGGCGCAGGGTACGCTGGAGGCCCAGCTGCACCACTACCTGCAATGACTCGACGTGCCCTACTGCTGCTTGGCATCGCCCTGCTGGTGATCCTCACCAGTTGGTTGTCGCAGCGGCAGTGGCAACCGGAAAAAAGCGGTACGGAGAGCATCGCCCCACCCGACTACTTCATCAAGGGATTCAGCAGCACCGTCACCAACGAACAGGGACAGATCAGCCAGCGACTGGATGCCGATACGCTCTACCACTACCCGGACAACGACCTCACCACCCTGGAACAACCCAACATCACCGTAATCAGTGAAGATGGCGCCAACTGGCACGCCACCGCCGAATACGGTGAACTGAATGGCGGCAATGAGCGCAACCTGCTGCTGCGCGAACAGGTAGTGCTGCGCCAGCAGGGGAACGAGTTGCTGACTCTGTATACCGACTGGCTACGCATCGAGAGCGAGCGCCGCTACGCTGAAACCGATGCGCCGATCACCATCGAAAGCGCCAAAGGCCGGATCGATGGCGTCGGCCTCAATCTCTACGGCAAGGAACAGCGTCTGCTTGTCAGGTCTGCAGTACGGGGGCAGTATGAAGCAAATTAATACCGCCCTGCTCCTGCTCGCTTTCAGCGCAGTAGCGACAGCAGAAACTACCGGTCCAATTAAGGTACAGGCCGACCGCCTGGAGTTGGACCAGAAGCAGGGCATCAGCCTCTACCAGGGCCATGTCCGCCTGCAACGGGACGACACCCTGCTCCAGGCTGACCGCCTGGAACTGCACAGCAAAGACGGCAAGGTCACCCTGGCCATCGCCGACGGCGAACCGGTGCACATGGAAATGCGCGACCCCAACAAAAACGGCCAGACGGGCCGCGCCGAGGCGCGCCATGTGGAATACCGTTTTGACGACGGGCTGATCGAACTCCAGGGCGCGGCGCAACTGTGGCGCGACGGCGACCACTTCAGCGGCGAGCGGCTGCTTTACGACGACAAAAAACAGCAGGTCCGCGCCTTCGGTAACGAACAGACCAGAGACAGGGTCCGGGTGATCCTGCAACCGGAAAAGGAACAACAATGAGCCATAGCCTGGCAGCCCTCAATCTGGCCAAGAGCTACAAAAAGCGCAGCGTGGTCAAGGATATCTCACTAAAGGTAGAGAGCGGTGAAGTGGTCGGCCTGCTCGGCCCCAACGGTGCGGGTAAAACCACCTGCTTCTATATGATCGTCGGTCTCATCCCCTGCGACAAAGGGCAGATCCTGCTCGATGGCCAGGAAGTCACCCGCCAGCCGATGCACGAACGTGCCCGCCTCGGCGTCGGTTACCTGCCGCAGGAGGCCTCGGTGTTTCGCAAGATGAGCGTAGCCGACAACATCATGGCAGTGCTGGAGGTGCGCGAAGAACTGAACCCCGACCAGCGCAACGAGATCCTCGAATCGCTACTGGAAGAGTTCCACATCACCCACATCCGCGACAGCCTGGGGATGAGCCTCTCCGGCGGCGAGCGGCGGCGGGTAGAGATCGCTCGGGCACTGGCCAACGAACCGCGCTTCATCCTCCTCGACGAACCCTTCGCCGGGGTCGACCCGATCTCCGTGGTGGACATCCAGGGCATCATTCAACACCTCAAACAGCGCGGCATCGGCGTGCTGATCACCGACCACAACGTACGCGAAACCCTGGGGATCTGCGAACGCGGCTACATCATCGGCGAAGGCGAGGTCATCGCAGAGGGCGAGCCCGACCAGCTATTACAGAACGAGCGGGTCCGCGAGGTCTATCTGGGCCAGCATTTCCGTCTCTGAACGCGTGTTATCCAAAATCTGTGCCATATTAAAGTAAATACGGTAAAATCGCCGTCCCTGATGGTTCACAGCGCCACAATATAAGTACATGAAGCAGTCACTACAGCTCCGTCTCGGGCAGCAGCTCACCATGACGCCGCAATTGCAGCAGGCGATCCGCATGCTGCAACTGTCGACGCTCGAGTTGCAGATGGAGATCCAGCAGGCGCTGGACTCCAACCTGATGCTGGAAGTGTCTGAAGAGAGCGAAGAGCAGGAACAGACTGAATCGCTGGAACAACTGGAGAGCGAAGCCGCCGCAACAGAATCAGCTGAGAGCGAGGTAGAGCAGGACTTCGCCGAGCCCGAGCGCTCCCTGGAAAGCGAATCCATGCCCGACGAACTGGCCGTGGACAGCGCCTGGGAAGATATCTACGAGCCCAGCATGACCGCCGGCTCCTCATCTGCCGCCGACAGCGGTGACCGGGAATTCGAATACGGTGACACCAGCAGCGAGAGCCTGCGCGAACACCTGCTATGGCAATTGAACATGACCCAACTGCTGGAAACCGATATGGCCATCGGCGAGGCGATCATCGACTCAATCAACGACGACGGCTTCCTCAGCACCTCTCTCGAAGAGCTGCTGGCAAGCCTGCAGGCCGATTATCCTGAAATGGAACTGGATGAGGTGGAAGCGGTACTGCACGTGATCCAGAATTTCGACCCGCCCGGCGTCGCCGCCCGCGATCTACGCGAAGGTCTGCTGCTGCAACTGCGCTTCCTGCCCGCTGAGACACCCTACCTGACACAGGCCAGAGACCTGCTGGAGAAACACTTTGAACTGCTTGCACGGCGGGACTACACTCAGCTTAAAAGGGTACTGAAAACAGACGAAGAAGAGTTGACACAGATAACCCACCTGATTCAGAGCCTCAATCCGCGACCGGGCGGACAGATCAGCAATAGCCAGCCCGAGTACATCGCGCCAGATGTCTTTGTGCGCAAGATCAAAGGGAGTTGGCGGGTTGAACTCAATCCCGAAGCGGCACCGCGCCTGCGCATCAACCATCACTATGCCAGCTTGATCAAACAGATGAACAGCACCGACTCCACCACGCTGAAAAACCATCTGCAAGAAGCACGCTGGTTCCTTAAGAGCCTGCAGAGCCGTAACGAGACCCTGTTGCGCGTTGCCACCAGCATCGTAGAACACCAACGCGACTTCCTCGAAGAAGGCGAAATGGCGATGAAACCGATGGTGCTGCACGACATCGCCGAGGAGTTGGGGATGCACGAATCGACCATCTCCCGCACCACCACGCGCAAATACATGCACACCCCGCGTGGCATCTTCGAACTTAAGTATTTCTTCTCCAGCCACGTCGGCACCGCCGAAGGCGGAGAGTGCTCCTCCACCGCGATCCGCGCCATGATCAAACAACTGATTGCGGAGGAGCCCCCGGCAAAACCGTTAAGTGACAGCAAAATCGTCAGCACCCTTTCCGCTCAGGGCATTAACATTGCCCGCCGCACGGTAGCCAAATACCGTGAAGCCATGGCGATCCCGCCCTCGAATGAAAGAAAACGCCTGTCCTGAACAGGCAGATCGAAACCCAAGGAGTAAACCATGCAACTGAACCTGACCGGCCATCACATCGACATCACCGATGCACTGCGCGACTACGTGAGCAACAAACTGGAACGCCTGGAGCGTCACTTCGATAACGTGACCAACGTACACGTCATCCTTACCGTAGAGAAGCTGCGTCAGAAAGCCGAAGCCACCATCAACATGAAAGGCAACAACATCTTCGCCGACTGCGAAGACGAAAACATGTATGCCGCCATCGATGCACTGGCCGACAAATTGGATCGTCAAATCCGTAAGCACAAGGAAAAAATGACCGACCACCATCGCAGTGAAGGTGGCCTCAAGGATCAACCCTTCGAATAAACCGAGTCACTATTGCTGTAAGTAAACGTCATGCAGGTCACAGAACTACTAGATATCGAGCGTATCAACTGCTGCAATGAAGTCGGCAGCAAGAAACGCGTGCTGGAGCAGATGAGCCAGCTTATCGCCACGGGACAGACGGAACTGTCGCAGGACCAGATCTTCGACAGCCTGATCTCGCGCGAGCGGCTGGGCAGCACAGGTCTCGGGCATGGGGTAGCGATACCTCATGCCCGGGTACAGAACAGCGACAAAACCCTGGCCGCGGTGATCAAACTGCGTCAGGGTGTCGACTACGATGCCCCGGATCAGAAACCTGTCGATCTGCTATTCGCCCTGCTGGTGCCGGAAAATTCCACCGAGGAACATCTGCAATTGCTGGCTCAGCTGGCGCAGATGTTCAGCGATGAAGGTTTTGTCAGCAAACTGCGCGCCGCCAACGACGCCAACGCACTCTACCAGACATTGCGCTCCTGGCAACCAAAGGAATAAAGGGTGCCACTAAAAATTCAATCAAGATGATGGTCGCTATCGGCATCCTGCCTCTCGCGACACTAGCACGTCCATGTGCGTCGAGTGCAAGGCGAAAACAACGACCGGATTGCCGGGAGCAATCCGGGACAGCTTTAGCTGACCCGAAGGGCGCAGGGCAGGACGCCCGGAGCAGAAAGCGCAGTTTACGTGGTGTAAATGAGCATTTTGAGGCGCTTTTCAACGCCGCAATCGCGGCTTCAGTGGATTTTTTAGAGGCGCCCTGAATGGACAAAATCCGCATCACTGCACAGCAGCTCTACGATGCCTGCCACGCCCGGCTGGAACTGGAATGGTTGCTCCAGCCCGAGGCGGACTCAGTCACCATCGTACCGCTGCCGCAAGGTGCGGATACCCGTTCCCTGGTCGGCCACCTCAATTTCATCCACCCACACCGTATCCAGGTACTCGGTCCACCCGAGGTCACCTACCTGGAGAGCCTGGGTAAGAACTCCCATCTCGACTCGCTGAAACAACTCTTCAGTGACGATACTGCGCTGGTGATCCTCTCCGATGCACAGGAACCTTCCGAGGAGATGCTACAACTGGCGCGCAAGCATCATGTCCCCATGCTCCGCTCGGTCCTCGGCAGCACCCGCCTGATCCGCGAGATCGGCTTCTACCTGCACAACCGTCTGGCGGAGAGCCGTATCGAACACGGCGTGTTCATGGACGTGCTCGGTATCGGTGTACTGCTTAGCGGCGAGAGTGCCATCGGCAAAAGCGAACTGGCGCTGGAGCTACTCACCCGCGGCCACCGTCTGATCGCCGACGACGCACCAATGTTCATCCGTACTACTCCGGGCACCCTGGTCGGACACTGCCCTGAGGTACTGCATAACTTTCTCGAAGTACGTGGCCTGGGCATCCTTAACGTCCGCGCTATGTTCGGCGATAGCGCGGTCAAACGCAGCATGGAACTACAACTCATCGTCCACCTCGCCCCGGTCGAACCGGAACTGCTGCAACAGCTCGACCGCCTCAAGGGCACCCGACGCAAACGCCGCATCCTGGAGGTGGAGATCGATGAGGTGGAAATCCCGGTCGCCCCGGGGCGTAACCTGGCGGTACTGGTCGAGGCCGCGGCACGCAACCATCTGCTCTACACCAGCGGCTACGATTCGGCGCTGGAGTTCATTTCCCGACAACAGGAACTGATGCGCGACGGATAGGCGGAACCGATGCGATTACTCATCATCAGTGGCACCTCGGGTGCCGGTAAAAGTGTGGTCCTGCATGCACTGGAGGATGTCGGGGCCTACTGCATCGACAATCTGCCGATGGGCCTGCTGTCCGCTTTCGCCCAGGAGATGGCAGGGGCCGGCCGCCAGTACGACACTATTGCCGCCGGAGTCGACGCCCGTAACCTCAACAACGCCTTCACCAGCTTTCCCGATCTGCTCAAGGAGTTGCGCGCCCAGGGCATTGACTACGAAGTGATCTTCGTCGACGCCAACGACGACACCCTGATCAAGCGTTTCAGTGAAACCCGGCGCCGCCACCCACTGACCGACAACGAGGTCCCACTGGAAGAGGCGATCATCCAGGAGCGGATGATGCTCCAACCGGTGATCGCCAACGCCGACATGACCATCGACACCACCCGCACCAATGTCCACCAACTGCGGGACATGGCACAGAAGCGTATCGGTGGCCGCGGCAAGCCGGAGATGTCGGTGCTGTTCGAATCCTTCGGTTTCAAGCACGGCATACCAGTTGAAGCGGATTTCGTTTTTGATGTACGCTGCCTGCCCAATCCTCACTGGGAGCCGCAACTCCGCGCCCTCACTGGACGGGACAAGGAGGTGGTCGATTTCCTGGAATGCAACGAAGAAGTGCAGCAGATGTTCGAGGATATCCGTAATCTGCTGGAAAACTGGCTCCCCCGTTTCGCTGCAGACAACCGCAGCTATATGACGATTGCCATCGGCTGTACCGGCGGGCAACACCGCTCGGTCTATTTCGTGGAACGCCTGTCCGCCTGGTTTCGTGACAGGCAACACCGGGTAATGACCTGACATCGGGAACTGACATGAGTGTATCCCTTTTAATCGTCGCCCATGCGCCATTGGGCGGAGCCATTCTGGAGGTCGTTGTCGGCACCCTGGGCTCCAATCCGATCCGCACCGAAGTGCAGGACATCCTGCGCGACTGCGAACCCAACGCGGTACGCAAGGAGACCCGCCGTCTGGTGGAAGAGCTGGATGACGGCAGCGGTGTGCTGGTGCTCACCGACATCTACGGCTCCACCCCAAGCAATATCGCCTGCGCCCTGCTGGATCGGGAAAACGTTCGCATCGTCACCGGCCTCAACGTACCGATGCTCATCCGGGTAATGAACTACGCCAGCCTGGATCTCGATGCCCTAACAGAAAAAGCGGTCAGCGGTGGCCACGACGGTGTGACCCTGCATGACCCGATGAGTACCGGAGAGTTTTGCCAGAATGCCTAGCAAAGAACTTACCCTGATCAATAAACTTGGTCTGCACGCCCGTGCCGCGGCCAAGTTCGTCAACCTCGCCTCCGGTTTCGAAAGCGATATCACCATCAGCCGCAACGGCAAGACGGTCAATGGCAAAAGTATTATGGGTGTAATGATGCTGGCGGCCAGTTGCGGGACTACCATTGAAGTGAATGCCGCCGGCAACGACGCCGAGCAGGCCCTGCAACAGATCGAACAGCTGGTCCAGGATCGATTCGGCGAAGAGGCATAAACCGGGAGGTGGACAGCGTGGCACTGTCGCTTAACGGCACAGCGGTCTCCCGCGGCATTGCCATCGGCAAGGCCCGCATTCAGCAGCACGGCCAGCTGGATATCGTCGAGTACGTCCTGCCGCAGGCGCACATCAAAGAAGAAATTCAGCGTTTCGAACAGGCAGTCGAAACCGCCCGTGCCCAATTGCGCAGTATCCGCGCCCGCATCCCAACGAATACCCCACAGGAGATCAGCGCCTTCATCGACACCCACCTGTTGATGCTGGACGACGCCACACTCACCGTCTCACCGGTTGAGCTGATTAAACAACATCGCTGCAACGCGGAATGGGCGTTGAAACTGCAACAGGATAGCTTGGTGCAGGTGTTCGACGCGATGGACGACCCCTACCTGAAAACCCGCCGCGACGATGTGGAACACGTGGTCCGGCGCATTCAGTCGATCCTGCTGCACGGCGAACAACACCATGAAGGCGAAACCGAAGAGGGGCGTATCATCATCGCCGCCGATCTTTCGCCGGGCGATCTGGTGTTGCTGCACCAGCAGAACGTTGCCGCCATCGTCACCGAACGCGGCAGTCAGCTGTCACACACCGCGATCCTCGCCCGTAGCCTCGACATTCCCGCGGTTGTTGGTGTACATCGCGCCTGGCAGTACATCCGTGACGGTGAACTGGTGGTGGTCGATGCCAACAATGGCGTACTGCTGGCAGGGCTCGACGATGCCGCGATCAAACAGTTAGAAAAACTGCAACGCCAGGAACTGCGCGCTCGCGCCGGGCTACGCAAGCTCAAGGATCAACCGGCACGCAGTCTGGACGGCATTGATATCACCCTCTACGGCAATATCGAACTGAGTGAAGATGTCACCGCGCTACGCAAGGTCGGCGCTCAGGGTGTCGGTCTCTATCGTACTGAATTCCTCTACATGAACCGCACCACGCCACCTGATGAAGAGGAACAGTACCGCGCCTACCGCAACATCATTCGCCGTCTCAGGGGCGCACCGATCACCATTCGCACCCTCGATTTGGGTGCCGACAAGGAAGCCCCGACCCACCTGGAATGCAGCGCTGCCAACCCGGCCCTCGGCCTGCGTGCGGTACGTCTCTGCCTCAAGGAACCGGAACTGTTCATCCCACAGATACGTGCCATCCTGCGCGCCGCTGCCTACGGTCCGGTACGCATGCTGATCCCGATGCTCACCACTCCGGCGGAACTGCGCCAGGTACTGGAACTGATTGAAAAACAGAAAAAGGCACTGCGAAAAGAGAAAAAGACCTTCGATGCCAAAATTCCGGTCGGCGGCATGATCGAAGTTCCCGCCGCGGCGATTTGTGCCGACATCTTTGCCCGAGAACTGGACTTTCTCTCCATCGGCACCAACGACCTGATGCAATACACTCTGGCTACCGACCGCATCGATGAATCGGTCAGCCACCTGTTCGACCCGCTTAACCCTGGTGTACTACGGCTGATTAACGGCATTATCGGCGCGGGCCGTGAGGCAGGCATCCCCGTCAACATGTGTGGCGAGATGGCGGGCGACCCAACCCTCACCCGTCTGTTACTGGCAATGGGACTGGGGGAATTCAGTGTACCGCCAACTCGGTTGCCCGAAGTCAAACAGATCATTCGCAACAGCGATATCAGCAAGCTGCGCAAACAGTTCAAAAAACTTCTTGAAAGTCACAACAGCGATCAGATCGGCGTGAAATTAGCTGAGTTGAACCGCCGCAATAAATAAATTCCCATCCAGAATTGCCTTCGCACCCTGATCCTGTGTTGCAGAACCTGCTACGGTGCTCATTTACTACCTGTAAAATCCGCTCCTCGCAGATTCTGCGCCGTGCCTCAGGGCGCGAATACTAATTCTGGTATTTACCCTGCTGTCATTTTTTGATCACTCCTATCTCCCGTTTCGCCGTGCTAAACTGCCAACCACGAAACGGGGGAACGGGCATGGCCGACGTCGCTGAAAAAGATACTGCACACGAGCGCCTCGACAACCTGCAACTCGCCTTGCAGCAGGAGAATATTGCCCAGGTCCGCCAGGTCCTGCATGAACTGCACCCCGCCGAGATCGCACTACTACTCGAATCGCTGCCGCCAGAGCAGCGCAACGTCGTCTGGGAACAGGTCGACCCCAGCTTTGACGGCGACATCCTCCTCTATGTAAACGACAATCTGCGCGCCAGCCTGATCCGCGACATGGAGTCGCACGAGCTGGTCGCTGCCGCCGAGAGCCTCGCGCCTGACGACCTCGCTGACCTGCTGCCGGAGATGCCGGAAGAGGTCATCCAGCAGATTCTGCACAACCTCGACGACCAGCATCGTGAACGCCTCGAAGCGGTACTTCCCTACCCGGAGGACACCGCTGGCGGTCTGATGAACGTCGATACCATCACCATCCGTGCTGACATCAGCCTGGAAGTGGTGATGCGTTACCTGCGCCTCATTGGCGATCTGCCGGAGACCACCGATAGCCTGATGGTGGTCGATCGGGAAGGCAAATTTCTCGGCCTACTGCCACTAACCACCCTGCTCACTGCCAATCCCGCTTTTAGCGTCGGCAAGGTGATGCACCGTGACATCGACGGCATCAGTGCCGACACCAAGGCCTCCGACGTTGCCACCCTGTTCGAACACCGCGACCTGGTTACCGCGCCCGTGGTCGACGCCAACGGCAAACTGCTCGGCCGTATCACCATCGATGACGTGGTCGACGTTATCCGCGACCGCGCCGATCACGACCTGATGGTTATGGCTGGTTTGAGCGAAGAAGAAGACATCTTCGCACCCGTGGTCGCCAGCAGTCGTCGTCGCGCCATCTGGCTGGGGATCAATCTGGTCACCGCCCTGCTCGCCTCCTTCGTCATCGGCCTGTTCGACGCCACCATCGAAAAGCTGGTGGCGCTGGCTGTGCTTATGCCCATCGTCGCCAGCATGGGCGGCATTGCAGGCAGTCAGACCCTCACCCTGGTGATCCGCGCCATGGCCCTTGGCCAGGTCAGTAGCAGCAACGCTAAACGCCTGCTCAACAAGGAACTGGTTGTTGGCCTGATCAACGGCCTCACCTGGGCGGTGGTACTCGCGGTAATTGCTGGTTTCTGGTTCGACAGTCCTGCCCTGGCACTGGTGCTTGGCGCCGCGATCATCGTTAACCTGTTCGTCGCGGCTTTGAGCGGCGCCATCATCCCGCTGATGCTGCGTAAACTGGGTGCCGATCCGGCGCTCGCGGGCAGCGTCCTACTGACCACTGCCACCGACGTCATCGGCTTCTTCGCCTTTCTCGGCCTCGCTGCGATTTTCCTGGTGTAGCCATGGACAAAAACGAACTGCCTGAAGACGAGGAGATCATCCTCATCAGCAAAAGTCAGCTGAAGCGCGAAAGTGAAGCGCTTCAGGCACTAGGCGAAGAACTGGTAAACCTCCCGGCGAACAAACTGGCCAAATTTCCGCTACCGGAAAAACTCGAAGCGGCGATCAAGGAAGCGCAACGCATCACTGCCCGAGGCGGCCATAAACGCCAGCTGCAATACATCGGTAAAATCATGCGCCAGATCGATACCCAACCGATCCAGCAGGCAATGGATGAACTGAAAAAAGAACACCTGCATGAAAATGTCCGCCTGCATCAACTGGAACAGTGGCGAGATAGATTAATTGCAGAGGGCGATAAGGCCCTTGCCGATCTGCTGGATAAGCAACCCAACCTGGATCGACAACACCTTAGACAACTGATGCGCAATGCACAGCAGGAAGCGAAGAAAAACAAACCGCCCAAATCAGCGCGGGAGTTGTTTCGTTATTTAAGGGATGTAATGGAATAACCGGTTAAAATAAGATGAATATTTTATCGGTTAACTATTGGCTGCCGCCGCCCTGCTCTTTTTGCGGATCGCGTCGCTATCCATTTGAATGAGGTAAGGTGCTACATAGCCTCTATATTTTAACTTAAAGCTATATGGAAGGTCTTTCCAGCCGGTAATGCTTCCACGGCAATTACTTTCGCCACAACAACATTCACCTGGAAAGTGCTCAATACTGTAATTCCTCATTGCATAATCAAACGTCACCTCTTCTCCAGCCTCGATAGTTCTCATTGCAACAAAATCATGAGCACCGACTAAATTGAGCTTTATTCCACAATTTGGGCGGCAGGAATGATTAACTTTAGTGATTAGTCCACCGTGCAGAGCATAGCGAAATTCACCCATTTGTGAGGCATGTGAGTGATTTCCCTCAATATTATCTTCCTGAATAGTTCCGCTCATAACGACTTCACCGGCATAAAATTTTCTGGTGGCGTATATGCCCTGGCCCTTTTCGGATGAATCTGATAGCTCATATCCTTTATTCATTGCGTTTCCCTAGATTAATGGGCATATGCCCATGGGATACCACAGTAACACAATACGTTGGTGGATATGGTTTATTCTGAAGTATGCTTAAATCAGGAGATAATCGGCACCAGAGAGCAATTTTTTCTAAATTTAGGGAATGTTGCTCTCTAACCCGATTATTTGAAAATACCCGCCTGCACCAACTGCTGCAGTGGCAAGACAGATTGATCGCAGAAGGCGACAAAGCCCTGGCCGATCTACTGGATCAGCAACCCAACCTGGATCGACAACACCTTAGACAACTGATGCGCAATGCACAGCAGGAAGCGAAGAAAAACAAACCGCCAAAATCGGCGCGGGAGTTGTTTCGTTATTTAAGGGAAGCGATGGAATAAAACAGTCCCGTCTTGAGAAACTGCGAGACAAAACTGTATTCGCTCATCAAGAAGAGAGCTAAACTTAGATTACTACTTTTTGTCTCTGTCCCAATACACGTACAAATCGAATCCCGCAGCAAGACCGACAGCAAACGATACGCCTGTTGCAATTAACCACGGTGATACTTCGTTTTTCGAACCTGGAACACCATCAATCGTTAATAGTGGCATACCGCGAGAAACCCACTGATAGGCAAAACAGATCGCCGCAACAAAACATGCGGCGGCTAGAATCAGATCAAAGATGACTCGTGGGTTTCGCTGTAAAATCATGATGTCTACAGACCAAGAAAGTTGGCAATACGTTATCTATAACATCTTATTCAAAATGTAGTGCCCATCGATTTTGAGAACCGCACCGCCACCAAACCACACCTGGGTACTACCCTCATCTGTTTGCTTAGTGAAAAGTTGCACGAAATTCGGCTTATCACGAAGACCATTCTGTTCAAGTCTAATGCTCTGCCCACCCCACATCTCATGCTGCAGAAGATAATAACCTAGCGCTGAATTTCCAGAACCTGTTGCCGGATCTTCCAGATACCCAAAAGTTGTGGCAAAGACCCGTGTTCGATAGCAGGCTCCCGGGGTTGAGGTTTCATCCGTGTACAGAATGGCAATGTCGGTACCTATATGAATACAGAATGCCTTAAGCGTCTCAAGATCGGGAGTAATAGAAAGAATTGCCTCAAGATTCGCCATGGGAACAATCAACGTATCCAATCCGGCATTGACGATTTGTGCTGGCCGCGACGTATGAAGCAGTTCTTCCCTGCACCCGAGCGCCCTGGCGATATCAGTCTTATCGACGACCGCGGTAGAAAACTTGGGTAGAGGCGCAGAAATATAAACGCATTTATCCTTCACATAATGATTCTCAACAATCAATGCATCATTCTGAGTGGCAATGGATAAAATCGGCCTTGCCTGTAATGATTTGTCGTTGGCGATAAGATCGTTCAGAATCGCTATAGTCGCATGCCCACAGAAGGCAACCTCACGCTCGGACGAAAAATAGCGCAAGCGGTAATCAGCGTCCGTGGCTGGACTGACATAACCCACTTCACTAACAAATCCCTGCATCTCTTTTGCAATCTGCAGCATTTCAGCATCGGAGAGGTCCTCAAGCGAGTCCAGATAGATCACAGCGGCAGGATTCCCTGAGGAGTTCCCGGAAGCAAAAGCATCTATTTTCTTGAATCGTAATGTTCGTGCTGACATGTTCTTGAGTCTAAGTCCTTTCTCTCAATATATCCCGGGGATCAACCGATAGCGCACGCGTTGTGCATAGTCCGGATAACCCGGCAACTCTTCCTGTAACGTCTGGTCTTCAAGTGCGGTTCTAATCACCGCAATGATTAATGCCACCGCCGTAGGAATCAGGGTCCATACTGAGTTCAGGGCAAGAACAATACCGAACAGTGCAAGAATATTTCCGGCATAACCCGGATGCCGTACAAACCGATACGGACCACTGTCACACACCACATGCCCTCGTTCCGTCTGAATGCGCACCACGCTGGAGAAAAAACGGTTCTCTGCCACTGCCCATGCAGCGAAAGCGTATCCGAGCGAGATAAAAATGAAGCCCATCACGATGAGCCATAGTGGGAATCCGGGGGACCAGTTATAACGGTGGTCCAGTCCGGCTACGGCAACCATAGGATACCCGATACTCACCGCCATTAGTGGTGCAAGTACTTTGTCCCAGGCTTTGGCATTTTGGATAGTTTCAATATTTTGTCTTTCGGCTGTTAATCCGGGATGTCGTTGTTCCGCCCACATGCGTCCACCAATACCAGCAGCCAGGATCAGTAGGGAATAGAGCCACGCCTGCCACCAACCGAGGTCCCCAGCGCATACAAATAAAATCAGCGGGATTAGGAGATACACCACAACCAGTCTGAACCATTGGCGAGGGGATACTGTTTGAGCTGTCTCTTCATTAACCGTCCTGGCTGACATGTCATTCTCCAAAACAAAATTGGCTTGAGTATAGTCTAGCAACCAAATTGGGCGACACAGACAGAGCGCAGCGTAGTTTGTATCGACTATACATCTTCCCTCTGGGTATTAGCTCATCTGCTTTCCTGTTCGCTATAGTACACACGATATGTACCGAGCAGTGGCACAATAAACAGAGCGCCAAATACTGTGTTCAATATGGCATTCGGCCAAAATCCGGACCAGAGCGAAAACAGTGTATCGGTAACAAACCAGACGGACATAGACACGGCAATAATAAACCAGGCCCCCGGCACACCTCGCGCAAACATACCGCGTACAAAAATCAACAACATCACACCCCACCCTGACATAACTGCCCCCAGTACGGCGTGTGTGAGATGAATGTACTCGACTGCTTCCTTGCCAAAGCCCTCAATGTACGCGGGCTGAGCATACAGGAGTAGAGAAAAACCTTGCACAGCCAGTGTCGGTACGAGCATAAGCATCAATCCGAAAATGATGACGCCCATACTTGCGACAGATAACCAGGTAACCCAAAATGTCCCGACCGTACGCATTCTGTTCGTCATGACCTGATCCATCCTTATCTGGTTTCGATGACTCGTTCACGTCACTGGATTTCAGATGCTGGTCCATTGTGACGCGCCTGATAACACTGCTAGACGTTACTGCCTTCAAGCCCTCATAAATGAGTGAAAACCCGGTAATGGGAAGTGGGTGTTGAATGCAGGGTTCTTCTGTACGCGTCTCCATGCGGGCAGGGCCGCAGCAAGAACACGCTTTCCCTTTGCTGCGATATTGAGTTTGCATACACACTCATCATCACCCTGAACTATCGAGAGAAGACCGTCACGTTCCATCACGTCTGCAATGCGAGTCGGTGTAATTCGTTCCAACCCGAGAATGTCGGCCAGTTTCGACACGGGGAAGGCCAGGTCTGCACCAACGCCGCCAATACGGAAAACTGCGTCGCACAGAGTCCGTACGGTCTCAGCACCTTTTCGCACTTGCGTGTCTCTTCTATTCCTTTCAATGGAGCATCGACTATGCATTTAGATGAAGCAGCAGAGCCGGTATCACCGCTCTGCTTCAACCTTGGCTACCCGAATTTTGTAGTGTTCATACCACGAGGATTTACCCAACGCCTGTGCAGCCATATGTTCTGCATTAGCCTTCCAGTTAGCGATGGTTTCAAGCGACGCCCAATACGAAACGGTAATACCAAAGCCGTCTGCATCGCGGGCGCTTTCCACCCCCAGAAAACCGGGCTGCTGTGAGGCAAGTTCTACCATCCTCTCGGCCATTTCACCATAGCCGTTATCTTCAAGCGTTCGAAGGGAAGAGAAGATAACTGCATAGTACGGGGGTTCTAGTGGCTTCACGCTTTTTTCACGAACTCCGATTTGAGCGCCATCGCACCGATGCCGTCGATCTTGCAATCAATATTGTGGTCGCTATCGACCAGCCGAATATTTTTAACTTTGGTCCCGACTTTGACAACAGATGATGAACCTTTAAGCTTCAGGTCCTTGATCACTACAACAGTATCACCATCATTCAGTACGGCACCATTAGCATCCTTCACAACAAGCTTGCCTTCAGCCGCTGCCGCCTCCATGTCACTCGCTGTCCACTCGTGGCCGCATTCAGGACAGACAAACATGTTGCCATCTTCGTAGGTATATTCGGAATTGCATTTCGGGCAGGGCGGCAAATTGCTCATAAGTAGCTCTCTTACGTTTAATGACTGGAAATATTCCGAACTTGTAAACAAACAAGTGGGAAACGCTCCACCCATTATAAAGTTTTATTGGTCCGGGGTCAGGTTCTTCGGTATTACACGGCAGCATCACGGCCTACCGCCTGGAATTTCTATACAGGCAATTCGCTGGTTGTCTGGCTATGCTGTCACCTGCACCCGTACGGATTGTAGCCTCCTTCACACACTCCCTCCTTTTTTCCGCCTTTCTTTTCGAAGGTCATATGTACATTGGTATTGCTACAGTGACTCTGAGCACTTGACCTTGGCAGATATGCCCCGCCAGCTTCATACGGCATCAGGAAGCCTTTGAAGACAGTCCCCGCGTTGTTTGGTTCAGCGCTCAGGTAAAGCGTACCACGCGAGTTGATTACCTTTCTGTTGTCAGAATAATATATTGTTTCCACATATCCGTATTCATATGCCGGATAACCGCAATACGGTACAGGAACCGTACCTTTACGTAATGGGTCGGCAGTGATAACGGAAATCCCATCATTTAACAGCGGTTTGCTTAGTATATAACGTGGCTTGCCATTCTCTCCGTGCACATGCATGAAGCTGCCGATGACATTGTTTCCGGCATCATAGAGATTGCCATACTGGAGTGCCGTAGACTCTTTTTTGCAAACCTGCAAAAAACCACGTTGATTTGCGCACCATCTGGCAAACCCCATTTGCTGACCGTCCATCTGTCCCGGTGGAGTTCGGTCAAGTCGATTGCACGTATTGATATTCGCCTCATATACCCGCTTTACGTCCTGGCACATTTGCGATGCCGCATAACCTGCCTGTGAGTACAAACAGGCCAGAATTGTCGGTAAGGCCAGAAAATAATGAGTGAATGATGTCCTGCTGACCAAGTACATGAGTGTTCCCTCCCTCAATACTGAAGCATGATTCGACACTGAAACAAAAACGGCCACTTTTCAGGTGGCCGTTTTATTCATCCTTTGCGTTATTTCGCGTCCTTGCGCTTAATGCTTTCTCTATCCCGGGAAGGAACAGGCTAGCTTGCGGTGTTCCAGTACGGGGAAGGTTCGGCGCAAGTCACGTAGTCGCCCGAGATCGATATCGGCGACGACAACACCCGAACCACGTGACAAGGTGTCGAGCACCATGCCCCAGGGATCGACGATCATGCTGTGGCCGTAGGTCTCACGCTCGTTGGCATGATAACCGCCCTGGGCCGAGGCAATCATGTAACACATATTTTCGATGGAACGTGCACGTACCAGTACATCCCAGTGCGCCTTGCCGGTAATGGCGGTGAAGGCGGATGGCATGGCGAATATCTCCACGCCCTCTTCGATCATGCGGCGGAACAGGCCAGGGAAACGCAGGTCGTAACAGACCGCGAGGCCCAGTTTGCCGAACGGGGTATCGACAACCACGATACCGTTACCCGGCTCGATGGTGGCCGACTCGTTGTAACGTTCGTTGCTTTCGGTGATGCGTACGTCGAACAGGTGAATTTTGTCGTAGCGGGCGACGCGCTTGCCCTTGTCATCGAACAGCAGGCAGGCGGCGAAAACATGCTCATCGTCACTGGCAGCGAGAGGAATGGTGCCACCCACCAGCCAGATGCCGTGGCGGGCGGCCTGCTCGGCGAGAAAGTCCTGCATCGGTCCCTTGCCGTCCTGCTCGCGGATTTTGACCTTGTCGCTTTCGCTCATGCCCATGATGGCGAAGTTTTCCGGTAATACCACCAGCTTGGCTCCTGCCTCCGCGGCCTGTTTGATCAGGCGGGCTGCTTCCAGCAGGTTGGCGTTAACATTCGGCCCGGAAGCCATCTGGATTGCGGCAACACGACTCACTCAGTTCTCTCCTGTTTCGGGCTGCTGCCCGTTTTTATTGACTTACGCGTATCTGGACCCGGTCGGCGGAACCGCTACCGGGCACTCGTTCAATGCGATTCGACCCTACCCCCAGGGCCACCAACCAGGCCTGCAACTCATCGGCCCATAACACGCCCTCGTCACCACCGGGATAGAGGATCTGCAATCGAGCCTCAGAGTCCTGCTGGAGCTGCTTGATGGCAGCGGTCAGTGCGGGTTGCCGCGCCAACCAGTCGCCGTGGCGCGGACGCGCCCACTCGGATGCGGAAATATCCCAGGATTGGCCTCCCTGGACCACTAACGGGGCAAGCAACAGAAGCAGGGCACAGGTTCGTTTCAACATACTGCGGAAATACTATCATTTACCGGAAGGAATGGAAGCGCGATCAGTCGATGCCGGGTATCTTGTCCTCGGGTTCTTCAACCGGCTCCGGTTCCAGGCGGACAATCTCCGGTTTCTCCCAGGTACCGTGGATTTCGTAGCGGGTCATGGTCGCCTCGTCGATACCGCTCTTGAACAGCCCCTGAATCACCGCAAGCACAGCCGCCACCTGCGGTCCCCAGGCCAGTGCACCCGCGACGGAAACAGTACCTGCCACATTGGGCACTACGGAGACCAGTTGGTCGAAATCACGAGCCACCAGACCCGTACGACCAGTCACCAGAATATCGGCTGGCAGGGATTTCACCACCAGATTGTCGGTGTGGGCATCCCCGTCTCTGATGCGGAAATCCCCCTTGATGCTGGTGAATTGCAACCCTTTGCCCGACATATCGCTAAAATCGAGGAACAGACGCCGCGGCAATGCCTCCAGACTAAGCAGGCCAAGCAGTTTCCCGGCTCCCGGATCGACCTGCTCTATCTTACCCTCGGTAATATTGATCCGCCCTTTGGCGGCCATTGTACCAAGGGAGAAATCCAGCGGTGAGCCGCGCCATTCCACCTCACCACGGGCATCAGTCTTACCATCGGTAATCACCGATGCAAAACCGAGGTCACGGAACATCTTACCCAGGTTGTCGCTCTGCAGCGCCAGTTCCATGTGAGTTTTACCGTTGGGACGCCAATAGCCGTTACCCTGCAATTTAAAATTGGCAGCGTTAATCGCGAGCTTGTTGAACTTGACCCGTGTAGGGGTGGGCTCGATCTGTCCCGCGATACCGCCCAGGCGCAACGTGTCGTAGGCGAAATCGCGAATATCGAGACTAATGGGTGGCATGTGTGCCAGGGTGTCACTCTTTTCCGGTTCACCGTCCATGGATGCAAGGTGCAGGCGCTGCATGTGGATCTGCAGCGGCAGCTGCTTTCCTCCACCACCATCCTGCGGGAAGTAGTGGTTGACCACCTTGCGCCACTGTAACCAGTGCAGGTTATCCAGTTCGCCACCGATATTCAGCACATCCTTCTGCGGCAGACGTGCCGCCTCATCGCGGCCGAGCAGGACACTCATGCGTTGCAGTTTGCCGCTACCGATCTCCTGCTTCCACGCGGTATTGAAACGACCGCCATACTGCAATGAGTGAACACTGCGTTGCTTACCACCGAGACCAAGCGAGATGGTAAATGAGCTTTTCTCTTCGGCGGGTTTGCCCATCGGCTCGGGCAGATTGATCGCCACACCCTGCAGATCGGAGAAGATGTTCATCTGCACACCGCCCTCTGCCCCCGGGGTCAGGGTCATCAGGGCCTGCCAGTCGCTTTCCCCTTCCGCCATCTCCAGTAACGACAACTCCAGTTCTTCA
Source organism: Thiohalomonadaceae bacterium (assembly GCA_050299175.1). Taxonomy (GTDB): domain Bacteria; phylum Pseudomonadota; class Gammaproteobacteria; order Thiohalomonadales; family Thiohalomonadaceae; genus JAPHTQ01. Next base: position 133,318 of record JBNKVM010000067.1, read on the forward strand.
CGCACTGAGGCCACAGTCGCTCGGCCTTTGACCTTCACGAAGGTCGCACCACGCTGCTCGAAACGCTCACCCTCGGTATACACCGTCAGCTTGGCCGGGAAGCCGTACATCTCGGCGCTGATTTCATCTGCGCTGAAACTCTTCTCGGTGAAGAAAAGCTTGCCTTTGGTTTTGTGTAACTCAACACCCTTGGCAAAGTGCAGCAGATTATTCTTCAGTTCGACCTCGCCTTTAATCGCCAGGGGTTTCTTCGCTGCGATCCGATCCGACAACGGAATGCTTAGACTCAACTTGACCGGCGTATTGCCGCTACCTGAGAAACTCTGTAATCCAAGATCACGACTGAATGGCGCATCGCGCAGAAAACGCAGGGTATCGTTGGCACTGGCATCGACAGAACCATCCACCGTCAACAATGGCTCACTGAATGCGGGAATACGAACTTTGGTGGCGCCGATACGGGAACCGTAAAACCGACCTTCGGCAATATTGACCGACATTCCACGACCACCGAATATCGCCTCACCACGCACCGCCTTGAGCATCGGCCAACCTTCGTGATAGTCGAGGGTCACGTCATTGGCATCGAAGCGGATCTCAAAACGCCCCTGTTTTTCCTCTATCAATGAGTGTTCCAGCTTACCGTGGATCAATAGCGAGCCATTGGTGACCAGACCGCCGAGAAAAGCGCGACTAAGCCAGCGCACACTCCCCTCGGACATGATCTTTACCGGCAGATAGGTGGCGGTTGCGCTGGCTCGCCCATCTTTGAAAGTCCCCACCATAGAGAGCAGCGGACTCTGTTTCGGCTGCAGCTGTAACGACATCCCCAACTGCATATGCAGATCGCTGTTATCGACAGTCAACTTGTCGGCCGCCACACGCCAACCGTTGTCACGCCTGGCGATTTTCAGCAGACCGCGAGTCTGCTGCAGAGGAAGGGGATTGACGAACAGCTCTGGCATAGTCAGAACCAGATCGCTGGTGTTCAACTCGACCGAACCGTTTTCACCATCGTAACTGAGTCTTGCGGTCAGGCCCGTTACACCCGGCAACTTCTGCCACGGCGCGATGCGGAAATCGGCCACCGAAGCCACGGCACCGACCAACTCATCGTCACGGATATCGACGCGTAAGGCATCAACCCAGCCGCCGGGTATCATCTGTTGTAACTGCTGACGTTGTGCCTTCTTCAGTCCAGGAAGATAAGGGCTGAAATTCATCAACCGATCAATATCCAGGCTTTCGGCACGGACGCTGGCAAGCCCGTTAAGCTGCTCCACCTGTAGACGGAATGGCGTGGTGTGTTCTTCGCCGTTGCGGATCAGTGCATTCTGCACCAGCAATTGCCAGCCCTCGTCACCAGTCTTATAACGCCACTGCGCGGAGAGATTGGTAACAGGAAGTGTTTTGGCATCGCGTTGAATCTGCAATTCGGAGAGTGCCATCTCCCCTTCCACCGATTCGAGTAATCCGCTTTTCCAGCTGCTCCATAATTCCAGATCGACATTGCCGCGATGGAAACTGAGGCCTTCAAAGTCACGCCCTTCGATCCATTGTGAGGGCTTGACCTGCGCGGCCTTGATGTAGAGATTACCGACCCAGTCGTTCTGGTTGAGCAGGTTGCCACGGATATCGAGCGCCAGGCGTAGCGTCTGGCCGATCTCCTCTGGCAGTTGCACGGAGGCATTGAGACGATGACGCTCAGTGACGTTCTGCAACTCAACCGAAACCCCTTCGAAAACGATATCGCGTTTTTCTTTATCGTCGCGCCAGATGATCCGGCTGCCTTCCAGCGACAGACGCGACTGACTGAGGAACCAGGCACCCAGGTCACCGCCACCTTCACCGCTCTTGGCTTTTTCCGACAGGGTGACCCCCTGCAAACGGAAGCCGCCATCCTCCTGATGAATGATGACGATGTTGGCGCCGTGAATGGTCAGGTCTAGGATCGGCTGCAGCTGACGCAGTGAGGAGATCGGGTCGAGGGCGATACCGATTTGATCGAAGTGGGCCAACTGTTCAAGGCTGCTGGATTCACGCAGGGCGACATCTTCGAACAGCAGGGTCGGTTTGATCCCGAACAGGCGGGCATCCATATTGCGAATGGTGACCGGCTGTCCCAGATACTGACCCGCCATCTCTTCGACTTTTACCCGATACTCGGCAGCAGAACCGATCGCCAGACGCACGACAGTGACCAGTACAGCCAATAGCACCAATACGATTGCTATGCTGTACCAGGCAAAGATTCTCAGTCGTGAAGTGTGGCGCATCGGCGACCCGTCAATTCCAGTCCATCGTCAATGTGAATGATAGGTACAGCGCCATGGTGCTGCTGTGACCTTAACGGCACTCTAGGTACCGTGCCCCTTCCGCTCGCTATAAAATTATCGAAATTCGCTCAGGCGAGTGCGAGAGCAGGCAAAAGCGGACGAAAAAGCGCAGTTTACGTGGAGAGTAAATGAGCATTTTGAGACCGCTTTTAACACCCTATCGTGCCGCCTGAATAGAATTTCAGAGCAGGACGACGTCGAATTGTTCCTGGGTGTACAGCGACTCCACCTGGAACTTGATTGGACGCCCGATAAACTCCTCCAGTTCCGCAACGCTGGTCGACTCTTCGTCCAGAAGCATATCGACCACCTCCTGCGCCGCCAGCACCAGCATCGACTTGGCATCGAACTGGCGCGCTTCGCGCATGATTTCACGGTAAATCTCGAAACAGACAGTTTCGGGTGTTTTCAGGGTGCCGCGCCCGTTACAGGTAGGACAGGTCTCACAAAGCACATGTTCCAGACTCTCACGATTACGCTTGCGCGTCATCTGCACCAGGCCGAGAGCGGAGACCTCGCTGATATGGGTCTTGGCGTGATCGCGCTCCAGCGCTTTTTCCAGCGCACGCAGTACCTGACGACGATGCTCCACATCGTCCATATCAATGAAGTCGATAATGATGATACCGCCGAGGTTACGCAGCCTTAGTTGGCGGGCGATGGCCTGGGCTGCTTCCAGGTTGGTCTTGAAGATGGTCTCTTCCAGATTGCGGTGGCCGACAAAGGCGCCTGTATTGACATCAATGGTGGTCATCGCCTCGGTCTGATCGATGATCAGATAACCGCCCGACTTGAGTTGTACCTTACGCTCCAGCGCCTTCTGGATCTCGTCATCAACACCGTAAAGATCGAAAATCGGCCGCTCCCCGGCGTAATGTTCGATGCGTCCTTCCAGCCCGGTAATGAACTTACCGGCAAATTTCTGCACCTTGAGGAAGGTCTCGCGAGAGTCGATGCGGATCTTCTCGATGTCGGTGTCGGCAAGATCGCGCATGGTGCGCATTACCAGCGGCATGTCCTCGTGGATCAGACACCCTTCGCTACTGTCGTGGTTTTTGATCTTCTCCTGGATCTCATCCCACATCTTGTAGAGAAACAGGACATCCTTCTCCAGCGCGTCACGGTTCACCCCTTCGGCCGCGGTACGCAGAATAAATCCGCCCTCGCGTCCTTCGGTGCACTCGCGCACGATCTCTTTTAGGCGCTCCCGCTCTTCTTCGTCTTCGATGCGCTGGGAAACGCCGATATGATTACTCGCTGGCATGTACACCAGAAAACGTGCCGGAATGGAGAGATGGGTGGTCAGACGGGCGCCCTTAGTACCGAGCGGGTCCTTGGTGACCTGGACGACGATCTCCTGTCCCTCGCGCAGCAGCGTGTTGATCTGCTCCACCGTACGATCATGGCCATTACCATTACCGTTACCTTCGCCGTGGTCTTGGCCGTTCTGGATATCCGAGGCATGCAGGAAGGCGGTACGATCCAGCCCCACTTCGACAAAGGCAGCCTGCATGCCGGGCAGGACCCGACTGACCTTGCCGCGATAGATGTTGCCCACCAGACCGCGGCGACGGGTGCGCTCAATGTGCACCTCCTGCAAAACACCATTCTCGACGTAAGCCACCCGCGTCTCCTGCGGGGTGATGTTGATCAGCAGTTCTTCACTCATTGTAATAATTCTCTTAAAGCAGGTAATAGATAACAGGCTGCGCGTTGCGACAGTCTGTTATCTGTTACCGCTTCAATACTGAAACGCCAAAATGCTCCAGCAGTTCCGCCGTTTCGAACAGCGGCAATCCCATAACGCCCGAGTAGCTCCCCTCCAGCCGCTCGATAAAGATCGCCGCCATCCCCTGAATCGCGTAGGCCCCGGCCTTGTCGGCAGGTTCGCCGCTGGCCCAGTAAGCCTCGGCTTCATCAGGCTCAATGACACGAAATTGTACCGCACTCACGCTAAGACGGGTCTGCTCCTCGCCCGCGGCACCGACCAGCGCCACCGCGGTCATCACCTGATGCCGCTCACCGCCGAGGGCCAGCAACATCGCCAGGGCATCGTCGCGATCCGTCGGTTTGCCCAGCACCTTGCCATGGCTCACCACCACGGTGTCGGCCCCGAGCACGGGTGTCGAATCGGCGGCATCGAGTTCGGCCCGTCCGGCCCGCGCCTTTTCCAGCGCCAGTCGCAGCACCATCACCTCCGGCGCTTCCTCGGCACGCGCCTCCTCCGCCACATCCACTGGCAGCAGGCTGAAACGCACTCCGATCTGCTGCAACAGTTCGCACCTGCGGGGTGAGGCCGAGGCCAGCCAGATGTCATGGGATTCAGTCATAAACAGGCGCGTCCTTCGCGGTAGAGCTTGTTAGCGGTGGTACGGATGCCCCTTGAGCAGACTCCAGGCACGGTAGATTTGTTCCGCGACCACAATACGCACCAGCGGATGTGGCAGGGTCAGGGGGGAGAGAGACCAGTGTTCGTCGGCAGAGGCACTCAGCGCGGGTTCGATACCTTCCGGGCCACCCACCAGCAGGGCCACGTCGCGGCCATCACCTAGCCAGTGTTCCAGTCTTGCCGATAACTGCTCGGTAGACCAGGGCTTGCCCTTCACTTCCAGTGCCACCACCCGCGCCCCTTTGGGAATGGCGGTGGCCATCTTTTCACCCTCCTGGCGGGTCAGGCGAACGATGTCGGCATTCTTGCCCCGTTTGCCCGCAACGATCTCATGCAGTTGCAGCGCACACTCGGGCGGCAGACGACGGGCGTATTCCTGATAGCCCTCGTCGACCCAGCCGGGCATGCGGTTGCCCACTGCAATGAGATGAAGCCGCATCAGCGTGCGGCTTCGCTTTCGTCCGGCGTGTCATCACCCCAGAGTTTTTCCAGGTTGTAGAAGTCGCGGGTCTCGGGGAGCATGATGTGGACCACCACATCCCCCAGATCCACCAGCACCCAACTGCTCTCGGTCTGGCCCTCAACGCCCAACGGCTGGATGCCATTGGCCTTGGCCATCTCCACCACACTGTCGGCCAGCGCCTTCACCTGGCGGCTGGAATTGCCGCCGGCGATCACCAAAATGTCAGTGAAGCTCGATTTACCGCGTACGTCGAGGATCTTCACATCGACCCCCTTGCGGTCTTCCAGCGCATCCACCACCAATTTTTTCAATTGCTCGGAATTCATTGCACCCCTATCTCAACAATACAGCTTCTCTTTCTGAATATAGTCCCAAACCCGCTCCGGCATCAGATAACGGGCACTGCCACCTGCGGCAATACGCTCACGAATCTCGGTCGCCGAGATCGCCAGTTGGGTCACCGGTTGCAGCACGATCGCCCCCGCAGGCCGCTCGCACTGACTCACATCACTGTCGTGCAAATGCACCGCCATCAGGCGTTGCAACTCAGGCGCGATAGCCTTCATATCCAGGACCCAGCCCGGACGGTGGGCCACCACGATATGCGCCAAATCCAGCAGGTCCTGCCACTGATGCCAACCCGGCAGACCGAGAAAGGCATCCAGCCCCAGGCATAGGCAAAGCGGCTTACGCCCCACTTCCTTGCGCAGGGCGTGGAGGGTATCGATCATGTAGGAGGTACCGCCGCGTTTCAGTTCGCGCAGGTCCACCTCCAGCCGTGGCTCGTTTTCGATGGCCAGATGCAGCATCGACAGTCGCTGCTCGACACTGGCCAACGGCTGTGGCCGATGGGCGGGTGTCGAACAGGGCAGCATCAACATCCGCTGCAGATTAAGCTGTTCATACAGTTCCAGTGCTGGTCGCAAATGACCGAAATGGACTGGATCGAAGGTCCCGCCGAAAATGCCGACGGCCTCCCTTGTTTTGCTACGCATGCGTCCTCCCCCTACGACGCAGGGCATAGTGGTGCAATGCCACTACACCGGCCAGAGCCAATAGCAGCAGCAAGAGCATCTGCCAGGCAGAGAGTCCTTCATCGCTGGGACTTATCTCGGCAGATTCACCATCCGCTGGCGCCGCCTCTTCTTTTTGCTCTGGTTGGGCGGCGTACTCCAGCACCTGCTGGCTCATTTGATTGACCTGCTCCTCCAGCCGGGCCAACCGCTGTTTTAGTTCTTTATTGTTTTGCTCCAGGTCGGCACTTCGCTCTGTTACCCGGGCCAATTCCTGTTCCAGTTCCTGATTACGCTTTTCCGTCTCGGCATTTTGCTGGCGCTCGCCTTTCATCCGTTGTTCGTGCTCACGCAGGGTGGCGTTTACCTCCGCGTCGCTCAGCTTGTAGAGTTCCTCGTCGCTCGGCACCCGCAACCTAGCCCCTGCCTTGAGGTAATTGAGGTTATCCCGGTAAAACGCTCCCGGATTGGCGCGGTAGAGCGCCACCATCATATAGAAGTAGCTACGGTTGCTGTGCTTGCTCAGGCGAATGGCAATATCGGCCAGCGATTCGTCCTGTGCCACCTCCACATAGAGGGGTGTAGCTGCCTTTTCATCCACCGGCACGATACGGTAGCGTTGGATCATCTCGCCACCGGGCCAGGTCAGTTGCAGCAACAGGATCGCCTCTTCTCCCTGCCACGACTGCTCACCATAGAGCTGAATACGCCCGGCGTTCTCTCCCTTTGCCAGCAAGCTCGCCTGTAGTCCTTCCAGTGAGGCAGGGCGCTCCACTCTCTGTCGCTGATACTCCTCCGCCGAGGCCAGGCCGACCTTGATCCGGGCCAGCGCCTCGTCAGGCAACAGCATAATGGGAATCGTCGCTTTAAGCGGCTCACCGGGTATCGAGTGAACCACCAGATCACCCAGACTAAGTGCCAGCGCCTGGGTGGCAGGTAGCAACAGCAATACAAACAGCGCTGCCCAACCGTAACCCAGGAACCTTTGATTAGCTGCGGATATGGCCGTCACCCAGCACAATATATTTCTGCGAAGTCAGCCCTTCCAGACCAACCGGGCCGCGTACATGGATCTTGTCGGTAGAGATTCCGATCTCCGCCCCCAGGCCGTACTCGAAACCGTCGGCAAAACGAGTCGAAGCATTGACCATCACCGAGCTGGAATCAACCTCGGACAGGAAGCGCCGCGCCCTGGAAATATTCTCGGTCACAACCGACTCGGTATGGCCTGAGCTGTGACGACTGATATGCTCAATCGCCTCGTCAAGATCCTTGACCACGCGGATGGAGAGAACGGGCGCCAGGTACTCTGTGTCCCAGTCCTCGTCGGTAGCGGCGACAGCGTCCTTGACCAGCCGCTGTGTTGTTTCGCAGCCACGCACTTCGACTCCCTTTTCCTGGTACATACCACCGAGTTCAGGCAACACTGCCTCGGCCACACCCTCGGCCACCAGCAACGTCTCCATCGCATTACAAACACCGTAGCGATGGGTCTTGGCGTTAAAAGCGATGGCGATGGCCTTTTCCAGATCGGCCTCGTCATCGATGTAGACATGACAAACACCGTGAAGATGTTTGATCACAGGCACACGGGCATCGGCACTGATCCGCTCGATCAATCCCTTGCCACCGCGGGGCACGATGACATCGACGTATTCGCTCATGGTGATCAGTTCGCCTACGGCGGCACGATCGGTGGTTTCAATCACCTGCACCCCGTTCTTCGGCAAACCCGCCTGCTCCAGTCCCTGATGGATGTAACCGGCGATGGCCTGGTTGGAGTGGGCCGCTTCGGAGCCGCCACGCAGGATCGCCGCGTTACCGGACTTAAGGCACAGCGCCGCCGCATCGGCGGTCACGTTGGGCCGCGATTCGTAGATAATGCCGATCACACCGAGGGGCACACGCATCTTGCCCACCTGGATACCGGAGGGACGGAAAGTCATGTCGTCGATCTCGCCGACCGGATCGGGCAGCGCGGCTATCTGGCGCAACCCCTCGGCCATACCGGCGATACGCTCGTCGTTAAGTTCCAGGCGATCCAGCAGCGCATCGTCCAGGCCGTCTTCTTTGCCTGCTTGCAGATCGACAGCATTAGCCTTTTTGATCTGTGCGCTGTTCTGCTCCAGTGCATCGGCGATTGCCAGCAGTG
>JBNKVM010000068.1:0-1661 GCA_050299175.1 Thiohalomonadaceae bacterium
CGGCGGCACGGTGCATATGGCCGTCGGTCAGGGTTATGGCGAAACCGGCAGTGTGAATCACTCATCCGTGCATTGGGACATGATCTGCGACATGCGGCAGGGCGGCGAAATCATCGTGGATGACGAAGTCTTCTACCGCAATGGGAGATTCACGGTTTAGAGGCTGCGTTAAGACCTCACCCGCCCTCTCGCCGGAAGTGATCTTCCCCCGATTTCTCGGACACAAAAAATGTCGTAGACTGGAGAAATCAGGAGAAGGCAATGAGCAAGAAAAATCGAACGTACACGAAGGAATTCAAGCTGGAAGCATTGGAGCTACTGCGCACGAGCGGTGAGAGTGCATCCCAGATTGAACGCGACCTGGGGATTACCAAAGGGTTGCTGCTGAAATGGCGCGACCGGTATCAGGTCAAAGGAACGGACGGGGAGCCAGAGTTGGCTCCCAGCGACTTGGCCACAGCGCAAGCCGAGATACGACGGTTGAAACGGCAGTTGATGATCGCGGAACAGGAACGCGACATCTTAAAAAAAGCCGTGAGCATTTTCAGCAAACTGGAGCCGTGAGCTATGCGTTCATTGCCGCTCATGCGGGCGCGTATCCGGTGCGGCGGATGTGTGAGGTGCTGAAGGTGTCACCCAGTGGCTACTATGACTGGCTGAAGCGTGAGCCAAGCCACCGCCAACGCGCCAATGATGCGTTATTGGTCGCGATCCGGCAAGTCTATGAAACGAGTCGCCAAACGTATGGTAGCCCGCGCATTCAGGCCGCGCTCAAGCAACAAGGCATCCAGGTCGGGCGTAATCGTGTCGCGCGCTTGATGCGTTTACATCGCCTGGCAGCCAAACGCCCCCAGCATAGGCGACCGCGAACCACGCAACGGGCATCAGGAGCCAATGCTGCACCCAATGTGCTGGCTCAGCAGTTCGTGGCTACCCGCCCGGATGAAGTCTGGCTGGCGGACATCACCTACATTGAAACCGGCGAAGGTTGGTTGTATTTGGCGGTCGTGATGGACCTGTTTACTCGCGCCATTGTCGGGTGGTCGATGGCCGACCATCTGCAAGCTACCCTGGTTGAACAGGCGTTACGCATGGCCCTGGGGCGACGACAGCCCACCGATGAGGTTTTGCATCACTCGGATCAGGGCAGCCAGTATACCAGCGACCTGATCCAGACCTTGTTGGCCGACCATCACATTCAAATTAGTATGAGTAGCGCGGGCAATTGCTATGACAACGCGCCGATGGAGAGCTTCTTTGGGCGGCTCAAAGCGGAATGCGTCACCGTTCCGTTTGTCACCCGCTCTGAGGCCCGGTTGGTCATCTTCGAACACATCGAAGTCTGGTACAATCGCCAACGATTGCACTCGGCATTGGGTTATCTCAGCCCTGCCACCTTTGAACAGCGTTATTACGAAACATTTTCTGTCCGTTGAAACGGGGCAAGATCAGGGGAGTCAGGCTGAGTGTTGGGGGGAGGGTGGCAACCTGCGGTTGCTCAGGGGAAATACTTAAATTACATCAATACGCCCCTACGGGAATCATGTTTTGAACGGACTACTTTGAACGTGTCGTGGGTGGAGAGGAAATGTACCGGATGGAATATTCGCCCGATCTTGAAGCAAAAATCCGTGACTGGGCGAAGGCGCACGTGGACGCCC
>JBNKVM010000069.1:0-20364 GCA_050299175.1 Thiohalomonadaceae bacterium
CTCCTCCGGTTCCTTCACCGAAGGTCGTCTGGCTGCCAAAGCTGCCTGCAAATACATCGATGACGGCAAAGCCGAAGGCATCCGTGTATCTCAGGAGCAGATCGAGCGTCGCAAGGCCGAGATCTACAAGCCGATGGAGCACTACAAGGTTTACCGTAACGAAATCGTTGCTGGTAGCGTTAACCCCAACTACATCAACCCGCGTCAGGGTCTTGACCGTCTGCAGAAGCTGATGGACGAGTACTGCGGTGGTGTAACCGTTAACTACATGACTAACGAGAAACTGCTCCACATCGGTCTGAAGAAGATGAAGGTCCTTGAAGAGGATCTGGAGAAAGTAGCAGCGGAGAACATCCACGAGCTGCTGCGTGCATGGGAACTGAAGCATCGTCACCTCGCTGCCGAAGCCGTGTTCCAGCACACTCTGTTCCGCAAAGAGACCCGTTGGCCGGGTTACTACTACCGTGGTGACGCCCTCAAGGTGGACGACGATAACTGGCACGTACTGACAGTTTCCCGTCGTGATCCGAAGACCGGCGAGTACACCATGGAGAAGGCTCCTCTGTACCACCTGGTAGGTGATATCGAGGACAAGGCTCTGGCTGAACTGAAAGCCAAAGGCCACTAAGCCAACATGGAAATACCAGACAGAGACCCCTCGGGGTTTCTGTCTGGCACGAAAAGAGGCCAAGTCTATTGGCCTCTTTTTGTTTCTGTGTGTTAAATTTCTGAACTCTCCAAACTAAAGAGCAGCAGATGAACATTATCGACAAGACAGATGAAGAACTTCTGGAGATCGGTATTCCATGGTGGGAAGACCTGATCAAGTACTCCAATAAAGGGCAGTACGGGAAATTCATCCGTAACTTTTCCTATGACCTGCTCCTGGGACTGAATGAGGTGGAAGTGGGTAAGCAGTTCGCCAAGAGCGACCTGACCCGCAGCCTCGATCCGAATTACGATTTCCTCGGCTTTATCCGCCGTGGCGAGCACGTCTCCTTCCTGTTCCGGGTGCGCAGTACTGCGAAGCCCGGTGAGTGGTTGGGCCGTATGGTGCTCGGATATGAACGAGGTGAAGTTAAAATCTTCGCCGCATCCATTTTCTGATTCGTTATGGCTGACACGATACAAGAAAACAAATTTGTCGAACTGAACTACGAGGTGGTCGATCAAAAGACCGGCCAGGTTCTATCGACCATCGAGTTTCCGCTGAGCTATGTGCATGGCGCCAATCAGGTGCTGGCTACTCAGGTGACCGACGATCTTGAAGGACGTAAACAGGGCGAGACCATCGAGGTTCCCATTGATGGCAATGCGATTTACGGTCCGCGCGATGAGAATCTGGTGTTCACCGATAACATCGAGAACGTGCCAGAGGAATACCGTGAAATCGGGATGAAGATCCTGATGGAAAGCGAGTCGGGTGAAAAGAAAGAGTTCATCGTCACCCGCATGGATGACAAAACTCTGACCGTCGACGGTAATAACCCTCTATGCGGCAGGGACCTGATCTTCAAGCTGAAAATCCTGACGGTACGGGATGCAACACCGGAAGAGATCGAAGCGGGAACCCGCATCGTCAAAGGGCCGGATATCGATATTGACCCAGATCGTATCCGCCCAATCTAGAAGCAGCCTCAGAATGGCCTTCGCACCCTGATCCGGTGTTGCAAAGCCTTCTGCGGTGCTCATTTACTACCGGTAAACTGCGCTCCTCGCAGGCTTTGCGCCGTGTTTCAGGCTGCGAATACCAATTCTGAGACAGCTTCTATTAACTTAATAGGGTGAGCCGACCCGATGTGCGGACATTAATATTCCCACATAGGGTGCATAAGTAAGTACCGCACCCTGTGATGGGCCAAGGTTGTTAAAGGCAGTCTGAACCTGTAGTTGCAGGGTTTCATTTTCCGGTTCTGCCTGCAGCGCTTCCAGTACCGCCACAAATCCTGCGATCTCATCACCGTTCAGATACTGCTTCAGCATCTGAATAGCCTCATCGAGGCGGACAGGGTTGATGTCCCTGGTAACCTTTAGCGGCATGTCCATATGCGGATCGTCGAAAGCCGGCGGTTCCTCATGAACATTACCCGCGAGCCCTGCTGTTGGCTCGGTAGATTTTAAGCCGGCGAACGCCTGATATTCTGCCAGTGCCTTCTGTTTCAATGCGCCGACAAAGGCATTAAATTCCTGCGCATTCGGTTTACCCAGATAGAAGGAGAGCAGGGTTTCACCATTGACCCGACTGGTAAAATCCAGGGATGAGCGGGTAATGACCGGCTCAGGGTTCAACACGGTCAGCATTACCGCCAGGATCTCTTCATCCTTGAACGGTGCCTTGCTGCGTACGACAACTTGATCGTCAACGATCTCGAATTGCTGCGTTCCCTTGAACAGGTGTTTCTGGATCAGCTTCATGGTTAACCTGGGCTCATTCGTTACTGAAAACGTCGTGGACTAAATTGGCAACAAATTCGTTCATATAGGAATTCTCGCCGCAATCAATCAGCTGTGTGTCATTGGTTCTAAAGGTGAGATAGGGTCTGATCTCTTCACCTTCAAATTCAATCTTGGCCATATCGTCAATAGTACTGGCAACACTGAAGGCGATCTCACCGGTGACTTCGCGCAGGTTATGACTGCGAAAACCTGCGGCCGCAAGCTTGAAGCGGATCTGCTCAATGATCTCCCGGATCAAAACCTGTTGGTATTTTTCGAACTTCTCGACATCAGTTTCTAGCTGCATCGCTTTTACCCTTAATATTCAAATGTTTCTCTTTTTGAAAAGGTCACGAAACCAGTTTGATGAACTATTCGTTCCGTGTGCCGTTTCAGTTTTGTTAATGCAATACAGGGTGCTACGTTCCCTGCGTTCCGACATCCAGTCCTGCTTATAAGCATCATTCCCTGTCAGAAAGTCAATCTCCTCGACCTTGTCGATATCGATGACGTGCTTCATCAAATAGCTGGTCAGGATCGAACCGGGAGAATAGCGTCGCCACTGCTCGTCATAGACCAGTTTGAAGATGCTGGCCCTGCCATGCACCACGAACCAGAACTGTGCCGCAACCGGCTTCTCATTCACATAAAGGATCGCCAAACGTAACCATTTAGGTTGCGACAGACTACGTGCCAGACCGTCGATAAAGTCGCCATAGAGTTCGTTGGCCTTCCAGCTTTGGTTATAGACCGCGGTGTAATCGGCCAGCGCCTGTTGCAGGTCATTATCAACGAACAGACGAATGGTGTAACCATGCTCGCGTTCCAGCTTCCGCGTTTTGCGGGCAAGGGTATTACGCACTCTGGTCGGTCGGGCTGCCAGGTAATCCTGAAATGTCTCGCCGCGGGTGCGGTGTATCCAGTTATAGAAGCGAAACGTTCGGTGGCAGGCGATACCCGAGGATTCCATTGCCTGCTGGAACAGCTGCAGATTCGGATCGTCTGCGGCAATCGGGTCCAGGCGCAGAGAAGTAAAGTGCAGCTGTTTTAAGCCATCGACCAGACACTCCACCACTTTCTGTTGCCGATTGTCGACAAGTAACAGGCTATAAAGCGAAGAGTACAAATTGGTCAGCGCATACCAGTGCGCATCACCTTTTTTCTTCAGCGGCAAAAGGGCGAGGAGCTCATCGCCCTCTACTACGCAAGCCAGCAAGATCCCGTGGCAGTCTTCCGGGACATGGTTGAGCAGATTTTCAAACCAGGGGCGGGAGAAGAAGACACTTTCTTCTTCGGTCTGCGCCAACAGGACATCGGTACTCTCAGGTAGCTGAGCCCAGTCTGTGTAGCATGCAAACTCCACCGCCGGTATTCACTGCGTCCCTAGTTAACCGTTTCACTTTCTGGGGCTTCACCCGACATCTGGATCAGTTCGGAAACTTCCAGAGCGCCGTTGATCTCCAGGAATGGACACGATTTTGCAGCGGCGACGGCTTCCTCCATGGAGTTCATGTTCATGATACTCATCCCGGACATGGCGGAAATGCTTCCCTGAGAGGCCGAACCATCTGCCTGTACTGTATGGGTGTCCTTGAAGGGGATTGCCGGACTGACCACGGCGTCGCCAAGCGATACCAACCACTGCTGATATTTTTCCAGATGCTTTTGCATTTTTGCAGGGTCGGAAGGGTGCTCGCCTCCAAGGTATACAAAGATATATTGCGGCATGCGATATTGTCCTCAGCTTGAGCTCGAGAAAAGAAGTGGCTGATTTTAAAGTAATTTGGCGTGAAAATCAGGAGAAATATCCCACCACGGGAAGTGGTTTGTGGAAGGGGAGTCATTTCTATAATTACGGTTTATGTTTCTATAGGTTTTATTGATGTCAGCGACGCCATTGATGCTGTTTGCCGCTGGAAGTGCCGTCATTTCAGGCAGATAAATAATCATTTATCGCGCCATAAAAAGTTCAAGCGGCACAGGGAGTTGCTGCTGACCTAACCCTTTCTGTTATACTTTGGCCTGCATTTAAGAACAGTTTTGTCGTGAACGTTTTCAGCTGCGAGTCCTTGCAGTGGCGGTCGCGGCAGCGAAGCAAAAGGTGACTTATGAGCGGACATGCTAGCACTAGACCGAAAGTTCCTGAGGGCAAAGCCCGTTTTGTTACAACCACCCAAATGGAACCGAATGAAAAAGGTTTCGTAGGTTACAAAACTACTTGGGAAGCCTTCCAAAAAGAAGTTCCGTACACCACTCCCAAGCGTCCCTGATTTTTGTGGATGTGACACCTTATGGGGATGATTCTTCATCCCCATAAGGTTGTTTCCTGAACCTGCCTCAAAACTTTTTCTGCCTGATCAGGCATGTGTTATTTCGTCTGAGTCCTTTCCGTTCGTGCAGGCTTTGCATTAATCTTCAGTAATGCAAACTTTCCAATTTGAAACCATCGGCATCATCCACTCCCCCTATCGGGAGAAGTTCGGTATTCCACGTCAGCCCGGGTTGATTGCTGCGGAAGCCACTCTGGAGTTGTTGCCACCCTACAATCGTTCCGAAGCGGTGAAGGGGCTGGAGGGTTTTTCCCATATCTGGATCAGTTTTGTCTTCCACGGCGTTAAGCGCAGTGAATGGAAACCGACGGTGCGTCCACCGCGGCTGGGCGGTAACGAACGGGTTGGTGTTTTCGCCAGCCGTTCCACCCATCGGCCCAATCCCATTGGGCTTTCCGTGGTAGAACTGATGGGTATCGAGTGCCTTGAAGGCAAGGTCGAACTACGGATAAGGGGAGGGGATTTGCTGGACGGCACGCCGGTTCTCGACATCAAACCTTATGTTCCCTATGCCGACAGTATTACCGATGCCCGTGGTGGATTTGCCGATGTGCCACCAGAGGCGCAGTTGGCCGTGATATTTACTGCGCAGGCGGATGCACAATGTCGGGAGTTGGTCGATATCTATCCACAGCTACAGACATTGATACGCGGCGTGTTGGCACACGATCCCCGTCCAGCCTATCAGGCGGAAGAGGGGCGTGAATACGGCGTCAATCTCTATGATTTTAACGTGCGTTTTCGCGTCAGTGCAGGTGTTGCCGAAGTTCTGGCTATTGAGGCGGTGGTGTAGTCGGTAACGGCGCTTCGCCCGCCTGGGTCAGATCCCCGAGAGTTACCACAATTTCCACGCGGCGGTTTCTGGCCCGATTTGCAGGCGTGTCGTTGGGCACCAGCGGCACCGAGTCGGCGCGACCCGAGGCGATGATGTGATTGGCTGGCAGTTTGGCAATCTTGATCATCCGCTGCACCACCGAGGCGGCGCGTGCCGATGAGAGGTCCCAGTTGGAGCGGAAGCGGGTGGTGGTGATCGGCACGTCGTCGGTGTGGCCAACTACCAGGATACTACCATCGATATCGCTAAGGGTCTGGCTGACCCGATCCAGAATCGGCAGGAAGTTCTCGCGTAATTTTGCTCTGGCAACATCAAAGGAGATGACCTCCTCGAAGCGAATCACGATCTTATCTTCATACTTGTTGAGTTCGATGGACTTCTCGTTAATCTCCTTTTCCATCTCCCCCTTGAGTGTCTGATAGAGGTGTTCAGTAGCGTCGATCACTTTCTGGCTGGGTTGGGATGGTTCAATCTTCGGTTCTTCCTTGATCTCCTGCTTGATCTGTTCCGGTTGCGGTACAACCTCGGGGGTGGGGATTTCAATGACACCTTTGTCGCCGATAATTTTCCCCGAGCCAGTCAGGTAACCGTTCATGGGATCGGAAAAGGCTTCCCTGATCGACATCAGGGCCTGTTTGTACTTCACCACGTCGGTGGTGGACATAGAAAGGAGCAGGACGAAGAAGGTCAGCATCAGCGACATCAGGTCAGCAAAGGTGACCATCCATGCCGGGGCGCCCGTGGCCTGTTTTTTACGCTTGACCATTGTTCTCCGTGCTACCTGCGGCAGCAGCCTCTTCCGCTTCCTGTTGCAGGAGCGCACGCTTGCTGTGGGGTAGATAGGCCTCTAGCACTTCATCCATCAATCGTGGACTGTGACCCTGCTGGATGCAGGTGATGATTTCGATGATTAGTTGCTGGTTGGCAACTTCCTGGTTGCTACGCAGCTCCAGCTTTTCGGCGATAGGCAGGGCAATAAGATTAGCGATCAATGCGCCGTAAAGGGTGGTAAGCAGTGCTACCGCCATTGCCGGGCCGATGCTCTGCGGATCGGAAAGGGTGTTGAGCATTTGTACCAGACCGATCAGGGTGCCGATCATGCCAAAGGCAGGTGCCGATTCACCCAGGGCACGGAATATTTTCTGCCCCACCATGTGTCGTTCCAGACTCTGCTCCATATCCTCCTTTAGAGCCTTACTGATGAAGTCGGGCTTGTAACCATCGGCCAGCATCTGTACACCGCGGGATAAAAACGGATCAGGGGTTTCGTAACTGTCCAACGCCAGCACCCCTTTCTTGCGACTGATATCGGCCAGTTCATTGGCGGTCAGGATCAGCTCTTCGGGGGTCGAGGTCTTGAAGCGGAAGGCATGGATGGCGACCTTGATACTGTTGATGAAGTGGCTGAGGGAAAATTTGATCAGGGTTGCTGCAGTCGCGCCGCCGACCACGATCATCAGAGAAGGAATACTGACAAACATCAATGCACTGCCACCGAGGATAATGGCCGAGGCCACCAGTGCCATGCCGCCGAGCAGGCCGATTAACGTTGCGATATCCACTATGTTTCCCCGCTAAGCACGTTTCGTATCAATAGATACTATAACCTGTGGAAATTGCAAAGAAAATGCGGACAAAAAAACGCCCCTGCGAAAGGGGCGCGAATTACTCAGAGGGAGTAAATGAAGTTTGTTGTTTCGTGTCGCTTGTCAGGGCTTTACAAACTACACGGCGTTTTTGTTTACGCAGTGCTGCACCAACTTCAGAGTGACACTATACTGACCAACGTTGCCGTTGATTTACAGCGACCATGGCTGTTGAAATTCTGTTTTCATGAGGACAAGCCGGGGAACAGTAAAACCAACCGAACCACTACGACTTTTGCCATCATCCATAAGTATTACACGATACCCGCTCAAACGATGAAAGCCCATAAGAACAACATCGAATTTTCCAATGTGGAAATAGAAAGTTTATATATTCTTGCTCCCAATCGCCTGATACCGGTCAAGATCCCACACACTCTGCCGTTAAATTGGTGTGGGCGGGGAAGTATGTTGTAATTTTTTCGTCCAAAAACAGGAGCTTTAGGTATTACCATTGCACAGCATAGAGCGTAATCGGTCAGGGAAGCAGCACGGCTGCTGGCTAAACGCGTTATGGATACGCCACTAATCAGTTTTAACCAAGGAGTATCTTTGCATGAAAAATCTGTCTATCTCCTGGCGCTTCGGCCTTGCCACCCTTGCACTGGTGGTGACTATCGTTGCGGTGATCGTTCTGGTGGCGAACATACGCATGGAAGAGACCCTGCGGGAGACTGAACAACGTCAGCTTAATGACTACCAGGAGATGCTCATGGGGCGTCTAAGTGCCGAGGGGAGCCGCGCTCACTCCATGGCGCTACTGGTCGCATCCATCCCCAAGGTGCAGCAGGCCTTTGCAGCGGGGGATCGGGAAACATTGGCGCAGATGTTCGGTCCAGGGTTCAAGGAGTTGAAACAGGAACTCGCTGTCCGCCAATTCCAGTTCCACACTCCACCTGCCACGTCATTTTTGCGAGTGCATAAGCTGCAAAAATTCGGCGACGACCTCTCTTCATTCCGCAAGACTGTGGTGGCGACAAATAACACCAAGGCCCCGGTTAGTGGTCTGGAGGTGGGAGTAGCCGGTCTCGGTATTCGCGGCATTGTTCCTGTCTTTAACGAGGGCAAACATATCGGCTCGGTAGAGTTTGGTATGTCCTTCGGTCAGGCTTTTTTCGATGAATTCAAGAAGCAGTACGGCGTGGATGTGGCGTTGCATCTGGATCGTGACAGCAAATTCGATACTTTCGGGACCACTCTTAAGGAGAAGACTTTGCTGAGCAAGGCACAGATGGAGAAGGCAATACGCGGTGAAGTGGAGTTTTTACAGGGGGTTGCCGGTGGCGTTCCCGTGGCCATTATGGCCCAGTCGATTGCTGACTACTCCGGCAATCCTATAGGGGTGGTGGAGATCGTTGCAGACCGCAGTTACTTCAGTGGCGCAATTAGCTCCATGCGTACCATCATGCTCGGTCTTGGCCTGCTGGGTACGCTCATCGGTATCGTGATGACGGTGTTGTTGGCGCGGAGTATCGTCGCGCCGATTCGCCGTGTCACTCTCTCGTTCGAGGATATCGCTGAAGGTGACGGTAATCTCGATGTGCAGCTGCCTGATGAGGGCTCGGACGAAACCGCACGTTTAGGTCGTGCCTTCAATCGTTTCATTGAACGTATTCGGGACACGGTGGAACAAGTGGCGATAGCCGCAACCCGCCTGGCACCTGCAGTGGAGAATTTCTCTGCGGGCGCGGAGAAGACCCACCACGGTATGTTGCAACAGCAGCGTGAGACCGAGCAGATCGCGGCAGCAGTCAACGAGATGTCGGCAACGGTGCATGAGGTGGCAAGCAATACCTCTCTGGCAGCCGAGGCGGCTAACCAGGCGGATCAGGATACCGCCAAGGGCAAGCAGGTAGTGGGCCGTACGGTGCAGGCGATTAACGACGTGGCATCGGAGATGGAACGTATTGCCGAGGTCATCGCCCGGGTTAACGATGATAGTCAGCGTATCGGTAGCGTACTGGATGTGATCGTCGGTATCGCCGAACAGACCAATCTGTTGGCGCTCAACGCAGCCATTGAGGCGGCGCGGGCGGGTGAGCAGGGGCGTGGTTTTGCCGTGGTTGCCGATGAGGTGCGTACCCTGGCCCAACGTACCCAGAGTTCTACCGAAGAGATCCGCGCCATGATCGAAGGCCTGCAGGGCAGCGCCCACGAAGCGGTCGGAGTTATTGAGGAAGGACGCCAGAGCACCGTGGTTTCGGTAGAGCAGGCGAGCAATGCGGGTCAGGCGCTGGATGCGATTCTTCAGGCGGTAGACACTATCAATGCCATGAATACACAGATCGCCACGGCTTCGGAAGAGCAGAGCGCCGTGGCCGACGAAATTAACCACAATATCAGCCGAATCAATGAAGTAACCGTGCAGACCACTGCCGAGTCGGCAGTGTTGTCCCAGGAGAGTGAAACCCTGGTCCAGCTTTCGGAGGACCTGCTGGGCGTGGTTGGAAGATTCAACCTGGGACACAAGCAACTGCTCATCGATCTGGAGCGGGCCAAGGTGGCTCACCTCTCCTGGAAGGTGAAGTTGCGTGGTTTCCTCGATGGTCGTGCCGAACTGACCCGACAGCAGGCGGTTTCCGATCACGAGTGTGCTTTCGGTAAGTGGTACTTCAGTGAAGGCCTCGAGTCTTTCGGTCACCTGCCGGAAATGGAGCAGGTGCGTCAACCACATGCCGAGATACATGCGTTGATTCAGCGGATTGTCGAGTTGAAGCATAACGGACAAATCGAAGAGGCGGAAAAGGAGTACCTCAAGGTCGAACCGTTGTCCGACAAGATAGTTGGGCTCATCGACAGCATCAAAACACGGGTAAGTAACGGCTAGGCAGCAGGTAAAAGATAAAGGGATTTTTCTGTTCAATGCCGCTATAGTTTGTAAGGTGATGCCCCGCTGGGGAGGCGGGGTATTTGCTTGAATAGAATTCTGACCCCGTGGTGTCGAGTTTATGAGCAGAGTAAGTTCATTCTTGCTGCGAGTTTTGCTGCCCCTTTTTCTGGGGTTGTCCTGGGGTGTACAGGCAGCAGAAACGGTTGCCATCGGTGTGCTGGCCAAACGCGGCGAAGAGCGCACACTGGATCGATGGCAGCCAATGGCTGACTATCTCAGCCGTGAAATCCCCGGTTACCATTTCGTCCTCAAACCGCTCGACTTTGTTGTGATCAACAAGGCGGTGGAAGAGGCAAGCGTCGATTTTGTTCTCGCCAATCCCGCTATTTATGTTGAACTGGAAAGCCGTTACGGTGCCGGACGCATTGTCACCATGCGTAATCGTAACGGGCATCGTGGTTACACGGTTTTCGGCGGTGTCATTTTTACCCGTGCCGATAACAAATCAATCAACACCATCGAAGATATCAAGGGCAAGAAGTTCGCTGCAGTGAAGGAAAACTCCTTTGGCGGCTACCTGATGGCCCAGCGTGAGATGGCGCGTGCTGGCGTTGTTCCCGGTGAAGATACCGGTCTGGTCTTTTCCGGTACTCACGATGCGGTGGTTTACGCGGTGCTGCGTGGTCTGGCTGATGCGGGTACCGTGCGTACCGATACCCTTGAGCGAATGCAGGCTGAAGGCAAGATCAATATGGCGGAGTTGAAGGTGATCAACCCGCAATCCCTGCCCAATTTTACTTATGTCTGTAGTACCCGGTTATACCCGGAGTGGCCTTTCGCCAAACTCAAGCATACCTCGGATGAACTTAGTCATGCGGTGGCCAGTGCTCTGTTGTTATTGCCTCCCGACGGTGCTGTTTCCAGAACCGCCATGATCGCGGGCTGGACCGTGCCCGGCAACTACCAGCCGGTGCACGATCTGATGCGTGAGCTCTATATCGGTCCTTACGCCGAGTTGGGGCATATTACCTTTGCCGATCTGATCCACCACTACTGGCACTGGGTGTTGCTCACCATTCTGGTACTGACATTATCACTGACCACGGCGGCTTACGTTACCCGGCTCAATCTTCGTTTGCGCAATGCCGAGGGTGAACTGATCGGCGCTCGCGATCATCTGGCGGAAAAGGTGCGTGAGCGAACCGAAGAACTGGAAGAGAGTCATCGTCGACTGGAGCGGATCAGCCGCGACTGGAACGATGCCTTCGATGCGATTAGTGATCCGATTTTTATTCACGATCGCGAAATGCGCATTATCCAGGCCAACCCTGCCTACTGTGAGCGTGCCGGACACACGCTGGAAGAGATGCTGGGCCAACCTTATTACCACTTTTTCCCCTGTATGGAGTGGCCCTTATCGGGCTGCATCAACGAACCGGAAGAATTCCAGAATGAGGGCACTGAGTTGTGCCTGGAAAACGGCGAGGTTTTTGTCTCGCGTTCGTTCGGTATTCGGCGTGTCGACAATACGATCGAACACGCCATCCACATTCTCGAAGATGTCACCGCGCAACGCCGGGCCGAGTCTGAAATGCGACGGCTCAACCGTGCCCTGCGCACGCTCAGTTTGTGCAACACTACCCTGGTACACGCGGAGCAGGAACAGGCGTTGATGGACGATATTTGTCGCGTACTCACCGATCAGGGAGGATACCGTTTTGCCTGGGTTGGGTATGCGGAGACAGACGGGAAACACGCCATTTGGCCCGTTGCCCATGCCGGCAATGATGAAAAACTGCTGGAAAGAATTAACGAATGCGTTTCGGGCAAAGATCGGGATGCACCTTCATTCTATGCCCTGCAACATTCCGAAGTGGTGGTGTTACGGGATCTCACGGCCGACAGCGAACAATTCAAGGTATGGCGCGAGGCGGCCTATGCCGCGGGTTATTCTGCCGCGATCATTTTGCCGCTGGCCTCTCATGGCGAAGTGATTGGTGTGATCAGTATCTTCTCCCTCGAAAGCAATGCTTTTGACGAGCCGGAAATCCGGCTATTGAAAGAGATGGCGGGTGATCTGGCCTTCGGTATTCATACCCTACGTAGTCGCGTTGCCCGGCAGCAGGCGGAAGTTGCTCTGAAACAGACCGAAGAGCGTTACGAAGAACTGTATGAAAATGCTCCCAATGCCTATGCCTCCATCTCGATGGGTAACGGTCAGTTAGTGCAATTCAATCAGGCACTCTGCGCACTGCTGGGTTACTCGAGAGAAGAACTGTCTGGTAGCACCGTGTTCGATCTCTATGCCGAAGGTGATGCCGGTCTCGACAGGGCAAAAGCAATTTTTTCCAAATTGAAAGCAGGTCAGGGCGTGCGTGACGAGGAGTTGCAGATGCGTCACGCTTCAGGAAAACCCGTATGGGTCAGTCTCACCGTTGAGCCGGTGCAGGATGAAAACGGTAACGCCACCGAAAGCCGCGCGATGATGATCGATATCACCGAGCGTAAGCAGGCGGATGAGGAGCGCGATCAATTCGCCGAGCATCTGCAGCGCTCATTAATGCAAACCATTCGCGCGATTGCCCTGACCATCGAAAAACGCGATCCGTATACCGCCGGTCACCAGGAGCGCGTTGCTGAACTGGCGGTGCGTATCGGTGCGGAGTTGGGTCTGGAAGAGAAAGAACTGGAAGGTATCAGGCTCGGCGCATTGATCCACGATATCGGTAAAATATCGGTCCCGGCAGAAATCCTCAGCCGTCCCGGTAAGCTCGAGCCGGAAATGTACAGCATCATCAAGACTCATCCGCGTAGTGGTTACGAAATTATCGGTGGCATCGATTTCCCCTGGCCGCTGGCGGAGATGGTACTGCAACACCATGAACGCCTCGACGGTAGCGGTTATCCGGATGGCAGGAAGGGCGAAGATATTCTGTTCGATGCGAAGATTCTTATGGTTGCGGATGTGGTCGAGGCGATGGCTTCCCACCGCCCCTACCGTGCTGCGCTGGGTCTGGATAAAGCGCTGGAAGAGATCACACTCAACCGCGGTAAACTCTACGATGAACAGGTCGTCGATGCCTGCCTCAAGATATTCGCCGATCCTCAGAGCATGGCGGCGTGGATCGAGGCAGTGCAGGTGCACTGAACCGTATCCATCAAAATAAAAAAAGCGGCCTTTGGCCGCTTTTTTTTTTCGGGCATGACTTGCCTCCTGATAATTAGCCGCTATTTATTTACTGTTATTTATGCTGGCTCGTACGGGTAATCCCCTCCATCCTGTCTGGTAATTCCTGTTTTGCCTGCGGGTACATAAACGGAAATACCTGCCGATAAATACCATGGCTGTACCGGTCTGGAGAATGCCGGTGCGAATGATCAGGCTGAGCACTACTCCCCTCTGTGACACTGCGGGTTACAGTGGAAGAATGGACGTTGCGGAATCCATGCTCTTTGTTGTATTTCATCAGTTCTCTGGAGCATTTGTATGAGGACCAATTTGCCGGTTACAGGTCGTGAAGTTACCTACGGTGACGACACGGTCATTATCTCCACCACCGATCTCAAGGGCGTTATCACCTATACCAATAATGACTTCATCCGTATCAGCGGTTTTTCGCAAGATGAGCTGGAAGGGCAGAGTCATAATATTGTCCGTCACCCCGATATGCCACCAGAGGCATTTGAGGACTTATGGCGCACGGTAAAGCGCGGACGTGCCTGGCGCGGCATCGTCAAGAACCGTTGCAAAAACGGCGATCACTATTGGGTAGATGCCTTTGTTACCCCGATCTACGAAGGCGATGTTCTGGTCGGTTACCAATCGGTAAGAACCCGGCCGACGCGTGAGGCGGTGAAGGCTGCCGAGACTATCTATGCAAAATTGCGCGACAAGCAACTCACCCGTCTCCCCAAGCAGCGCAGTATTTACAATATCAGTCTGAAGCTGCGCCTTGGCGGCGCCATGTCGGCCATCGCAGCGCTGTTTGTCGCGCTCGGTATATTTTCCCTGTTTGGTGATGGCGGACAGACGGGGGGGCTGCTGTTCAGCATGCTCGGGTTAGGCGTAACCGGCGCAAGCTGGATTCTGTTGTTGCGCACGGTCGTGCAGCCACTCGGTACAATGAAGGGCCTCCTGCTGGGTATGGCGAGTGGCAAGCTACGTCAGCATATCGATGCCCCGCACAATGACGACATCGGCCAGTTGCTTCAGGCGGTCAAACTCCTCCAGGCCCGTCTGGGCACGGTTCTTGGACACTTTTCGGAAGCGGCACAGTCGCTGGCACAATCGGCGGAGCAGCTCCATCTCCAGGGCAGTGAGTCGTTGCAAAGCATGGAAAGCCAGCAGAACGAGACAACGCAGGTGGCGACAGCCATGACCGAAATGAGTGCCAGCGTCCACGAGGTGGCAAAAAATACCGGTGAGGCCGCCTCCGCCGCGCAGGTATCCGACGATGAAACCCGGGAAGGTAAGGAACTGGTGCTCAGAACCCGCGGCGTGATCCACAATCTGGCGCGGGAGGTAGAGCGCACCACAGACGTGGTGACACAACTGAAAAACGACAGTGATCAGATCAGTACCATCGTTACGGTTATCAGCGGTATCGCTGAACAGACCAACCTACTGGCACTGAATGCTGCCATTGAGGCCGCACGTGCTGGAGAGCAGGGTCGTGGCTTTGCCGTGGTGGCGGATGAGGTGCGAACTCTGGCACAGCGTACCCAGGCATCCACCATCGAGATCCGCGACATGATCGACCACTTACAGAGCGGTATTGGCAATGTGGTCGAGGTGATGGCGCTTGGGCAGGAACAGGCCTCATCCGCTGTCAGTCATATCGACGAGACCGAGCACGCCCTCGATTCGATCAGCGCCGCTGTCGCCACTATCCGCAATATGAATATTCAGATCGCTGCTGCTGCTGAAGAGCAGACCGCGGTAGCGGAAGAGATGAATCGCAACGTGGTTTCCATTAGTGATCTTTCGGAGAGTTCCACCGATAACGCACGGCATGTCGCCAGCGCAGGCTCGGAACTGGCCGAGATGGCGCGGGAACTGCAACACTTACTCTCTCAATTCAATCGCTGAAGCGCTTGCCGGATAAAAAAAGCGGCCGCAAGGGCCGCTTTAGTTTTTGTATAACAAGGCGGAAATTACCAAAGCATGCGTTTCAGGATATCGCGCTCGCTTCCCTTCTCCTGCAGACGGTGTTTGATTGCGCCTGCCATGTGAGCCAGTACCAGCAGCAGGATCACCCAGCCGCCAATCTCGTGCATCTCATGTGCAACGCCGCCAAGGGCCTTGCTCTCACCGACCACAGCAGGCAGTTCGAACAGGCCGAAGAACATGATGGGGTGACCGCCCGCGTTGGACATCAGGTACCCGCTGACCGGCAGCAGGATCATCATCAGGTAGAGCAGCTTTTTCAGCCCTTCGACCACCATGCGTTCCTTGCCATCAAATACAGCGGGCAGTGGCGGGTTGGGACTGATGCGTACCCATACCAGACGAATAACGATCAGTAGCAGGGCGATCACGCCAAAGGATTTGTGCAGGCCGTAAAACTGGAAGGCGTATTGTTTCTGCGCATCGGTCTCTTTGGGCAGATCCGCCATGTAGATACCCACGGCGATAAGGGTGATGATGATGGCGGCCATCAGCCAGTGCATTATTTTGGAGAATGTTCCATATTCTGTTGCGCTGTTCTTGAGCATAGTGCCGTTCTCTTTATAGTGGTGGATAAGTGAAAGTCATCAAGGTTCGTCTTTACGAACTCTAGCATTCTGCCGCTGACATTCACCACCTTCTGTGATCACGATCAAAGGGCACTGTTGGCAGGCGAAAAAAAGCCGCCACCCCTTGCGGGTGTGACGGCCAACGGGGGAGTATTCAGGCGGCGTAGGCTTCTTTGGCCTTGCGTGCTGCTTCGGCCTGTTCCGCACTGTAGGCGGCACCTGACCAGAGCATCTCGTAGGCGATCTCCTCGTTACCGTTTTCGCACAGTTCCAGCACATCCTGGAACAGCGGCTGGAAGGTTTCCGAGCGGTGCGACTGCTCATGTTCCTCGAATGAGTCCCAGAAGGTGATAATCAACGCCTCCTTGCCCTTCAGCGGACTCTCTACCGCCTGGCCGACGGTTGAGCCCTCGTTGGAGATCGAACCACTATTGAGGGCGACGAAACCGCCGACGAAGCCGGTGTCTGAGTGGTAGGTTTTGACGTTTTCACAGAGCATCGCCACCCGCTCCTGCAGATCATCGACTGTGTATTCGGGTTTAAGAATGACGCGGTTAACGGTAACCACGCCGTCATGCTGGAAGTTGGGAATCAGGCCGCTCATGGCATTTCTCCTATCAACAAATGGGTTCAACATCCGACACCCGTATTTCAGGGTTCGCTTATATACAGATATAGATACCTGATAAAAATAATCAAGTATTCAGCAAGAAAAAATTATGAGGAAACCCTGTTCACAGCATGGAAAAGGGGGAGCGGCCCGAAGGCCGCTCTGTTTGAGAGGCTGTTGAATTAGCGCAGTAGCAGGAACAGCGCGCCGCCGCGGCGTTGCAGATTGAGCAGCAGGGCGCCGTCCTTGTCGATCACCTTCTTTAGCGCATTGATATCGCCAACCGGCTTACGGTTGGCCTGAACGATAATGTCGCCCTTGCGCAGCCCGGAGATCATCGCCTGGCTGCTGGGTGCCACCTCGGCCACCACCACGCCTTTAACCTGGCCGTTTACCGTCTCCTCCGCCAGGTTGGCCAGCATCGCCCCGTCTAGCCGCGGATGCAGCTTGCTACCTTCTATGGAAACCAGTTTCGGCTCCTTGACCACCGCGCTCAGGGTACGGGGTTTACCGTCGCGCAGTACCTTCATCGTCACCTCTTCGCCGATACGCAGCAGGCCGACCCGGTTACGCACGTCGGCGGCGTCCTGAATCTGGCGCTGGTTGACCTCGATAATCACATCGCCGGTCTTCAGTCCCGCGTTATCCGCCGGGGAGCCGCTGGTGACCTGAGTAACCACCGCGCCACGGCGTGATTCGATACCGAAGGCCTTGGCCAGTTCGGGACTCAGGTCCTGGGCCTGGGCGCCAAGGGTGCCGCGTTGCACCGAGCCGTGCTCGACCAGTTGCGACATGATTTCATGCACCATGTTGATCGGGATGGCGAAGCCGATGCCCACATTACCGCCGCTCTTGGAGAGGATCGCGGTGTTGATCCCCACCAGTTCCCCTTTCAGGTTGACCAGTGCGCCGCCGGAGTTGCCTGGATTGATCGAGGCGTCGGTCTGAATGAAATCCTCATAGCCTTCGATGCCGAGACCGGAGCGGCCCAGCGCCGAGACGATGCCCGAGGTAACGGTCTGGCCCAGACCAAAGGGGTTGCCGATGGCCACCACAAAGTCGCCCACCTCAAGTCCATCGGAGTCGCTGCGCGGTACTGCCGTCAGTTTGTCCGCCTGAACCTTGAGCACTGCCACGTCGGTCTCCGGATCGGAGCCCACCAGCTCCGCCTTGAGGGTGCGTCCATCGGAGAGGTTGACCGAGATCTCGTCGGCGCCGTCGATGACGTGGTGGTTGGTAATGATGTAACCCTTGCCCGCGTCGATCACTACCCCGGAGCCCAGGCTTTGCTGGGTACGTTCGGTCGGCTGGTTGGGAACATTAAAGAAGCGGCGGAAGAAGGGGTCGGAGAGTAGGGGATTCTGGCGCACCTGTACCGTGGTGCGGGTAAAGACGTTCACCACCCCCGGCAGGGTCTTTTTCAGCATCGGTGCCAGAGTCGGAACCGGTTGGCCCTGACTATCGAAGGCGGGCAGGGCGGCTTGCAGAGGTAAAGATATGGCAAGCAGTAAGGCAGCAAGGTATTTCATCAAAGTCGGTGTCCTTTCTGTTTTTTCTGTAATCAGTACGCGGGTAATGACCGTGAGGAGCGTCCGGGAGTTCAATGTTATCCGCTTTTGTTTGCGCAAGACGAAAAAAAAGCCCCGCATACGCGGGGCTTTTGAAAGGGTACCGAATCAGCCTTTGACTTCGATTTTCTTCGGCAACACCTTGGCGTGCTTGGGGATAGTGACCGTCAGCACACCCTTCTCCGTCTTGGCGGCGATTTTGTCGGTGTCGGCCGAATCGGGCAGGGTGAAGCGGCGGAAGAAGCTGCCGTAGGAGCGCTCGATGCGCTTGTAACCTTCGCGCTCCTCCTTCTTCTCGTTCTCCCGCTCGCCGCGGATGGTCAGCAGGCCGTTCTCGGCATGGACCTCGATATCCTTGGCGTCTACCCCGGGGATGTCGGCGGTGATGGTGAAGTTCTTCTCGTCCTCCTTAATATCGACGGCTGGCATCCAGTCGCTGGCGGCGGCGAAGTTATCTTCACCCATGGCCCTGTCCATTTCGCGGCGCAGTTGGGCCAACATGCTCCACGGTTCATAACGTACCAGACTCATAACACTTACCTCCTTAAGATCACTGTAAATGCAGATGAACTGCGTTGCTTGGTGATCACCATATAGGAGCAGTTTTTTCAGAGATCAAGTCCCTGAACAAGACGCGGTTAATGGGGTCTAAATCCACGTTAGTAAGCGCTTGCATTAGCCCGAAACTGCGCATATTAAGGAATATTAGGGACACAAGATGTAGTGTTTGACAGAAAGGTAAAAAATCACCGAAAAAGCCTTTAGTGTTATTGCTTTTTGTCAAATATATGCTTATTAAAACAATTGGTTATGATTTGAACAGTCAAAAAATTTTTTATGTTGACATGAGTGATCGTTCTGTTGATTATAGCGGCTCAACACAACATCTAGTGTTCGCCGGATCGAGCACACACAAGCCGTAGGATGCGGTAAGTTGTTCAAAATAAATAACTAAAGGGAGAGAATTTAACGTGACAAAGAGCAGCGGCGCCCCCCGTCTAAAAGCAGTGTCCAAATCCGCAGTAACCGAAATTCCCTTCCAGCCTGCCTCGCTGGACATCTGGGAGAAAAAATATCGCCTCACCACCAAAAGTGGCGAAGTCATCGACCAGACCATCGACGACACCTATGCCCGCGTCGCCCGCGCCCTGGCCGAGGTGGAAACCAGCGACGAGAAACGTCAGGAATGGGAGGAAAAATTCCTCAAGGCGTTGCGCCACGGGGCGATCCCGGCTGGCCGCATCACCTCCAACGCCGGTGCCTGGGCCTACAAACCGGCCACCTCCACCATTAACTGCACCGTCTCGGGCACCATTCGTGACTCGATGGACGACATCCTCGGCAAGGTGCACGAAGCGGGCCTGACCCTGAAAGCGGGTTGCGGCATCGGCTACGAATTCTCCACCCTGCGTCCCAAAGGGGCGTTTGTGGCGGGCGCGGGGGCCTACACCTCCGGGCCGCTCTCCTTTATGGATATCTTCGACAAGATGTGTTTCACCGTCTCCTCCGCTGGCGGCCGCCGCGGTGCACAGATGGCCACCTTCGACGTCGGCCACCCGGACGTGATGGACTTCATCCGCGCCAAGCGCGAAAGCGGTCGCCTGCGCCAGTTCAACCTGTCGCTGCTGGTGACCAAGGAGTTCATGGAAGCGGTCATCGCCAACGAAGACTGGAAGCTGGCCTTCCCGGTCACCGCCAAAGAGGTGGAACTGGACAAGCTGGACATCGACAACGAAGAGCAGGTGATCTGGCGCGAATGGCCGATCAAGGACGCCTACCTGAGCAACGACGACGGGCTGGTCGCCTGCCGTGTGTACAAGGTCATCAAGGCGCGTCGTCTGTGGGACATGATCATGGCCTCCACTTACGACTTCGCCGAGCCGGGCTTCATCCTCATCGATCAATATAATGAGATGAACAACAACTGGTTCTGCGAAAACGTCCGCGCCACCAACCCCTGCGGCGAACAGGGCCTGCCCGAATACGGCGCCTGCCTGCTCGGTTCGGTCAACCTGACCAAGTTTGTGCTCGACCCGTTCACCGACAAAGCCCGCTTCGACTGGGAAAGCTTCCGCGAAGTGATCGGCATCTTCACCCGCATGCTGGACAACGTGGTCGAGATCAACGGCCTGCCGCTGGAGCAGCAGCGCGAAGAGATCATGAACAAGCGCCGTCACGGCATGGGCTATCTGGGCCTCGGCTCCACCCTGACCATGATGCGCATGCAGTACGGCGACAAAGAGTCGCTGGAGTTCACCGAGCGCGTCACCCGTGAACTGGCCCTCGAAGGCTGGCGCACCGCGCTGGAACTGGCGAAGGAGAAAGGTCCGGCGCCGATCCTGGAGCAGGATTTCAGCGTCACCGCGGAAATGC
>JBNKVM010000070.1:0-1672 GCA_050299175.1 Thiohalomonadaceae bacterium
TCCGTGCCCGGCGGGTACTGCAGGAAGTGTGACGCCTTGTAGGAGTCGGTGTTGAGTATCAGATTGTTGCTGTTCATGACGGAGATCCTCCTGTCATTGGTTGGACAAACCGGTCTATCCGGATTGCCGTTGAAAGAATCGTTACATGCCGATCAGCTCCTGGATGATGTCGTAGTGATCTTCGTACATCGCCCGGGGATCCAGGCTGGCCAGGGGCACCCACTGTGCGTGCTTGGCGTCATCGCCGCCTTTTACCTTCGGCAGGCTGGTGTCCGGCGGTAGCTCGATATAGAAGGCGTGCGTGATGGTGCGGCCCCGGGTGGAACGGTACGGGCTGTCAAAGACCTGCTGGCGCCGAACCGAGCCCATAAGAACTGGCGCCGGCACTTTAAGCCGAGTCTCCTCACGGAGTTCCCGCAGCATGGCTTGAGCAAGCCGCTCGTTGGGTTGTATGAACCCTCCAGGCAATGCCAGCTGACCCCGACCGGGAAAGGCCTTGCGGGTTACCAGCAGGACGTGCCCCGACTGCACAACCACCGCATCGACAGTGACGAATGTCGGTGCGTAGGGCGCATTGGCCCAGCCCGCTTTGTAGTCGGCGATGAAGGCCTGCTCCTCACGAATCGCGTGGTAGGCCTTGCTGTCCACAAAACGCTGCAGTTGCCCGTTAACAGGTTTCGGGATCACATCGATACCGCTCTGCGAGTCCAGATAGGTCAACCCAGCCTGAGCATCATCCGACGAGAACAAGGCTTCCCGAATCCGGGTCGCGCTGACCCCTTCCACGCTCTTGGCCATCACCGAACTCCAGCGGGGAAATAGCTTGAGATAGTAGGAACTGTGGTCCTTACTGTGTCCGATCAGGCCGATTACCGGTTCCCGGTGGCGGGCAGCATGGTGGGCAGTAACCAGTCCCTGTACCGTCGCCTGTACATTGCGGACCCAGAGTTCGTCGTTGTAGAGCACGTCTATCAGGGGAGCGATGATTACCCGATCGGCATCACTCTCTCCCACTGCTGAACGAACCATCTCACTGCGCTCGTCAACGGTCCAAGGATCACGGCTGTTACGCGGGCGGTGGGCGGAGCCAATGAGCACGATAACTCGCTCAGCATCGCGCAAACCCTCCTGGATAACAGACAGATGGCCGATGTGGAAAGGTTGAAACCGGCCGATAAAGACCAGAAAGTCATAAGTTTTCGTCATGGCAGCAAGCCTCCCTTGCTGATTAGGACAGATACCGGTCTATCCAGTATGTGTCGTGGTTGCGCGTCGATGATCCATCGCTGCGTAGTGAGACTATAGTTTCAATAGGGGATAGTGTCAACAGTACACTTTGCCTGTTGGCGGAATTATTTTTGTGTTTGGGGGGTTGGGTATTTTCTGTTTGAAGGGGTTTAACTATATTTCTTAATCTGAAGGGAAAGCAAATTCGGCTTCGAATGGGAAGTTTGTATAAAAATACGCCTGGGAAGCGATGTAGATTCAATCGGCAAGTGATCATGAACGCCGCAATTCTCCGGTTGATAAAAGCATAGCAAGGTCCGAGCAGCGCTTTTTCCATCCGAGTGAAATCGCCTGGATAGGTGTAAATTACTCTCCGCCACTTTCTCGCCACCTCTTAATTGCCACCATTGAGAGTTCGGAGTATTGCTTAGTAACATCACGACCT
>JBNKVM010000071.1:0-33140 GCA_050299175.1 Thiohalomonadaceae bacterium
AAAGTGTTTGTGCAGGTATTGCAGGTAATCCAGCGCGGCACGGGTGCCTTCGGCGACATCGCGGCGGCCGTCGTACCACCAGGTCTGGCGCAAACCATATCGGCGACCGGTGCCGGGAACAAATTGCCACAGGCCGGCGGCGCGACCATGGGAATAGGCGAAGGGCTGGAAGGCGCTTTCCACCACCGGCAGCAGCGCGATCTCGGTCGGCATGCCGCGGCGTTCCAGTTCATCGACGATCAGGTGCATGTAAGGGGTCGCGCGATCCACAACCCTTTCCAGATAGGCGGGATGGTTGGCGAACCACTCCAGATTGCGTTGTACCCGCTTGTTATCAACCGCTTCCAGGCTGTAACCGTCGCGGATACGGGACCAGATATCCCGTGGTTCATCGCAACTGGCGATGACGGGGGCGGTGTTTTCGTCATCTCCTTGCTGTACCAGCAAAGATTCACAGCCACCCAAAGCGAACAGGGTGAGGAGAAGAAGTAGATGAGAAGCCCCAAATTTGTTTTTGTTCAGCGGCATGCAGGCATTATCTCGAAGCGGTGAAAGCTCTTCAAGGTTTCTTTTTGTTAATCAAGGGTGTCTTTCCAGTGACGCACCGTAGCAAACACCTCGGCCGGATTCGGCAGAGGATGTCCGGCAAACTGCTCTGCGGCGGCTACCAACTCGGGAATATGGCTACGCAGGAAGGGGTTGGTCCGTTTCTCCTCGGCCAGTAGCGAGGGAACCGTATCCCGCTGCTGTGCCCGCAGTTGCTGGACTTTCCCCAGCCGTTGCCGGGTATCGGCATTGTGCGGTTCGGCGATAACGGCGAAACGTAGATTGGCCTCGGTGTATTCGTGGGCACAGTAGACGACGGTTTCATCGGGCAGGGTGCGCAGCTTCTCCAGCGACTGGTACATCTGCGCTGCGGTGCCCTCGAAGATACGGCCGCAGCCGGCGGCGAACATCGTGTCGCCACAGAACAGGGCGCCGTGACCCAAATAACAGATGTGACCACGAGTATGTCCTGGGGTATCGAGTATCTTCAGTTTCAGGCCGCATCCGGAGAGCACGACTTCGTCACCTTCCCGCAGTGGCGTGGTCAGGGCAGGGATACGTTCGTTTGCCGGACCGTAGACCGGGATATTGAACTGCTCCACCAGGGCGGTGACGCCGCCGGTATGGTCGCCATGGTGATGGGTGATCAGGATCGCCTCGGGAGAGAGGTTGTGCCGCAGCAGATAATCGAGAACGGGATCGTCGTCACCCGGGTCGACAATGGCGACATGTGGCTTGTCGCGGCAGCCGATAAGCCAGATATAATTGTCGTCGAAGGCATGGACCGTGCGAACTTCCATCATGGGCATAAACCTGTCAGGCTGTGCGGGCTGCTGCCCTGAGATGGTCTACCTTACACACGATGAATCGACTACTTCAAGCCTACCGATGTGACGACAATGCCGTGGCGCGTCGGCAGGTGCGCCACTGGTATAATACTGCGTTGGGCGAAGAGGTCGCTGAGGTGGAGTTGGAGTTAATGCAGCAGGTGTTGCCCAACCTGTTTGGCTACCACCTGCTCCAGGTCGGCGCGCCGATGTCGCAGGATATGTTCGCTGCCTCACGGATCAACCACCGTGTCGTCCTTGATGATGTACCACCCCTGTTACCGTCTCAGCTTCCTGAACGTTGCCGCTTCCTTGGCGATAACGAGCGTCTGCCGTTTGCTTCGGCCTCACTCGATGTGTTGCTGCTGCCCCATACCCTGGAGTATGCCGATAATCCCCATGAGGTGTTGCGCGAGGTGGAGCGTGTGCTGATCCCGGAAGGGCATGTGGTGATCCTCGGCTTCAATCCCTGGAGCCTGTTTGGGTTACACCGGCTGTTCAGGGGGTGGCGCGGTAACGCCCCCTGGTGCGGACACTTTTACAGCGCTATGCGCGTGCGTGACTGGCTGATGTTGCTCGGCTTTGATACGGTGCGCGTGGAAAAGTATTTCTTCCAACCACCGCTGCAGAATCGCCGCCTGTTGCGTTCACTCGGCCGACTCAAGCGGCTGGCGGGACGCTGGTGGCTGTTACCCGGTGGTGGATATGTTTTGGTAGCCAGGAAACGCGAGGCGACCCTCACTCCGATCAAGCCACGCTGGCGCAGCCAGCGTCAGGTCTTACCGGTGGGTGCGGTGGAACCCTCGGCACGACGGAACAGCTGATGACTAAAATCGATAGTAATCTGGTGGAAATCTATACCGACGGCGCCTGCCGCGGGAACCCGGGTCCCGGTGGCTGGGGGGCCCTGCTGCGCTTTAAGGGTAAGGAGAAGGAACTGCATGGCGGTGAAAAGGAGACCACCAACAACCGTATGGAGCTGATGGCGGCGATCCGCGCCCTGGAGAGCCTGACCCGGCCCTGCGCGGTGCAGTTGACCACCGATTCGCAATACGTGATGAAGGGTATTACCGAATGGCTGGCGGGCTGGAAAAAGCGCGGCTGGAAAACCGCGGGCAAGCAGCCGGTTAAGAATGTCGACCTGTGGCAGCGGCTGGACAAGGCGTTGGCACCGCATCAGGTGAAGTGGAAGTGGGTTCGCGGCCATACCGGTCACCCGGAAAATGAGCGAGCCGACCAACTGGCCAACAAGGGCATCGACGAACTGTAGCGCGGGAGAGCAGAGATGCGGCAAATCGTACTGGATACTGAAACCACCGGCCTGGAAGCCAGGGATCACTACATTATCGAAATCGGTTGTGTCGAGTTGGTGAATCGACGCCTGACCGGCAACAACTACCACCAGTACATCCGTCCCGACCGTGAGGTCGATCCAGGAGCGATGGAAGTGCACGGCATCACCAACGAGTTCCTTGCCGACAAGCCCGCCTTCGTTGACATCATGGGCGATTTCCTCAGTTACCTGGATGGGGCTGACGAACTGGTGATCCACAACGCACCATTCGATATAGGCTTTCTTAATCAGGAATTGATGCGCAACCAGGGACCATACAAGGAGTTACGCCAGCACTTCGGTGTGCTCGATACCCTGGTGATGGCACGGCAGATGCACCCGGGGCAGAAGAACAATCTGGATGCTCTGTGTAAGCGCTACGATATCAATAACGAACAGCGGACCCTGCACGGCGCGTTACTCGACGCCGAGATCCTGGCTGATGTCTATCTTGCAATGACCGGCGGCCAGACCACCCTGTCTCTGGGTGGGGCCGATGCGGGTATGGAGCAGGGGGAAACGGTGCGTCGTCTGGCCGATGGGCGCAAACCGCTCCAGGTGATCCGCGCCACTGACGAGGAGTTGGCCGCCCACCAGAAGCAACTGGAGACTATCGGTAAAAAGAGTGGTGATAACTGCCTCTGGCAAACGCTCGATGCCTGATTGCACCAAAGAGTGACGTGCACCATGGCGGTGCGCCCTCTCCTGGTGCGGAAAGAGGCCATTTGCAGTGGGAAAAGTGGCTTTTCAGGTTGGCACGGTTAGTGCTGTGAAGAGGTGTGGTACGAGTACCACTCTCCTTTTGGTTTTACGAAGTTAATTTGGCGTTCCCGTTTTTGGGAACGCCATTTTTTTGCTCTAAATTCAGGATGCGCCGTTCAGCAGAAAGTGCACCCAGATGCTTCCTGCATAGCCGAGGGCGATGGCCCAGATCCATTTCAGGTGGGCGAAGAAGGTGTAGATACCGCGTGCCTGCCCCATCAGCGCCACGCCTGCGGCAGAACCGATAGAGAGCAGCGAACCGCCTACCCCGGCGGTGAGGGTTACTAGCAGCCACTGCTCGAGACCCATTTCGGGGTTCATGGTCAATACGGCGAACATTACCGGAATATTATCGACGATGGCGGAGAGGATCCCGACCAGCACATTGGCCCAGGTTGGGCCGAGGCCGATATACATGGCGTGGGAGGCCAGCGACAGATAGCCGAGGGTGCCCAGACCGCCGACGCACAGGACCACGCCGTAGAAGAACATCAGGGTATCCCATTCGGCACGCTTCATACTGACAAAGATATCGAATGGCTTGTGGCGCGGTTTCACCACGTGGGCGATCTCCGACATCTCAAGCTCAGGACCATCGATGAGATGCTGAAAGTGTTTCTCTTCGTAACGGCGCAGACGATAGCCATAAAACTTGAGCAGACCCAAACCAGTCATCATGCCGAGTACCGGCGGCAGGTGGAGGAAGTTGTGGCCGGTGACTGCCATGGTGATGGTCAGCATAAACAGGCCAATGACAACAAAGCCGCCTTTTTTGATTTGTACCTTCTCATTTACTGCATCGGGCTTGCCCTTGTCCACGGCAAAGGACATCAGAAACGCCGGGATCAGCCAGTTGACCAGTGACGGGATAAACAACGCAAAGAATTCGGAGAAATGTACGATACCTTTTTGCCACACCATCAGGGTGGTGATATCACCAAAGGGTGAAAAGGCACCGCCCGCGTTAGCGGCAACCACGATGTTGATGCAGGCGAGGGCAACAAATTTCGGTTTTCCGACCCCCACTGCCATGACTACGGCGGCCATCAACAGTGCGGTGGTCAGGTTGTCAGCAACGGGTGAAATGA
Organism: Thiohalomonadaceae bacterium; assembly: GCA_050299175.1. GTDB lineage: Bacteria > Pseudomonadota > Gammaproteobacteria > Thiohalomonadales > Thiohalomonadaceae > JAPHTQ01. The sequence continues at coordinate 4,557 of JBNKVM010000071.1, forward strand.
AGAAGGCAAGCAGGCCGGTGAGCCAGAACACGACCTTGAGGGAGAAACCACGTGAAACCAGTCCGGCGCGCAGCGCATTGAAGATCTCGCGTTCCTCCGTGGTGTTGATGTAGGTCATCGCCGCGAGCAGGAAGAGGAACAGTTCCGCGTATTCCAGCAGGTTATGGCGAATCGCCTCACTGGCGGTTTGAGTGTCACCGATATGATTGTAGGCGAGGGCCACCAATACCCAGATCACGCCGGCCGCGACCATCACCGGTTTTGATTTGCGCAGGTGCAGAAATTCCTCGCTGACAACCAGTACATAAGCACCAATAAAGAGTATCAGGGCAAGCATCGCTTCCCAGGTACCGGTCAGGTCCTGGCCGGTTGAAGCGAGCAGGGTGGCCGGGAAGAAAAGCAGCAATGCAAAAACGATGCGCGTCAAAGCGGTGATTCGGGTATTCATGGATGTTCCTTGCATACGGGATCGAGCCAGAAAAATAAACGCAGTGGATAGTACCACATCAAACAGTGTTGGCATCCTAGCGCAAAAGGCTTTCCGTGTTTATCAGTTTTTCTTTTACCTGCTTTTTACTTGACTGGAATCGTGCTGTTATGATTTGCCGAACTATTACGTCTGTCTATAATCTTCATACTTATTTTATATTTGGCTGTGTTGCATTGGGCATGGCGGTCGGAGGATATTAATGAACCAGGTCAAAGAAACGACGGGCGGCCCGACATCGCGCTGGGTTACCTTCCAACTGGAAGATGAGACCTACGGTATCGATGTAATGCAGATCCGTGAGGTATTGCGCAGTCAGGAGATATCTCCCGTGCCCGGCGCGCCTTCCTATGTACTGGGAATTATCAACCTGCGTGGTAGCGTGGTGGCGATCATCGATACCCGCACCCGCTTCGGTCTGACACGGCGGGAGGAGATGGACGATGCCTCACGGATCCTGATCATGGAGTCGGGCGACATGGTGGTGGGTTTCCTGGTAGACAGTGTGAGTGAGGTAGTCGATCTGGAAAACGATAATGTAGAAACCCCGCCCGACAGCGGCAAGGGGCCAGCGTCGCGTTTTATCAGCGGGCTATACAATCGTCCTGCAGGTTTATTGATTCTCCTCGACGGCAGTAAGTTACTGACCGACGAGGAGTTGGCTGAGGTTTCTTCGATCTGATTTACTTACAGTTCGCGGTTGGCCAGCATAATGCTCGGGTCTGCTTCGCTGGCGCGTAACTGGAAGCCCAGCGAACGCACCAGATCCAGCATCTTTTTATTATCCGCAAGAATTTCTCCATCCATGCTGTGATAACCGCGTTCCCGTGCGGCATCCATCAGGTTGGTCATTAGCAACGAACCGAGGCCATGGTGTTGCCACTCATCGGCAACCGCCAGGGCAAATTCGCAACTGTGTCCGTCGGGATTGACCACATAGCGTGCGACACCCAGTTCAACTTCTTCGCCACCGATCTCCTGTACTGCGATCAATGCCAGTTCCCGGTTGTAATCGAGCTGGGTGAAGCGGATTAACATATCCTGGGTCAATTCGTTAATCGTCTGCATGAAGCGGAAGTAGCGCGATTGCGGCGACAGACCACGGACGAAATTCTGTACGATTTCTGCATCTTCCGGACGGATCGGACGGATGGTGATGTTGGTACCGTCAGACATTTGCATTTGATGCACCAGATGATGTGGGTAGGGATGGATCGCCATGTGATCGTAGGGATCGAGCGAGGGTGTACGGTGCGCCACGACAATACGACAGTCCAGTGCCATAACGCCGTTCTCGTCCGCGACCAGCGGATTGATATCCATCTCTTCGATCTGTGGTAACTGGCAAACCATTTCCGACACGCGAATCAATACCTGTTCCAGTAGATCCATATCAATGGCGTTGAGGTTGCGATGTGCCCGTAGCGATCGCGCAGTGCGTGTCTGGTTAATAAGACTTTCTGCGAGGAAATGGTTGAGTGGCGGCAGGGCAACCGCACGGTCGCGCATTGCTTCCACTTCTGTACCACCGGCACCGAAGGTGATCACTGGGCCAAACACCGGATCGCGGGTAACCCCGACCAGCAGTTCCCGCCCATGTTGTGAGTGGAACATCGGTTCGACTACCACTCCATCGATCGCCGCATCGGGTGCGTGGACTTTTACCTCTTCCAGCAACTCGTTGTAGGCAGTGCGTACTGCCTGTGCGTTGTTGATGTTGAGGCGTACACCACCGACATCGCTCTTGTGCGTCAGTTGTGGTGAATTGATCTTCATGACGACCGGGAAGCCGTGTGTCTCTGCTGCAATGAGCGCCTCATTTGCCGAGCGGCAATTGGTGCCGGGATTGACCGGAATGGCAAAGGCGTGCAGTAGTGCTTTGGCTTCCAGCGGTGTCAGCACATGGCGCTTGTCGGCAAGGGCGCTTTCGATGATCAAATGGGCGCCTTCGATGTCCGGGCTGCTGAAGTGACCCAGTGAACCGGGTACCTGCACCAGCATCTGCTGGTTGCGATAGTAGTTGGCAAGAAAGGCGAAGGCTTCGACCGAAGATTCCGGATTGGTGAAGGCCGGTATGTGGTGTTTGGCGAAGAGTTCATTGGCGCTGCGTACATGGCCTTCACCCATCCAGCAGGCCAGCACCAGTTTGTCGGAATTTTCCTTGGCCTCGATCACTGCTCTGGCGCAGGCCGCGGGATCAGTCATCGCCTGCGGTGTGAGCATTACCAGCACACCGTCGATACCGCGATCGTTGAGGCAGGCCTCGGTTGCCATGGCGTAACGTTCCGCGGTGGCGTCACCGAGAATGTCGATGGGATTGCCGTGGGACCAGTGTGTGGGCAGGTTGGCTTCCAGTGTTTGAATCGTTTCGTCCGACAGTTCTGCCAGCTCGACACCGAGATCGGTCGCACGGTCGGTAGCCATCACGCCTGGACCGCCTCCATTGGTCAGGATCGCGAGGCGATTACCACTAACCCGGTGCGAGGACGAGAGCAGTTGTGCCGCGCCAAACAGTTGTGAAATGCTGTCGGCGCGTACCACACCGGCGCGTTGCAGTGCCGCGTCGAACACATCGTCGTCGCCGATCAGGGCGCCAGTATGAGTAACTGCCGCTTTGGAGCCCGTGCTATGACGTCCCGCCTTGATCACGATGGTGGGTTTCATCCGTGCGGCGACACGCAGACCGCTCATGAAGCTGCGTGAGTTACGAATACCCTCGATATAGAGCAGAATGCTGCGGGTTTCGCTGTCCTGGGCAAGGAAGTCGAGCAGATCGCCGAAATCGACATCGGCGGCATCCCCAAGTGAGGCGATGGCCGAGAAACCGATACCACGGCTTTCCGCCCAGTCCAGGATCGCGGTGCAGAGTGCACCGGACTGTGACACCAGCGCCATCTGTCCAGGCAGGGCGTTGTTCTTGCCAAAGGTGGCATTCATTCCCACCTTGGGTCGAATAAGGCCGAGACAGTTGGGGCCCAGGATATGGAGCTGGTACTGATGGGCCGTTTCCAGCATCTTGCGTTCCAGTGCTGCACCGCCGCCGCCGCCTTCACTGAATCCCGCAGAGATCACGATGGCGGCGCGTACGCCATGTTCACCACAGGCGTGAATGATTGCCGGTACGGTGGGGGCCGGCGTACAGATGACGGCCAGATCTACCGGCTCCGGAATAGAATGGATATCCGGGTAGCAGGTTTTGCCCTTTAGTTTTTTGTGCTTGGGATTGATCGGGTAGAGTTTGCCGTGGAACTTACTTTTCAACAGATTTTCGTAGAGGAGGGCGCCGACCGATTCGGGACGGGTGCTGGCACCAAAGATTGCGATTGATTTGGGTGATATTAAGCGGTCAAGATAATGCGGACCCATGATGTTTCCTGTATCGGTTGAGCGTGGAGTTCCCTGATGGGCAATATCATAGACTAGACTGTGCTCTATTGCGCAGCGACGATCAATGCGCTTCCTTCACTGAAGAAATTTAATAATGACTATTGCTTTTATCTCTCACCATGACTGCGAAATGCACGACATGGGTGACATGCATCCCGATGGGCCCTGGCGTTTGCGAGCGATTCAGGACCACCTGCTTGCAACGGGACTGGATATGGCGCTCAAACATTACAATGCGCCAAAGGTGACTCGCGAGCAGTTGCAACGGGTTCATACCAGAGAATACGTGGAAGAGGTTTTTCGTAGCGCGCCGGACGACGGTGTGACCTGGCTTGATCCTGACACCGGGATGATGCCCTATACCCTTACCGCCGCACTGCGCTCTGCAGGTGCAGCGGTGATGGCCGCTGATATCGTGCTGGAAGGACGTAGCGATCAGGCCTTCTGCAGTGTACGCCCTCCCGGTCACCATGCTGGGCCCGATTACGCCATGGGTTTTTGCCTGTTTAACAACGTTGCTGTGGGTGTGGCGCATGCCATGGCTTACCACTGGGTGGATCGGGTTGCGATTATCGATTTCGATGCACATCACGGTAACGGTACCGAAGATATATTCAAAAATGATGAACGGGTTTTGATCTGCTCCAGCTTCCGTCACCCGTTCTATCCGTTCACCGGTGCCGATACGGTCTCCTCTCACATCGTCAATTCCCCGCTTTCTGGCGGTAGCGACAGCATGGCGTTTCGTGCAGCGGTTACTGAACAGTGGTTGCCGGCGTTGCATGAATTCAGACCGCAAATGATGTTTATCTCTGCCGGGTTCGATGCCCATGCTGCTGACGACATGGGCGGCCTAATGTTGTGGGAAGACGATTACCGTTGGGTAACGACGGAGTTGAAAAAGATCATGCTGCAATACGGTAACGGCAGGATGGTTTCGATGCTGGAAGGGGGCTATGACCCTGGTGCATTGGCTCGCAGTGTGGCGGCACATCTGAATGCAATGCTTGATTAGAAACCTCTTAAATTTTCGACGACTTTACACCGTGGTTTCCGGCGCGAGTTCAAATCCTGAGAAAGTTTCAAAAAAAAGCGGCCTTGCGGCCGCTTTTTTTGAGCGTGGATGGTTACGCTTTGCGTTCTTTCCACTTGTCCGCTTCGTCGTCCCAACCATCCATGCGGATGTATGAGTTGGAGCGCGGTGCGGCGATCATATTCGGATCAACCTCGATACCGATTCCTTCGAGGAAGTTGACCAGACCGATGCGCTCGATCATCTCACCGGTACGCTCGTGTTCCAGTGCGTTTTCGGCGAAGAAATCGATGATGCTGCCGGCCAGTTCTTCAATCCTCTCGAAGTCCTCGTCGCTCTCCAGTTTCATGAACGGGACGATCACGGTACCCATCAGGTCACCGATCTTCAGGGTGCGTTTGCCGCCGACCAGGATGGATACGCCCTTGTCATCGCCGGGACTCAACGCCTTGTTCATCACGTTGAGGCAGTGCATGCAACGGACGCAGTCCTTGTTGTTGACGGCCAGGGTATCGTCGTCGTTAAGACTCAGAGCCTGGGTTGGACAACGGGTGATGACGTTGTCGATGACATATTTACGTCCTTTATCTGCGACAAATTGCTTCACTTCGTCCTGATCGACTTTCATGTCGTCGCGCCAGGTACCGATCACCGAGAAGTCGGCGCGGTGGATCGAGTTCATGCAGTCGTTGGCGCAGCCAGAGACTTTGAACTTGAACTTGTAGGGCAGGGCGGGACGGTGCATATCGTCAAGGAAGGCGTTGACCAGGGTACGGTGGGTACGCTGCTCGTCGACGCAGGATTGTTCGCAACGTGCGGCACCGACGCAGGACATACCGGTACGAACCGCCGGACCGGCACCACCGAGGTCGAAGCCCATTTCGTTGATCTCATCGAAGGCAGGCTGGACATTCTCCGAGGTACAACCCTGGAACATAATGTCGCCGGACTGACCGTGGAAGGCGATCAGGCCCGAGCCGTACTTCTCCCAGATATCGCAGAATTTGCGCAGGGTGGCGGTGTCGTAGTGCATCCCGGCGGGAGGCATGACGCGCAGGGTGTGGAACTCAGCCGCAGCGGGGAACATCGGCTTTTTGTTCTCATCCAGCAGTTCGGTGAAGCGCGGGATGATACCGCCACCGTAGCCGACGACGCCGACGGTGCCGCCCTTCCAATAACCTTTGCGGGTCTCATATGAGGTTTCCAGCTGACCCATCAGGTCAACCATCATGTCGTTATCTTTCGCCAGACGTTTAATGCCGGTGACAAAGCTGGGCCATGGCCCGCTTTCCAGCTGGTCAAGCATGGGGGTATCGTGCAATTTCTTAGCCATTACCAAATTCTCCCTGTCTATATAAGGATTAACACGGTTCCCGGTCTGCTCATCCAACTGCTACTACTTTCGCCGACAAGCGGCGCACAGTGGTGATGCTGCCGTTAGGAAACCACTGAATGAGGGCTGCGCGTTCGATCTGCTGCGTTATGTCCATGGATGGACGGTATTTGGCGAGAGGCAGGGATGCCGATAGCCATGCGCCTTGCATCTCATCCCGCTCGCACACTCCTTCAGCGGTTCCTTAGAAAATACGGAGCAGGTGCCCCGTGGGAAATAACATAGTAATTAGGTCAGGAAATGTCAATCCCTTGATTTAGAAAAGAAACCTGAGAAGTATAGTGGTTTCTGTGCCATTTTCTTGGCAGGAATGGGTGCACGGCAGGGCTGGCCTGTTGCTATAGTGGGCAGAGTCGCGGAGGAGAAGCCATGGCCGTCAATTACCGCAAAACCCTCATCACCCTATTACTGGTTGCCTTGGCCACTTTAGCCTGGTTTGGCACGGTGGATGACTATGGCAGGGAGTACACCGACAAGGGCTTCAAGCGGGCTTTAATCACCTTTGCCGTGGCGCGGACCCTCAACGGGGTGATCTCGGTAGCGCAGGGGACTGAAGTGGCGGTGCAGCCTGCCGGGATCGGCATCAATTTCACCCCTGGGGAGATCCTCGACCCGATCAACGACCTGATTGAACGCTTCTCCTGGGTGATGCTCGCCAGCAGTACCTCGCTGGGTTTGCAGAAGCTGTTGCTGAGCATCTTCGCTTCACCTGCCTTTACCGCGCTGATCCTGCTGGTGTTGCTGGCCGCCGCCGCTGCTCTCTGGTATCCGGGCAGGCGTCCCGACTGGCTTAAGCCACTGGCCTATAAAGTGGCGCTCATCGTGCTGGTGCTACGCTTTGCCATTCCCGCGGTGGCTATTGCCTCGGAAGGGATTTTCCACTTCTTCCTTGAGGAGCAGTACAACAGCTCCACCCAGGGTATCGAGCAGACCAGCGAGGAGATCGCGCGGGTCAACAGTCAGGCTGAGGCGCAGCGGCCCATCACGGAAACAGACTCTCTGCTGGCGCGTGCCAAACGAATCTACGATAACGCTGCTGCCAGCCTCGATATTCAGGGCTATATCACCCGTTATAAGACTGCCGCGGCCAATGCCAGCGAGCACGCGATTAACCTGATTGTCATCTTCATCCTGCAGACTGTCCTCCTGCCGCTGTTCTTTCTCTGGTTGTTGGTGCGGCTGGTAAGGCGCCTGTCACGCTTTAATCCCCTTACCTGACAAGCGGTATGGCGTCTGAGTATCCGTGGACTATAGTTGGTCTATCAATGCCGTGGGGGAAGCGGCTCAATAGAACAACGAAGGACAGGTTGGAGGTACCATGGAAGCGAGGTATGCAAAAACGGGCGAGTCGAGGGTCAGGCCCGTAAATGGGAAAATCTACCGCACCGAGGGCAATGAAAGCCTGTTGGTGTTAGGGGTTCACACCAGCAGTGTGTTCGTTGAATTCGCCGATGGGCGTTTTCGTCACATGAGTTATCACGAATGGGAAAGACTGAATCCCAACCCCTCGCGCTGCTAGTCAGCGCTTGAGTTGTAACCAAGCCGACCTCTGGTCGGCTTTTTTATGTCCATGGATGGACGGTATGCCGCGGGTGCATGGACGCACAGGAGCGGCGCATGTCCAGGGATAAAGTTCGTCCCGGCATCGCAGTAGCGCGGTTGGCCGGGTATAATCCCGCCTTTCCGCTATGACCAGAATAAGACGAAACGAATCCGCATGAGCATCAAAACCCGCTTTGCCCCCAGCCCGACAGGCTATCTCCACGTCGGCGGCGCACGTACCGCCCTTTTCTCCTGGCTTCACGCCCGTAAGCACGGCGGTCGCTTTGTATTGCGTATCGAAGATACTGATCTGGAGCGCTCCACCCAGGAGTCGGTTAACGCCATCCTCGAGGGGATGACCTGGCTTGGGCTGGAGTACGACGAAGGCCCGTTCTACCAGACCCATCGCTTCGACCGCTACAACGAAGTGATCGATCAGATGCTGGAGCAGGGCCACGCCTACCGCTGCAACTGTTCCAAGGAACGCCTTGAAACCCTGCGCGAAGAGCAGATGAAGCGCAAGGAGAAGCCGCGCTACGATGGCCACTGCCGTGCGTTGAATATCAGTGCCGACGAGCCGCACGTAATTCGCTTCCGCAATCCCGCTGAAGGGGTGGTGCGTTTCGACGATATGGTGCGTGGTAAGGTGGTGTTCCAGAATACTGAACTGGACGACCTGATCATCCGTCGCACCGATGGCTCGCCCACCTACAACCTCACCGTGGTGGTGGACGACCTCGACATGGGTATCACCCAGGTCATCCGTGGTGACGACCACATCAATAATACTCCGCGGCAGATTAACCTGTTGCAGGCGATGGGGGCTGAACCGCCGCAATACGCCCACGTACCGATGATTCTCGGTGACGACGGTGCGCGCCTCTCCAAGCGCCACGGCGCAGTTAGCGTGATGCAGTACAAGGAGCAGGGTATTCTGCCCGAAGCGCTGCTCAATTATCTGGTGCGCCTCGGTTGGTCCTACGAAGACCGTGAAGTCTTCTCCCTCGACGAGATGATCGAGCTGTTCGATATCAGCGACGTCAACAAGGCCGCTTCGGCGTTTAACACCGAAAAGCTGTTGTGGCTCAATCAGCACTACATCAAGAGCGACAAGCCGGAGCGTATCGCTCATCTGCTGAGTCCTCATATGGGCGATCTCGGCATCGATCCATCTACCGGACCGGAATTAGTGGCAGTGGTTGAGGCGCAGCGTGAGCGCGCCAAGACCCTGGTGGAACTGGCTGAGATCAGCGCCTTCTACTATCGCGATTTCGATGGTTATCCTGAGAAACCGGCGAAGAAGGCCTTTGGTGAAGCGTCCATTGCCCCACTGGAAACCGTCAAGGCCAAATTGGAAGCGCTGGCTGACTGGGAGCGCGAGGCGATCCACGGCTCTATCGAACAGACCGTCACCGAACTGGAGATCGGTATGGGCAAGCTGGGTATGCCGCTGCGTTTGGCAGTAACTGGTGGCACTCCCGCCCCTGATCTGGATCTCACCCTGTATATCGTAGGTAAAGAGACGACACTGCGGCGTATCGATCAGGCCCTGGAATTTATTGGCCACCACTAGAATCCACTCAAGCCGCGATTGCCGCGTTGAAAAGCGACTCAAAATGCTCATTTACTCTCACGTAAACTCCGCTTTTTCGTCACTTTCCGCCTTGCACTCATCAGCTTGATTGAATTCTAGAGGCGTCCAAATCCGTAACAGTAACGATTACTTGTCGCTATAATGATTGGCAACCCGCAGCACGGCTGCATCTGAATAGGAAGGTTTTACTTACATGAGTAACGAAGTCTCCACTCCGAGAAACTTCATCCGTCACATCATCGACGAAGATATCGCCGCGGGTAAAAACGGCGGTAAGGTCGTGACCCGTTTTCCGCCGGAGCCTAACGGCTACCTGCACATCGGTCACGCCAAGTCGATCTGTCTCAACTTCGGTCTGGCCCGCGATTACAACGGCAAGTGCAACCTGCGCTTCGACGATACCAATCCGCACAAGGAGAACATGGAGTTCGTCGAGGCGATCCAGAACGACGTAAAATGGCTTGGCTTCGAGTGGGGCGACAAGACCTACTACGCCTCCGACTACTTCGAGAAGCTCTATGAGTTTGCCGTTGAACTGATTGAGAAGGGGCTGGCCTATGTCTGCGACCTGAGCGCCGAGAAGACCCGTGAATACCGCGGTACGCTGAAGGAGCCGGGCAAGAATAGTCCTTACCGCGATCGCTCCGTGGAGGAGAATCTCGATCTGTTCAAGCGTATGCGCACCGGGGAATTCGTTGACGGTGCCAAAGTGTTACGGGCCAAAATCGACATGGCCTCACCCAACATGAATATGCGCGATCCGACGCTTTACCGTATCCGTCACGGCGTGGTCCACCACCAGACCGGTAGTGAATGGTGTCTCTATCCGATGTACGACTATACCCACCCGATCTCCGATGCGCTGGAGGGCGTGACCCACTCCATCTGTACCCTGGAGTTCGAAGACCACCGTCCGCTCTATGACTGGGTGCTGGATAACATCACCATCCCCTGCCACCCGCAGCAGATCGAATTCTCGCGCCTCAACCTGCAATACACCGTGATGAGCAAGCGCAAGCTGACTCAACTGGTGGATGACGGTCTGGTGGAAGGTTGGGATGACCCTCGTATGCCGACCATCGCCGGGTTGCGTCGTCGCGGCTACACCCCGGCCTCGATCCGCGAGTTCGCCGACCGTATTGGCGTGACCAAGGCAGACAACAGCGTGGAGATGGGTATTCTGGAGAGCTGCATCCGTGAAGATCTGGACACCAACGCGCCGCGGGCCATGGCGGTACTGCATCCACTCAAGGTTGTGCTGACCAACTATCCCGAAGACAAGGTGGAAATGCTCGATGCCCCCAGCCATCCCAAGGATGAGGCGATGGGCAGCCGTGAACTGCCATTCTGCAGTGAACTCTATATCGATCGCGAAGATTTCATGGAAGTGGCGCCGAACAAGCATTTCAAGCGCCTGGTCAGCGGCGGTGAGGTGCGTCTGCGTAACGCCTACGTGATCAAGTGCGAAGAGGTGATCAAGGATCCTGCAGGAGAGATCATCGAACTACGCTGCAGCGTCGACATGGACACCCTGGGCAAGAACCCGGAAGGGCGTAAGGTGAAGGGGGTGATCCACTGGGTCTCTGCCCGTCACGGTTTGCACGCCGAGGTGCGTCTCTACGACCGTCTGTTCAGCGTGCCGCACCCGGATGCAGACAAAGAGGTGGACGACTTCACCCAGCTACTCAATCCCGACTCGCTGCGTACCCTGACCCAGTGTGTACTGGAACCGAGCCTGGCTTCTGCCCAGCCCGGCAGTCGCTACCAGTTCGAGCGCGAGGGGTATTTCTGCTTCGACGGCGTGGCCTCCACGGCGGAACGACCGGTGTTCAACCGGGTGGTGCAACTGCGCGACTCGTGGGCCAAGATCGAGCAGGGACAGTAAAGCAACAGGTCGTCTGTAATAATCCCTGTCACAGGCTTGACACAGGCGGCCAAATCTCTAGAATACACGCCTTCCTTACCGGGGCTATAGCTCAGCTGGGAGAGCGCTTGCATGGCATGCAAGAGGTCGGCGGTTCGATCCCGCCTAGCTCCACCAGGTTCGGTGACGCCGACACCCTAAAACGGCACGACAAAACGCAAGTTTTTGTCCCCTTCGTCTAGAGGCCTAGGACATCGCCCTTTCACGGCGACGACAGGGGTTCGACTCCCCTAGGGGACGCCAACAAGAAACCCGCAAGGTATGCGCCTTGCGGGTTTTTTCTTTTTTAGCCCTGTGCTAATCCTTATCGTTTCGCAATGGAAAATAAGGTGGCTGCGTCTATTCTCAGGGTATGTCTTCAGCGAGCAAAAAATTACCCGCAATGATTGTGGCATTATCCTTGGTGCTGCTGCCGTTACAGGTGCCTCTGGCCGAAACGGCAGTCGCTGCTGATGCTGCCCATTGTCTGCAGCATGAGGATGTCACGACAGACAAGAATATGCATCACGACAGGGTGTTGGTCAGTCACTGTTGTACTCCACATTTTTGCCATGCGACACAGGGCTATGCTTTGCTGAATGAAGTTGACGGAAGTTTTTCACTTTCCCCGATCATTGTATTACGCCTCTCGCCCTACAACACAGCCGCCGTTGTCAGTCGGCCACTCGCACCACCGTTTCATCCTCCTAAAGTCTGATCGATCCTTTTTCGTCTCTACGGTCGTACACCGTTTAACGTTATCAGTGCATCGCTATGCGGTGCAAAGGAGCGAGTCATGAATATTCTCAAACACAGCATATTGATTGTTTTGTTGGGCTTTGGTCTTACCGCTGTTTCTTCTGTAAGTGCCGAAGAAAATGATAGTAGTAATAACGTACCACCGATGATGAATGGTTATGGCATGCCGATTATGGGTGGACAGTGGAGTGGTCCACCGATGAATTCCGGACAGTGGAATGGTATGCCAATGATGGGCGGTCAATGGAACGGCATGCCGATGATGGGAGGTCGTTGGGGTGGCCCAATGATGGGCGGTCAATGGAATGGTATGCCGATGATGCATGGTTACTGGAATGGCGGTATGCCGTGCCAGCAGACAGTCGACATGCAGCAGATGAGTCAGCGGTTGGCGCATATCGAAGAGCAACTGGGTCAGTTGCTGAAGCAGAAAAACCGTTAATCGGTCCCATATCATGATCATGCACCGCCTACAGCGCGGTGCAGTGGTTTGATATCGGCCATAGGGAGAATCGTTTATGGATGATGCACACCATCATGCCCACAGGCAGATACACGTTACCGAGCCAACATGTACCGATCCGGTATGCGGTATGCAGGTAGCGGAGGATTCGCCACATCGGCATGAATATCACGGAGAAACTTACCGCTTCTGCAGCAGCGGATGCCTGGAAAAATTCCGCGTTGATCCGGACAACTATCTCGAATCTGTTGCACTGCCGCATGCTGATGAGTCGGTGATCTACACCTGCCCGATGCATCCGGAGGTACGTCAGCGTGGCCCTGGCAGTTGCCCCAAATGCGGTATGGCATTGGAACCGGAAACGGTACAGGCGCCACCGCAGCGAGTGGAATATACCTGTCCCATGCATCCGGAGATTGTGCAGGACCATCTGGGCAGCTGTCCCAAGTGCGGTATGGCCCTGGAGCCGCGTACCGTGGCGGTGGAAGAGAAGAACGAAGAACTGATCGACATGACCCGGCGCTTCGTTATCAGCACTGCGCTGGCACTGCCAGTGTTCCTGCTGGCGATGGTGGCGGATCTGGCGCCGGGCTGGTTACCCGAGGCATTACCGATGGGAACGGTGCAGTGGATCGAATTCGTCTTTGCCACGCCGGTGGTGCTGTGGGGCGGTTGGCCCTTCTTTGTCCGCGGTGCGCGCTCGTTGGTTGGCTGGAACCTCAACATGTTCACCCTGATCGGGTTAGGCATTGCGGTGGCCTGGAGCTACAGCGTGGTGGCGTTGTTGCTGCCCGGTATCTTCCCGCCACTGATGCGCCATGAAAACGGCCTGGTGCCAGTCTACTTCGAGGCGGCGGCGATGATCACCGCGCTGGTATTGCTGGGACAGGTGTTGGAACTGCGCGCCCGTAGCCGGACCAGTTCCGCTATTCGCATGCTGTTGCAACTGGCGCCCAATACGGCGCGTATCGTGCGTGACGACGGTACGGAAGAGGATATCCCACTGGAACAGGTGCAGCAGGGTGACATCCTGCGTGTACGCCCCGGCGAAAAAGTCCCGGTGGATGGTGTGGTAACGAAGGGGAGCAGCTCTTTGGACGAGTCGATGATCAGCGGCGAGTCGATTCCGGTGGAGAAGGGCGAGGGTGACAAATTGATCGGTGCCACCGTCAACGGCAGCGGCAGTCTGCTGATGCGCGCGGAGAAGGTTGGTGGCGATACCCTGTTGTCACAGATCGTACAGATGGTCGGCGAGGCGCAACGCAGTCGTGCGCCGATCCAGAAATTGGCCGATCGGGTTTCCAGTTATTTCGTTCCGGCGGTAGTCGGAATCGCTGTGGTCACTTTGATCGTCTGGGGGAGTCTCGGACCGGAGCCGAGACTGGCCCACGCCATCATCAATGCGGTGGCAGTGTTGATCATCGCCTGTCCCTGTGCCCTGGGGCTGGCGACACCCATTTCGATCATGGTCGGTACCGGTAAAGGGGCCACGCTCGGTGTATTGATCAAAAACGCGGAATCCCTGGAGGTGATGGAGAAGGTCGATACCCTGGTGGTGGACAAGACCGGCACGCTCACTGAGGGCAAACCGCAACTGGTTTCTGTTGAAGCGGTGGCAGGATTCAGTGAAGAAGAGGTACTTAAATATGCCGCCGGTCTGGAGCAGGCGAGCGAGCATCCGCTGGCAGAGGCGATTGTTCATGGTGCAAAAGAGCGCGGTATTCGTCCGATTTCTGCAGAGGATTTCAGCTCACACACAGGACGCGGTGTGAGCGGCACTGTTGAGGGAAAGCATGTGGCACTGGGCAATGTGAAACTGTTTGAGGAACAGGGCATTGAAATAGGTGAGCTGCTGCAACAGGCTGAGGTCGGACGCAAACAGGGGCGGACTGTCATGCTGATTGCTGTCGATAAAAGGGTCGCAGGGCTGCTCGGTGTTGCTGATCCGATCAAGGAGACCACCGCCGAAGCGCTTGCCGACTTGAAAAGAGAGGGCGTGCAGGTGGTGATGTTGACCGGCGACAACAAAACCACTGCCAATGCGGTGGCGGAGAAACTGGGTATCGATCAGGTCGAGGCAGAGGTGTTGACGGAGCGCAAGGCTGAGATCGTCAGGCAGTTGCAGGAAAAGGGCGGCACCGTGGCGATGGCCGGCGACGGCATCAATGATGCCCCGGCGTTGGCACGTGCCCATGTTGGCATTGCCATGGGTAGTGGCGCTGATGTGGCGATGGAGAGTGCGGGTGTAACACTGGTGAAAGGCGATCTACGCGGTATTGTCCGCGCCGTGCGTCTCAGTCGTGCGGTGATGCGCAATATTCGCCAGAATCTCTTTTTCGCTTTCGTTTACAACTCGCTCGGCGTGCCGTTGGCAGCGGGTGTGTTGTATCCATTTTTCGGCCTGCTGTTGTCACCGATTATCGCAGCGGCGGCGATGAGTTTCAGTTCTGTCTCAGTGATTGGTAATGCACTGAGGCTCAGGCAGGCAAAAATCTGAAGGAGGAGTGATATGTGGTGGGGATATGAACATCCAATGGGATATGGTTACGGTGGTATTGTTATGTGGATATTCTGGATTTTATTGATCGTGCTGGTCGTCTGGTTGCTGAAGAATGTGATCAGTGGTCAGGCTAATATGCCGCGCAGTCATAGCGCACTGGAAATACTGGAGCAGCGCTATGCGAAGGGTGAAATAGACAAAGAGGAGTTTGAAGAGAAGAAACGTGATCTTGGAGGCTAAACGGAGGAGTCGATGCAACAGAATCAGAGTCATGACAGAGGTGTGTGGGATGTACGGCGAAAAATCGTCGTTCCTGCTCTGGTTGATAAGGGTAATCTTGCTTCCGTCATTGAGGCTGTCGAGGCACTCGAAGGTGTTCGGAGTGTGGATGTGAACGTGGAAAAAAAACAGTTAGAGGTGGCCTATGATGCTTCGAGGATCGATTACCACTCGATTACCGTTACCTTGAATGAACATGGGTTTCCGCCTTTAGATAGCTGGTGGTCAAATCTGCGGGCAAGAATTTATCAATTCACAGACAGCAATGCGCGTGACAATGCCAATGCGCCGGCGCCGCCGTGCTGCAATAAGCCTCCAAAATAGACAAGCCCTATCGATACTCCGGGTTGGGAAAATCGAAACGGCATCCGGCCTCCCAGTCGGTGCGCTGGTTGCCGTGGGCGGGGATCCCGCCTGCATCTTTCAGCATGCGAGCCATGTGCAGCAGATTCCAGGTCATGAAGGTGGCGTTGCGGTTGGTGAAATCGTTCTCCGGGCCGCCTGAATCTGGATCGCGATAGGAGGGGCCGGGCCCCGCTTCACCGACCCACGCCGCATCGGCCTGCGGCGGAATGACGAAACCGATATGTTGCAGTGAATAGAGAATATTCATCGCGCAGTGTTTTGCCCCATCCTCGTTGCCGGTGATCAGGCAACCGCCGACACGTCCGTAGTAGTCGTACTGTCCCTGCCCGTTGAGTTCACCTGAGTTGGAGTAGAGACGTTCGATAGTTCGGCTACAAACCGAGGATTTATCACCCAGCCAGATTGGCGTGGTGATCACCAGGATATTTGCTGCCATGACCTTTTCATGAATTCCCGGCCATTGATCGGTTTCCCACCCATGCTCAGTCATATCGGGATAGACACCGAAGGCGATGTCGTAATCGACCGGGCGTAGCACCTCTACTGCAACGCCGTTCTTCTCCATGATGGCGCGTGAAATATTGATCAGTCCCTCTGTGTGTGAAAGTTCCGGCGAGGGCTTGAGGGTGCAATTAAGAAACATCGCTTTCAAATCGCTGAAGTCCCAACGGCTGTTGCTGCACTGCTCAAGTTGTTGCTTATTCAGTGCCATGATTTTCTCCTTATTCCGTAACCTCCACACCATGCCAGAACGCGATACGATTCTTGATCTCCATGGCAGCTTCTTTCGGCTCCGGGTAGAACCAGGCGGCATCCCTATTTTCTTTTCCGTTTACCACGATGGTGTAATAGCTGGCTTCACCTTTCCATGGACAGGTAGTGTGAGTATCGCTCGATTTTAGATATTCCTTGTGGACAGAATCAGCAGGGAAGTAGTGATTACCTTCCACCACCACTGTGTTGTCACTTTCGGCGATGACGGTGCCTTCCCATTGCGCGCGCATCTTTGACTCCTTGTAGCGGTTTATTAATCAAGTATGGCACATGTCTGCATTCGACCTGCTCCTGCTTGCCGCCAGTTTAATGAGATACCTGGCAAGAAAAAGAGAGGCTTCAAATACTTACTAACGATACCTATTCAAAACGTGTGTGTATCGTTTGCCAGTGGATTCTGTATTGAAATAACACTTTTTTTATGTGGTATTTCTGCGCTATCAAGCATTGGATACCACCGCCTGTCTGAATTAAGAGAGCATTCGTTGACAGTCAGTTCGTGGCTGCTAGACCTTGGCTATAAACGACAAAAGGAGGTTGTTATGAGCCGCTACACAAGCCCTATCGCACTCACACTTTTTACTCTGGCTTCACTACTACTGTCATCACACTCCGCTGCCGCAGGTTATGGCTACGGCAATGGCATGTCAGATATGTCGGATATGGGTATGAAGGACGGCGCTATTACGATCATGGAGCCGAATCAGGGGCAGACTCTGATGGGCGGCTCGGGTATTAAATTGCAATACGAGGTGCAACTCAGTTCTCGCGGTGATCATCTGCACGTCTACGTCGATAACGGCAACCCGATCATTGTGCGTAAGGTAAATGGATGTCCGTGTAGTATAGATCTGCCCAACTTGTCACCAGGCATGCACATGGTCCATGTCAGGGAAGCGACTTCCAGTCATGCATTGACCAGTGTCGAGAGTGATGTCTCGTTCACTGTTAAATAGACACAGTCATTGTGCAAAACCTGATCTATGCACTGATCCAGGTAGTACATAACTTCGGTGCTGTTGCTATCGTGGGTCTGGCGGCAGCAGGCGTCATGCATTGCTACAAAATGTTTCCCGGGCAACGTCTGCCTGTCATCGTGCTGGCCGTTGTCTGGGTGCTCCAGGCAATGTCTGGGGCGGCCTTTGGTGCAACAACACTTTGGTTTGACGGACAACTTCCCGACATACACGGTGTTGCCGTTGTGGCGCTGGTCATTAAGGCTATCTGTGCCGTGTCCGGCTTTGTCCTGGTGTTGTTTTACCTACGTCGCGGCAGCAGTGTTTCACAACGACTATTCTGGAATAGCTCATTTTTCCTGGGGACAGTTGCTCTTACTGCCGCCGCATTTCTACGTTGGTTTTCCTGAACACAATTAGCGCATGATGTGAACTGTGCAGGTAAATGATTTCGGGCCTGTTCACAGATTCGTGATGTCATGCGTGAGCGGTTTCACGCTCGCTTCTGCCCTGTCTGGACCATTACCCATCAACATAGCTACAATCGAGGTGAATTATCGATAACACAACACCACAAGGTATAACAATTATGAAAATCGATACTGCATGGTTGGAGGAGAATGTATTTGGTCACGAACTGTCTGCGGACGAACTGGAAGCGCTGAATTCTCTCATGGATGCGGACAATGTGGCGAAGGGGGGGGAGATCGTTGGCCAGGGAGAGCCTGGTGGTACGCTCTATATCCTGAAGTCGGGTAGCGCGCTGGTTCAGACCGCTGGCAACAGCCCTGTTGATGTCGCCATACTGGAAGCGGGTGCCGTGGTCGGTGAAATGAGTTTCCTTACCGATGATGCGGCCAGCGCTAACGTACTGGCGACCAGCGACAGCGTCGTTTATCGCATCAATCGCGCAGGCTTTTCCGAATTGATGAATCGCCACGAAGAGCTGGCCTTCTCGCTGTTCGTTTATATCCTGCGCCATACTGCTACCGTTATTCGCCATATGAACGAAGAGCATGTAAGCATGATGCAGTACATTGTCGGTACCCGAATGGGAACCTGACAGGATTAGAGGCTAAAGTAAAAAAGCCGCCACAATGTGGCGGCTTTTTTGTGCATATCCATTTGTGGATACGAACGGCCTATGCAGCGTAATAAGCCAGCACAGCAACACTCCAGAACACCAGCCAACTGATATGCCGACCTCTGGTAAAGCCGAACGCAAGTATTCCCGTGAGAAGGAAAACCAGGCTCACGGTTTGAAGCACCGCTCGTTGGATATCCGCACCAGACGCAACCATCAGTAGTAGCCAGGCGAAGCCCCACCAGGCGATGGTGGTCATGTGCCAGGCAAAACGCAGGGTGCCTATGGTGAAAGTGTTGTCGCCGAACAGATGCGGGACTTTTCCCGTGCGGAACAGGCGGATCAGGATATAGCGCTCGCCCAGATAGGAGTGGATGAGACCGATTAAAAAGAGCAGTGCGGCGGCGGTGGGTAACACGCGGGTCTTCCCTGTTAGTTAGAACAATGCTTTTCTCTCATGAACTGTGCCAGGCGATCAAGGTCGGCGCTGAATTTGCGTATACCTTCCGCCAGCTTCTCGGTAGCCATGGCGTCTTCATTCATCATCCAGCGGAAGGTTTTCTCATCCAGAGAGAGTTGTTCCAGTTTCATGGAGCGGGATGATTCCGGATCAAGCCTGCGTGGCAGTTCGCCGTTGTCGCCTTCCAGTTCTTCCAGCAGTTTCGGGGAAATGGTCAGCAGGTCGCAGCCTGCCAGCTGTTTGAGCTCGTCGCTATTGCGAAAGCTGGCGCCCATGATTTCGGTGTTGTAGCCGAAGTGTTTGTAGTAGTGGTAAATCTGGGTCACTGAGTGGACGCCGGGGTCCTCCTCGGCGGGAATGCTATCCACCCCTCTGTCTGCCTTGTGCCAGTCGAGTATCCGACCAACAAACGGCGAGATTAACTGTACCTTTGCCTCGGCGCAGGCCACCGCCTGGGCGAAACTGAAGAGCAGGGTGAGGTTGCAGTGGATACCCTCCTTACTTAGTTGCTCTGCGGCGCGGATTCCCTCCCAGGTAGAGGCGATCTTGATCAGGATCCTTTCGCGGCTGACACCATCCTCCTCGAACATCGCGATGATCCGACGGGCGGTTTCGATGGTGCCCTCGGTATCAAAGGAGAGGGTGGCATCCACTTCCACCGAGACCCGTCCGGGGATAATCGCCAGAATCTCCTGGGCGAAATTCACCGCCAGGCGTTCTAGGCAGGGGCGCATCTGCTGCGATGGGTCGCAGATATCCTGTGGGCAGCGCCTGAGAGCGTCTTCCACAAGATGTGTATATTCAGGCATTTGCGCCGCGGCGAGGAGAAGGGAAGGGTTGGTGGTGGCGTCCCGGGGACGGTGCTTTCTTATGGAATCGATGTCGCCGGTGTCGGCTACAACGATGGTCATCTCCCTGAGTTGCTCAAGTACGCTCATGGTTACATCCTGCATTCATCTTACAAAAGGTGATGGTCACATGAATATAGGATGCAAAGAGGGACGGTGCCAGAGAACACTCGATCTGCTGCCAGATAAATCGCCTACTTCACGACGATAACCTGATTACGTCCTGACTTCTTGCCCTGGTAAAGGGCATCGTCGGCGAGTTTGATGGTGCCGTTGATGCTGCTGTTTTCCCTGTGTGTGGCGATACCGAAGGTCAGAGTCAGTTTGAAAGTCTGCTCATTGAAGACAAACGGATGAAGTTCGATAGTATTGCGGATATCTTCTGCGACGATTGCTGCAGCCTTTGCGCTTGTGCCGGGGAACATAAAAAGAAACTCCTCGCCACCCCAGCGACCGACGACGTCGTACTTGCGCAAGCGCGATCTCAATAACCGTGATACCTCACGTAGGACGTAGTCACCGCAATCATGCCCATAATTGTCATTGATGTTTTTGAAATTATCGATATCGGTCAGTACCACGCTGAACTGAGTGCCGTTACGCATGAAAATTTCATGCTGTGCGTGGAGTAGCGGATAGAGTCCACGGCGATTGGGGAGGTTAGTGAGAAGGTCGGTATTGGCCAGCATTTCCATCTTCTGTTCGGAAATGAACGATGCCACCCTGAAATAGTAGGAGGTGATGATGAGTGAAACGAAACTGGCCACGATATTGGCGTAGTTCATCCCTGCGATTACCAGAGGATAGTTATAGTGATATACCCGACTGGCAGTGAATGCATAGAGGCCGATGAAAAGTGTGCAGGCAATGCCGGAGAGCAGCAGCAATGGAATAAGCTGCATTCTCTGATTAAACAGAAGAAAGGGGATACCGGCGATCAGATAGTATTGGAAGCCGCTATCCCAACCGTAATAGTAGAGGGCGAGTGTGGTGTGCAGTCCTACCTCAAAGAACAGAATGATAATTGAGGTCGTATGGCGGCCTTTGATATTAAATCCACGGGCGGAGATCCAGGCGATCGTTGAGAGGATGTTGAAAGCGGCAAGGAAATCGTTGCCGATCAGGTAGAAAACAGGGATCAGCGACGCATGAACGACGATGCCGAGGTAAGTGAGATAGCTAATGACTACGTAGATGCGGTAATCGTAGTCCTCGACCTGAGGAGGTCTAATTAGTTGCGTCATTGAGCCAAAGACTCCAGGAATTATAGCTTTTTATAGTTATTAGTATGCTGTGAGAATGCGGTGCCTATTCTAGCAGCGCCTCTCCATACTTGGGTAGTCAGAGGGATTGGATAGTAGTGGATCTGGAGTGGTTTACCCCAAATGAGGTAGGTTGGACTAAGAAATGAGTATGCAATTCCTGTCTGATGTTGTCGGTTATACCGATGAGGGCTCTGAAATTTTTGATTTAAATCACTTCAGGTAGTTGGCAAGCTCGATCAAGTTCATGTCGGAATCGCGGCAGTAGATCGAGACTATCGGCCCGGTTGCGCCAGTGCGTTCTACCGGGCCTTCGATGATTTCAATGCCTGATGTTGTCAGGTGCTCCATGACTTCCGCCAATGGCGTGGCAGTAATAAAACACAAGTCGGCTGAGCCGGGTGTAGGTTGCTGCGCTTTAGGTTCAAACTCGTTGCCATATTCGTGCAGGTTGATCTTCTGCGTGCCGAAAACGAGCGCGTGGCGACCGTCACCGAAACTGATCGCCTCCATTCCCAGCACTCGGGTGTAGAACTCGATAGCGGCTTCAATGTCGCGGACAGTCAGCACGAGATGATCAAGATGGGATATTTGCATGGTGTCGATAGTAACCTTAAATATTCTGCTCTGCTTTTTATCGTAGCCCTTTTTCTATGGTTTATTCGCCAGCGTGTGTAGCGCCTCGCCGCGCAGGCGGAACACGGTCCATTCATCCTTGGCTATCGCTCCCATCCGCTCGTAGAAACCGACCGCATCCTCATCGTCGGCCTGGACCCACCATTCGAGGCGGGTGCAACCACGCTCCAGAGTAATTCGTGCCAGTTCCTCCATCAGGCGTCGACCGACACTCTTGCCCCGTGCCTGGGCTCGGATATAGAGGTCCTCAAGGTGAATCCCGCAGCGGCCGCGGAAGGTCGAGTAATTACCATAAAACAGGGCAAAACCGACAGCGGCCCCGGCAAGGCGCGCCAGCAACACCTCGGCCCTGCGCTCAGGACCGAACAGGGCGTTGTGGATATCCGCCTCAGTGGCCACCACTTCGTGGCCCAGACCGAGGTGATCGGAAAGCTCGGTGATCATCTCGTGTATGACCGGTATGTCCTGGAGTTCGGCGGCGGCAATGTGCAACTGGGGCATGGGTGTTCCTCGATTCCGTGAGTGGGCAGGACACTGGAAGCGGTCTCAAAAATGCTGTGCTTGCTGATACGGTGTTAAAAATGGACTCAAACTGCTCATTTACTATTTGTAAACTCCGCTTTTTCGTCCATTTTTGCCTTGTCTCACCTGCGCTCGCTATTTTTGAGACCACTTCTAGAAAAAATAGGGCAAGCCTGTAGGGATGACAAGAGAATCGAATAACAGGGAACGGGTGGGGGATTCATGATGCTATCTCAGAGTTAGCACGATCAGACTATAAGGTGTATGTTTATTCTATACACACGCAAATAACATGAGTTCGACCGGATGCCGGAGCGATCATTACCCAACGGGGTGATGCTTAATGCATATCCCGACAGCATTGGTACAAAATTAAGTGAAACCATCGCCCTGCTGCAGCGACCCGAGTTTCACGACGTCTTCTCCCTCTTCTACATTCTGCCCACTTTCTTCCACAGCGATCTGGATCATGGTTTTTCCATCAGCAGTTATAAGCGTAATGACGTCCTGGTGTCAGAGGAGGATCTTCAGGCGCTGAAAGAGCTAAATATCGTCCTCAAGTTCGATCTGATCCTTAATCACCTCTCAGTGCGCTCGCCACAATTCCTCGACATCCTTGAAAAGGGCGAACGCTCGCGCTATCGCGACTTTTTCATCGACTGGAACCGGTTTTGGGAAGGTGAGGGCGAAATGGGCGAGAAGGGCTACATCATTCCGAAACAGGCCCACCTCGATAAACTCTTCATGCGCAAGCCGGACCTGCCGATTCTGTTTGTCCGTTTTCCCGATGGCTCGGAGCGCCCCTACTGGAACACCTTCTATCAGCAGATTAATTACCGTGCGCTGGAAGCCGACGACCTCAAGCATCTGCGTATCCTTTCCGAGGATAGCGTGCAACACATCCTCGACCGGGTGAATGCCAAAATCGAGGCGGGCGGAGATTTTCGTAACGTTGAACTAGGTCCGCACCAGGATTATCGGGAGCAGGTGATCAGCATTGTCGAATCCAAACGACGTTACCTGGGGCAGATGGACCTTAACGCCGAAGCGGAAGTGGTGTGGCAGTTCTATGAAAAGACCCTCAAGCGCCTGGCCAAATACGGCGGCAAATTGATCCGTCTCGATGCCTTCGCCTATCTGCACAAAAAGCCGGGGCTGACCAATTTCTTCAACATACCCGGCACCTGGGAATATCTCGAACGCCTCAAGCGTATTGCCGATGCCAACGAGTTGACCCTGTTGCCCGAGATCCATTCACAGTACGGCAGACATCTCTATTCCGAGGTGGCGGACGCCGGTTATCACATTTACGACTTCTTTCTCCCCGGCCTGATGCTGGATGCGCTGGACATGGGACGTAATACTTACCTGCTACGCTGGATCGAAGAGATCCAGAGCAAGGGGCTTCGCACGATCAATATGCTGGGCTGTCACGACGGTATTCCCCTGCTCGATCTGGACGGCTATACGACCGAGGAAGGGTATCAGGCGGGGCTGATGGATAAGGCCGATATCGATGCCATGGTCGAGCGCGTGCTTGAGCGCGGTGGCCGGGTGAAGAACCTGTTTGGCGCCAATGGCAAAAAGATCGCTTACTACCAGGTCAACGCCACCTACTTCAGTGCTCTGGGTGAGGACGAGCAGAAACTGCGCCTGGCGCGTGCCATCCAGCTCTTTGTTCCCGGCATTCCCCAGGTCTGGTACCTGGACCTGTTCGCCGGCAAGAACGACTATGAAGCGGCTGACAGAGGTGACACGGCCAGCCACAAGGAGATTAACCGCACCACCCTGACCGACGAAATGGTTGCCGAAGGAATGAAGAGGACAGTGGTGCTCGACCAATTGGAAATGATGCGCCTGCGTAACACCGCGGCGGCCTTCAACGGTAGCCTGCAGATCGCCGATACCCCGTCGCACCAACTGGAGATGACCTGGTCGCATGAAGGCGACAGCGCTACTCTCAAGGCCGATCTGAAAAGCTACGCCTTCACCATTCACCACAATCCCGCGGAGGGTGAGCAGAGGGTCTACAGTTATCCCAAAGCATGATAGACAATTTTCATGAAGATACTCGCCACTGATCTTGATAGAACACTCTTGCCTAATGGTTCATGGCCCGTGGACGAAAACGCCATTGCACTGTTCAACGAATGGACCGCCAAGCAGGGCGTACTGGTTGTCTATGTCACCGGGCGTAACCTCACCCTGACGGAAACGGCGATCCACGAATACGGTGTGCGCTATCCCAATATCCTGTGCGGCGATGTCGGCACCACCATACGTCACTATGAGAACGGCAACTGGTCGATGGATCAGGGCTGGATTGATCACGTCCACAGCATGAGCCCACGCTGGAACAATGCGGCTATTCGCGAAGCGCTGGCGCATGTAGAAGGCTTGCGTGAACAGGAAGCGGAACACCAGAACGAGTTTAAACAGAGCTACTACGTCGATCACCAAAACCGCGAAACCATACTGGCCGAAGCGGAAGCGCTGATCGGCGGCAAATTCGACGAAGTACTGGTCTACAGCTTCGATTCCAACAACGGCAACGGCCTGCTGGACGTCCTCCCCGCCAGCGCCACCAAACAGACCTCACTGGAATATGTTGCCGACGTCTACAAAGCAGGTAGAGAGATCGTTTTCTGCGGTGACAGCGGTAATGACGTCTTTCCCCTTACCGCAGGTTTTCTCGGTGTGATGGTGCGCAATGCCGATGAACAACTGGTGCAACAGGTCAGGGAAGCCAAACGGAAAAACGACGCCATACAGATCTATCATGCCCAAGGGGGATTTAAAGGGCTAAATGGTTACTACGTGAGTGGAGTGCTGGAGGGGGCATACCATTACGGCATATTGGATGACTCGGTGGGGCTTAGTGTTCCGCTATTGGATGAGTCGCTACGCGACGGATGACGGCATTTGAAAGCGGGGACTCGCCCCCGCAGGCGAGGTACTTTCTTATGGCGATAAGAAAGTACCCAAAGAAACGCTCCCGAAATTCTCGCCCCTTCGGGGTACCCTCGTTGCTCGCTCCAGTCGGGCGTTGCAGACAGGCCGTCCATGGCCTGACTGCAACGTTGCGCACTTCCTGTGCGCAACCCTAAAGGGCTATTCCTCCCTCCACTGCGCGACTCGGCGGAATTGACGGGCCTGAAAACCGCTTCGTTTGAATAAGTCGATATATTTACCTCAGTCATTCCAGTAAAGGTCGATATTCAAAAGAGCAGATCAACAGTGCCGCAGCCGCAAGCGGCTCCGGCACTGTAACGCACCACGACCGTGTCAGTGACGAGTTGGCTTGTTGTCATTCACCTGCTTTGACAGTCGGTGCACTTCGTCCCATAACTTCTCATTGGCCTTCTGTGCATCCTGAATCAAATCCTGAAGCAGCATTGCGGTGATCCGGGTGGCGTGCTCCGGCGGATTCTCAGCGGTTTGCATCAGGTAGGTCAGGGCATCGGCGCGGACGAGGCGGTCGGTGATGCGGTCGTGCAGTTCGAGCAGTTTGCGGCCCAGTTTGCCGTAGTCGTCCTCATCCTCGCGGACCTGCCAGCGGGAGAGGTCGCGGTCGGTGGATTGGGAATAGATAACGTTAGTGTTTGCCTGTGACATGGCTTTTTCCTTGTCTTGGTTCCTGTGCGGCTTGTTTCCAAGCCTGCGGAATAGGGTGGGGCAGTCAGGCCGAATGGCCTGACTGCAAGGTTGTGCTTTCCTGTCAGGGAAGGGCGATTAACTACCCAATCGCTTCTCGCGCTGCATATAGTCCCACACCCTTCTGCTGGTGGTCTGGGCCTGTTCGATGTGTTCCTCAAGAATGGCAGCGGTGTGCTGGATGATGTCGTCTGGCTGGGTGCCAGTGGTTTTCAGCAGGTGGGTCAGGGCTTTGGCGCGGTCGAGCCGCTCAATGACGCGGTTATGCAGATCGGACAGGGAAACGCTCTGGACGTTGTTGTTGCCCTTGTTGCTGCCGTAGTCGTCGCCGTCTTCGCGGACTTGCCAGGAGGCAGTACGGTCGGTGGATTGGGGATAGATTACGTTAGTGTTTACGTGTGACATAGCTTTTAGCTCCTTGTCGTTCCGGCGTTATTACCGGGTGGATAGAAGCTCAACGCAAAGCGGCCCCGACGTCATTGAGACAGAAGGGCCGCCAGTCACACAACAGTGTTGTATACTCCATGCAGCCCTAAGGTCTGGACCTATCAGTCTTAGGGTTAGCCGGGTGGCTGGTGCGTCAACACCAACCACTCGGCGCTTTGTTTTGAGCGGTGTTGCACAGTCCAAATTATGGAGAAAGGGAGGGGGAGTCAAGGGAAAAATGCGGGGGAAATGAAAACAAATATTAAATAAAACTTCAGGGAAATTGCTTCTTTTTAGAAGCGGCTGAATATGTTTATACTAATTCTAAATGTCGTAAATGGTTTTGTGTTGTTTGAGTTGCGTTAAGCGTCAATTTTTGTCGTTCGTATAGATTCCATCAACTCATCAATGTTAGTCGAAGGATTGCCATTAACAAGATCTTCTTCGTATCGTCTTCTTCTTAACTCTGATGCTCTTAGTACAGCATCTGTATAGCCTGCTTTCATATGTTCGTAGTTAAAAACAGCCCCTTTATTATGATCATATCCGGGCATCACTGCTTGCAGCATTTTTTGCATCTGCCCCCTGTGTGTTGGAGCATCGTTTTGCTGGTAGTGAAGATATCCCCATAATTCTATACATGGGTTTGAAAGGGCATAGGATATCTGGTTATCCTCAGCTCTTTGGAGTTCTTCATTAATCCTTGGATGCTCATCCCTGTCAGATAAACACCAAACCTCATATTCATTTTCAAAGCTGTTGCCACTCTGCTTAGCAATTTTTATGAGCTTCTCTTTCTCCTTTATCGCTCTGTCTACTAAGGTTTTTGGTGTGCCTACACCATCCACTGTTTCTAATTTTACTAGTGGATGTTTATTGTCGTGTGCAAATTTTCTTAGGTAATCTGGTTCGGTTTTTCTTCCTTCACACACGACAACGATCCTTTTTGCGGGTGAGAGTAACGCTTTTTTTCTTTTGATTGAGCGAGACTTTGGTAGTTTCCTTGTCACAACGGTAAGGCCTTTTTAGTTGAGATTCTCAGCGATGTAGTCAATATCACCAAGAAAAGGTATTGCACCATAACGACCTTGCAAGTATCCATTCTCGATATTGTCGCCCTTTCTTGTTTTTATGTTAGTTAAAGGATATATCTTAGTTGAACCATATTTGTCTTTTTCAGAGAAAACGATTTGGTCGCGACGCAGTATACCCCCAGACAGTAGGTTAGTGTCATGCGTACTAAAGAGTAGCTGGGCTGATTTTGGATTAAATGTTTTTGATTGAAATAGTTTAATTATTTTTCTAGATAACAGTGGGTGCATGCTTGTATCAATTTCATCTATAACCAATAGGGAACCATTCTTTAAGGCTTCGTATATTGGACCGAGTATAGCTATTAATTTTCTAGTACCTAAGCTTTCGTCAGCTAGTTTTAGCTCGACAAGTGAACCATCTGAGCAAATGTGTTCTACACTTACCCCTTTAGATAACAGTGAAAGTACTTTTTCTGTATCAAATTCATTGTTGTCATCGTCGATGTTGACGTGTTTTTTTACCATCTCAATGATGTCTTTCTTAAGTGATTGGTCTTCCTCAATATTAGAGCTTATTTTTACATCTACTATTCCTATGTCAGCCGACTTTAGAAAGTGTATAAGCCATTCTCTTTCTTTAGAATCTCTCAGATAGTCTTCTACGACGTGCGCAGGCACTTCTCCTCTCTCAAAATCGAATTCTATTTGTCTCGAGAAGTACTCATATATTGGTGTTAATGTTTTATGATTATTTTGGGCTGCTGCGGATAAAAATAAACTATTTTCTCTTGTAAGAGATTCAATTGTTCGATTTTTTCCAGTAAGTGATTTCCCGAAATAATAAGGTGTCTTTTCATCATGTCTTCTATGAAATAAGACATTGCGATATTTTTTAGGATATGAATAGAGCCACTCTTCTATAACTTTTTCATTATCAATAGAAAACCCATAGTGGTAATGGATGTCACTAAGAATGAAGTCACAGTCGAAAGTCGATGGATTGTCTTTTAGTTTTTTATCTAACCTAAAATATTCTCGGCTTATGCCTCCTGTTGCTTTGCCACCTGTGTGAGATGCACGAATTCCATCACACATGAACTTAAGTGCTTTAAGGAGGTTCGATTTTCCTGTGGCATTACCGCCGTAGACTGCTAAAGAGGGTAAAACTTTTGCGCTAAGCGATTCTGAGTCGACGCATATTAGGTCTGCGGATTTGTCAGAA
>JBNKVM010000072.1:0-57573 GCA_050299175.1 Thiohalomonadaceae bacterium
TCGACTTCGTATTTGACCGGATCGCTGTGGGCGGGGATCTCGATAATGACGTTGATGTCGTTGGGAACGTCTACGCCTGAAGTGACTCTGTCGAGATTCATTAATAGTGGCCTCTGAGTTAATTGATATTGTTTTAATTGAGAATAACGAAAAAGGCCGGTAATTATACCGGCCTCCTCGGAAATTGGTAAGGGGCGGCGAACCGCCCCGATTTGTTACAACAGAGGGACGATCATCAGTGCGACGATGTTGATGATCTTGATCAGCGGGTTGATCGCCGGACCGGCGGTGTCCTTGTAGGGATCGCCGACGGTATCGCCGGTGACCGCTGCCTTGTGCGCGTCGGAACCCTTGCCGCCGAAGTTGCCATCCTCGATGTACTTCTTGGCGTTGTCCCAGGCGCCGCCGCCGGTGGTCATGGAGATGGCGACGAACAGGCCGGTGACGATAGTACCGATGAGCAGACCACCCAGTGCCATACGTCCCGCCTCAGGGCCCATCAGCCAGGCCATGCCAAAGGCAACCACTATGGGGGCCAGTACCGGCAGCAGGGATGGAATGACCATCTCTTTGATCGCTGCCTTGGTCAGCATGTCCACCGCACGGCCGTAATCTGGCTTTTGGCTGTGATCCATGATCCCGGGCATCTCCTTGAACTGACGGCGTACCTCATTAACGATACCGCCTGCAGCACGCCCAACCGCTTCCATTGCCATGGCGCCGAACAGGTAAGGAATCAGGCCGCCGAGGAACAGACCGATCAATACAGCAGGCTCATTGAGCTCGAAGCTGACCAGCTTGCCTGCAGCGTCGAGGCTGTGGGTGAAGTCGGCGAATAGCACCAGTGCAGCCAGACCGGCAGAGCCGATGGCGTAGCCTTTGGTGACCGCCTTGGTGGTGTTGCCTACTGCGTCGAGCGGGTCGGTGATGTTACGGATCTTCTCGTCCAGTTCCGCCATCTCGGCAATACCACCTGCGTTGTCGGTGATCGGACCGTAGGCATCGAGGGCGACGATGATGCCGGTCATGGAGAGCATCGAGGTGGCAGCGATAGCGATGCCGTAGAGGCCAGCCAAGTCGTAGGCGCCCCAGATCGCAGCGCAGACAGCCAGTACCGGTGCAGCGGTAGATTTCATTGAAACACCGAGGCCAGCGATGACGTTGGTACCGTCACCGGTGGTCGAGGCTTCGGCGATATGGCGAACCGGTGAGTATTCGGTAGCTGTGTAGTATTCGGTGATGACGACCATTGCCGCGGTGAGCGCCAGACCGATCAGCGCACAACCGTACAGGGCCATGACGCTAAAGCCGCTCTCGCTCATGATCATTTTGGTGATCGGGTAGTAGGCGATGGCAGCGAGGGCACCGGCGACGATCAGGCCGCGATAGAGGGCGTTCATGATCTTGCCGCCTTCGCGTACCTTGACGAAGTAGGTGCCGACGATGGAGGCGATGATGGAGATACCACCGAGCATCAGTGGGTAGATCAGCGCCGCATCGGTTTTAACCAGCAGACCGCCGAGCAGCATGGTGGCGACCACGGTAACCGCGTAGGTTTCAAACAGGTCAGCGGCCATACCGGCACAGTCACCGACGTTGTCACCAACGTTATCGGCGATAACCGCAGGGTTGCGCGGGTCGTCTTCCGGGATACCGGCCTCGACCTTACCGACGATGTCGGCGCCGACGTCGGCACCCTTGGTGAAAATACCGCCGCCGAGTCGGGCGAAGATGGAGATCAATGAACCGCCGAAGGCGAGACCGACCAGCGGATGCAGCGGGTCGGCAACCTTGAACATCAGCATCAGGCCGTAATAACCGGCAACGCCGAGCAGGCCCAGACCGACCACCAGCAGGCCGGTGATGGCACCGCCGCGGAAGGCGACCTGCATGGCTGCATCGATGCCGTCATTGGCAGCCTGTGCGGTGCGCACGTTGGCGCGTACCGAGATATTCATACCGATGTAGCCGGCGAGACCGGAGAACAGCGCACCGATACCGAAGCCGATGGCGGTGGCGATGCCGATCTGCCAGGCAATCAGTACCAGCAGTACCAGACCGGCAATGCCGATGGTGGCATATTGCCGGTTGAGATAGGCTTGCGCCCCTTCCTGAATTGCGCCGGCAATTTCGCGCATTCGCTCATTGCCATCAGGTTTTGCCAAAATCCACTTAACAGACACCGCCCCATAGACGAGCGCTGCAGCAGCGCAAAGCAGGGCAAATATGACACCTGTGCTCATCGAACACCTCCCAGTGGTTAGACGTTAACTCCCCAAGCGATAGTGAAGTGGCCTCAAACCATTTCGGGCATGAATCCCGATTTTGAAAACACTTCCCGTACAAAACAAAAGGGGAGCTTACGCTCCCCTTCGGTTACTACTTCAGTTCGAAGTCACCGAGTTTTTTGGCTACGGCGACATTCTTAAGCTGTACATACTTTGGTAGCCCGCCTTTGGTGAATGGCGGGAAGTCCTCTCCCTTAATCAGCGGTTCCAGGTATTTGCGACATCCTGGCGTGATACCGAAACCGTCTTTACTGATGAAGTTTTTGGGCATCATCTTCTCTACGTTGGCTACCTTGGAGAGCGGCGCTTCGCCGATCTTCCAGCGGTAGGGGCTGTTAGAGGTACGAATGATTGCAGGCATGACCGAGTTTTTGCCTTTGAGCGCCATTTCAACGGCGGCCTTGCCGGCAGCGTAGGCCTGGTCTACGTCGGTCTTGGAGGCGATGTGGCGGGCGGCACGCTGCAGGTAGTCGGCCACGGCCCAGTGGTATTTCAGACCCAGGTCTTCACGAATCATACCGGCAACCACCGGGGCGACGCCACCTAATTGAGCGTGGCCGAAGGCGTCTTTCAGGCCCTGATCGGCGAGGAACTTGCCATCGGCGGTGTGGACACCCTCGGATACGACTACAGAAACATAGCCGTACTTCTCTACCTTGGCTTTAATCGCGGCCATAAACTTCTTGCGGTCGAAGGCGACTTCCGGGAACAGGATGACGATCGGCAGATCGGTTTCCGCATCGGAGGCGAGACCACCGGCGGCGGCGATCCAGCCCGCGTGACGCCCCATCACCTCGATAACGAAGACCTTGGTGGAGGTTTTAGCCATGGAGGCGACGTCGAAGCTGGCTTCACGCACGGAGGTCGCGATGTATTTGGCGACCGAGCCGAAGCCGGGGCAGTTGTCGGTGATCGGCAGGTCGTTGTCGACGGTCTTGGGAACGTGGATCGCCTGGATCGGGTAACCCATCTTTTTCGCCAGTTGCGAGACCTTGAGGCAGGTGTCGGCGGAGTCACCACCACCGTTATAGAAGAAGTAGCCGATGTTGTGCGCTTCGAATACTTCGATCAGGCGCTCGTACTCGCGGCGGTTCTGCTCCAGGCTCTTGAGCTTGTAGCGGCAGGAGCCGAAGGCGCCGGAAGGGGTGTGGCGCAGGGCGGCGATAGCGGACTTGGTTTCCTTGGAGGTATCGATCAGGTCTTCGGTCAGGGCGCCGATAATACCGTTACGTCCTGCGTAAACCTTGCCAATCTTGTCCTTGTGCTTGCGGGCAGTTTCGATGACACCGCAGGCCGAGGCATTGATAACGGCGGTGACACCACCGGATTGGGCATAAAAAGCGTTCTTTTTCCTGGACATTTCTCTTCTTCCCCCTGATGTTGATTACATCGGTCTATTGATAATTCTTTCCCGCTCACGCTTGCTGGAGCGATGCATGATCAAGTCACGACACTCCTCTACGCCAATCTCGAGCAGTGGGTCTACCTTACAGGTGAATTGGTGGTGTCGCTTCAGGAACTCCCCGATGATCCACAATTCATTATTGCTGTAGTCTGGTATACCGATCATGTCGCTGGGTGAGATTTGGAGTGTGTATATATAAGGTTAGGCCTACAGGCGTTTGAAATAAGCGGTTATTGTTTGACTTGACAATAAAAGAGAGAGTAGCTTAAACCCTTGTGTTGTGTAACGGTAATGCAATTTCTATATACCAGCATGGAAAATTCTTAATCCGCCGATTTCGGCGACAGGTCTGGCAGGCGAGCAACATTTACTTACGTTCATGGGAGTGTGAGACGGCAATGAGAATCGTACTGTTAGGAGCGCCAGGCTCCGGTAAAGGGACACAGGCCAAACTGCTCATCGATAAATACAACATTCCTCAGATTTCCACAGGTGATCTACTGCGTGCCGCAGTGGAGGGGAATACACCGTTGGGTCAGCAGGCCCGTGCGGCGATGGATGCAGGACAACTTGTGAGTGATGACATCGTTCTGGGGATTATTCGGGAGCGACTGGCGCAGGCTGATGCCCGCGACGGATTCATTCTCGATGGCTTTCCACGCAATATCCCTCAGGCAGAAGCATTGGATGCGATGCTCGGCCGTATGGGGATGCCGATCGATGCGGCCATTCTTATCGATGTGGATCTGGATAGCCTGATGCAGCGCCTTACTGGTCGCCGTACCTGTGCATCATGCGGACAGATGTACAACATCTTCAGTTCTCCGCCGCGTCTGGATGATCGTTGTGATAAATGTGGTGGTGAACTTCGTCATCGTGCCGATGATAATGAAGAGACCATTGGTAATCGTTTGCGGATTTACGAAGCACAAACGGCTCCACTTGTTGAATATTTCCGTGGACAGGGTAAGCTTTATAGCGTATCAGGGCAGGGTGAGATCGAAGACATCTTCCATTCGATCGTGAGAGTGCTCGAAGAGGTGCGCAGTAAACCGCCAGTGATTCCTCCGGTACACCTCGAAGAAGAGGCGATCCGGGAAGCGGCGGAGAAGATTGCGGCTATGATTAATGCCGATGATAATGCTACCGCGAAGCCTGCTGTAGCAAAGGCGGAACCAGCTAAAAAGGCTGCTCCAGCCAAACCGGCAAAGGCTGCTGCTGAAGAAGCAACCGCCAAAAAGCCTGCGGTGAAGAACAAGGCGAAAGCCACAACCGCAGCGAAGAAGACAACTGCCAAGAAGGCTGCGACAAAGAAGAAGGCGCCTGCCAAGAAGGCCGCAGCAAAGAAGGCGAGTGTGAAAAAGGCCGCTGCGAAGAAGCCGGCGGCCAAAAAAGCAGCTAGCAAGAAGGCAGTAGTGAAGAAGACCGCCGCCAAGAAGAAGGCGGTCAAGAAGTCGGCTACCAAGCCAAAGGCGGTTAAAAAAGCAGTAGTGAAGTCCAAGGCCAGTAAGGAGGCAACGATGAAAAAGGCGGTTAAGAAGAAGGCAGTAAAGAAAAAGGCAGTTAAGAAGGCTGCTGTGAAGAAGAAAGCAGTCAAGAAGCCAGCAGTAAAGAAGAAGGCAGTCAAAAAGGCCGTTAAGAAGAAGGCGGTCAAAAAGGCTGTAAAGAAGAAAGCAGTCAAGAAGGCCGTTAAGAAGAAGGCGGTCAAGAAGGCTGTGAAGAAAAAAGCGGTTAAAAAGGCTGTGAAGAAGAAAGCAGTCAAGAAGGCCGCGCCGAAACGGAAAGCAGCCAAGAAAAAGGCAGCGAAGAAGTAAAGGTGAAGTAGTTACGCCGGACTTCTCCGTCCTGGCCAGTGGAAAAAGGCGGCCGCCGGTCTGACCGGCGCTCGCCTTTTTTTGTCCTGATTATGCGTGCGCCCTGCTGTACAAGCGGGGATTCTGTGCTATTTCTCTATACTCCAGAAGCAAACCTCAAGTCGCAGGGAGGCAGGCCATGTTCGAGGATGAACAGCGGGTAACGGGCGCTAACCGTTTGATTCCGATAATCTTGTTGATCGTGGTGATTGTCTTGCTGCTGGTCGATCCGGCGCCTGCCGCCACCTTAATCCTTTCCCATTAATCCCTGGTATTTCCTGCCACACGTCGGGCCGGCAGTGTTTCTACACCAGATGCAGGATGTCGTGGGCCAGGAAGATCACGATCTCGACGGCGATCAGCCAGATGATGATCCATTCCAGAGTGGAGGAATGTTTATGGTTCTGTTCCTCTGCCAGCATACTCAGTAACTGCTGGATGATATTCAGCTTATCGTTAAGCAGTCGGGTGCGTTGTTCCATCTCCAGGTAGTTGGTGACGGTGTGATAGGTATCCTGCAGTTCCGGGTATTCCCAGAAAAATTCCGGCGTATCGAGCAGGTCGAAGTGCAGGTGGATGTCGCTGCGCACGATGTAGAGCATGCCGCGTAGCTTGGCGATGGCCTTGCGTCGCAGATTGGCGCGGCCATACTGGGCAATGTTTTCCGGGATGTAACTGGTTTCCTCGATGGTGCGGCGTGCCTGGTTCTCAAATTCCATCAGTTTGACCGACTGGGCCAGGCCGTGAGAAACGGCCAGTTTGTCCAGAGTCGCATTCTTGTCGAGTGCGATGTGATCGTTGCGGATACGCGTGGCTGCGGCATGGTCATCGAAGGTGAAGTGATCGATAAACGGCGTTGCGTGCAGACCTGTGGAGTGGTTGCGTAGTTGTTCCAGCAGGTACTGCTCCTCGTCATAACCCATGTCCCAGCCGACGACGACGCCGTACGGGAAGACAAAGGCTTCCCAGTTAGTTTGAGCGATGTGCATGGCATCGAGATAGGCGGTAACGCGGTAGCGCTGCTCCAGGATGAGTCGCAGCTCATCGAAATTAAACAGGTTGGCGATGCACTGGGCAGTACATTGGCGAGTCTGACTTTCAGTTTCGTTTTTCATCTTGTTCCGGTGGCTTCACTCATGGGGCCGGGTTGGGTTGCCGGGTGTGGATAGCCTCAATACCTTCCAGGACTTCGTTACTTAATTGCAGATCGATACTGGCAATATTGGTTTTCAGCTGCGCCATGGTGGTGGCGCCGATAATCGTACTGGTGAGGAAGGGACGAGTGTTGACGTAGGCCAGGGCCATCTGGGCCGGGTCGAGGCCGTGGTTCCTGGCCAGTTTGACGTAAGCGGCGGTGGCGGATACGGCCTGCGGATTACTGTAACGCTCGTAATATGGCCAGCGCTGTATTCTCGAACCTTCGGGTAGTCCGCCATCCAGATATTTTCCTGAAAGGGTGCCGAAGCCGAGGGGTGAATAGGCGAGCAGACCGGTATCTTCACGAATGGCGATCTCCGCCAGGCCGATCTCGAAGGTGCGATTGAGCAGGCTGTAGGGATTCTGGATCGAAACCACCCGGGGCATTTCGTTCCAGTCAGCCAGTTGCAGAAAGCGCATCATGCCCCAGGGCGTCTCGTTACTGAGGCCGATATGGCGGACTTTGCCCTCCTTCACCAGATCGTTGAGCAGTTGCAGGGTTTCAATGATCGGCACAGGGTGGTCATCTGGATCATGGGCGTAGCCCAGGCGGCCAAAGTAGTTGGTATTGCGGTCCGGCCAGTGCAGTTGGTAGAGATCGAGGTAATCGGTCTTGAGTCGCTTGAGGCTGCCATCGATCGCCTTGGTGATGTTGTGTCGATCCAGGCGGGTCCTGCCTTCGCGAATATGGCTGATCCATTCACCGCCTCGTCCGCAGACCTTGCTAGCCAGGATGACCTCATCGCGCTTGCCCCGTTTCGTCAGCCAGTTGCCGATGATTGCTTCGGTCTGGCCGTAGGTCTCAGCGCGGGGAGGGATGGCATAGAGCTCGGCGGTATCGATGAAATTAACGCCCTGATCCAGCGCATAGTCGAGCTGGGCATGCGCTTCTTTCTCGCTGTTCTGCTCACCGAAGGTCATGGTGCCGAGGCAGATCGTGCTGACCTCTAGCCCGGTACGTCCAAGTTTGCGGTACTGCATAAATCCTCCCGCTTCGCACAAGCCAACCCCTAGTATATCCACCTTCCCGGTGCTGTCTCGCCTTTTCCTCAGCGATATCGCCTTAGGGGCGGTCTACCCCCATTGGCTTATGTCCCTCCGTTAACATTTTTGCCACATTTATAATGTATGCAATAGTGTCATACCACAGCGTCGGGACTGTACTGCTGTGCGATTTATCCAACCTAGCGGGAGAGCGCCATGGATTCCTCACTGACCTCCGAAGATACCGACAAGTTACTGGCCCTGCAGGAGAAGTGCGATGTCTGCAAGGAGGCCATCGTGCGTGAGGATGCGGCAGGGGCCAAGCTGGAGATGCACGCTCTCTGCGATAAGTGCAAGGTGTTGCGTGTGCGGGTTCCAGAACTGATGGAGGTTAAGCGCAAGCTGATGGAGTTGAACGCCGAGTAACTCCCCGGACAATGCTTCGCCAGTTACGTGTAAAATAGTGCTGGCGCAAGGAACATCACCGGCCCTGTCGGAACCTTCCGGCGGGGCCGTTTGTTTATGTCGCGGTAATTCATTACACAACAGGTTACATCTATGTCTCAATCCATCCCCAGAGTGGGTTTTGTCAGCTTGGGCTGCCCCAAGGCTACCGTCGATTCGGAACGAATCCTTACCCGCTTGCGCGCAGAGGGTTACCTGATCGCGCCTGGGTACGATGAGGCGGATCTGGTGGTGGTTAATACCTGCGGCTTTATCGATGCCGCAGTAGATGAATCGCTGGAAACCATCGGCGAGGCATTGGCGGAGAATGGCCGGGTAATCGTGACCGGGTGTCTCGGCGCCAAGGAGGGCGTGGTGGAGAGTGCCCATCCCCAGGTGTTGGCAGTCACCGGCCCCGATTCGCTGGAGGAAGTGATGGCAGCGGTGCATGCTCAGCTACCGCCACAGCATGACCCTTATACCGATCTGGTTCCTGCTGGCGGGATCAAGCTGACGCCGCGGCACTATGCCTATATCAAGATTGCCGAGGGCTGTAATCAACAGTGCAGCTTCTGCATTATCCCTTCGATGCGCGGCAAGCTGGCTAGCCGCCCCATCGGTGAGATCCTCGATGAAGCAGAGAAACTGGTCGATGACGGGGTGCAGGAACTATTGATTGTTGCCCAGGATACCGCGGCCTACGGTGTCGATTTCAAGTACCGCACTGAGTTCTGGCAAGGGCGCCCCCTGAAAAGCGACATCGAAACCCTGGTCAAACAGCTAGGTTCACTGGATGCTTGGGTACGTCTTCACTATATCTATCCCTACCCCAAAGTCGATCGCCTGGTGGAGCTGATGGTGGAAGGTTATGCGCTGCCCTATCTTGATGTGCCGTTGCAGCATGCCGATCCACAGGTATTGAAGGCGATGCGCCGCCCTGCGGACAGTGAAAACATGTTGCGTCGTATCGAAACCTGGCGCGGCATGATTTCCGAGATTGCCCTGCGTTCCACCTTTATCGTCGGTTTCCCCGGTGAGACGGAGCAGGCATTCGAAACGCTTCTCGACTTTCTGCGCGAGGCACGGCTGGATCGTGCCGGGGCCTTTGCCTATTCGCCTGTGGAGGGTGCCGCAGCTAACGACCTGCCTGACCAGTTGCCCGAAGAGGTGAAACAGGAGCGTCTGGAGCGGTTTATGGCGCTGCAGGCGGAGATCAGTGCCGACAAACTACAGCGGCGTGTGGGAAAAAGTTACGCCGTGATCATCGACGAGGTGGAAGGAGAGAATGCCATTGGTCGCAGTTATGCCGAGTCGCCGGAAATCGACGGCGTGGTGGTGATTGAAAACGGCGGCTCGCTGGAATCGGGCGACGTGGTGGATGTGGAGATTACCGCGGCAGATGAACACGACCTTTACGCCACTCTCTTGAATGCCTGAATTGGCACCTGCGTCACTGGTTGGCTGACGCATTTCCGCTATAACTTAGGGAAGGTCTCTATCCTCCAGGGAGGTGCCGAATGTTGCCGCGCCGTACAGCAGCGATAGTGTTGATCATCTCGCTGCCACTTTTCTCAGCAAACCTCCAGGCGGGGCCCGTTGGCCATGTCGGACTTTACACCGGTCAATCCAGCGTCGATGCCAGCGGTTACGAGAAGCCGTCAAGCTACAAGCTATTCGCCGGGGTCTCCTTCTCCACCTACGGTTCCCTCGATCTGGCCTACGCCAACCTGGGTAAATTCAAGGCGAGTGGTGCGTCAGATACCTATTCCGATGTGGATGGCTTTGAACTCACGGCCATGGGCCGTTATCCGGTGAGTACCCGTGTAGACGTCTTTGCCCGTGCGGGTTACTACAAGTGGAATCTGGACAACGTACTTTCAGGGACGAAAATCGGTAGCGACGATGGTTCCGACTTCACCCTCGGCGCAGGGGTAAGTTTCCAACTCTCCAAAAAGATCCGCTTACAGTTCGAATATCAGAAGTACAACGATATCAGTGGCGACGATATCAACAGCGTCTACGGTGGGCTGGACTTCGGTTTCTGATTCAGACGGCTGTGCGTTTAGACGTGAAATAGAGCCACAGATAACCGGAAACCCCGGCCAGTAGTGAAGCGGCAAGAATACCCGTCTTGGCCATCAACAGATCCTTTGGGTGGTGAGCAAAGCCCAGTTCGGCGACGAAGATCGACATGGTGAAACCAATTCCCCCCATCAGGCCGACACCGATGACGTGGCGGAAATTGAGTCCCTTCGGCAGTCTGCTCACTCCCAACCGTACCGCAACCCAGCTGAACCCCACGATACCGATCAATTTTCCCAGCAGCAGTCCCCCGAGTACGCCGATGGAGACTGGATGGCTGATCACGCTATCGAACGACGACCAGTCGATGGGAATACCGGCATTGGCCAGGGAGAAGATCGGGATGACGAAGTAGGCGGAGGGTAGATGCATCTGGTGTTCAAGGGTTTGTGCCGGTGCCTGAACCAGACGCACCCCTTCACCCAGGGCACGGACGCGGGAGCGTAGCTCGTCATTAATTAGAATATTCTCTTCACGCTGAAAGGCATCCCGAATCTGGCTGACCATTTCATTGATATGCGAGAGGAAGCGCTGCGGGTCGTACTTCGGTCGCATCGGAATGGTGAAGGCGAGAAATATCCCCGCCAGCGTGGCGTGTACACCGCTTTTCAACATTGCCGTCCACAGCACTACGCCCAATAGCATATAGGGCAGGGACCAGCGTACTCCGCCGAGGTTGAGGGTGATTAGCAGTCCCAGGGTGAGCGCGACCAGTAACAGGGCCGGGTAGTTGAGGGTTTCGGTATAAAAGAGTGCGATCACCGTGACTGCGCCGAGATCGTCGACGATGGCCAGCGCGACCAGGAAGGTGAGCAGGCTGGCAGGGACTCGTTTGCCCAGTAAAGCCAGTGCGCCGAGAGCGAAGGCGATATCAGTCGCCATGGGGATACCCCAGCCGTCGAAGGTGTGCCCGCTGGGATTGACCACAATATAGATCGCCGCAGGCACCACCATGCCACCCACGGCGGCAATGATAGGCAGTAGCGCCTGTTTCGGATTGGCCAGTTCGCCTACCAGAATTTCCCGCTTCAGTTCCAGGCCGACGACGAAAAAGAACAGTGCCATCAGGCCGTCGTTAATCCAGTGGTGTACTGACTTGGTGAGCTGGAAGCCTTCAAGCCCGACAGTCAGGGGGAGTTCCAGGAAGTGGTGGTAGGCAGCGCTCCAGGGACTGTTGGCGAGGATCAATGCCAGCACCGCGCAGATCATCAGCAGAATGCCACTGGTGGTCTGACGGTGGATAAACTCTTCCAGTGGAGAAATGATGCGATCAAACACCTTTTCCCACGGTGCAATGTACTCTTTGCCTTTCATCGATAGCTCTTCGGTCAGGGGGAGTCGTGACGCTACAGCATCGGCTCCCAGCCGGGCAATCCCTCGAATCGTTTTAGCCATGCACGGACGGCCGGATAGGGTTCCAGTGAGAACGCTGCTTCGTCAGCCAGATTGACGTAGGGATAGCAGGCGATATCGGCGATGGTCGGGTGGTCCGCTGCAAGCCACTCTGCTTCACTCAGCCGAAGTTCCATTGTGCCGACGCCCTGTGCCGAATCGGCGCGGCACTGTTCGGGATCGAAAGGGTGGTTGAAGCGCATGGCGGCACGTGCTTTGGCCAGGCCGGTGAGCAACTCATTTTCCGATACGGCGAGCCACTGCATCACCCGTGCCTCGCCCAGTGCATCGGCGGGCAACCACTGTTCATTACCGTAGCGACGGGCGAGATAGACCAGGATCGCCATCGAATCCCAGATCTCGCTTTCATCGTCACTTAATACGGGGATCTGGCCACGTGGGTTGATACGTTTGAATTCTGCGGTCTGGGTTTCACCTTTGGTGGTGTCCGTGAGTATCTTTTCATATGCCACGCCAAGCATGGAAAGCAGCAGGCGCACTTTATAGCAATTGCCGGAGAGTGGCAGATCGTACAGTTTCAATTTATTCATAATGGCGTTCCTCCAGCATCCCTTTATTCAGGATCGTGTATCGGCGGTACGGCGATGGGGTGTCGTCGCATCCTCTTCTTCTACCACGACGGTGATGCTGGACGGTACCACCACTTCGGTTTCCAGGCGCGGGTCCATCTCCAGCACCACCGGTGAGGTCTGTTGCATCGGCACGTACTCGCCCTGTTCTTCTGGCGGAGTGGCTTCACTGGTATACATGCGGTAGAGGGCAAACAGGCCGAACAGTAGCATACTAACGGCGAAGAACAGCAATAGCGACGTCGCGCCAAAACGTTGCATGATCTGGCCGGCGAACATCGGCCCGATGGCGGCGCCGATACCATAGAGTTGCAGCAGGCCACGGGCACCGTCCAGTGCCTGTCCTGTCTCCAGACGATCGTTAACGTGGGCCACGCTCAGGGCGTAGAGGCTGAAGGCAAAGGCACCGAAGACGAACCCCCCTGCCAATGGCACGATATTTCCCGGATAGGGCGCAAGCAGATAGTGCATCGATAACGCCACGCCACCACCGAGTAATGCGCTGGCTGTGAGTACGGTGCGGCGATCCAGACGATCCGAAAGCATGCCTACCGGCCACTGTAACAGCGCACCACCGATCACGGTGAGGCTGATGAAAAGTGCGATATCCAGCTCACTCAAACCGATGCCGCTGGCGAAGACCGGTCCCATCCCCCAGAAAGCGCCATTGACCACACCGGCGATCAGGGTACCGATAACCCCGAGCGGTGAATTGCGATAGAGGGTGGTGAATTGTAGTGGTGGACTCTCAATCGGTTCCGGCTGGCGTACCCGGGTCATGGCGACGGGCACCAATGCCAGTGAGATCAGAATGGTGGTGATCGCGAAGAGATCGAAGTCGCGGATATCACCGGCCAGCAGGATGAACTGGCCGAAGGCCATCGCCAGCAGGGTAGTTAGCATGTAGACGGCAAAAAAGCGGCCACGGCTCTCGCTCGGTGCGATTTCGTTGAGCCAGCTTTCGATGACGATGAACAGGCCGACGATGCACAGGCCGGTCACCATACGCAGCAGGAACCAGATCCAGGGAACTGCAAACAGGGGAAAGGCCACGGCAGCGGCGGAGGCTATGGTGGCAAGAATAGCGTAGCTGCGGATATGACCGAACTGGCGGATCAACCAGGGGCAGACATAGGTACCGGCGACATAGCCGATGAAATAGGCCGCCATGATCAGGCCTGTGGTGTCAACGGCAAACCCCTCTACCCCGGCACGCAGGGCGATCAGGGTACCCTGAAGTCCGACACCAAAGAGCAGAATGGCGCTGGCCAATAGCAGCGACAGAATAGAGATAACGATATGTAACATAGGTGCTAAGGATAGCAATAAAAAAGCCCGCGCAAAGCGGGCTTCTTTATGTGTTATTGCAGGCTCAGTTTTGACGGGCAGCGTCGTATTTCGCCTGTTGCGGATGAGGCAGGTAGGCGCCGTCCTCATCATGCATTTCGCGGCCGATGATCGGCGGATTGAAGCTGCAGATTAGGCGCATATCCTCGCTGCCACCACGCAATAGATGTTCATCGTTGTCGTTGAGGAGATAGAGCGTGCCGTCCTTGATTGGGTGGAGATCACCTGTTTTCAGATCCTCGATCTCGCCGTTACCTCCGACACAATAAACCGCTTCAATATGGTGTTTATACCAGATGTGCGTTTCGGTTCCGGCCTTGATGATAGTTTCGTGAAAGGAGAAACCTGCACCGTCGTCATTGAGCACAAAACGGCGACTCACCCAGTTGCCGTTCTCCGCATGGACTTCACGTTCGGTGCCGATGATCTCTTCCAGGGTACGGACAATCATGCGGTGGCTCCCTTGCGTGCATCATCGCTCTGGCTAAGCAAATCGCCGATAGCCTTGTCGATAATAGTAATTCCCTTGCGCAGGGTCTCTTCATCGATGGTTAGTGCAGGCAGGAATTTGACCACGTTGTCGTCGGCGCCTGCCAGCTCGATGATCAGATTATTTTCGAAGGCTTCTCGGGAGACCATGCTGGCGAATCCGCTACGCGGAATATCCAGGCCCCAAACCATGCCGATGCCACGCAGTTCGATATCGAGTTGCGGATACTTGTCGACGATTTTGTTCAGTTCCTCTTCCATGATCCTGCCCTTGTATTTCACCGATTCGGCAAAATCGTCGCTATCCCAGTAGCTCAACGACTGGGTGGCAGCGACAAAGGCGAGGTTATTACCACGGAAGGTGCCGGTGTGTTCGCCCGGTTGCCATTGATCGAGCTCCGGGCGCATCAGCAGGATCGCCATCGGCAGACCGCCACCGATGGATTTGGAGAGGCAGACCATATCCGGTTTGATTCCGGCGCGTTCGAAGCTGAAGAAAGTACCGGTGCGACCGTTGCCCACCTGGATGTCATCGATAATCAGCAGGATATCGTACTCGCGGCAAAGCGATTCCAGTTCCTGCAGCCACTTAACACTGGCAACGTTGATGCCACCTTCGCCCTGAACCGTTTCGACGATAATGGCTGCCGGGGTATCGATACCGCTGGAACCGTCTTCGAGGAACTTGCGCAGGTAGTCGATGGTATTGATGTCCTGACCGAGGTAGCCATCGAATGGCACCGAATCGGCGTTGTTGCGCGCACCGTAGGATTCGTCACGGTAGAAGTCGTTACCAGTGACTGC
Organism: Thiohalomonadaceae bacterium; assembly: GCA_050299175.1. Lineage (GTDB taxonomy): Bacteria > Pseudomonadota > Gammaproteobacteria > Thiohalomonadales > Thiohalomonadaceae > JAPHTQ01. The sequence goes on from JBNKVM010000072.1 coordinate 14,876, forward strand.
CAGCGAGCCCATGGTCAGGCCGTGATAGCCGTTGGTGAAAGCGATGACGTTAGAGCGACGCTTGACCATCCGTGCCAGTTTCAGCGCCGTCTCTACCGCATTGGTGCCGGTGGGACCGGTGAACTGGATTTTATAGTTCAGGTTACGCGGTGCCAGAATGGTGTCGTGGAATTTCTGCAGGAACGCTTTTTTTGCCACGGTGGCCTTGTCCAGCGAGTGGATGATGCCATCGTGCTGCAGATATTCGATTAGCGCCTCGCTGATCAAAGGGTTGTTGTGGCCGTAGTTGAGCGTGCCTGCCCCGGCGAAGAAATCGATGTATTCGTTACCGTGTTCATCGTAAATGAACGAGCCCTTGGCGACATCGAATATCGCGGGAAAGGCACGTACATAGCCACGGACTTCCGATTCCAGTTCTTCAAAAATTCTCATGATTGTTGCTCCTGTTGGTGCTGTCCCTTACTCCATGGTCCAATGCGGATCAGGCGTTCTTCTTCGTGGGCCTCGCTGCCGAAATGGCTGGCCTCAAGAAAGGACTCTTCGTGGCTGTCGCTGTGCATTCTTTCCGCCAGGCGGACAAAGACGCGGCGCGAAGCCTGATTGGAGGGAGAGACAGTGGTTTCAACGTTGCGCACATCGGCGCAGCAGGGTTGTGCCAGCAGGTAGTCCAGCATTCGCCCGGCCAGCCCCTGGCCACGGGCGCTTTCATCCACCGCCATTTGCCAGGCGAAGAGGGTATCGGCACGGTCGGGGATGAGGTAGGCGGAGAGGAAACCGACCAGACGGCCGTTATCCTCGGCGACCACACAGGTGTCGCTGAAATGGCTGCAAAGCAGGAAATAGCAGTAGCTGGAGTTGAGGTCCAGCGGCGGACAGCGTTCAATAAGGTCATAGACCCGCTTGCCATCCTCCAGTACCGGTCGGCGTAGCGCGATCCGGGTGTTGTCGGTCATGGTTATCCCAATGTTGTTGGCTGGAGTTTGTTTGCAGGATATTTTGTGTACAAACAATTGAGTTGGCGATTATATTGGGTTTAACTTGTTGATTTCAAGTGATAATGGTTAAAAGTGCGGGTAATATATCCTTTGTTCAGGAAGGTTTATTGTGCGAAAAGGCCGCTATTTGATGGTGCGAGAGAATGGATAGACATACAGATGTACTGATTACCCTGCGGCGGATTATTCGCGCCATCGATATGCGTTCGCGCCATCTGATGCAGCAGGCTGGACTGACCGGACCACAGTTGCTGGTGCTGCAGGCACTGGCACGGCATAAGCGTATGAGTGCCGGGGATTTGGCCCGGGAGGTGAATCTGAGCCAGGGGACCATGACCTCGATCCTCGATCGTCTGGAGAAGCGCCATCTGATCCTGCGACTCCGTTCCGAGAGCGATCGACGTAAGGTGCATGTCACCCTGACCGGTGAAGGGGAGGCGCAACTTGCCGCTGCACCGACTCTGCTGCAGGAACGTTTTATCGAGCGCTTTCAGCAACTCAAGGAGTGGGAGCAGACACAGATCCTCGCTTCGTTGCAGCGGTTGGCCGAGATGATGGATGCCCAGGATCTGGATGCGGCGCCGGTTCTCGATACCCGGCAGGAACTGGGTACGGCACCCGTTGTGGATACGACGGCCGCAAAAACAGAAAAAGACAGCGCCTAGCCTGACGAACTAGGGCTTACTAAAGTCACCAGTAAAAAAGGCGGCCATTGGCCGCCTTTTTATTCTGTACAGATTGCTAATCAGCTTTTCTTACGACCGATCATGTCGTGGATGATCGGGGCCAGGATCAGTTCCATGGCGAAGCCCATCTTGCCGCCGGGGACAACGATGGTGTTGCGCCGTGACATGAACGAGTTGGGGATCATGTTCAGCAGATACGGGAAGTCGGTGTTGAACTTCTTCGGATCGCGGAAGCGGATCACCACGAATGACTCATCCGGGGTCGGAATGTCGCGGGCGATGAACGGGTTGGAGGTGTCGACCGTGGCCACGCGTTGGAAGTTAATGTCGGTACGGGAGAACTGCGGGGTAATGTAGTTCACGTAGTCCGGCATACGACGCAGGATGGTGTCGACGATCGCCTCGGCGCTGTAGCCACGCTGGGCGTTGTCGCGGAAGATCTTCTGGATCCACTCCAGGTTTACAACAGGTACCACGCCAACCAGCAGGTCGGTGTGTGCAGAGACGTCTACGTCGCCGTCACGAGCGCCGCCGTGCAGACCTTCGTAGAACAGGACGTCTGTCGCTTCGTTGATCTCTTCCCAGGGGGTGAACTGGCCGGCGGTGTAGCTGGTACCGCCCAGGCGCGCGTTGTGTTCGACAGCCTCTTCATCGCTGTGGATGTAATAGCGACGCTTGCACTTGCCGGTATCGCCGTAGGTCTTGAAGGTTTCGGCCAGCAGGTCGAAGTGGTTGGCTTCCGGACCGAAGTGGGAGAGGTTCTTGCCCTCTTCGGCGAACTTGGCGATAGCCTCTTTCATCGCGGCACGATCATAGCGGTGGTAGCTGTCACCTTCGATGACCAGCGGCTTGATCTTTTCGCGGAAGAAAATGTGCTCGAAGGCATTCTTGACGGTGGTGGTCCCGGCGCCGGAAGAACCGGTCACCGCAATCACGGGATGCTTTGCTGACATGGATCTAGCTCCTGCAAAAATGTTTTGAAATCGCTTTTAATTCAGCGGGTTAAAATTTTTGAACCGCCGATTCTAGCCGAATCTGTAGCTCCAAGTCTCGGAAAAAATGGGCCAACAATGGCCCATTTTTCTTAGTTCGCTGATTTATAAGGAAAAACAATAGTGACTATTGAGTGGCTATGAGCTCGCTTTTTCCCGTGCGATAGCCCGATAGCCGATGTCCCGGCGCATAAACATCCCCTCCCAGCTGATCTTGTCGGCCAGTTGATAGGCCTTTTCCGCTGCCTCGCTGACGGTGATACCCAAGGCCGTGGCGCAGAGTACTCGGCCGCCTGAGGTGACGACCGCGTTGTCTGTCGTTGCGGTACCGGCGTGGAAGATTTTGGCATCGGCGCTATCGGCGCCGTCGAGTCCGTTGATTACCGCGCCCTTGGCATAATCGCCGGGGTAACCGCCTGCGGCGAGCACTATGCCCATGGATGCGCGTTCGTCCCATTCGATGGTGACGGTGTCCAGCTTGCGTTCCAGCGCGGTCTGGCACAGTGCCACCAGATCGGACTTGAGGCGCATCATGATCGGCTGAGTCTCCGGATCGCCGAAGCGGCAGTTGTACTCGATTACTTTGGGGGCGCCGTCACGATCGATCATCAGCCCGGCGTAGAGGAAGCCAGTGTAGGGGTTACCCTCGGCGGCCATGCCGCGTACGGTCGGTTCGATCACCTCGTGCATGATCCGGTCATGGATTTCCGGGGTGACTACCGGAGCGGGGGAGTAGGCGCCCATGCCGCCGGTGTTGGGGCCGCTGTCGCCCTCGCCGACCCGCTTGTGATCCTGGCTGGTGGCCATCGGCAGGATGTGTTCGCCGTCGGCCATGACGATAAAGCTTGCCTCTTCGCCGTCGAGAAACTCTTCGATCACCACGCGGTGGCCTGCTTCGCCGAAGGCGTTGCCCGCCAGCATGTCGCGCACGGCTGCTTCCGCTTCCGTCTCGGTCATGGCGACGATCACACCCTTACCCGCAGCCAAGCCGTCGGCCTTGATCACGATGGGCGCGCCCTGTTCCTTTATATAGGCCAGCGCCGGGTCGATCTCGGTGAAGTTGGCGTAGGCGGCGGTGGGGATGTTGTGGCGGGCGAGGAAATCCTTGGTGAAGGCCTTGGAGCCTTCCAGTTGCGAGGCGGCCTTGCTCGGGCCGAAGCAGGGCAGGCCCGCTGCCTCGAAAGCATCGACCACACCGATCACCAGCGGCGCTTCGGGGCCGACGATGGTCAGGCCGATCTGGTTATCGCGGGCGAAGGCGACCAGCGCTTCGATATCCTCGACACCGATACTCACGTTTTCCAGCTTCGCCTCGCGGGCAGTACCGGCGTTGCCGGGGGCGACGAAAACCTTTTCCACATCCGGCGACTGCGCCGCTTTCCAGGCTAGGGCGTGTTCGCGCCCGCCGCTGCCGATAACCAGTACCTTCATTGCTCTGCCTTTACTGTTGTGTCGAATCCCGTTGAGGTTTGGGATTGTTGTTGCTGATATAGCGGGCCGCCTCGTAGAGGGCGCGGGTCAGTTCGCGCATCTTCTCCGCCTGTTGCGGTTGCTCGGTGCTGACATCCTGACGCGGCTCATCGCTGTTCAGGCGATGCAGCGTACCCTGTTTGGCGGTAACCGGCATGGTGTAGTAGTAATCCTGGTTGACCACGCCGATGGTCGTCGTTGCCGCGGGGGAAATGATAAAGGCATTACGATCCTTGTCAAAGGCGGGGTTGAACAGATCGCGTCCCAGGGTGGTGTTGATGTGCTCATGGCCGGTGAGGCTGGCAAGCGAAGTCATCACATCGGCCTCGCTGGCGACGGTGTCGAGCACCTTGCCCTGCGGGATCAGTGCCGGTGAATAGATGACGAAGGGGACGCGGTTTTTGCCCAGACCGAGTTGGGTGTCGGCCTTGTAGGTGTGTTCCCCCGCGTTACCGGCGATGCCGTGGTCACCGAAGAAGGCGAACACGGTGTTATCGAAGTAGCCCGCCTCTTTCACCTTCTGCATAAAGTAGCCGATGCTGTGGTCCATGAAGCGGTAGGAGTTGAACTCATCCTCTGATTCGAAGCCGTATTTTTCCAGTTCCGCCTGTGACACATGCTTTAGTTCGAAACCGTTGCGATCTTCCGGGATGGTGTAGGGGCGGTGGTTACCGGAAGTCTGGATCACGGCGAAAAAGGGTTTCTTCTCGTGTTGCAGCACCTTGTGTGCTTCCTTGAACAGATCCAAATCGGAAAGTCCCCAGACATCGATCCGTGGTGATTCGTAGCTGCCCTCTTCATAGATATGTAGATCGCCGATGTTGTTACCGAGCAGGCCGCGTATGTTGCCCCAGCTGGCGCTGCCGCCGAGGAAGTAATATTTCTCGTAGCCGTCGTAATTGTTTATCAGCATGTGCTGGTCGACGATGGTCGGGTTACGCGACGAGGTGGTGTTGCCTAGCTGCACATCGGGAATACCGGTGAGAGCGCAAAATATTGAACGAGCGGTACCGGTGACCGGGGTGTAGAAGTTTTTGTAGTAGAGGCCGTTGTGTGCCACTGCGTCGAAGTTCGGTGTCGGGTGCAGCGGGTTGTCGGAGAGTCCCGACTTGTACGCGGCGAACGATTCCAGGATCACCACCACGATGTTGTAGGGTTTTCCCGGATGAGCAGCAGGTGTCACCTTGCGGGCGAAGTTGAGCTTCTCCGCATCGGGTTGATCGACGCCCAGATAGCCAGCCAGCAGCGGGTAGTATTTTCGGGTGGCCTTGGCGTCATAGGGCAGGCCGCCGTTGTGGTAGGTGTAATAGAAATAGATCGCCGGGTTGGTGGCCACCGATGAGGCGAAGCTATGAGTACTGAAGAAGGCGTCGCTCCAGCGCAGCGGATACCAGGAGAACTTGCCGTAGATGGCGAACAGTATTACGAAGCCGGTGATGGTGTTGAGTAACGCCTTGCGCCAGCCGAAAAAAGCGATGTAGTGGACATGCAGGAAGTAATCGATCAGTCGGTTCAGTCCCCAGTTCAGCAGCAGCATCGTGACGACTAACAGCAGCGCGCCGCTGACGACGGGATAACTCTGCCACACCATTTCTGCCGAGATCAGCGGATCGGCAAAGAAGCGCAGCACCGAGTTATCGACCCGGGTGTGAAGATAGGCGTAGTGCCCGAAGTCGAGCAGGTAAAAGAGGATCAACGCCAGGGTGGCAAACAGCAGGTAGCCGCGCCACAGTTTCATACCCAGCTCGCTCTCTATCGGGTGGATGTAACGAATCCATCCCAGCAGCAGTAGCGGCAACAGCACCAGTAGCGCCAGGCGCAGGTCGAACTTCATGCCGATATAGAGCGCTTGCCACAGCTCCATCCCACCAAAGGGGTCGCCGGGATTATCGAAGGTGAGCCAGAAGATGACGCGGGCGGCGGAGAAGAGCAGCACGTAGAACAGTGCGATGGCGGCTGTGAAGCGAACCAGTGGGGGGATTCGGTAGATAAAGGTCATGGGTTGTCCTGTGGTGCAGGCGGCGACTCTGAACGCAGCGATTGTAACATAGGCAAGTTGAGGGCTATGGTGGAAACAGGTTGTACATTCGGTAGTGTCTGAACCGCCACTGCTGTGTTACGTTTCTTAGCAATGGGCCCGCCATTACCGGCGAAACGTGCCTTGCATTGGCGGCCCGGACACACCCTCGGTGTTGGCAACCTATTTCCACCATAGCCCTGAGCGGTATGTTTGGCCTTGTCGGCAGTGACAAGTTCCGTAGCTGTTCATTGATAGTTTTTTTACGGGAATCAATTAATGAAAATTTCTAAACTCCTGCGTCGTGGTGGGCTGGTCCTGGCGGCGGTGCTGTTGCTGGTGATCGGCTGGCAGGCGTGGCTTTTTCTGCAGGAGTCGGAAAACCGCGGTGCGCGCGGTCCCTATCTACAGATGTCTGCCGCCGATGGTATGACGGTGCGCTGGAATACGGATGAAGCGGAGCTTGGTGTGGTTCGCTATGGTGAGCGACCCGGCAACCTCAATCGGGTAGTGAAGGAAAACAGCGAACGTACCGTCCACGAATTGCGCCTGCGTGATCTCCAGCCGGATACTCGCTACTGGTATGCGGTAGGCAGTGAACAACAGAACCGCTATGGAGGCACTCCTGCAGACTGGTTCGTCACCGCGCCGAAACCAGGTACTGAGCGCCCGCTGCGCTTCTGGGTGCAGGGCGATCCCGGTTATGCCACGACCTTTGCTCTGGACGGTCGCGATGCGATGGTGAAGTGGGTTAGCAAGCATCCGCGTCCCGGCCTGCCGTTTCTCGATCTTTGGCTGACCACTGGGGATAATGCCTACAGTCATGGGCGCAACAGCGAATTCCAGTTAAATCTGTTCGATGCCTATCCGCGATTGCTGGCCTACATTCCCTACTGGCCCATCTTCGGTAACCACGATGCGCGGCGTTGGGCTTTTTTCGATATCTTCAGTTTTCCCACGCAGGGAGAATCCGGTGGCGTGCCTTCGGGCAGTGAGCATTACTACGCCATTGATTACGGCCAGGTGCACTTCGTCGTGCTCGATTCCCACCACGGAGATCGCACACCAGATGGTGATATGTTGAGCTGGTTGAAAAAAGATCTGGCGGAAACCAAACAGCCTTGGCTTATCGCGCTGTTCCATCACCCGCCCTATACCTGGGGTTCGCATAATTCGGATAACGATCTGGATAGTCGTGGCAGGATGCGTGAAATGCGTGAAAATGCGTTACCGATCCTGGAGGCGGCGGGCGTCGATCTGGTGCTCTCCGGCCACAGCCACGATTATGAACGATCCTGGTTGCTCGATTGCCACTATGGCGATTCGAAGTCCCTGAAGCCGGAAATGATTCTCGGCAAGGATTCGCCCTACACTAAACCGGCAGGGCTGACACCGCACGCCGGAGCGATCTATAACGTGGTCGGTTCCACCGCACGGGCCAACAACGGGCCGTTGGGTTATCCGGCGATGGCGGTGAGCAAAAATATCCCCGGCTCGTTGCTGGTTGATGTAGTCGGCGATACGCTCAGCGCCCATTTCATCGGTGCCGATGGCACAGAGCTCGATAGCTATGCCATTGTGAAAAAAGGCGAGGCGAGCGTGCCGCGCCACTGTAATTAAGGAGCAAAGCGTGGAAGACGAACAACTCCTTCGCTATAGCCGTCAGATCATGCTGCCGCAGTTTGACGTGGTGGGACAGCAGCGGCTGGTTGATAGCCATGTACTGATCATCGGTATGGGCGGGCTCGGTTCACCTGTGGCGATCTATCTTGCCGCAGCAGGTGTGGGGCGGCTGACTCTGGTCGATTTCGACACGGTGGATCTTACCAACCTGCAGCGGCAGATCGTTCATGCCACCGCAGACATCGGTCGGCCCAAGGTGGAGTCAGCACGTGAGCGCTTACTCGCGCTTAATCCAGAGATCAAAGTGGAGATCATCGATCGTAAGCTCGAGGGTGATGAACTGCTGGAGGTGGTGGCTACCGCTGATGTGGTAGTCGATGCCAGCGACAATTTCACTACCCGCTTTCAGATCAACGATGCCTGTGTGCAGGCGCGTAAACCGCTGGTCTCCGGTGCGGCGATCCGTATGGAAGGACAGGTCGCGGTATTTCGCAATGAGCGGGACGATAGCCCATGCTATCGCTGTCTTTACCGTGACGAAGGCGAACTGGCGCAGACTTGTAGCGAAAACGGGGTGCTGGCGCCGGTGGTCGGTGTGATCGGCTCACTTCAGGCAACCGAAACCATCAAGTTGCTTGCCGGTATGGGTGAAACTCTTGCTGGGCGCCTGATGGTGTGGGACGCCATGATCATGGAGTGGCGTACCCTCAAATTGAAGAAAGACCCGGCCTGTCCGGTCTGTGGCAGGAGCTGACGATGGAAGAGACTCTGACGAGGGAAATCGTGAATCGCCTGTTGGCCCAGGCCCAGCACTCGCCTGAGACAGAGGTCTGCGGCCTCATCGGCCGCGGCGAAGCGGGTACTTACTCCCTCTATCCGGTGGATAACGTCGCAGCGGATCAGGCGCGTCTTTTCGCCATGGAGCCGAAAGGGCAGATCGACGCCATGCGTCGGATGCGCGAGGGGAATGAAACCCTTTACGCCATCTACCACTCCCACCCCCATGCCCCGGCGGAACCGTCGTTCCGCGACCGGCAGGAAGCGGCCTATCCTGAGGCGCTCTACCTGATTGTTTCCCTCGATACCAAGGGTGTACTACAGTTACGCGGCTTTCGCCTGATCGATAGCGAATTTACACCGGTGGAACTGCACCTCGCATAGCCGCTAGAATCGGCAGCATAAACAACACAACCCGTACGGAGAAAATAAGTGGCTGAAACTGTTGATGAATTGACCATTGAATACGTTGAAGATGGCGTGACTACCACCAAGGAACTGGACAAAATCGTGCTGACCAAAGGTGCCTGGTCCACCATTATGTACCGTTATCAGGACTGGGATCGGCGCAAGGAAGAGTATGGCCCCGAGAAATACTCCATCCGTCGCTATCAGAAGCGCAACGGCGAATATCGCCAGCAGTCGAAGTTCAATATCTCCAGCAAGGAGCAGGCGCAGCAGATCATCGACGCACTGCAGCAGTGGATAAAATAGCGACCTACATCATGTAAATACCCGAGTATTTGTCTATGCTTTTAGGTGGGCGCTCCGTACCCATGGTGGTAAAAACCGGATGTTGAGGAGGTGTTTATGGGACGGCAGGTTGGTGTCGCCAAAGCGGCAAGTACTCTGGGAATAAGCCGACATGAGCTACAACGTCTGATTCACGATGGTGACCTGCACACCTTCGAGGGGCAGGTCGACATGGACGAGTTGCGTCAACGATTCCCCACCCTCGCCCTGAGAGACGATCCGGTGAAGGAGCGGGTCGATCTGATCCGCGGCACCGCCTTCTCTCGTCGGGTGACTCAGACAGTGGTTCCCGATACCGACAGTCTGGAGCGTCAGCTCCGCCGCCGTACTGCCGACCTCAATGTGGCCGAAGAGAAGATGAAACACTTCCGTGGTTGCATTGAGGAGTTGGCGCAGATACTGGGCGATCTCAATCGTGATGCGACCCCGGACCAGAAGCAGGTTATCTCGGTGATCAATAGTTGGCTGTTGGACAAACTGACTCATTGAGCCGCTCGGGCTGCCGCAAAACTCCATTCTCTAGTAGACTTCTCCCTCCGCGCTTGCCGCGGCTGATCCATTGACATTCAAAAAGGAAAAACCGTGTTCAAAAGCAACGAATATTTCGATGGCAAGGTCATGTCGATCGCTTTCAGCAGCAATGGCGAACCTGCCACCATTGGCGTGATGGCGCCGGGCGAATATGAATTCGGCACCAGCCAGCAGGAAACGATGCAGGTGATTAGTGGCGAACTGACGGTGAAATTGCCCGATGAAAGCGAGTGGAAAAGTTACGCACCGGGTGAGCAGTTTATCGTTGAGGCTAACCAGAAGTTTGGTGTCAAGGTGGCAGAGGATACTTCCTACCTCTGTATCTATCGCTAGAAGCGATCTCATTGTGCTCTCGCACCCTGATCCTGTGTTGCAAATCCTGCTTCGGTGCTCATTTACTACCGGTAAACTCCGCTCCTCGCAGGCTTTGCGCCTTGTCTCAGGGTACGAGTTCTAATTTTGAGAAGGCTTCCAGGAAAAGGACACAAACAGTAAGTATCGGTAGGTTTTTCTCCGCGTTACTTAGCGCCCTTTGCGGTGAATTATTTCTTTATTCCAGATATTGCAGCAATTCGTAGTCGCTGCACCTCATCTCCCACCGCTTTACCGCTGAATCCCTGTTCCACCACGGCTTTCTGATCGACCTGTGTTGCCGCACGGTAGGCGGTGCGAATCAGATCGGGTTGATTGAAGTGCTGTTTCTCGAAACCTGTGCGGCCGCGGGAGTCCGCTTCGCAAGCCAGCAGGAACAACTCCAGTCGTTCCGGACGGCGGAAGGCGTCGAGCTTCTCCAGCAGTTCCAGCATGGTCGATGGCCGCAACTCCTCGGCACGGTGATAGAGGCCGTGGTGTTGCGTCACCAGCAGGGCCATCTCGCGATAGTCACGCGGTACGCGCAGCCGATTGCAGAGCTGTTCTACCAGTTTCACGCCACGGTGCTCGTGGGCGATATGCCGCGGCCACTCTTCCTGGGGGGTCGTACCCTTGCCCAGATCATGCACCAGTGCGGCAAAGCGCACCCGCGTATCTGTACTTAGTTTTGTCGCCTGCTCCAGCACCATCATGGTGTGCATACCAGTGTCTTCTTCCGGGTGGTGGTGTTTCGGTTGTGGCACACCGAAGAGTTGCTCCAGTTCGGGGAAGATTCGCGCCAGGGCACCGCAGTTGCGTAGTACCTCAAAAAAGCGTGGCGGACTCTCCTCGCCCAGGGCGCTTTCTGTTTCCTGCCAGACCCGTTCCGCGACCAGTGCATCGACCTCCCCGTTTTCCACCATCTGTTTCATCAATTTGTGGGTGGCATGGGCGACGCGAAAGCCCCATTTGTTGTAGCGGGCAGCGTAGCGGGCAATACGCAGGATGCGTACTGGATCTTCGGCGAAGGCTTCGGAGACATGGCGCAGTTTGCCCTGTTGCAGATCCTCACGGCCGTTGAACGGGTCGATAAGGTTGCCTTCGGCATCTTCGGCCATAGCGTTAATCGTCAGGTCGCGCCGCTTAAGATCCTCTTCGAGGCTGACATCCGGATCGGCGTGGAAGCTAAAGCCGTGATACCCCGGCGCGGTCTTGCGTTCTGTACGTGCGAGGGCGTATTCCTCCTTGGTTTCAGGATGGAGAAAGACCGGGAAGTCCTTGCCCACTGGTTGGTATCCGAGATCGAGCATTTGCTGCAGGGTGGCACCAACGACGACCCAGTCGTGATCCCGTGGCTCCAGCCCCAGCAGTTTGTCACGGACGGCGCCGCCGACGAGATAGATCTGCAACGGGCTAGTCCCTCCGAGCCTGCGAGCGGAAGATGGGATAGCGGCTGCGCATGCCACGGTCCCCGGTCAGATAGGCGGGGACTTCGCTTTCGATGCTGCGCGGGCTGAGGCCGAAGATCGCGGGGAAGCGACCGCTGCAGACGTTATCTGTCTGCATCGAGTTGAGGTTGTCGCGGGAGAAGGGTTTGCCCGGCGCGAACTCCATCATGAAAGCCTGTAACCAGGAAGCCCAGGCGGGCAGTGCCATAATGGCACGATGCAGGCCAAGTTGGCTCGCGGTGTAGTGCACCAGTTGCTGCAGGGTATAGCTGCGCGGACCACAGAGGTCATAACGTTGGCCGAAGGTCGCGCGGTTGTCGATGGCACGGGTGAAACACTCGACCACGTCGCCGACGTAGATCGGGGAGAAACGTGCTTTGGCACAGGCCAGCGGGAAAAACAGAGGGATGCGTTTCAGCAGTCCGGCGAAGCGGTTAAAAAAGCTGTCGTCGGGACCGAAAATCACTGAGGGGCGAAAACTGGTGACATCCAGTTTTTTTGCCATGTGCACCAGATCCTCCGCTTCGCCCTTGCTGCGCAGGTAATAGCTGGTGCCCTTGTCAGCATCGGCGTTGAGGGCGCTCATGTGCAGCAGCCGTTTGATGCCACTGTCCTGGCAGGCCACGACGACCTTATGCGCCAGTTCCACATGGGCGCGGCAGAAACCACGACCATTGTGGCGTTTTTCATTGAGAATGCCGATCAGGTTGATCACCACATCACAACCCTCAACCGCCTTTTGTAGCGCATCCTCGTCATGCACATTGCACTCAGTCAGTTCCAGTGTGGGTAACACCAGCAGGTCGCGATGCGGCGCCGCACGGCGGGTCAATATGCGTACATGGTGGCTGTCCTGGACCAGCCTTGCCGCAAGGTGACGGCCGACAAAGCCCGCACCGCCGAGTATACAAATATGGTGTTGCATGAACGGTAAACTCCTTCTCTTCCCTTCACCACCAATGGTAATACCTTGAAAGGGGTGGCACATTGTCCAACTATAATACGGGAACGCGGCTGAAAAAACGCCCACAACAGAGACATGGAGAAAGCCATGACGTTCATTTCACTCAACCCGGCCAACGGTGAATTGTTGCAGGAATATCCCGTTTGGACAGCGCAACAACTTGAAACTGCACTGGCCGCGGTACATGCTGCCGCGCCTGGTTGGGTCAGGACGCCATTGGCCGAGCGCTGTCGCTTGATGCATCGTGCCTCACAGGTGCTAGAGCAGCAGCGGGAGGAACTGGCAACGCTGATTACTCTGGAGATGGGGAAGTTGAGACGAGAGGCGCTGGCTGAAGTCGACAAATGTGCCCTAGTCTGTGATTACTATGCCGACAAGGGGCCCGAATTCCTTGCCGATGAGATCATCGATACCGATGCCGGGCGCAGCCTGGTCGCCTATCAACCGCTGGGTATCGTATTGGCGGTGATGCCGTGGAATTTTCCTTTCTGGCAGGTCTTTCGCTTTGCCGCGCCCGCACTGGTGGCGGGAAACAGCGCTATCCTCAAACATGCCTCTAATGTGCCCCAGTGCGCCCTGGCGATCGAGTCGGTCTTCCGTGAAGCGGGTTTTCAGGATAGTGTCTTTCGTACCCTGATGATCAGTGCCGATCAGGTGGAAGACGTGATCAATGATCCTCGTGTCAGGGCAGTGACTCTTACTGGTTCTGAACCTGCCGGGCGCAAGGTGGCGGCAACGGCTGGTGCGGCACTGAAGAAATCGGTGCTGGAACTGGGCGGTTCCGATCCCTTTATTGTGCTCGAAGATGCCGATCTCGACTGGACCGTGCAACAGGCGGTCGCCTCCCGTTACCTCAATAGTGGCCAGAGCTGCATCGCCGCCAAGCGTTTCATTGTCGTGGATGCGATTGCGGAGACTTTTCTGCAGCGCTTCAAAGAAATGGTAGAGGCGTTACTGCCGGGAGATCCTCTGGATGAGACAACTACATTGGCGCCCATGGCAAGAGAAGATTTGCGTGATGGACTCCACTGCCAGGTGGAAGAGAGTGTGGCGGCAGGCGCCGTGCTGGTCACTGGCGGTAAGGCCATTGATGGACCTGGGGCTTTCTATGCCCCGACGATTCTCGATCAGGTACGACCAGGACAGCGTGCCTATCGCGAAGAGCTGTTCGGACCGGTGGCGATCGTCATTCGTGCTGCCAATGAAGAAGAGGCAATACGTATCGCCAATCATACCGATTTCGGCCTGGGCTCCAGCATCTGGACTGCCGATAGCGAACGTGGCGAAAGATTGGCACGGCAAATCGAAAGCGGCTGTACCTTCGTTAACGGTCTGGTGAAAAGCGATCCTCGCCTGCCTTTCGGTGGAGTCAAACATTCGGGATATGGCCGCGAGCTTTCGCATCAGGGAATGCATGAATTTGTTAACGCCAAGACCATCTGGATCAAATAGGAGCTTTCCATGCGCCACAGTCTACTGGCGGTACTTGCCTTGTTGATGTTGCCTGCTACCTGGGCAGCGACAACCGATAAGCTGGACGAGGGACTGGTCAACCCAGGTTATGTGCAAAAACCTGAATGGTTCAAAAACTCCTTTCTCGATCTGCGTGAGGATCTGGACGAAGCGAACGCCGAGGGTAAACGTATCCTGTTCTACTTCTATCAGGATGGCTGCCCCTATTGCGAAAAACTGATCAACACCAATTTTGCCCAGCGCGATATCGTGGCGAAGACACAGGAAAATTTCGATGTCATTTCGATCAATATGTGGGGCGATCGTCTGGTCACCGATCAGCAGGGCGAAGAGCTGACAGAGAAAGCCTTCGCCGTGCGCAATCGCATCCAGTTCACACCGACCCTGCTGTTCCTTAACGAAAAGGGTGAAGAGGCACTGCGCATTAACGGCTACTATCCACCGCATCGTTTCATGGCAGCCCTCGATTATGTTGCGGGTAAGCAGGAAAAACAGATCGCCTTTCGTGACTGGCTGGCGCAGCAGCAACCAGTCGCTGCCAGCGGCAAACTGCATCGGGAAAAACGTTTTCTTTCCTGGCCCTACGACCTGCAAAAGCGAGTGGGCGGGAAACAGTTGATGGTGCTGTTCGAGCAGAAGGAGTGCGCCCCGTGCGATGAATTGCACGGCGAAGCCCTGCGCCGTATGGAGACACAGCCATTACTTAGGCAGCTTGATGTGGCCGTAGTCGATATCTGGTCAAAAGATAAATTGAAAATTCCGTCAGGCAAAACGCTCAGCGAAAAGGAGTGGGCCAGGCAGTTGGGTATCCAGTATGCACCGAGTCTGGTTTTCTTCGATGCGCAGGGGCGTGAGGTATTTCGTACCGAGGCCTATCTGCGACCGTTCCATCTTCAATCGGCGATGGAGTATGTGACCAGCGGTACCTACAAAACCCAGCCGGAGTTCCAGCGCTACGTGCAGGATCGTGCAGATCATTTGCGGGAGCAGGGTGTCGATGTAGATATCTGGCGCTGATCTGAATGGCCGCTTTCTGCTACTGTTCCAGCATGGAATTGTTGCGAAGCTAGTTAATGTCTCAAGCCATTACCCTGAAGCGGGCCTTTTCCCTTCCTCTACTGACGTTCTACGGCCTCGGTACTATTCTTGGCGCCGGGATCTATGTCCTGATCGGCGAGGTCGCAGGAAGCGCTGGAATTCATGCACCGTTGGCCTTCGCCATTGCCTCCGTACTGGCGGGTTTCTCCGCGTTCTCCTATGCGGAGTTATCGGCGCGCTACCCACTCAGCGCAGGGGAAGCGGTCTACACTCAACGTGCCTTCGGTAAGACCTGGCTGGCGATGATGGTAGGTTTCCTCATCGTACTCATCGGTATGGTCTCCACCGCTACCCTGGTAAACGGTTTTGTCGGTTACCTGCAGGTGTTCGTGCAGTGGCCAGCCTGGTTGATCATTACCCTGTTGGTAATGGTGTTGGTGGGGATCGCAATGTGGGGAATTAGCGAATCCGCCTGGCTGGCCGCGTTGACCACGCTGATCGAGATGGGAGGATTGCTGCTGGTGCTGTGGGTGGCAGTGCCGCAAGTCAACATTTTGCCAGCGCTGCAGCAGTCGTTGGAAGTAAGTCCCGATTCCACCACATTGGCAGGGATTTTCGGTGGTGCCTTCATCGCCTTTTACGCCTTCATCGGTTTCGAGGATATCGTCAACGTGGCCGAGGAGGTGCGCGATCCCAATCGTACTCTGCCTCGGGCGGTACTCCTGTCACTGGCTATTGCCACCCTGCTCTACATGTTTGTTGCCGTGGTGGCGGTAGCGCTCATGCCTGCAATAGAACTGGCGGGAAGTGATGCGCCACTGGCGCTGGTTTATCAACGGGCAACCGGTGAAGCACCTGTGTTTATCGGCCTGGTTGGTTTGTCGGCTGTGATCAATGGTGCGCTGATCCAGATCGTCATGGCCTCGCGTGTTCTCTACGGTATGGCAGGGCAGGGTTGGATACCACAATGGTTGGCAGCGGTACATCCGTTGACCCGTACACCGCTACAAAGCACTTTAGTGATCGGTGTGGTGATTCTGGTATTGGCGCTATGGTTGCCGCTGGTGACGTTGGCAAAGATCACCAGTCTGGTGACACTGATAGTCTTCTCTCTGGTCAATCTCTCCCTCTGGAGAATCAAGCAGCGAGAACCGCGGCCTGAAGGGATTGTTATTTTTCCTGTCGGGTTGCCGATTGCCGGGTTCTTCTTTTCTTCTATTTTTGCCCTGTTTCAGTTGTGGCACTGGTTTCTGTAATGAATGAATGGTTGGCGTATGCGTTGTTAGGTGCCTTTGCCGGGGTATTGGCGGGATTGTTCGGAGTGGGCGGCGGATTGGTGATTGTTCCGGTGCTGGCCTGGTTGTTCCTGCATGCTGGAATTGAACCGGCAGTCATTATGCACCTCGCTGTCGGTACGTCATTGGCGACCATCGTCTTCACCTCAATCTCTTCTGTTTATGCACACCACCGTCGTGGCGCGGTTCAATGGGGTGCCGTTGCCCAACTGTCGCCGGGGATCGTTATTGGCGCATGGCTTGGCGCGGTGATTGCTGACAGTCTACCCGGTGACAATTTGCGAGTGATCTTCGGCGTGTTCGAGTTACTGGTGGCAGCGCAAATGGGATTTGGCCTCAAGGTTTCACCTCATCGTACGCTGCCGGGAAATACCGGCATGGCACTGGCAGGTGGGGTTATCGGTACCATCTCGGCCATTGTCGGGATCGGCGGCGGTACTATGACCGTGCCGTTTCTGCAGTGGTGTAACGTGGAGATGCGTAAGGTGGTGGCGACCTCGGCGGCCTGTGGTCTGCCGATTGCCGTGGCTGGGGCATTGGGGTTTGTTGTTAGCGGATGGGACGAACCGAGTCTGCCTGCTTTGAGCAGCGGCTATCTCTACTGGCCAGCATTAGGCGGCATTGTTGTTGCGAGTATGTTGTTTGCACCATTGGGAGCACGTTTGGCACACAGCCTGCCTGCGGTGCAACTTAAACGTTGGTTTGCGCTGTTCCTGGCGTTTCTTGGAATAAAGATGCTGTTCTTCTGAAGAGTATGCGACGTCCCTGTCGCGGAGTTCCTAAGTAAATCCGTTATTAGAACTTGTAGTTCAACTGGGCGATGAAGTAGGTCACCGATGAGGTGTACTCGCCGTGGATATTGTGATTAAACGTACTATCCGTTGTGTCTATGTTGTATTTATTGTCCGGGGCATAGGCAAGCGCTAAGTCAATATTCATATTGGAGTCGATCTTTGCGCGGGCACCCAGATTAATCCAGGTGCGGTCACCATCCGGAATACGAGCGGAACGATGTTGGGCATCAGGAACCGGGGTTGGGTCGTAAGCAATACCACCACGCAGCAGCCAAGTGTCGTTCAGCAGGTAGTTTGCGCCAACAGCTAGACGCCATACATCCTTCCAGTTCTGAGGTGTGCGTGAGGTAGGTGTACTGTTACCGAACTCGACCACCAGTTCGTCATAACGACTCCAACGTGTCCAGGTAGCGTCAATCATGACTTGTAACTGTGAAGATACGGTATGGCGATAACCTAGGCTGAGGTTTTCCGGCAGGACCAAAGTGATGTTGCCGTCGGTGTCCGTAAACCACTCAGTGGGTATGGCGGCGATTGCGGGTCTTCCCTCAAAATTTGCATTACCCTTAACGTCGTGACGTGTGGCGGAATGGAAAGTTACACCGAAGCGATTCGCCTCGTCGATATCATGGGTCAGGCCGAGAGTGTAGCCCATTGCCCAACTGCTACCAGTGAGTTCAACGGTGCCATCTTGAGTCTGTGGTACGGAGTTAAAGTAGCCGAAATCCACCTTATTTTTTAAAGTGGCATCAAGGTATTGCATATCAATACCAAAGGCGAGACTGGTTTTCGGGCTGCTTTTGAAAGATATTGCTGGACTGAAGTTGATAATCTTCAGGTCGGAACCGGTGGTGGTATAGCGGCCTACCCAGTTATCGTCGTAGTCGAGGCCCAGACCAAAGGGAGCGTAGATGCCGAAACCGAAGCGTATGTCACTACTCAGGGCATTGACGTAGTAAAGGTTGGGAATATAGTGCGGGTCGGTGACGCTGGTATTGGCCGTGCCAGTAAGAGGGATAACTGGTCCTGGGCTTAAATCTTGAGTTGATCCGCCATCCTTGTAGCGCAGGTTTGGCATAACCGTGCTCAGCAGCGCACTGAATTGTTGTCCATCCAGATCCTGCATTGCTGCCGGGTTGCTAAATACCACGCTGGCGTCTTCGGCCAGGGTGGTGGTGCCAGAAAAGGCGTTACCGGTGTTACTGGCGCTCTTGCCGCTAAGGGCGAAGCCCGAAGCCAGGGCACCACTGCTCAGGCTGCACATGGCGGCAGCCAGAATCATCTGTTTCGCTTTCATCATGAATCCCCGTGTTGATTGTTATTACCTCTCTCCAGCGATGAAGATTACCGGAAGTTGCTGTGCGTGGCTAACTGACTGTTTCTGAACGAGCATTGCGTTTTTTTATACGGGTTATAAAAAATGCGAATGTGGACTTGCGGGTGTACAGGGGCTTTGCCCTGTGTTTCAGGGTTGGAGCAGTTCTTCGCCACGGTAACTGAAGGCGCGGGCAAAGCCGCCGACGTAGCGTATTTTCTCCACATGGAAATGGAACAAGCGGAAATCCCCAAAACCAAAACGCGGTTCGGCATCGGGCAGGCGGCTTAGATAACAGGCTTTGACGCTTGCATATCGTTCATCTGTAGTGTCGACAGGAACAATAGTGCCGTTGAGTCCGGCACGAGCCAGTTCCTGGGGGTCGCTACGGCCGTCGTCGTTTTCACTGATCGCCAACGAGGCATGCGGGTTCTCAGCCAAGTTGCGGGTGTGTTCTGCCAAGGTACTGAGGTGTAGATAGATATCGCCCGTTGCTTCATTAAAGGCATAGGCTACCATCGATGCCTGCGGTTCCCCCTTGTCGTTGACCGTGGCAAGGGTGGCCCAGCGTTGTTGTTGAACCAGCTCACGCAGGCGGGATAACTGCTCTTTTTTCTCGGCTCTGTTTTCCATACAGCGACGATAGGCTGTGCCTGGCAGACGATCAAGGGGTACCCTGTAAAGGAAAATAATACGGAGATGCTGAGTGATTAATCGAAAGTGCCGGGAAGAGTTACGCGCCGAGCGAAAAAACGCCCTCAAACGCTACGAAAAACACCGCCGCAAGAATCTGTTGGCCGAAGTGGGTGCAAACGATTTCGTGATTGTGCTGGACCATCTCAAGGCCGGTTTCAACGTACCCAAGATATTCCGTAGCGCGGAGGCATTTGGTGCCCGTGAGGTTCACCTGATTGGTATCGGCCCGTTTGACCCGGCCCCG
Organism: Thiohalomonadaceae bacterium; assembly: GCA_050299175.1. Classification (GTDB taxonomy): domain Bacteria; phylum Pseudomonadota; class Gammaproteobacteria; order Thiohalomonadales; family Thiohalomonadaceae; genus JAPHTQ01. The sequence goes on from JBNKVM010000072.1 coordinate 34,338, forward strand.
GCCAAGGGGGCGTTCAAGAATGTGCCGGCCCGTTTTCACGACGATTTTGCCAGCTGTTATCAGGTGTTGATAGCGCAGGGTTATAGCCTGTTTGCCCTGGAGCCCGCTTGTGACAACGCACTGCCGACGACAGCGCTGCCGCGAAAGTCTGCTTTTATTCTCGGTCACGAGGAGGTGGGACTCAGCTTCGAGCGTGCCGATTACCCTGAAGTGGCGTGCCTTACCATTCCCCAGTGGGGCAAGGTGCAGAGTCTCAATGTGAGCGTGGCGGCGTCGGTGGTGATGTACGAATATACGCGCCAGTATGGCACCGTCGTCGATGGCTCAGGCGCTGAGCAGACTTAACGACATCTCCATGCGCTGCTCCAGTTTGCTTTCCCAACTGTCGTCGTTTTCGCTGGCGTGGCATTTTGCCAGCGCGGGGATCGGTTTTTCCGCGAGGTGGGCGTAGCGGCCCGATTCGGTGCCGTAATGGAGCAGATTGGCGGCGATCACCAGATCGGTATAGTCCGCCTGTTCCGCCGGGTCGCGTTCCATCTCCTCATGTTCTTCCGCAACACGCACCAGTTCTTCGGGGAATTTCCACTGCTGTAGCAACATGCCGCCCACCGCCGGGTGGAGCACCAGTTCCAGACGTTGGCACTCCTGTGCCTCACACAGCTCTGGGTGTGCTTCCAGAAAACGGCGTAGTGGCAGTTTACCGATATCGTGTACCAGTCCGGCCAGTGCTGCCTGTTCCGCATCAAGATGGGACTGGCTGAGCGCCAGGGTATGGCAAATGGCGCTAATGCGCAGGCCACTGGCGGCGAAGCCGCGCATCCGCTCGTCGTTGATATCCCCCTGCATGGTCTGCAGGATCGAAAGCTGGGTTACCAGCGAGCGGACCAGATTCAATCCCAGGCGGGTGATTGCCTGGCGCAGAGAGGTGAGTGGACGGGCGTTGTAGAGGGCGGAGCTGTTGGCAACCTTGAACAGGCGAGCGCTGATCGCTGCATCCTTGGCGATCTCTTTTTCCAGCTCGGTGTGACTGACATCATCCTGGCCGCACATGTTGCGCACTTGAAGCGCGACTTCGGGCAGGGAGGGAAGGATGATGCGGTTGGCGGCGATCGCTTCTTTGAGAGCGTTGAGGATGGCTTGTTCTTGTTCTGTCATGCGTCCTTCTGCTCCCCCGTGTCCTGTTTATCCGCCGGTCATCGACATGAAGCGTATGGTTTGTTCAGGTTTATCGCGGAATTCATGTCGCTCAGGCTTGCGGGCGATGGCGTCGACGATGGCCTGCTCCAGTTCATCGTCACTGATGCCGCCACGCAATAGTGGCCTTAGTGGCAGGCTATGTTCCTGGCCAAGGCAGAGCAACAGGTTGCCGTCCACGGTGAGACGGACCCGATTGCAGGTTTCGCAGAAGTGTTGCGACAGGGGGGTGATGAAGCCGATATTGAGGTCGGTGCCTGCCACCTGCATGTAGCGCGCCGGGCCACCGCCGGGCATGACCCCTGGCAGCAGTTCGAAGCTTTGCTGCAGGCGCTTTTTGACCTCATCGAGAGGCAGGTAGTGATCTGCGGCATGACGCCCGGTATCACCCATCGGCATGGTTTCGATGAAGCGCAGGGTGAAGCCGTGTTCGAGGCAGAAGCGCACCATCTCTTCCACTTCGTCGTCGTTGACCCCTTTCATCACCACCATATTGATCTTGATCGGCGCAAAGCCTGCGGCCTTTGCCGCCATCAGGCCACTTAGCACCTTATCCAGCTTGCCCTGGGTAATGGTGTTGAAACGCTCCGGGCGCAGTGTGTCGAGGCTGATATTGAGTCGACGGATGCCGCCCTGATGCAGTGCCTCCGCATGTTTTGCCAGTTGCACGGCGTTGCTGCTGAGCGAGAGATCATCGATCCCATCCAGTTTGGAGAGACGCTCGGCCAGTTGCGGGAGGTTCTTACGCACCAGCGGTTCGCCGCCGGTGATGCGTACGCGATGCACACCGAGGCGGCCGAAGGTTGCCACCACCCGTTCGATCTCGTCGAAGGTCAGCCAATGGTCCGGGGTTTCGAAATTGCTGAAACCTTGCGGCATGCAATAGTGACAGCGCAGGTCGCAGCGGTCGGTGACCGACAGGCGCAGGTAGGTGATTTCTCTGTTGAAGCTGTCTTGCAGGTTCATATCGGATATATGGGGGTGAGTTGCGGCAATTATGGCAGAGATGGGACATTTTTTCGCTAATAGCCATGCCATAAGCAGGTGTACCGTGTTTCTCTGTACGAGAGTGGGGGGAGCTATTGGTCGGGGTGTCCCGAGGTGGTTGCTGCTCGCTGGCGTAGTAGCTCGGTAAGTTCTGCAGTGCCCATTGGACGATAGAAGTGGTAGCCCTGAAATTCATGGCAACCGGCCTGCAGCAGGTATTCCAGCTCTGCGGCGTTTTCGACTCCTTCGGCAATGACCTCGATACCCAGTCCCTGGGCAAGCAGGATGATCGCTTCGACAATGGTTTGTTGGTCGGGATTGCTCTCCACTCCCGAGACGAAAGTCCGATCGATCTTGAGCCTGTCCAGGGGGAGCTGTTGCAGGTAGGCGAGAGAAGAATAGCCGGTGCCGAAGTCGTCGATACTGAAGCACACACCTTGCGCCCGCAGGGCCATCACCTTGTCTCTTGTGTCGGAGATATCGTCTACCAGGGTGCGTTCTGTGATTTCAAGTTCCAGGTCGCTGGCAGAAATACCGGAACGCCAGACGTAACCGAGGACATAATCGACAAAGTTTTTCTCACTGAACTGTGCCGGGGAGATATTGATGGCGACGTGGTTGAAGGTCTGCCCCAGGCCTTCGTTACGCCATATTTTGATCTGTTCACAGGCACTGGCAAGGACAAATTCGCTGAGTTGTGTGATTAGCCCACTCTGCTCGGCTATGGGGACAAACTCGGCAGGGCTGACATCCCCCAGCTCTTCGTCATGCCAGCGTAGCAGTGCTTCCAGACCAATGATTTGGCCATCCTGGGTGACCTTGGGCTGATAAACGAGGGTGAAGGCTTCCGCGGCCAGGGCTTCAAGCATTCGGTTATGAATAGTCAGCCAGTTTCTGGTGGCGTTTTCCATTTCCGTTTCAAAGAAACGGGTGGCATGGCGACCTGCTTCTTTGGCGCTGGCTACGGCGGTGTCTGCCTGGGAAAGGATGGTATCTGCATCCTCATCTCCCAGTGGAAAGATAGCGATGCCAATGCTGGCGGTAATACGCACACTCTCATGCTCAAGTCGATAGGGCTGTTCGAGGATCAACATCAGTTCATCGGCATGAAGCTGAGCAATGTGGGCCATGTTTTCGGCACCGATATCGTCATTGGCACGTAGCAGGACAAACTCATCACTGCTGATGCGAGCAACGGTATCGCTTTCCTGAGCAATAGCTTTCAGGCGCCGTGCTGTCTCAATCAGAATTTCGTCTCCATTGCTGTGCCCGAGGCCGTCGTTGATCTGCTTAAAACGATCGATATCGATATAAAACAGTGTGCCCATTTGTCCGCTATGGCGAGCCGCTGCCAGTTGCTGGCTCAGGCGATCGAGTAACAGACTTTTATTTGGCAGGTCGGTGAGCGGGTCATTGAGTGCAAGATATTCAATATGTTGTTCTGCCTTCTTGCGTGCGGTGATGTCGAAGAACGACACCACGCCGCCCTTCATTTTTCCATCTTCGATGATCGGGTTGCTGATGTATTCGACGGGAAATGCCTCGCAGTTCTTGCGCAGGAAAACATCGTTATCGGTACGTCGGGAAATACCGTTACTGATGCTCTGTTGTAACGGGCAGGTGTCGGCAATATGGTTTTCTGGAGTGTCGGTGCAGGTGTGCAATATCTTGTGCACTGGCCATCCAAGCATCTCGCTTTGTCGGTATCCGGTAAGTTCCGCGGCACGTGTGTTGGCGAAAGTGAGTCGACCTTCGTCGTCAAGACCGATGATGCCTTCACCTACCGACTCAAGGATCAGACGCTGGTTGGCCTCTATAACGCATAGGCGATCAAAAGTATTTTGCTCCTGTAGACGAAAGCGCGATGCGATGGCGGCAATGATCAGGATCGTCGGTAACGCCAGTAACAGTGCAGCTAGTGCCGCGTGACGGTAGGGTGCCAGCATTTCTGACAAGTGTTCAGCGGTAATTATCGAGACCAGAGCAAAGCGGCGGGTAAATGCCGTTGGTTCACTGTTGTCCTCATTTGTTCTTACCCACTGGAAGGCGATCAGTCCCTGTTCACCGCTACCCCCCCCTTGATCGGAAGCAAGTATCCGGTGCCAGATGCTCGGGTAGCGGGTAGTAAATAGTCCACTCTTTTGAGCACGTTCCGGATACATGAACAGCCACTCATGTCCAGGTTCCAGGCCGTGTAGATAATAACCCTGCCGGTTGAGCAACAGAGTGTGGCTATCGACCAGAACGCTGTGTGCCTCGATAGTATCCAGGAGTTCCGTAGCCAGATAATTCAGTATGACCAGCCCCGCCTTGTTTCCGTGTCTGTCGGCTACCGGGACAGCAATTCGTAACATCGGTTTGATAGGTTGTTCTATCTCTCCGTTTTCTACATTTAGATCCAATGGTGAGATGTATATTTCCCCGATGGGCAGGGTCATTGCTTCCTTGAAGTAGTAGCGTGTGGCTTTGTTCTGTAGCCTCTCCGGAGGCACTATGCTGGCGCCATCCTCAGTCAGGTTAATCCGCAACAATTCCATACCGTCTTTATCCAGCAGGCGTATCTGGTCATAGATGCGTTTCTGGCTGGAGAAGCCCTGCCACAACTTTGCCAGTAAGGTTGCAGCGGTACTGGTACTCTGCGGGTTACGTAGGACATCGGGTAGCAACGGATGTCTGGCAAGCAGTCGCGCATCGCCTTTTATGTTGCGTAGCAAATGTTTTAGCGTTAGATAGATATCGTCATTGGCGTACTGATTTATCTGCTGCGCATTGCGCGTGACGGTAGTGACCTGTTCGTTGTAGTAGCTATATACCGCGATGCCGACAATAAGGATAAAAGGCAGCGCCAGAATCAGTGTTTTTCTGAATAACAGTGATGGCGACACCCTGGATGGGGTCGTTAGGCCATTAATTGTGCGGTGCAGTGCGGGCAGGTCCAGAATAGTCATTGTCAACCGTTTCCATTGGCTGTAAGAGCAAGCATAGACGCCAATCCACGGTTAGCCACATAGTTTCCAGGCTCAGATAATATCGCCAATAAATGCGGTGTTTCCCTCACATAAAAGGGTATCCGACAAGCGGAGGGATCTGCCTACTGGGACTTGTGTTTCGATACGACTTGGCTAAATATTTAGTATCCATTCACTGTTAGCTGGGGCTGCTATGAAATCTCCTTTCACTGTCGAATACATCAAGGATGGCAATTATCTGAGAGTTAACGTGCTCGTTCCGGTTACCCGTGATTCGGCGGATGAGTTTACGCAACGGTCAGAAGAGGAAGTTGAACGGTTAGGGTGTGTGGGCGCATTAGTTGATGTAAGAGGCGTGCCGAATGTCAGTACGGTGAACGATAACTATGAGTTTTCCGCCTGGGACATGAAGGTGACAGGGGCACGAGCTGAGATGAAACGCGCGATACTCATCTCTGTGGATGATGACACTCATGACTTGCCTATTCTGGCGATGCAGGAGATGGGATTTAACGTGAAAAAATTTATTGATGAACAGGAAGCGATAGCCTGGTTGACGGGAGAGGCGTAGCGCCTGAATGTTGATACCCGCTATCAAATTGATTTGCGCTTATTCATGAGGTTACTACAGTATGGAATCATCCTTTAAAGTCGAATACATCAGGGATGGTAATTACGTAAGGGTCCGTGTTTTGAATCAGGTGACACGCAATTTGGCAGCTGCGTTTGCGGCACAGGCAGAGGATGAGTGTAACCAGAAAGGGTGTCCTGGTTATCTGGTCGATTCACGCGGTTTTCCTAATATTGATACCGTTCATGATAATTACCAGTATTCGGCCTGGGATCTGAAAAAACTGGAAGATAAACCCAAAATAAAGCATGCCATATTGACGGATGCCGATGATGATACCCACGACTTGCCTATTTTGGCGATGCAGAATATGGGGTTTAACGTAAAAAAATTTACTGATGAACAGGAAGCGATAGCCTGGTTGAAAGAAACAGGTTAAAGATAATTCCTGATCCCTCCGGGTAGTTTAGGGCCCCCCTCAGGGGTAGCCTGCGATCCGAGCTAATACCCACCAAAAGGCATACGCCTTGCGATTTGCTGTGATGTGCTGAGTGTTGTGTTGGCCGTAAGTGGGCGTGCCGCCAGGGGCATCCTTGTTTTCGTACCAGTGGCTGCCCAGGGTATGGCTGTTTTCCCAGTCCTCATAGAAGTTGCCGCTATAGGTGACAGAGTCACCATTATCCCCAGTGTCCTCGTAATAGGTATCGTCCATGGCATGAGTGTCGATGGAGTAGTAGTCGATACAGAAATAGTGGTGGGTGTTGCAGTAGTCGGTGATCAGGGCCGCCTGTTCACGGGGATTACCGGTTCCTGTATTGGCATTGGCGACTGCGTGGCCAGTCATAAAGATAAAAGTGACTGGATTGGTTCGCTGACCTACACCACTGCCTATTTTACTACCGCCAGGACCGTACTCATCGATCAGGCTTTGCATCGAACTCAGGTAATCGGTAACCGAGTGACCGGTGATATCGCACCAGGACCACATCATCACATTGATAGCGGCGTTCGCCGGGTCATCAAGATAGCTGCGGATCTGATCGCGCCATATTGCCCAATCGGTGTCGGCTTCGGATAAATCCGCATAGGCACCACCGATTTCCTGGTCGTGGAAATCGAGCTTGGTGGGGTCGGCGACGCTGTTCATGGTAATGGCGAATTTTGTCGAATCGCCGGTTTTATAGTCGGGCAGGCCGTAGGCGCCATAACTGATATGGGTTCCGTGGGAGGTATGGTTATAAGCAATATGCAGGGTGGTTCGGGCGGTGTTGATATAACTGTCGGGGATAGCTCGCAGGGCCGATTCGGTTGCCACCTGATAACCGGCGACATATGCAGATGAGCCGCTTACGCTACCCCCTGACCCACCACCGCAGGCGCCGAGAAATAGTGGGAACAAAAGGGTCAGGAGTCGAGGGGAACGCGAACTCATCGGGGCCTCCCGCGCAGGGCTTTATAACCATATTAATAATATGGTTTTATAGCGGAAAAGCGTGGTTTCAGGTGTGATTGAGGTCTGTTTTCGGCATTTTCAGGCTTTGTCGCGGCGAAACCGCTTACGGTACTGCGCTGGTGACAGTCCGGTTTGGCGGGTGAACAGACGACGGAATGAGGAGAGATCAGCGTAACCGACACCAGTGGCAATCTGTTCGACGCTGAGACGACTGGTTTCCAACAATGCTTTGGCCCGTTCTACACGCAATGCCTGGAGGTAGGCCAGCGGTGTTTCGCCCGTTGCGTTGCGGAAGCGGCGGTGCAGGGTGCGGTAGCTGACATGTAGTTGGTCAGCCAGGGCGGTGGCAGAAAAGGCTTCCTGCAGTGTTCTTTCCATTAACTCGATTGCCGCTGCCACCAGTGGATCGGCAAAGTCGCGTTGCAAGGTAACGAATGCCTGCTGTGAGGTGTTGCTCTCATCCACCAGCATAATGGATGCGACCTGACGTGCAGCGGCATGGCCAATGAGCCGCCGTAGCAGTTGTAGCGAGAGCAGGGTGTGGGCGGTCATCGCCCCGGCGGTAAGGAGATTGCCGTCTTCCACCAGTGCCTTTGCTGCGTCGAGCCTGATACGGGGATAGCGCGTCCTGAACTCATCACGTAGCCACCAGGTAGTGGTTGCTGTGTGTTCATCCAGCAGACCGCTCTCGGCCAACACGAAGGTACCGTAACAACTGGCAGCGATCAGGGTGGTTGGTGGCAGTTTTTTTAGCAGGGTGATGACCGGTTGCCAGGAGCTCTCCAGCCGCTGGATTAACTCAGTGATATCGTTGGCGAAGAAGCCAGGCAGGATTACCGCATCGAAGTCGGAGAGTTGTGGCGGCAGCGGTCTGGTGTCCAGTTGTAAACCTCCCGCAAGTGGCAGGCGCCCAGCCCTGGGTGAGAATACCTCGAGGTGCAGTGCTGCCTCTCCGACAAAGCGCGTTGCGATATTGAACATATCGAGGGTGGCGGTAACGCTGGATGGGGTGGCGCCGGACACCAGCAGCAGGGCGATTTTGGTCATGGCAGATCTCACACTGTAGTTGTCTATTCTGACACTGCCCTGCGGCGTGCTTCAAGGCGATGCTCTTCTTTCGTAATACGGAGATCTCGCTATGTATAAATTGATTGCCTCCCTGTTTTTGTTATTTCCCCTGTCGCTCTCGGCGGTTGAGTCACCTGCGACGTTGTTGCAATTGGCGGGCGCACACCCAGCCCCTGCACGGTTGTCCGAGAGCGTGCTGGTGATCATCGATGCGCAGAAGGAGTATCGAGACGGCGCCCTGCCGCTGGTCGGGATCGACGCCGCTATAGAGCAGGCGGCGCAATTGCTGGCCCGTGCACGCAGGGCGGGAACGCCGGTGGTGCACGTGAAGCATCGCGGGAACGGCGCATTGTTCAATCCTGCCAGCCTTTTCTTCGACATTGTCGAGTCGTTGCAGCCTGCGCCGGAGGAAGCCGTGATCGAAAAACGCCTGCCCAATGCCTTTGCCGGCACTGAACTGCGGCAGGTCCTGGAGCGTACCGGGCGCAAGCAGCTGATCCTGGTCGGTTTCATGACCCACATGTGTGTCAGTTCGACCGCCCGTGCCGCGCTCGATCTTGGTTATGCTACGACCGTGGTCGGTGCGGCGACCGCCACCCGCGATCTGCCCGACGGTGAAGGCGGCACGGTTTCCGCCGCCACGGTACAGCGTGCTTCACTGGCCGCACTGGCCGACCGTTTTGCCGTTGTGGTACCACATGCCGGTGACATACTGCGGTGAACCGCTTAAGGAGGAAGGCATGAAAGATTTTACCTTTCAGTCGGCTGACGAGCAGGCGGTCTGGAATACCCTGCGTGAGCTCAACGACTGCTGGACGAAGGGCAATCCGGACGATCTGGTTGACTACTTTCATCCACAGATGATCGCCATCACTGCCACCGATCGTCATCGGCGCGAAGGGGCTAATGCGTGTATTGCCGGTTGGAAAGGTTTTGTCGAAATGGCGACGATCCACTACTGGCAGGAAGTTGACCCGGTGATCCATCTTTACGGCGACTCCGCGGTGGTGGCCTACGACTTCGACATGGCCTTTACCATCAACGGTCAGCGTACCGAGATGGGCGGCCGGGATATGTTCTTCTTCGTTCGGGAAAACGGTCGCTGGTGGGCGGTGGCCGATCAATTTTCCGCCTATCCGTTTTAGGCGACTCACAAAGAAAAAAGGGGCGCCACCGGCGCCCCTTTCTTATCTGCGTACTACCTTAGCACCTTATTTCTTGCTATCGAGGGCCTGATAGTAGTCGATGAGGATCTGAGCCACTTCAGGACGGGAGAACTCTTTCGGCGGTGCAATGCCGTTGCCGAGCATCTCACGAACCTTGGTACCTGAGAGCAGCACGAAGTCTTCCTTGGAGTGATCTTCAGCTTCACACATCATCACAACCTTGTTCAGCTTCTTCGACCAGGCGGTGTGGTCAGCCTTGAAGATTTCGATGTCCAGAGCGCCCGGAGGTACTTCGTCGTCGAAGATGGTTTGCGCATCGAAGGCACCGTAGTAGTCACCGACACCGGCGTGGTCACGACCGATGATGAAGTGGGTGGCGCCCATGTTCTGACGGAAGTAGGCGTGCAGTACCGCTTCGCGGGGACCGGCGTAGAGCATGTCGAAGCCATAACCGGTAACCATGGCGCTGTTCGGTGGGAAGTACAGCTCAACCATCTTGCGGATAGCGGCGTCACGAACCGGGGCCGGGATATCGCCCTCTTTCAGTTTGCCCAGCAGCATGTGGATCACCAGACCATCGCAGCCGAGGCGGTCCATAGCCATGTGGCACAGCTCTTCGTGGGCCAGGTGCATCGGGTTACGGGTCTGGAAAGCTACGATCTTTTTCCAGCCGCGTTCAGCGATTTCGTTACGAATCTCCACCGCGGTGCGGAAGGTGTCCGGGAAATCTTCGGCGAAGTAGGAGAAGCTCAGCACCTGGATCGAACCGGAGATAGCCATGTTGCCCTGGCCGTTGAACGCAGCAACACCCGGGTGGGCCGGGTCAGCGGTGCGGTAGACCTGCTCGGTCATGGTGGCCATCTGTTCGGCAGTAACTTCTTCGATCGCTTCGATATCCATGACGGCCAGTACCGGATTGCCGTCGACGTTAGGGTCACGCAGTGCGATGCGTTTGGCATCTCCGATAGCGGCAACCTGTTCCTTGGTGGTCAGGTTCATTACCGGTACCGGGAAGAAGCTGCCATCAGTCAGGGTCATGGTTTCGGCGGCGCCCATGGCGTCGGCGACATTCATGTAACCGGGAAGGGGGCTGAAGTAGCCGCTACCCATCATGACTGCGTTGGCGGCAGCCTGGGAACTGAGCATCATGGACGGCAGGGATTCTGCGTCGTGCTTCAGAGCGTCGTGCTTGTTTGAGTCGTAGACAAACAGAGGTTTCAATTCATCGGAACCGACTGGCTTGATCATGGGGCTCTCCTTTTAGTCTCTCTATATATTTGTTTTATCGCGCCCATTACCGCTGGCCGCGCATCCGAATTTTGGCCAGTCACTATACCGCACCAATAAAAAGCGCGGTAATAGGAGGGTTAGATAAGGGTATAAGCAAAACGACTAAGAACGGGTGAATTCTTCAGGATAATGTTTTGTAAAACAATATGATATGTTTTTGGTGTTGTGGATTTAGAAAGCATTGAGGGTACCTCTCTTTTGTGCATTGACCGTGAGTACTTGGCTCCATAGGGATAAGCTGGCAATCCTGTGGGGAGTATGGGGTGAGCATTTTGCTAGAGCTAGATAGCAGGCAGGAGTTGAGTAGGTGAACGATATAAATATAGACACATGGGGTAGGGGAACGGTTTTAGTGCATTACGTGTAACGCTGCTTCTTCATAAGAGGACTTTAATACAAAGAGAAAGTATGGTGATGAATACTTGGAGCAAGTTATGCAGATGTTAGCCGAGCGAGATAATAGAGTTGATATTTGTTTACAGTGATTCAGGAGGGTTTTTACTACTATAGTTCTGTGCGTGTTATTTATGCTTCATATCGCTACCTCTGTAGCAATAGATTTCCTATCTACTTATGGTTAGCAGTCAGGAAAAAGTAAACCTGTTCATAGGTGTAATTGCTTTACGTATCAAAAAAAATAAACTCGAAATATATATTTTGATTCTTGATTATATGGAAAATCATAGTATTGCTAAATTGGCAGGTTTTAGTGTTGGCAAATATTCTCCCGGAGTGCGCTATGTCTATCAAGAGGTCAAAGAACAGTTCAAACATGAGGATTGGTGATGTTGCAAAGATCCTTGATACAACTACACGGACACTTCGGTTTTATGATGAAGAAGGACTCATAAATCCACGCCGTAGTGAAAAAGGAACCAGACTCTACTCTGAGTCCGATGTTGAGCGTTTTCGTGCGATTCTAATGTTAGGTAGACTTGGAGTACCAGTTCAGCAAATGAGGCAACTGGCAAAGGTACGTTCAGAAAGTACGACAGGTAACGATTCAAGTCGCGAAGTTGCGAAACAGCTGAAAGTACTAAAGAGTATGGCCACTGAACAAATCGCACAATATAAAAAAATGCTAAGTGATCTAGAGGTTGCAGCAAAGCTGGTTGAGAAATGTTACGGTTGTCGCAAGAAACCTAGGCTGGAAAATTGTGATGTCTGTTCCATAGGCAATATGCTACCGAATTCAGAAGTTCTCACTCTTGTTTGGGATCAACGCTAGTATCCGTCTTATTATTCTTGAACCACAATCACTCAGGCTCGGACAGTCTGTAGGTAGACTGTCCGGTCAAATCATTTAAATTCCTGGGTAATCTTGAGCTGTAGTATTTTTGAAATCGCTCTTTCGTTGGTTTATATTTGACGTTTACGTAAGATGCTATATACTCGATTTCAGGGCATTGGATAGGAGTGATTTTGCAATGGAAGGTGCACATATTCCGGTTTCCTATAATTATTCCTGGAATGATGGTTTCGGCGCACGAGGTTGGAAACTTGATTGCTCTATTGGTGAACCGTCAGTAATAGCTGCCACCGCAGAAACGGGTTGTCAAATATCTACATCTGTACTTGTTCACGACATTCTTGACCATTATTTATGTGGGGTAGGAATAGGTGGGCATCGAAATGAGGCAATTGCTCTTGTTCAGCTGGCAATCAGAACAGGAGCGGATCCTACCTCAGATCTCCGGCAAATCATAAAAGAAGATATTCTTGTCGGCCATGTAAATGGTGAGTCTATGTACGATTTTTTGCCGTTATGGCTCACTAATTTGTTGCCGTCGAAAGTAAAGGATGATTTGTCCATAATTCAGTATTTGGAAGGGCTACTAGGTGAGAATGCACTGGGCGAGGCATTACTAGATTACTTCCTTGCCTTGGGGGCCAAAGGGGCTTGGCAGGCGCGCAAAAATTTCGAAAAAGATGGACTACTTTATTCGCGACGAACACAAATGGGGCGTTGTCTGCAATCTATATTGCAAAATGCTGACAATGCTGTAGTTGAAGCCGGTATAGAACGGACATCTGGTACATTCATTGTTGCGAATGATGAGTGTTCACTTAAGCTTTCTGAACCTTCGGTGAACTTCACCTTTCCACTCTTTAATTAAATGGAGGCTTGCCATGTCAACTACAATGATTCATCTCGAAGGAGAATCTTCGCCAGATAAATTAGTTGAGGTGCTGTCAAAAGCGCCCGGTGTGAATCGTGTTCGCCCAGAAACAGCAGGTTTGATTCTTGTTGATTTTGAGTATGGGAAATTGTCGCTTGATGATTTGGTCAACACTGTCCGTGGTGCAGGGATCGCGGCAAAATTCATTGATTTATAGGCTGTTTATATAGTGACGGACGAGGTAAATGATGGATACAAGCGTACGCATAGAGCAGAAAGATTGCAAAGTGAATATTAGCCCTGCGGCTGAGAAGGCGTTGAATAACAGAACCTCTCCGATTGTGGCTGAAATTATTGTGACACTCGCGTGTTGTATCCGGAAAGTAGTTTCGTTTCGTGAACTGCATGATGATGAGTCGCCATTATTTATTACGCCTAACCTTGCAGTCGTCCTTGTTTCCGCGGAGCACAGAGATAGTGATTCAGCGAGTCTCCCACCTATCGCGAATTGGAACGTGCTTGCTCCACAATGGCTTGCAATCGATTATCATAATGGTGCATGGCAAGGAGATTTTGGTTATTCGTCACGGAATAACTGAAGGGCGCATGTGAAGTTGCCTCTGATGATAGTCGTAATGAGCAAATACCCTAATTGCTTGTTCTGATTTAACAAAATGAAATACAAACCGCCAAGCCCAAGTGATGGAGGTGCTTTAGAGCTAATGTGTTAGAACTCTATGGGGATGTTCACACATTTTTCTGTTCGGCAGTTTGGATACCATAGTTGAATAAGTCCACGTTTTCTGGATATTGTTGGGATTATTTGCGATCTTGTCGTGATGAAACCTTAGGCTATGCTGAAAATTGCCCTGCGGCGAGATAAAGGAACCCAAGTAAGATAGGTTGATGGATGAGATACAGTAACAGGCTGTGCCGGCCCGCCAGACGTAGCAGTGGCCACGCGCCATTCGTTCCTCGCCACGTTGCGATTTTCCCCCTCGCTGCCATTAACCCGCTGCCGATGAAAATGCCCAGCAGTACAACACCGAACCAGGGCAGCAGCGGCACATAATCCTCAGTGATCGGTTTATAGGTCATCAGGCCAATCCACTGGAATGGCGGTCGGTTGAATAGTGGATCGCTAAAACCAAGCCCCAACCACAAAAGCCCAATCCCTGCGAACAGTGCCAGCCAGCGATAACGCAAAAAAGCTAAACCAAGCAGGCTGGCTACGGCGATGAAATGAAGAATGCCGAAAAAGATATAGCTGTTCGGAAAGAGCATGGCGCTGGCGATGGTCACGCCACCCGCAGCAGCGGCAAGCATAAGCAACCTACGCCAGACTGAATGCCAACGTATTCCGTGGGCATTGGCCAGTTGCAGGCTAATGCCGACAAGCAACAGGAACAGCGAAACGATCACGCTACGTGCACCCAGCCAGAACGAATCATGGTTGAAATCGAAATGGGTGAAGCCGTAGTAATTGAGATCGAAACAGAAGTGATACGCAAACATCAGCAACAGAGCGATGCCGCGCCCGGCGTCAATAAGCGCCAGGCGTGGAGTTTTATGCTGGTACGGTGCAGGCGGCTGTTTCATACGATTAGCTGTGAAGGGGACCACTTTGCAAATGACCTTTTTGCCTATCCCCGCCCAGCTCCTGCCAGCGACTGATCAGAGCGGCTTTATTGCTGACGTCCAGTTTACGGTAAATGGCCGCAGCATGGTTGTTGACGGTCGATGGCGAGAGGTTCAAATGCTGTGCCGCTGCTTTGTAGCTTGAGCCGGTCACCAGTTCCCGCGCCACTTTCAATTCCGCCGCACTGAGATTATCGATGGGGGTCCGCAACCTGATATGCAGATGGAAAAGGTTTTCGCTGCGCCGTGCGTTGATGATCACCTTATCTCCCTTGATCTCCAGATGGCGACGACGATTGCCTGCCAAAGACGTTTTCCATGGCAGAAGCGGTCCCTGCCATTCAGGTGCCTCAGTCAACAGCAGTTGGGTGAACGCGTCGCTGGCCCGGTGCAATACGCCTGCTGTGTCGCAGATGGCGTAAGCGCCGAACCCGGTGGCTGAATTACCCTGTGAAGATTGCATGGAGTAGAGCTGATTCTGGCGATAGCTGATACTCAGGTGTGGCAGAAGCAATTCCAGTAGCGTCTGTTCCTCGGCGTTGAAAGCGTTACTCACCGTAGAGCGGTAGAGGGTAATCGTGTCACCCAGTGTGGTGTGCCTGTCGCATACCGATGCACTGATACTGATCGCGTCGTTGTGAAGCAGCCGTCCGAATTCACAGTGATCCAGGGTGTGCGTGTTCTCATTCGTTCCCGCACAGGTGTTCCAACTTGCGGCATCGAAATCGAGTACGTCGGCGATTTGCGCCAGTGCCCATGGCTTGAACTCAGTAACGGGACAACCTTCCTTGCCTCGGTGTAGTGAAAGGATGAGTGCGCTGTTGCTGTCACTGAACAGTTTGTTCTCCATTATCCCTTATCCCAATTGAGCGCCGAAGCGGTGCGCCAATTCCGTGCGGCCATCCACTTTCAGTTTGCGATACACCTTATTGGCGTGTTTGTTGAAGGTGGAGATGCCAATGGCCAGTTGCACCGCACCATCCTGATAGGAGAGTCCTCCGATCAACAGCTTTGCAACCCGGTATTCGGCGGGGGTCAGCGTGTCTAGCATCGCGTATTCATGTGTACTGATTAGATGGGCTGCCCCGACGGGTTGATCACTGAACATCTTGTTGCAGCGATTGGCTGCGGTGCCTTTTTGCCCTGGTACACTCACCAGTTCCTGTGGCAGGTGCGGTCCGTGCCAGTCGGGAAAGGCTTTTTGCAGCGTGGCGACAAATTGCTCTCCGGCGTGATGCAGCAGGCCGTTGGCTTCGCAGATGGCAACATCATCGAGTATGGGTAGCACTGGACCGGTTCCTGCCTGTAGATTGCGGCGCCGGGTTTCCAATAGGTGCGGAAAGAGGAACTGCATGCGCTGTTTTTCTTCATCCGTGTAGGGGCATTCGCTATCGGCGCGGTAGATTGAGATGACTTCGACCAGGGTGGTGGTCGGATCGTAGTCCATGGTGCAAAGGCTATAGGCAATTTGGTGTTTATGGCAGAAAGGGGCGTATTGCGGAGCAGACAGCCATGCCTCGCGCGGCATCAGGTCCGCATCGTGGATGGTGATGCCCTTGTTTTCGAATGCTGCCAGGGCCAGCGGATCAACTTCCTTGAACTGGGCGTAGTCTTCAAGCCAAACGCTGGCCGGGTGCACGCTGTTGTGGAGATACGCGTCGAAGATGGTCGTGCCGAATTCGGCACCCTCCGCCCACAAGGCGGAGTCGAACGGTATCACCTGCTTCAGGCCGTCGAGAGCCCATGCCTTGTACGTGTCCTGTGGGATGGTGCCGATATGTCGGTACATATCCAGGATGAAATGGTTGATTTCGGCGGGTTGATTCCCGATTGCCGATGGGGTGTCGGGCATTTCTCTCTCTCTTGTCTGGGTTATTTCATCCATACCTGATGCAGGGCTATTACCTTACATTGTAAGTCGTTGTGTCGTCATCCCTTGCAATGCGTTGCGAGGGGCAGCTGAAAGGCTGCCTGGTTTTTTCATCATTCGACAGGGGCAATAAATCATGCGTGATATCCCTCGTAATCTCTCAGTGGCCTGCCTGGCAGGCATCTTTTTCCTGCTGGTCAGTGGCGCGGTGTCGGCCTGGTCAGGCGATAACTACCTCAATACAACCGTCAACGCCTCCACCGGTGATCAACTCTACCCTGCCTCTGCCAGCGACGGCGCGGGTGGTGTGGTGATCGCCTGGGAGGACCGTCGCGCAAGTGACGGTGATATCTACGCCCAACGCATCGCCGCCAGCGGCGAGGCGATGTGGGCCACTGGTGGTATTCCGGTCAGCGTAGTTTCGAGCGACGCTCAAAGTGCCCCGTTGGTAGTTAGCGATGGGTCGGGTGGTGTCTATATCGCCTGGGTGAACTCAACCTCATTTGAAATCTATTTGCAGCATCTGGATGGCAGCGGCAATGTTGTCACCGGCTGGAATGCTGGCGGCATGCTCATCAGTGGCGGCAGCGGCAATAACGGCAACCCGGTAATGATTGCCGACGGTAGCGGCGGTGTCCTGATCGCGTGGCGGTACTATGACGCTGTCACCAATTACGATATCTACGCCCAACGCGTCGACAGTAACGGCAGTGTGCATAGCGGTTGGTCGGCTGGCGGCATGCCCGTTATTACTGCAAGCCAGGGGCAGTACAATCAGCAGATGGTGCTGGATGGTGCGGGTGGCATTATCGTTATCTGGGGAAGTTTTAGTGGCGACGAAAAGATTCATGCACAGCGCCTGAATGCCAGTGGCACTCCTCTTTGGGCTGCCACCGGTGTGGAAATTGCCGCCGCCAGTACACCGAGTAAAGCTTCTCCTGTGATCACCAGCGACGGCGCTGGCGGTGCTATTATTGCCTGGGAAGACTGGCGCACCCCTTCCGATTACGGTGATCTCTATGCCCAACGCATCGACGGCAGTGGCGTCGAACAGTGGGGCACATCAGGTATTGCCATCGCGACCCATACCGGCAGCTATCAGGATCAGATACAAATAATGAGCGACGGTGCCGGTGGTGCCTATCTTGCCTGGCGTGACAGCCGCAACTCCAACCTCTATCCAGGTATTCCCGCTCACTACGACATCTATCTGCATCGTATTGATAGCAGTGGTGCCAGTGTTAGCGGCTGGATCGCCGACGGCACCTTGCTGAGCATCGCCGATACCTCACGTAATCAAACACCGGTACTGGTGAGCGACGGCAGCGGCGGCGTGGTGGTGAGCTGGTGGGAGAACCCTTATCCCATGACCCGGATACTGGCGCAGCGGGTGGCGAGCAATGCGACTGTGCAATGGAGTAGCGGCGGTGTCGTCGTTAGCGACAAACCGGGCTACGGTATTAATCCCGTGATCGTAGCGGATGGTGATGGTGGTGCAGATATCGCCTGGCGAAATCGCGAAGTGGCGGGAGATTTTAATATCTTCGCACAACGCGTTTACAGCGATGGCAGCTTCTCCTCCGTAGCAACACCGACTACCGTCTCCCCGACAGGTGGTGAAGAGAGTAGCAAGACACCGACACTGACTGCCTCGGCATTTACTGACAGTGCATCGGCTAGTACTCAGGTGGGGGCGCAATGGCGTGTGCTGGATTACGCGGAACCTGCTGCGGATCGTCCGCAGGCGCGTGCCTCGCTCAACAACATGATGGACGGCGATGTCAGCTACACACTGCCGTTTAACTTCCCGTTTTATGGCCGCACTATCACCGCTATTTCGGTTAACCGCAGTGGCATGATCGAACTACTGGAGGCCGGAGAAAGTTGTCAGCAATGCACTAACCCAGGTGTGCATCTGGATGTCGATTACAGTGCGATGGATGTCATCTTTGCCAGCAACGATAACATCACTGCCGACGACGGTTACGTTAATGTCTATCACGGCGGCGATCACGTCATGGTCGAGTGGTACGGCCAGACCTCTGCAGATGGTGGCGGTGGTGGTGCCTTCGCGGCGTTCATGCCATCGGGTATGCTGCTACCATCAGGTATCACCAACCCGCTCCATTTTCAGGTGCTACTCTACAGCAACGGCGCAATCGCCTGGAATTTCCAGCAAATGGATTTCGTTGCCTATGACTACGATATGTACTCCGGTGTCTACGCGGCGGGCGGCAGCGATGTCGATGTGGGGCTGGCGTTAACCGCGCCGTCTTCTTATGTTTTCAACCCGTCGAGCAACACCGTCTCGACCGTGGCGTACAACTGGGATGACCCTGCCGACTATATCGTTTACGACTCAGGTGAAACCGCCGTTGACCTGACCAGTCACGTTGTGCCGTCCAGCGCGGGCCTGCTCGATGGGCAAACCTATTATTGGGCGGTGCGCTACGTGAACAACTTCGGCGATTGGACCGAGTGGAGTGTTGCCGACAGCTTTACCACCCCGGCGGCTGTGATCCCTCCGCCTGCCGATGAAGAGAGTAGTGGCGGTGGCGGCCTGTTCCATCCATTCCTCATCCTGCTGTTGGGCCTGTTGCGGTGGCTGCCTGTTAATTCGGAAGGCAGGAGACGCTGGCCGAAATAAGTAAATAAAAAGGGCGCCATCGGCGCCCTTTTTATTTTAAGTGGGCAGGGTTCGATTCAACCTGCCATGCTGTTTCCGGACTCAAGGCCGAGTTTTGCCAGATGGCCTTTTACTTTGTGGGAGCAGGTTGTGTAATCGCCTTGCAGTAGCAGTTTGCGGGCATGTTCGATATCGCCGCTGTCGACGTAGTGGATGACCTCGCCTGCAGCTTTGTGGAAGCAGGCATGGACCTTCTTTAGCTCCGGGAATCCCGGATGATTGCTGAAGTGTCTGCCACCAGCGCCGTAGATCCACTTACCCAGGGCGCAGCAATCGTCGCGGCCAACGATGTTGTGATCCAATTTCTCGGTGCTTGTACCATCGACGTAGGCCTCAAGGCGGACTCGCCAGAGTACATGTGCCTGAATGGCGGCGTAGAAGTCGACGCTATCGATCTCATCTTGCTGGTTGTTAGACATGTATTTGGCTCCTGATACAGATGGGCCCTTTAGTACTGGGGGGAGGGCGTTCACATTCTCCGTACTCTCTCTCTTCTGTGTGATGCCTCCATGCGCGTGGTGCTTCCTACTATATTTTTACCTCTAAAGGAGTATGTTGGCAATTTTATAATTTTATGTGCCGATATTGCTGATTTGTTGCTGAGGGGGTCGGTGGTATTGTCCTGTTTAGATTAGATTTTTTGCATTTCAAAACATAACGGATGCAAGGTAAGCTGTGCCCCTGTAATTGCCTGATTCTGGTAACACACTAAATATGCGCATCATTTTGGCCGACGATCACAAGCTCTTCAGGGATGCCCTCAGGGTTGTCCTGGAAACCGTACCGGACTACGAGGTGGTGGCGGAGGTCGGTAATGCGCCGGATTTGAAGGAAGCGGTCTCCCAGTTACAACCCGATCTGGTTATCCAGGACTACCGCATGCCGGGCGGGGGTACGGTCGCGGTGCTGGAGTACATCAAGCAGCGCTATCCCGAGATCAAGGTCATCATGCTGACCGGTGTCGATTCAGGGGCACTGTTCCAGCAGTTGCTGGATTCCAATGCGGATGGCGTGTTGCTCAAGGAGATTTCCGCGGAAGAGACGCTGGCATCGATTAGGCAGGTGATGAGCGGCAAGCGGGCGCTTTCTCCCAGTGTGAGTGAGCGGGCACTTCCCGGTAGGCCAGACCTCACCACGCGGGAATTCCAGATCATGGAACTGGTTGTCGAGGGCCTCAATAGCGCAGAGATTTCCGCAAGGCTCAACCTCTCAGCCAAGACGGTTGAGAATCATCGCTACAGTCTGATGAAAAAACTGGATCTAAAAAATACGGTGGAACTCGTGCACTACGTGCGCAAGCATGGATTGCTTGAGAACTGAGCGAGCCATGCCATCGATGTCTGAAGATACCCTGGATCGCATAAAAGAACGACGACTTGATCTGTTGCTGAAACAAACCGCGATGACCGGTTTTTTCAGCGTTCTGTTTGCGACGATCCTGACCTTCCTGTTACGCAATACCGGCCATCTTGAAGCGATGCTCTACTGGGTAGGCATCAACCTGCTGATGGTCTTGTCCCGCGAGATATTCATTTACCCGCGTTTCAGGGCGCAACGCCGGCACGGACAAAGCAACTTCAATCTGATTCACGGAGTGATTGTTTTTTTCTGGTTGTTTGCCGGATTGCTCTGGGGGATTGGCGGCTATCTGTTCATGCCGCATGAAGACCAGCCTGAACTCATCGTTACCTTCATCACCACCTACGTCGGTCTCACCGCCGGGAATATCATCTCCTTTGCACCTTCGGTCTGGACCGGTGTGGTTTTTACCGTTCCGGCTATCCTGGGGTTGGCCGTTAGAGTTTATGAGCTTGGCTATATGGTGTTCTTCTATAGCATGCTGATTTACATCCTGTTCCTGCTTATTGTGATCGTGCGGATATCAAAAGTCGTGATCAACACGATCAGTGTCGATCTGGATAATGAGCGACTGCTGAGTGCGGTGACGGCAGAAAAAGAACGGGCGGAACAGGAAAAAGAAAAAGCCGAAAAGGCAAACCTTGGCAAGTCAGAGTTTCTCGCCGCGGCCAGCCATGACCTGCGCCAGCCGCTGAACTCCATCGGACTTTTTCTGTATGGCCTGAAGCAGAAAGTGCAGGGCGACAACGGAGCCCTGCAACTCGTCGACAAGATCACGAGTGCTCATCAGGCATTAAGTGACATGTTTTCCGCGCTGCTTGAGATATCCAATGTGGATACGGGGAAGATCAGAATTCACGCCAAACTGATAGAGCCAACCATGGTGGTGCAATCGGTGGTCGATGAACTGACAGACACAGCCACCGCCAAGGGGTTGCAAATCCGCCATAACGGTAGCGATGCCTGGGCGATGACCGATGAGATATTGTTGGCGCGCATCGTGCGTAACCTGTTGGGCAATGCGATCAAATATACCGACAAGGGCTACATCGAGATCACCGAGAGCGTCGCGCAGCAGCACCTGAGCATTGCCATCACAGACACAGGCATCGGTATCCCAGAAGACGAACTGGAGAGCATCTTTGCCGAGTATTATCAGGTCGGCAACAAGCGTCGTGATCGCAGGGAAGGGGTCGGTCTGGGCCTGTCGATCACCAAACGTTTGTGTGACCTGCTCGGCTATGAACTCAGCGTCACCTCCAGCGAGGGGCAGGGTTCCTGTTTCACCGTCACACTGGCGGCAACCGAGGCGCAGGACATGCCTGCTGAACCGGAATACCCTACCGAGCAGCCGAATCTGGAAAACGTTCGCGTGCTGGTGATCGACGACGAACCTGACATATTGGACGGGATGCGGCTGGTTCTGCAAGAGTGGCAATGCGAGGTGGACACCGCAAGCGATTATCGCCAGGCTTCGGCGGCCATCGCCGCGACACCCCCCGATATCATCCTCTGCGATTACCGCCTGCAGGATGACATGACCGGCCTGGATGTATTGCGCAGCCTGGAACAGCAGTATGGCAAGCCTATCCCGGCCATCATTATTACCGGTGAGCATACCGCCGTGGTAGAAGCCGAACTCCAGCAGATGGACTACCAACTGCTGACCAAACCCATTCAGCCCATGCAGTTGCAGGTGGCTATCAGTAACCTGCTAGACCGCTAGCCGTTTCCAACCCCGCACCATGCAAATTGGGTGTTTTCACTCAGGCGAAGCCGCGCCTTTCTGACGGATAATTGATCATCACTATTCGATCGGATGTCCTGGTCAGGAGAATAAGATGAACAGATTATTGTTGCTGGGCAGTGCGCTGCTCTTGGTCTTGGCAGGTTGCGGTGGTGGTGGCAGCAGTGGTGGCGGTACACAAGCACCGGCGTCCTTAACCTATTCATCAAACCCGGCGGTCTACACCGTCGGCGTCAGCATCACCAATAACACCCCGAGCAGTAGTGGTGGTGCGGTAACTTCATACAGCGTCTCGCCCAGCTTACCTGTGGGACTCAGCCTGGACACCGCTACCGGTGTGATCAGCGGCACACCGACTGCGGCAACTGCCACTGCGAGCTACACGGTGACGGCCACCAACTCCGGCGGCAGTGCCAACGCGAGTGTCTCGATCACCGTTAATGACATCGCACCGAGCAGCTTGAGTTACAGCAGCAATCCGGCGGTCTACACCGTTGGTGTCAGCATCACCAATAACACACCGAGCAGTAGTGGCGGCGCGGTGACCGCTTACAGCGTATCGCCCAGCTTGCCGACCGGGCTCAGCCTGGATACTGGTACCGGCGTGATCAGCGGCACACCGACCGCACTTGCCTCTACCACGTATACGGTGACGGCCAGCAACAGCGGCGGCAGCACGACAGCCACCCTGGCGATTACCGTGCAGGGATTTGCCGCGACAGCCACCTCCATGACCGCAGTCAGAGATCGCACTCCGGCAACCCTGCTGCCCAACGGCAAGGTGCTCATCGCGGGCGGCTTTAACACAGGCGCCCTGTCGAGCGCAGAGCTGTATGACCCGGCCACGGACAGCTTCACCGCCACCACCGGTTCCATGACCACGGCCAGGTATAGCGCCACAGCGACCCTGCTGCCCAACGGCAAGGTGCTCATTGCCGGTGGTACTAACGGGATTGCCCTGTCGAGCGCGGAGCTGTACGACCCGGCGACGGACAGCTTCACGGCTACCAGCGGGGCCATGTCCAAGGCCAGGCAAAATGCCACGGCGACCCTGCTGCCCAACGGCAATGTACTCATCGCAGGGGGATTGGACGCAGTATCTAATGCTCTGTCGAGCG
>JBNKVM010000073.1:0-52858 GCA_050299175.1 Thiohalomonadaceae bacterium
ACCATTATCAGCTAAAAATTTCCTTATCTCGTGTGCAAATGTATCAGCTTCTTGATCATTCATGGCAACAACAATATCAACAGGTTTTTCTTTACCTAGTGAGTTTAATAAAGCCGTTTTGGTTTCTGTATTTAGAGTACGCTGGTGATTTCCAATATTCACGTACCTGGCGGTAATTCCGCCTGTTTGATTTACTGACCTGACAGAATTGTCTATTGCTGTTGGCGGCGAATCTTTTTCTTTATTTTTAAAAAATATCAGCAGTACACTTAAAAGTAATAATCCATAAACGATAACTCGCAATGTAATATTCGTAGCTGCATCGTTTAGAAGGTGTTCGCTAAAGCCCAAAGGCTTGATCCAGCTAGCGACATTGCTTTTTACAAGGTCTGCATCATTTTCAAGTATTAAAATACCAATAAAGCTAAGTGCAGCGAGGAGCTTTGCTTTCATAATATTTGCCGTAACTTGATTTAAGATCATTATCATAGAGAAACATAACAATCACAACCACGTAAGCCCCTTCGGGGCCTGATCTAGCACCGCTTTAGTGGACACCTCAATTCACAAAGAAGTGTTAATTGACACCGCTTTTTACTGAATTATTTATTTAATATTTGTTTTCATTTTCCCCGTATTTTTCCCTTGACTCCCTCTCCCTTTCTCCTTAATTTGAACAGTGCAACACCGCTCAAAACAAAGCGCCGAGTGAATAGTGCGTCAACACCTTCCACCCGGCTAACCCTAAGACTGCTATCGACAGACCTTAGGGCTGCATCGAGTATACAACATACCCGGCGATGATCATTATCGCCCGTTGTGTGACAAGCGGCCCTTCTGTCTCAACGACATCGGGGCCGCTTTGCGTTGAGCTTCCATCCACCCGGCAATAACGCCGGAACGACAAGGAGCAAAAGCAATGTCACATACAAACGTAATCTACCCCCAATCCACCGACCGTACTGCCTCCTGGCAGATCCGTGAAGACGGCGACGACTACGACAAGGGCAGCAGCAACGTTCAAACCGTTTCCCTGCTCGATCTGCATGTTCGTGTCATCGACCGGCTAGACCGAGCCAAGGCTATGGCCTGTCTGCTGCAAACTGCTGACACTAAAATGGACGACACCATCTCGATGACTGCCGCCATGCTTGAGGAGCTCATTGAACAAGCCCAGGGCGACAGTAGACGGATGTTGAAGTACATACAGCGGGAAAAAAGAGGCCGTTAGTACCCCCAATTCCCTCATTGTAAAACGGAGCGGTTTTGGGCCCGTCAATTCCAGCCGAGTCGCGCAGTGGAGGGAGGAATAGCCCTTTAGGGTTGCGCACAGGAAGTGCGCAATGTTGCAGTCAGGCCATGGACGGCCTGTCTGCAATGCCCGACCAAAGCGAGCAACGAGGGTACCCCGAAGGGGCGAGAATTCCGGGAGCGCTTTTTGGGTACTTTTTCTCGCCAGAAAAAGTACCTCGACCCGCGGGGGCGAGTCCCCGCTTTCAAATGCCTTCATCTGTCGCGCAGCGACTCATGTGAAATACCGGCGATAGCCGGGATATAGAAATAAAAAAGCTGGGCATGACTGCCCAGCCTACGAACTCATCGCGAAGCGATGCACTTCTGGATTCCCGCCTACGCGGGAATGACAATAAACATCGCGAAGCGATTCAAATCAAACCGGCTCAATCTCACTCTCCCCACCAAACGCCTTAATCACCGCCTCGATAAACTTCGACAACTCCAAACTCATCAGCGCGAAGTCGCTGTCGAACTGTTGTGCCGGATCTTCGATATTCTCATCCTGCTCGGCCTTGACGGTGTCGGTGAAGCGCAGGCGTTTGATGCTAAGGTCGTCGGGTACGACAAACTCGATACGCTCCTGCCAGCTCAGTGCCAGCTTGGCGACCTGCTTGCCTGCCTCCAGATGCCCCTGGATCTCTTCAGCATGAGGGTCCTGACGACGGCAACGAACGATCGCCCCTTCCTTGTCACCATCCTGTAGTTCGTATTCGTCACCCAGTTCGAAACCGGCGGGGATGTTCTCTCCACGCAGCCATTGGCTCATGATCACCCGCGGCGATTCGTTGGTCTGCGGCAGGCGGGCACTCAGGCCATCCAGCGACTGGCGCAGCAGAGTGACCAGTTCATCGGCACGGTTGGTACTGGCGGCGTCGACCACCAGCCAGCGGTTAGTGCGGTCGATATAGGCGTAGGTGGCGCGGCTGCGGGTGAACGCCTGCGGCAACAGGGTCAGGGTCAGCTCCTCTTTGAGTTGCTGGCGCTCCTTGCGGCCAACCGGACGTGCCTCGGCCAGTTCGATCTGTTCGACTTTTTCCAACAGTTGCTCGTTAATCACCGCTGCGGGGAGCAGACGCTCCTCCTTACGGGCGCAGATCATCGAGTAGTGACCGATGGTGTGGACCAGTTGCTCGCCGTGGCGTCCGAGCGGCGCATCCCAGCCATAGCTGAAGGGAACACTCTTGCCGCAGGGGTGGAAGGCCGCGCCCTGTAGCGCTTCGTTCAGGGCGTCGTGATCCAGCTCGAAGGGGCGGGTTAGGCGATAGAGGATGAGATTTTTAAACCACATGAAGATGATCCACAGCTTGTTCGGGCTGCGCATTATGACCGACCGCTGCCATCATTTCATCCGTCGTACGCACAGAAATGGTCGTAAGGGTGGCCTTAATAAACGGCGGTGACCTTCATTCCTGCCTGCCGCAACAACGCCACCAGCCCTTCATCGCCGGCCAGATGCAGGGTGCCCACCGCAATAAAGGCGCCGCCCTTTTGCAGCAGCGGCATTGAGCGTTCCGCCATACGGTGATTACGTGCTTCGACCAGATTGCGGGAAAAATCTTTCTTTATCGATTCTGGCAGGTCAGCCATGTTCTCGGCACTCAACGTCGCCATTCTGTCCAGATCCCGATCCAGCCATGCCTGTAGAAGCTGTTCCATCAATCCGGCCAGTTCCGGGTAATCCTGCACCGCCTGCTGCAGCAAAACGATCTGGTCGGACAATGGCAGATCGCGAAATAGCGAGAGTTGCTCTTCCATGGTTTCCAGACCCACCACTTTTTTGTTGGCCGCAATGGCCTGCTCGTACAGCACCGCATCGAGGAACATCCCGGTTACAGGCGGCGGCATACTCAGGGTTAACTGCACCGCCCAGGGTGCCAGTTGCCGGGTGACCTCTTCGGCATAGCCCAGTGAAGACATCACGTTGATCGTCTCCCTGTAGAGCGTTGTGGGAAGCAGATCGGCAAGGCTCTTACCCTTGGGTAAATGTAACGCATCCCCCATCTGCGCCTGTGATGCGGCACCGAGATCCAGCTCCAGCGCTACCGTTTTTGCCCCCTTGAAGGCGAGGGTTATTGGTTCTGGCAGGTCCAGTACCCGTGGGTCATCGGAGTGGATGGTGCCAAAGAGAAAACTGACCGCACCGCGAGGCGACTCCACTTTCCATAGCAGTGCCTGCTCGGCCCATAACGCTGGCGAGCAGAGCAATAACAGCAGGATAAATCCATGACGTAACGGCTTCATCGAAAACTCCCGATAAGTCGGTGCACTTTCAATTCCCTTTCACACCTTAGTAAAAACGCGCCCGATCCGGTAAGCTTGGCCCCCATGCAGGACTCATACACTTATCAAATTGCCGATCGTTTTCGCGGCTTCCTTCCCGTAGTGGTCGATGTGGAGACCGCTGGCTTCAATGCAGAAACCGATGCGCTATTGGAAATCGCCGCAGTGACGGTACGGATGGACGTCGAAGGCTTCCTCTATCGCCACACTACCCATGCCTGTCACGTGGAACCGTTTCCCAACGCCAATCTGGACAGACGGGCGCTGGATTTCACCGGCATCGATCCCTACAACCCCTTTCGCCTGGCGAAAGCGGAAGAGAAGGCACTGGAGCATATCTTTGCCCCCATCCGCGAAGAAGTAAAGTTACAGAATTGCACCCGCGCGATTCTGGTGGGACACAATCCATTTTTCGATCTGGGATTCATCAAGGCGGCAATCGAACGCACCGGCAACAAGAAAAGTCCGTTCCACAGTTTCAGTACTTTCGATACCGCAACACTGGGCGGGCTGGCCTATGGCCAAACGGTATTGGCGCGCGCTGCACGTGCAGCCGGGCTGGAGTGGGACGATTCCCAGGCCCACTCAGCGATCTACGATGCCGAACGTACCGCCGATCTTTTCTGCGCCATCATTAACCTGTGGCGCAAGATGGGTGGCTGTCCTATCGCGACCTGTCTGGAAGAAGACGAGTAACAAACTCTACCTGAGCGGATTGCCCGCTATCAGTCGTCTTCCCACTGCCCAATCCCCGGAATGCGGATTTCACGCTCGGCGTAAGAACCTGTCGCAGCCCGTGCGTGGCAGCTGGCGCAATTGCTCAGACTACGAATATCCGGGTTTTTGACAATCAGGTGGGACGGGATCTCATGGTGCTGGCGATGGATGTAGGGAATATCGGTGATACGCAGCGGCGCCAGATCACCGAGTGAACGCATGATCTTCTCCGCACGGCGATAGCCACTGACCTTGTCGGCCGCATTAGCATCCAGATAGCGCATTAACTCGTTCAACGTCTCTTGCGACAGCTCCGCGCTTTCACCGAAGTGATTATTCAGGCGCGACAGTACCTTACGCCAGGACGCTGCAGGCAGCAGCGCAGGTTGATAGGCAAAATGACAGCTACCGCACTCATCGGCATAAAGGGTGTTTTCTACTGGCGGAAAGGTCGGTCCATGCCGATAAGACTTCCACATATCGTCCGCAAACACCGCAGCGCTTGCCATCCATAGCAGCGCCGCCGCAACCGGGCTAAGCATCCATTTCATTCACTAAAACTCCTGAACAAACCTGCTTACAAACCACGCAGATAAGTAAGAATGTCGCCCTTCTCCTGCGGTGTACAAGCTCGGCCCACTGTCCATTTGCAATTACGCTTAAGCCACTTTTCGATATCCTTACCACTGGTCAGACGCTCTGCATTCACCGAAGGCGCCAACGGCTCGATCGATTTGCCTGTACGTACGTGTTTTCCCTTCTGCGAGGGATCGTCGGTATGGCAACTGGCGCAACTACGCGATCGCTTGCCATTTGGCTGAGAAAACTCTTCCAGCCACATTTCGCGACCACGCTCAGCATCGAAATCGCTGGCGCCTTCACTTTGATAGGCGACCAGACGTTCCGCCACGGCATCAGCGGCAAACGCAGGTGAAGCCGTCATATACAACAACCCCATAGCCAACAAAGCATTATGCGTTTTCATTCTCATACTCCTGCTACTAATCAGGGATTCTCATCCCGCCATTCATAAATCCACCTGAATTCGCATCCTTGTGACAACCACTACAGTCCGCCTTACCGTATACCCCGTGCCCCTCCCAGATATCATGGTTCAATTTCGAGTGCACCGATTTCCAGTAAGGCGTCTCGGTGATGCGATTAGGATGTTCTTCAGTAGCCAGGGAATGGAGCGTGCGCCAGCTCACCTCGCGATTTGAGTGCTCGGCACTGTTATTCACCGCGTACTCACGCAGAATCACCATGGTTTCGATATCGAGGTAGAGACCTTCGCCGAAGTGGTGCATCTCTTCATCGAACAGACGTTGCCAGGAGTGGGTCGGCAACAGGCTGGGGTGATAGGGAACATGGCAGGAGTCGCAGTTATCGTGCCACTCCTGATTCTGTTTCAGCGAGGCATCGACAAAGGGCAGGTATGGTTCGTCTTCCGTGGCAGTCACATAGGGGAAAAACCACACCACGCTATAAACCGCGATCAATGCCACCATCACCTTGGCGACACGCGCATAGTTATTCGGCTCGGCCTCGGCGATCCCCCCTTCCTTGGCGCCGGTAAACATCGCCAGGATCAGACTCTCGCGCTGCAGCGTCCCCATCAGCACCACGCCGCCGAGATGCAACACCACCACACCGAGCCAGAGCCAGGCAAGCCATGCATGCCAATCGTGTACCGCAATCCCCTGCTCGACAGTAAACATGCCTTTCAGAGGACCAAAGCCCTCTTCGCCACCCAGGACGATCATACCGGTCACACTGAGTGCCAGTATCAGCACCAATAAAAATACTACGGCAAGCGCCCCGGCCGGGTTATGGCCGCGTCCATGGTCATAGTGGTGATCGGCCAGATGGCGCAAGTGCTCGATAATTTTGCGCGGGCCGGTAATGAACTGGGTAAAGCGAGCGTAACGTCCACCGACAAAGCCCCACACCAGACGGAACAGCAGCAGCGCCAGGGCGAGGTAACCTGTGTAGAGATGGATATCGGTATAGCGCGCATCGTCACCGGTCATCCAGGCCACGATACAGGCTGTGGCAAAGAACCAGTGGAAAACCCGGGTGGGAATATCCCAGATGCGCACCTTGGTCATGCTTTACTCCCCCTCACTCTTGCTGTTTTTTGCCAGTGACCATGGCGCGGGGAAGGTTTTCACCGTGAGCAAAACTACTTACCGCAACTCCGGCGAGGTGTAACAGAACCAGCAACAGAGTGAAATTCACGAAAAACTCGTGTACCTCTTCCCAGACTGACTCCTCCTTACCCCCGTCATGCTCGTGTTCTTCGTCTTCGTCCTCATCGGCCATCGCAGTGGCAACGGGACTGATGTTATCGATCTGTATGACGGCGAAGGGGCCTTCGTTCTCTTCCACAGCAAGCAATTTCATCCCGGACAGCGTGGCCATCGAGAGAGAAATCAACAGGGCAATAACCATCGCGCCACCTGCCGGGTTATGGCCAATGTAGCGCTTGGCCCGGAAAGCAATCATGTCCTTGAGATAGGCGATCACGGTGGAGGGAGCGAAAACAAAATCGCTAAACCGTGCGTGCTGTGTTCCAACAAAGCCCCAGATAAGACGGAAGAGTACCAAGCCCACGATGACATAACCAGCCACCACGTGAACATCTTCGAGTTCGTCTCCGGTGAGATAAGCAACAACGAACGCAGCGACCAGCGACCAGTGGAACAGTCTTACCAGCGGGTCCCACACTTTGATTTCATTGCTTAACGACATCGTGTCCTCCACGATCATGGAAAGAATGGCGGACAGTTATATAAGGGGAGTCTGAATCGGGGCTTAAGAAAACGCTAAGTTATTGTGGAAATTATAAAAAACCGGCCAGTCGGCCGGTCTTGTGTGACGGACTTCATATTTTCCGGGCTACTCTGCCACCTTGCCCGCGGCCTCCTGCAACAGTGACTGCAACTCACCCTTCTGGTACATCTCCACCACGATATCGTGGCCACCGATCAGCTCACCGTTAACATAGACTTGGGGAAAGGTCGGCCAGTCCTGGTAACGTGGCAGGTTTTCGAAAATCTCGGGGTCAGCCAATACGTTAACGTAGGCAAACTCCACGCCGCAGGCCTGCATCGCCTGGGCGGTACGGCTGGAAAAGCCGCACATGGGCATCTGCGGGGTGCCCTTCATAAAAATGACGATGGGATTGTTCTTCACCATCCCGTCGATACGCTGCAATACGTCCATTATCCTCTCCAGAGTTAATCTATCGCCTCGCGGGCGTGTAACTCCTGAATGGAGGCAAGGCGCGGGATATCAACCCCCGTCGACGTTACGCTGCAGCCATAGCTCCAATAACGCCAGGTGCCACAGCTTGGAACCGCGCAGTTTGGTGAAATGGGCCTCGTTGTCCGGATCGGACAGTAGCCTGTCTACATATTTGCGATTGAAAACCCCACGATTGCGGCAAGCCTGGGAGTCGAGAATGTCGCGCATAAAGTCGAGGAACTCACCACGCACGTATTTGAGCGCAGGCATGGGGAAGTAGCCCTTGGGGCGGTCGATCACCGCATCGGGTATCAGGCCGCGAGCGATCTGCTTCAATGCATATTTGTGATCCTTGCCATCGGGGCCGAGCTTCATTGACGCAGGCATCGACATCGCCAGTTCCACCAACTCGTGATCCAGGAACGGTACCCGTGCCTCCAGTCCCCAGGCCATGGTCATGTTGTCGACCCGCTTCACCGGATCATCGACGATCAGGGTAGTGGCATCCATGCGTAGTACCCTGTTCAGATACTCATCGGCGCCCGGTTCGGCCAGCAATTCGCTCACCAGCGCCGAGGTATGGTCCTCACCACGATAGTCGGTACTCACTGTTTCGAGGAATTCACTGTGGGGACGATCGAAATAGTGGCGGGCAAAACGCTCCAGGTCGCTGCCCTTCTCCGCCACCATCTGTGGATACCAGAAATAACCGGCAAAGACCTCGTCGGCCCCCTGGCCGCTCTGTACCACCTTCACCTCCTGCGACACTCGCTCGGAGAGAAGATAAAACGCTACCGCATCCTGCCCCACCATCGGTTCGGCCATCTGCGTCACCGCCTCGGGCAGACGCGTCAGCACCTGCTCGTTGGGAATGTGGTACTTGTGGTGACGGGTGTTATACATCGCCACCACCTGATCCGAGAACTCAAACTCGCTGCCCTGCTCCTCCGGCTGGTCCTCGAAGCCGATGGAGAAGGTGAGGATGTCCTTCACCCCCTGTTCCGCCAGCAGTCCCACCAGCAGCGACGAATCAAGCCCACCGGAGAGCAACACGCCTACGGGCACATCGGCGATCTCCAACCGCCGCCGCACCGAAGTTTTCAGCGCCTCGTGGATCGCCTCGATCCACTCTCCTTCACTCTTCGGTTCGGCGGGACGACAGGCATAAAGCTTCCAGAATGGCTGCAGCTCACTCTGGCCATTGAGATCGATGTGTAGGCTGTGACCGGGTTGCAATTTGCGTACACCGCTGAGGATGGTACGTGGCGCCGGGACCACCCCGTGCAGGGTGAACTGGTGATGCAGCGCAACCGGATCAACAGAGGAATCGACCCCACCCGCGGCCAGCAGCGACTGGATATTGGAGGCAAACAGGAAACGGTCGCCGGTTTGACTGTAATAGAGCGGTTTGATACCGAGACGATCGCGGGCCAGAAATAGCCGACGATTACGCATATCCCAGATAGCGAAGGCGAACATACCGATGAGCCGTTCCACACACTGATCGCCCCAGACGGCGTAGGCCTTGAGGATCACCTCGGTGTCGCCACCGGAGACGAAATGGTGGCCTTTGGCCTTCAGTTCCTCGCGCAGTTGCGGGTAGTTGTAGATGGTGCCGTTGAAGACAATGACCAGTCCGGTTTCGCTGTCCACCATCGGCTGATTACTGCGTTCGGAGAGATCGATGATCGACAGGCGACGATGACCCAACGCCAACGGGCCGTCGGAAAAACTGCCCTCGTGATCCGGGCCACGCCGCTCAAGGAATTTGAGCATCTTGCCCAACTGCGCCAGATCGGGACGCTGGCCGTCGAAGCGTAATTCACCGCAAATACCGCACATAAAAAATTCTCGCTAGGGGTTAAGGATGCGCAGGTTATTCACCACCTGCGCGACCCCATCGACCCGCGCGGCCAGTTGGCTGGCACGGGTGGCCATCGCCTTGTTATCCACCGAACCGGTCAGGGTGACCACGCCATCGACCGTCGAGACGTCAATATCCATCGCCCTGACCGCAGGGTCCTGCACCAGCAGTTCCGTAACCGCTGCGCTGATCAGATTGTCCGCACGCGCCGCTGCGTAGCTACGCCCGCTGGCATCCTGACCACCCTGCCCATAGCCGCTACTGATCGCCGAGGCACAGCCGTAAAGCCCCACCAGCAACACTGCCATCCATAACTGTTTCATTCGCTGTTTCCCCATGCTCCGCCGCCAGGAGTGGCGACGCTCAATCGATCACCGGCTTTCACTGTGAAACTGGTTTTTCCCGGCAGCAGTTCTCCGTTAAGGCGATTCTCACCGGACTGTCCTGCATCGCCGCCCGCCACACCCCATGGAGCATGACGTCTACGCTCGGTCAGCAACGTCACTTCCGCCGGGGCGAGAAATTCAAATTCACGGTGCAGACCATCGCCGCCACGCCGCACACCCTCACCACCAGAACCGCGACGCACCGCATAACGACGTAGGCGCAGCGGATAATTCATCTCCAACACCTCGATAGGCGTGTTGAGGGTGTTGGTCATATGGGTCTGCAACGCCGACAGTCCACCGCCGTGTTGTCCCGCGCCCATGCCGCCACCCATGGTTTCATAATAGTCCCACTTGCCCTCGCCACGTGCGCCCATCGCCAGATTGTTCATCGAGCCGTGGCTGGCCGCCGGGATAGCCGCAGGCAGTGCCTGGGCCAGGGCGCCGCAGATCACATCCACCACCCTGGTCGAGGTCTCCACATTACCCGCCGCCACCGCCGCCGGACGCTCTGCGTTAAGCAGACAGCCCAACGGGGCATCGAGGGTAATAGGACGGAAGGCCCCGGCGCAGGCCGGAGTCTGTGCTGGCATCAGGCAGCGGAAGACGTAATAGACCGCCGCCGCTGCGACCGGCAGGGGACAATTGACGTTACCCTCGGTCTGCGGTGCCGTCCCCTCGAAATCGACATGGATAGCACCACGCTTTACCTGCACCGTGGCGCTAATAAGCAGATCGACATTACCCAGCCCATCGTCGTCCAGGCAATCGCTAAAGCGGTAAGTACCGTCAGGAATATCGGCCAGTGCCGCGCGGGCCAAGCGCTCCGCATAATCGTTCAGCTCCAGCAATGCCTCGCTGTACTGTTCACGCCCCGGCCCCTGCACCAGCTCGGCAAGCCGCGCCAGACCGCTGCGGTTAGCGCTCATCTGCGCCGCGAAGTCACCCTGCAGACCGTGATTGCCGCCGCCGATCCCTGCCAGTAGCGATTCATCCAGTTTGCCGCCGCTCACTAAGCGGGTCGGCGGGATCACAATCCCCTCCTCCTCCAGGGTGCGCGAGATGGGCATGGAGCCGGGGGCGTTACCACCGATGTCGGCGTGGTGAGCACGGTTGGCGACAAAACCGCAAAGGAGATCATCAACAAACAGCGGAGCGATCACGGTGACATCGGGCAGATGGGTGCCACCCAGATAGGGGTCGTTAAGCACCACCATATCACCCCCAGCCCAGTCGAGACGGCCGACGATATCGCGCATCGCATAGGCCATGCTGCCCAGGTGAACCGGGATATGCGCCGCCTGGGCGCACAACTCCCCCGTCGCGTCGAATACTGCGCAGGAGAAATCGAGACGATCGCGAATATTGGGCGAGAAAGCGCTGCGCCGCAGCACCGCGCCCATTTCATCACATACCGCCTCGATACGGCTGGCGAAAAGACTTAGTTCAATGGCGTCCATGGGGCGTCATCATATCAAACCTGAACAAGTGGCTGCGCGGGCGATCTGCGGCGTTATGTCCATGGATGGACGGTATTTGGCGAGAGGCAGAGATGCCGATAGCCATGCGTGGTGCTCGCTTCCTCACCTACCTATTTGGTATGTCTCGGTCGCTGTGCACCGTGCGCCTTACATCTCATCCCGCTGCGCACTGTTCAGCGTGCTCCAAATAACCATAAGGCGTATATGTCATTCATTGCTTTCGAAAAAAATAGCGCCAACCTGTAAGGAATAGGGCTTTAGTCCGACTAAATGACTGAGACAGACAGAAGGTAAGCGACATGAACCGGGAAATTGCATTCCAGAACCGCAAGATTGCCCTCTCCCTCAGCGATGCTGCGGAGAAGGCACTGGCCCAACGCGAGGTGCCGCTGCTGGCGGAAATGGAACTCTATTTCAGCTGCCTGATCCGCAAGGCGGTACGTTTCCATGAAGGCAATAGCGCGAATGGCACGCTGGTCACCGAAAACCTGGCGCTACGTTTTCATCCGGTGATGACCAAACATTGCGGTCTCGATTACGAAGGCAGTGAACCGCCACTCACCGATTTCCCAATTACTAACGGCGAACGCTATGTTCCACACTGGCTAAAGATCGATTATCGCCATGGTCAGTGGCAGGGAGAATTTGGTTACGCCGGTGAAGGCTAACGCCAGGGGGCAAACATGCTTATAAAAAAATCCAGCGACATACTGACTTCCGAAATCACCCCGGAGGCGGTCTATAAAGAACGCCGTCGCTTCCTCGGCATGGCCGCATTTGCCGCGGGTAGTCTGCTGCTGCCACCGTTGGGGGCGCTGGCCAAACCGCTCGACGGACAACGTTTTATTGCGCTGAAAAAAGGCCCCTTCGGCACCGACGAAGAACAAAACAGTTACGAAGATATCACCACCTACAACAACTACTACGAGTTCGGTACCAGCAAGAGTGCGCCGTCACGCAACGCGCATACCCTAACCACCGATCCCTGGTCGGTCACCATCGAGGGTGAAGCGGAAGTAACTGGTAAATTCGATCTGGAAGATATTCTCAAACCACACACCTTCGAGGAGCGCATCTATCGACTGCGCTGCGTCGAGGCGTGGTCGATGGTGATCCCGTGGGTCGGCTTTCCACTGGGCGATCTGCTGAAACGCTTCAAGCCGACCAGCAAGGCAAAGTATGTGGAATTCACCGCCCTCTACCGCCCCGACGAAATGCCCGGCCAACGTATTCCCGTGCTCGACTGGCCCTATGTGGAAGGACTGCGCATGGACGAGGCAATGCACCCGCTGGCCATTCTCGCCGTCGGTCTCTATGGCAAGGAGATGCCCAAGCAAAACGGCGCACCACTGCGTCTGGTGGTGCCGTGGAAATATGGCTTCAAGAGCATCAAGTCGATCGTCAAAATCAACTTCCGCGAAACCATGCCGGAGACCACCTGGCACCTATCCAACCCCGGCGAATACGGCTTCTACTCCAACGTCAATCCGGCAGTGGACCACCCTCGCTGGACGCAAAAGCGAGAGCGGCGTATCGGTGAATTCCTCAAGCGCAAGACACTGCCGTTCAACGGCTACGCGGATCAGGTCGCACAGCTCTACAAAGGTATGGATCTACAGAAGTTCTATTGAGGATGAAAAACACTACACAACGACTAAAACCGATCGTCTTTATCGCCGCGCTACTGCCGTTGGCGTGGCTGGTTTTTGCCATTTTTACCGATAACCTCGGCGCCAATCCCATCGAGGCGCTCATTCGCAGCCTGGGCGACTGGTCGTTGCGTTTTCTGCTGCTAACCCTGCTCGCCACACCACTCCGGCGCGCCATGGGCTGGAGCTGGCCGATCGACTACCGGCGCATGCTGGGACTTTACGCCTTCTTTTACGCCACGCTACACCTGACCAGCTACATCGTGCTGGATCAGTTCTTCTCCTGGCCCGACATCTTGGCCGACATCATCAAACGCCCCTTCATCACCGTGGGCATGATTAGCTTCGTCCTGTTGATCCCGTTGGCCGCTACTTCCAACAAATTCAGCTTCCGCCGTTTGGGTCGAAACTGGCAGCGGCTACACCGACTGATTTACCCCATCACCGCCGGTGTAATTCTGCACTTTTTCATGATGCAGAAAGTTGCTGACATGGAGAGCGTGACCTATCTGTTCATCTTCATTCTGCTGATGCTCGCCCGCCTGCCTGCACGCTGGTTTTACTCCAGTCGTGACAACTCCTATACCTATTGAGCCACTAAACTTGAATTCGTAAGCAACACCGACCACAGTCAGGGTCTGGCTGGCGAGAAGCGAGTCCGCAAAAGGATCAGGGTACGAAGGCCCTTTTGAGACCGCTTCTATACAGTGGACTTGAAAATGGTTAATCTTTACTAAATATGTTGGTTATTGGAGCGCAAGCGTGCGCTCCAACTGTTTTCAGCCCGACAAAGACTTTCTGCGACTGTCCGAATGGCTTCAACACTTTGAAAAACAAGGAGTAAAACATGAGCTTTGAACTGCCTGCGCTCCCCTATGACGGCAACGCCCTGGAGCCCCACATTTCCGCCGAGACCCTGTCGTTCCACCACGGCAAGCACCACGCCACCTATGTGACCAACCTGAACAATCTGGTCCCCGGCACCGAGTTCGATGGCAAGACTCTGGAAGAGATCATCACTAGCGCCCCCGCCGGTGGCGTATTCAACAACGCGGCGCAGATCTGGAACCACACCTTCTACTGGAACTGCCTCAGCCCCAACGGCGGCGGCGAGCCCAGTGGCGCCCTGGCCGATGCAATCAACAAGGCCTTCGGTTCCTTCGCAGAGTTCCAGGAGAAGTTCAGCACCTCCGCCGCCACCAACTTCGGCTCTGGCTGGACCTGGCTGGTGAAAAATGCTGATGGCTCTGTCGAAATCGTCAACACTTCCAACGCCGGTTGCCCGCTGACCGACGGCAAGACCCCGCTGCTGACCTGCGATGTCTGGGAGCACGCCTACTACATCGACTACCGCAACGCCCGCCCGAAATATGTCGAGGCGTTCTGGAATCTGGTCAACTGGGAATTCGCGGCACAGAATTACGGCGCTTAAACCTAGGGTCTGTTAGCTCCAATTGGTTTATCGTCGCTGGAGGCCATTCTTTGTCCAGCAAGGCAGAAGGAGCGAAGTTTAGTCATTCTAAATAAGCGACTGATAACGCAGCTGGGCGTAAAATTGGCCCCAGCCCTTCGGGTTACGGCTAAAAAATGGTCACTCGGTGTTGCGCTTCGCTCCTTTGGAGCAACCAAAGCACACTCAGCGCGCCTTGATTGACCATTTTTTAGTCACAACGCCGACAATCCAATTGGAGCTAACAGACCCTAAAAAAAGGCCTCCCAGGCATTTGCCTGATGGGCTGAGCGGGGGTAGAATCCGCTGTTTGGTGAAAATGGCAGTCTCACTGGGACTGCCATTTTTATTTTCCGGGACGAAAGAAAAACCATTTAACAAACCATGTCGAACACACTGATGATGACCTATGCACGCCAGCCAGTGACCTTTGCCAAAGGCTCCGGTTGCTGGGTGTGGGACAGCGAAGGTAAACAATACCTGGATGCAGTCAGCGGCATCGCCGTCTGCAATCTCGGTCACGCCCATCCGGCGGTCACCGCTGCGCTTTGCGAACAGGCGGGCACCCTGGTGCACACATCCAATCTTTATGGCATTGCCAATCAGCAAATCCTGGCTGATCGCCTGACAGCCATCTCAGGTATGGATCGCGCCTTCTTCTGCAACTCCGGTGCAGAAGCTAACGAAGCGGCGATCAAACTGGCGCGTCTCTACGGTCACAAAAAGGGTATCGACACCCCGACCATCATCGTCATGGAAAACAGTTTCCACGGCCGCACCATGGCCACTCTCAGCGCCACCGGTAACCGCAAGGTTCAGGCCGGCTTCGAACCGCTGGTCACCGGTTTCCTGCGTGTGCCGTACAACGATCTGGAAGCGGTGGAAACCGTTGCCAAGAACAATCCCTCCGTGGTCGCGGTACTGGTCGAACCGGTACAGGGCGAAGGCGGCGTTAACGTACCGCAGGAAAAATATCTCAGCGCACTGCGCGTGATCTGCGACAAACACGGCTGGCTGTTGATGCTGGATGAGATCCAGACCGGCATGGGTCGTAGCGGCCGCATGTTCGCCTACCAGCACGAAGAGTTTACTCCCGATGTCATGACCGTCGCCAAAGGCCTCGGTAACGGCATGCCAGTTGGAGCCTGCCTTGCCCGTGGCGAAGCGGCAGAGTTGTTCCAGCCGGGCAACCACGGCACCACCTTCGGCGGCAATCCGCTGGCCTGCTCTGCGGCACTGGCGGTGATCGATACGCTGGAAAAAGAAGAACTGGTGCAGCGTGCCGAAGAACTCGGCCTGCGTCTGCTGACCGCCTTCGAACTGGCACTGGGCGAACAGGATTACGTCAAGGATATCCGTGGCCTCGGGCTGTTAATCGGCATCGAGCTGGATCGTCCCTGTACTGAACTGGTCAGCATGGGACTGGCCCGTGGCATCCTGATCAACGTCACCGCGGGCAACACCATTCGCCTGCTGCCACCGCTGGTGATGAGCGACGAAGAAGCCGATACCCTGGTGCAACTCGTCACCGAACTGGTTAACGAATTTATCACCCAGTCGGGTCAGTAATCCGAGGACGCATCCATGGCGACACGGCACTTTCTTACCCTGCTCGATCTCACACCCACCGAACTGCAGCGACTGATTCAGCGCGCTATCGAACTGAAGGCGATGCAGAAAAACGGCGAAAGCTACACACCGATGCGCGACAAGGTGCTGGGGATGGTGTTCGAGAAATCCTCCACCCGTACCCGCGTCTCCTTCGAGGCGGGCATGGCACAGTTTGGAGGCCATGCGATCTTCCTCTCGCCACGTGACACCCAACTCGGTCGCGGCGAGCCGATTGAAGACACCGCACGGGTGCTGTCGCGGATGGTCGACATCATCATGATCCGCACCTACGAGCACGAAAAACTGGAGACCTTCGCCAAACACTCCCAGGTACCGGTGATCAACGCCCTCACCGACATGTACCACCCTTGCCAGTTGCTGGCCGATGTGCAGACCTATGTCGAGCACCGCGGCGACATCGCAGGCAAAACCGTGGCCTGGATCGGCGATGGCAACAACATGTGCCACTCCTATATCAACGCCGCACGCCAGTTCGGTTTCAAACTGAACATCGCCTGCCCGGAAGGTTATGAACCCGATCCTGCGCTGGTGCTGGCCACTGCGGGTGATACCGTACATATCATGCGCGATGCCGAAGAGGCTGCCTCAGGTGCCGATATGGTTACCACCGACGTCTGGGCCAGCATGGGCCAGGAAGAGGAGCAGGCGATCCGCGAAAAGGCCTTCGCTGCCTATGAAGTCAACGATGCTGTAATGGCCCAGGCCAACAGCGACGCGCTCTTCATGCACTGCCTGCCTGCCCACCGTGGTGAAGAAGTCAGTGCGTCGGTTATCGACGGCCAGCAGAGTGTGGTCTGGGACCAGGCGGAAAATCGCCTCCACGCACAAAAGGCTTTGATGGAATTTCTCATGGGCCACGCTCCATCCTGACTTCACAAAGCGTGCTGCGGCTGCTACAAAAGCACTATGCGCAAACTACTCACGGTTTTACTTCTCCTCCCCCTGCTAGCTAACGCCGGGCCCCTCGACGACGGCCTCACCGCCTTCCGCGAAGGTAACTACGCCAAAGCCTTCAACACCTGGAAACCGCTGGCTGAAGAAGGCAATGCCGACGCCCAGTACAACGTTGGCCTGCTCTACATGAACGGACTCGGGGTAGAGAAAAACAGCCGCACCGCCCGCCAACTCTTCATGGCCGCCGCCGAACAGGGCCAGGCCGACGCGCAGTACAACCTCGGCCTGATGTACTACAACGGCACCACCGTCTTCCGTAGTAACAAAGATGCATTTCAGTGGTGGGAAAAAGCCGTAGCGCAAAATCACGCCCCGGCGCAGTACAACCTTGGCATTATGTACGCCTACGGCATCTGGATAGGACAGGATGTGAATAAGGCTTTGGAACTATGGCAGGCATCCGCGGCACAGGGAAATCAGGATGCAATAATAGCGTTGATTCGTGTTTACGAAGATGGGCAGTTAGGAATAAAGAAAGATCAGCAGAAGGCTGAATACTGGAAACAACAGTTAAACTAAATATCGCGCATCTGAAAAAAGGGTAAAACAGAACCAACTATAAGAAGAGGAATACCCAGATACAACGTTGAGACATTACCATAGACAAAATATTTCAGCGTAAAGAAACCACCAGTTAGAATTAGAAAGCCAATCACTTTTCCCATCAAAGACCCATCCTTGTTATCTCC
This sequence comes from Thiohalomonadaceae bacterium, assembly GCA_050299175.1. Lineage (GTDB taxonomy): Bacteria > Pseudomonadota > Gammaproteobacteria > Thiohalomonadales > Thiohalomonadaceae > JAPHTQ01. The sequence continues at coordinate 17,645 of JBNKVM010000073.1, forward strand.
AGCTCCTACTTGAAACACAGAGCTGCTTCTGATGTTCTAATCCCGAGTTCGTTCTTAGATCCCGCAAGTACTAGAAACGCTAATTAAGAGATCGCCTCGACAAACTCCTCACCATAGTGGATGGTGATTTCGGTATCGGGGGTGATGTCCCCAACCGCAAACAGATCAAAACCGTCGAACTCCGCGCAGGGCACTTCGTGATGGTTGATATAGCGAAGCACGTTCTGACCATCGCGTCCTAACCAGCTGCCATCATCCTCTTCCACCCATAGGACGTGATCCCCACCTTTTTCCAGATCAGTGGTTTCCGGCCCTTCATAGGTGCCGAGGAAATATCCATCCTTGATGTGAACACGGGCGAAAAGTCCTTTTCCATGAATACCTGAGTCTTTGACGTAAAACAGATCTGACAGCTTTGACATACTTTCTTCAATCGGTAATGAAATAGAACGTTTCCAACATATCATGCCACGAATAATGACTCAATCGCTGTCATCATTCTGTCATATTTAAAGCTGTTTTTACGGTAAATCAGCAGCTTGCCTGTTTCGCTTCAGATCGCTTCCCTGACTGTCACAGTATTGTCATTAACAGATGCTTAGATCGTTCCCGCTCAACACCTTTTTGGTTGGGTCGGTACGCACCAGGTGCGTTTAGTGCCGCCTGGCGCGGCTGATTCGAAACACTGTTTTTCCACTACAGAGATGGGGGTCCCCATGTTGAAGAAAGCTGCACTCGTCTCGGTTGCTGCTACCGCACTGTTCAGCGGCAGCGTTCTGGCCGAGTCTGCCCGCGATTACATCAGTATCGTTGGTTCATCTACCGTTTATCCGTTTGCCACAGTGGTTGCCGAGCAGTTCGGTAAAACCACCAAGTTCAAGACTCCGAAGATCGAGTCCACTGGTTCTGGCGGCGGTCTGAAGCTGTTCTGCGCTGGTGTCGGCGTACAACATCCTGACATCACCAACGCTTCCCGTGCGATCAAGAAGTCCGAGATCGATACCTGCCATAAGAATGGCATCAAGGACATTGTTGAAATCAAAATCGGTTACGACGGTATCGCCATTGCCAATTCCAAGAAGGCGCCTCAGTTTAAGCTGACCCCGAAGGACATCTTCCTGGCCCTGGCCAAGCAGGTTCCGGGCAAGGACGGCAAACTGATCGACAACCCGTACAAAACCTGGAAACAGGTTAACCCGTCTCTGCCTAACACCAAGATCGAAGTTCTGGGCCCGCCGCCGACCTCTGGTACTCGCGACGCCTTTGCTGAACTCGCAATGGAAGCTGGTGCCAAGAAATACGCGGACCTGAAAACCCTGCGTGGTTCCAAGGACGAAGCTGAAATCAAAGGCCTGATGAAGAAGCTGGGTATCCCCAGCAGCGCCTACAACAAGAAAGGCAAGAAGGTATTCAAAGCGGTTGCCCATGCCCTTCGTGAAGATGGTGCTTACATCGAAGCTGGCGAGAACGACAACCTGATCGTTCAGAAACTGGAAGCCAACCCGGACGCACTGGGCATCTTCGGCTTCAGCTTCCTGGATCAGAATGCTGACAAGGTTCAGGGTTCCAAGATCAACGGTATCGCTCCGAGCTTTGACTCCATCGCCGATGGTTCCTATCCTGTTTCCCGCCCGCTGTTCTTCTACGTGAAGAAAGCACACGTTGGCGTTATCCCGGGTATGAAAGAATACCTCAGCGAGTTCACCAGTGAGAAAGCTTACGGTGGCGAAGGTTACCTTTCCGACAAAGGTCTGATCCCGATGCCCAAGGAAGAGCGCATGAAGTACGCCAAGGTGGCGAAAGACCTGATTGACATGAAGTAACAGCTGTACGCGGCCGGACCTTCGGGTCCGGCCACTTTTATCCTCTGCAAGACTGGTAACAATGACTCCCTCGCTACTGATAATCACGCTGCTAGGAATCTCCTTCGCCGCTTTTCATCTCGGGCGTCGCCGTTCCCTGCGTCTTGCTGGAGACCACATACGTAGTCTCCACTCTCTACCTAACCATTACGGATTCTATGCGGCACTCTGGTGCGGCATCCCTGCGCTGATTCTGCTTGGACTCTGGCAAGCATTCAGTTCAGAACTGTTGATGCAACTGGTGATTGCTGATCTACCTGCATCGATTCGCGAACTCCCGGCTAGTCAGCTTGGCCTGCTGCTGAACGATGTGCGAAATCTGGTCAGCGGCAATATCGTTTCGACCCAGGCAACACCTGATCTCGTCATTGCAGCGGAACACTATAAATCCCTACAGACAACCAGCCGCGCTATTCTCAGCGTTCTTTTGCTGGCATTTGCGATTGCCGGCATGAGCTATGCGTTACGTAACATCCGCCGCGAGATGCGCGCACGTAATGCGGTGGAAAATATTGTTACGTTCTTTCTGATTCTAAGTTCATCCATCGCCATCTTTACCACCATCGGTATCGTGCTCTCGGTACTGTTCGAGGCGATACGCTTTTTTCATACCATTCCGCTGACCGACTTTCTCTTCGGTCTGGAATGGAGCCCGCAAACCGCGATCCGCGCCGATCAGGTCGGATCCAGTGGCGCCTTCGGTGCTGTGCCGCTGTTTGCAGGAACTATGTTAATCTCACTCATCGCCATGACAGTGGCCGTACCCATCGGTTTGATGTCGGCGATCTATCTGGCCGAATATGCAAAGCCCCATGTTCGCGCCATTGCCAAACCACTGCTGGAAATCCTCGCAGGAATTCCAACAGTGGTTTACGGTTTCTTCGCCGCGCTGACCGTCGCACCGTTCATTCGTGAAAACGGTACATTACTGGGGATGGATGTCTCATCGGAAAGCGCGCTGGCCGCCGGTCTGGTCATGGGCATCATGATCATCCCCTTCGTATCCTCCCTCTCCGACGATGTCATCAACGCCGTACCTCAGGCGATGCGCGACGGCGCCTACAGCCTGGGCGCGACCAAATCGGAAACGGTGCGCAAGGTCATCATTCCCGCCGCCCTGCCCGGCATCATCGGCTCGATCCTGCTGGCGGTCTCCCGCGCCATCGGCGAAACGATGATTGTGGTGATGGCCGCGGGGCTGTCCGCCAATCTGACCGCCAATCCCCTGCAGGCGGTTACCACCGTGACGGTACAGATCGTCACTCTACTGGTGGGCGACCAGGAATTCGACAGCGCCAAGACACTGGCTGCCTTTGCCCTGGGCCTGATGTTGTTTCTCACCACACTGGTCCTGAACATCATCGCCCTGCATGTGGTACGCAAATATCGGGAACAGTATGAGTAAGCAAGCGCACAATCCGAAAGAAAAGAAAACCCTACGCACTGGCGAACTGGTTCAACGCAGTCTGGCGAAGCGTTACGCTGCGGAGCGCCGCTTCCGCTGGTTCGGTATTTTCGCCATCAGCATGGGGATGGTTTTTCTTTCGCTGCTATTCATTACCATCATCGGCAATGGTTATGGCGCCTTCACCCAGACTTATGTCGAACTGAATGTGCATTTCTCGGAAGAGCACGTCGACCCGCAGGATAACCGCAGCCACGACAGTCTGGCCGCTGGCGACTACAACGCTGTGATCAAAGAAACACTGCGTAAACAGTTCCCTGCGGTGACCTCTCGGGGTGACAAACGTTTGCTCTACAGTCTGGTGAGCAACGGCGCCGCCTTCGAACTGCGCGACATGCTGCTGGCCAAGCCGGAATACACCGGCACCACCCAGAAACTCTGGCTTCTTGCCGACGATGATGTCGACATGATCTACAAAGGCCACATCCACTATGCAGAAGGCGCCGACATCCCATCATCGATGAAGAAAAAAATCGAATGGGTGGACCAGTTAAAACAAAACGGTCAACTGGAGCGCCGCTTCAACGTCAACTTCTTTACCCACGGTGATTCACGCGAACCGGAACAGGCAGGTATCTGGGGCGCGGCAGTCGGCTCATTCTACACTATTATCGTAACCCTGCTGCTCTCCTTCCCCATCGGGGTTGCCGCTGCGGTCTATCTGGAAGAGTTCGCGCCGCAAAACCGCTGGACCGATCTCATTGAGGTCAACATCAACAACCTGGCCGCCGTGCCTTCCATCGTCTTTGGTCTGCTCGGCCTTGCAGTGTTTATTAACTTCTTCGGTATGCCTCGTTCGGCACCACTGGTCGGTGGCCTGGTACTCACTCTGATGACCCTGCCAACGATTATTATCGCCGGACGTGCTGCATTGAAATCGGTTCCGCCTTCGATTCGCGAAGCGGCACTGGGTATCGGTGCATCACGGCTGCAAACCGTTTTCTATCACGTGCTGCCGCTGGCGATGCCCGGCATGCTCACCGGCACCATTATCGGTATGGCCCAGGCTCTGGGCGAAACGGCGCCGCTGTTGATGATCGGCATGGTCGCCTTCATCGTCGATATTCCCGGCGGTGTCTTCGATCCATCCACTGCTCTACCGGTACAAATTTATCTCTGGGCCGACAGCCCGGAACGCGCCTTCGTCGAGCGAACCTCGGCGGCCATCATGGTGCTACTCGCCTTTCTTATCAGCATGAATGCCCTTGCGGTTTTCCTGCGCAAACGCTTCGAGCGTCGCTGGTGATCGCCATGCACACAAGAGGATTTCACAATGGACAATCTGGCCATGCCTGAAAAAATGAATTTCGATAACAGCAAGTTTGTCGCTGAAAGCAGCAGACCCGCCTCCAAGGTCGATCGCAGCGAACGCAGCACTGTCGGCCAACGACATGTGGACGATCCACGTGTTCGCTGTGAGGATATCAATGTCTACTACAGTGAGAAGCATGCGGTAAAAAATATCAGTCTCGATATCGGCAAGAATGAGGTGGTGGCGATGATCGGGCCATCGGGTTGCGGCAAGTCGACCTTCCTGCGCTGCCTCAACCGCATGAACGACACCATTCCGGGATGCAAGGTGACCGGCCGCATCGAGTTCGACGGTTACGACATTCTTGATAAAAAGATCGACGTGGTGCCGCTGCGTGCTCAGGTCGGTATGGTGTTCCAGAAACCCAACCCATTTCCCAAGTCGATCTACGAAAACATCGCCTTTGGTCCACGTCTACACGGCCTGGTAGAGAATCGATTTGAAACCGACGAAATTGTCGAAACCAGCCTGCGTAAGGCGGGACTCTGGGAAGAGGTTAAGGATCGACTCGACCAACCCGGCACCGGACTCTCAGGCGGCCAGCAACAGCGTCTTTGTATCGCCCGCACCATCGCAGTTAATCCTGAGGTGATCCTGATGGACGAACCCTGCTCTGCCCTCGACCCCATCGCCACCGCGATTATCGAAGAGCTGATCGATGAACTGCGCTCGCAATACTCTATAGCCATCGTCACTCACTCGATGCAACAGGCAGCACGGGTTTCGCAACGTACCGCCTATTTCCACATGGGTGACCTGATCGAGGTCGGCGACACCAATGACATCTTTACCAATCCGCGGCATGAACTAACCGAGGATTATATTACCGGCCGCTTCGGCTGATTCAGGAGCATCACGTATGTCACAACCTTTGGAAGGTCACATCGTACAGCGCTTTGATGGCGAGATGGGCAACCTGCACAACCTCACCATCGAAATGGGGGGGCTGGTTCTAAGCCAGGTACAAACCATTCTAAAATCGCTCAAGGAAGAAGATCCCGATCTGGCACGTGAAGCCATCGTACGTGACCACGAAGTCGATGAGATGGAGCTGCATGCGGATGAACAGGTCATTTCGCTTATTGCCCGTCGCGCTCCTGTCGCTCGCGACCTTCGCGGCATTATGGCCCTGTCGAAAACCATCAGCGATCTGGAAAAGATCGGTGACGAAGCGTGCAAGATCGCCGCAGCCATAATTACTGTCTACGACAATGACGATCAGAATCCCAGCTATGAATTGATGCGTGATGTACGCAAGATGGGAAAACTGGCGGCCAAGATGCTACGTCAGGCGCTGGAGGCACTGGATAGCCTCGATGAGGAACGGGCCGAGGAACTGACCGACGAGGATTACGATCTCGCCGCAGAATTCCAGACCGGCCTGCGTCGCCTGATGACTTTCATCATGCAGGACTCACGCAACGTCGGCCACGCGGTACACGCGGTGGTGATCATCAAGGCGCTGGAACGTATCGGTGAATATTCCGGCAGTCTGGCGGACTATGTGATCTTTATTGTTAAAGGCATCGACGTTCGCCATCAGCATGGATAACAAAAAACCGGGCCACTAAGGCCCGGTTTCTTTCCTGTTACCAAATCAGGCTTTCGCTTCGTACCATCCCTTACTGCGATTCACCAGTTTCACCACCAGCAACATCACGGGCACTTCAATCAGTACACCGACCACCGTAGCAAGCGCTGCACCCGACTCGAACCCGAATAGCGATATCGCCGCGGCCACCGCCAACTCGAAAAAGTTAGAGGCGCCGATCAATGCCGAGGGCCCGGCAACATTATGCTTTTCGCCCACACGGCGATTGAGCCAGTAAGCCAGACCCGAATTGAAGAACACCTGGATCAGGATCGGTACGGCCAGCAGGGCAATCACCAGCGGCTGCTCGATAATCGCCTCGCCCTGAAAGGCAAACAGCAACACCAGTGTTGCCAATAAAGCGATGATGGAGAGATGCCCCAATGTCGCCAGCGTGGCATCGAATTTATCCTGCCCCTGCTTCAGCAACACGCTGCGCCAGATCTGGGCGATGATTACCGGAATCACGATATAGAGCATCACCGAGGTGAACAGCGTGTCCCAAGGCACGGTGATCGCAGACAGCCCGAGCAACAAACCGACAATCGGCGCAAAGGCAACGATCATAATGGCGTCGTTAAGCGCGACCTGCGACAGGGTAAATACCGGATCGCCGTTGGAGAGACGGCTCCAGACAAACACCATCGCGGTACAGGGTGCGGCCGCCAATAGAATCAGGCCCGCGACGTAACTATCCAGTTGCTCGGCAGGCAGCAGCGGCGCAAACCAGTGGCGAATAAATAACCAGGCGAGGAAGGCCATGGAGAACGGCTTAACCGCCCAGTTCACAAACAGAGTTACACCGATACCACGCCAGTGCTCTCGCACCCGATGCAGCGCACCGAAATCGACCTTCATCAGCATCGGGATAATCATTACCCAGATCAGAAGACCAACCGGGATATTGACCTGCGCCACCTCCATCCGACCCAGCGCCTGAAACGGTGCGGGCAACAGTTGTCCCAGCACCACCCCGGCGACGATACAGAGCGCCACCCACAGACTGAGCCAGCGCTCAAACACACTCATCGGTGCGCCCGTGGCGTGTTTAACGGTTGTCTCGCACTGAACGCTCATAATCCCAGCTCAGCACTCACAAGGGGAATCAGTTTTTCACGGATTTCATCGCGCACCTGAATAAAGGATTCCAGCGGTTCGCCATGAGGATCATGGAAAGGCAGGTGGACGCTCTTCACCGGCTTGGGGAATACCGGACAGGTCTCTTTGGCGTTATCACAGACAGTCACCACCAGATCGATATCTTCTTCCAAAAACACATCCACATCCTTTGGAAAGAGATCGTGTGTTGGAATACCGAGTTTACTCAATGCGGTAATCGCACCGTCGGCTACCTTGGGCTGTGGCTTGGTACCCGCGGAGATCGCATGCAGCTGATCGATAAGATCGTAATTCAGTAGCGCCTCGGCCATCTGCGAGCGGCAGGAGTTACCGGTACAGAGAATCAAAACAGTAGGCAAATTATCAGGGTTCATGAACGTTTCCTGGTTCTGGTTGCAGTAGGAGGAGTACAAGCTGCGGCGTCACTGCCACAACAGTTTTCAGAGAGATAGTCGATAAGTCCGTGCATTGCATTGAAATCCGCCACATAACGAATGAAACGGCCCTCCTGACGAGAACTCAGCAGACCACCCTGACTCAGGGTCTTCAGGTGAAAGGAGAGCGTCGCCGCGGGGATAGCCAACACCTCGGCAATCTGGCCAACAACCAGCCCCTCAGGACCCGCCTGCACCAACAGGCGGAAAACCGCCAGGCGGTTCTCCTGGGCAAGGGCGGAAAGGGCCTGAACGGCGGTAGTGGCTTGCATGCGTCATTTCCATATTTATCGAAATATGGAATTTATAGAGAATAGCCAAACAGTGCAAATGAAGAATTTATGACAAATAGCTATGACTTTAAGTGCCCGAAAAAAGCAATCTTTCGATTAAAAGCCATGAACTAATTAGTATTCCGATACCAAATGCAACAAAAGCTGACAATGAATATCGATATCTACGTCGGATTGTCCTTGCTCGTTCACGCTCTATTTCTTCTGGCAGGTCTAATGAAAGATGTCCTTTGTCTGGGAAATAACCAATCACAAACAAAATTGCGGACAACAGAAATAGTATTGGCGGAAGCAAAAACAGTGCTTCTTCCTTTGATTGCAAAACATAATCTTTTGGTAGCACCAGTTTTAATAATGCTATATATACTGGGATCGACCCAATCGCTGTTGTAGTCATGAATTTACAAAATTCACGGCCTACATTAACTGAATCTACTAGTAATTTTTTACCCGCCTCGTAAAGTGCCTTATTGTGTGGAGTAATATCAATCACTTGTTCCAACTCGACACCGCGTGTTCTCTTGCTATCAGCCATCATCATCCACCCCTATCACTGTCACATCCAGTATTTGATCAGAGGGTGTATCAGTTAGAACAAAAGTTGCCTGAAATTCTTCATCTTTTTCTGGACAAGTAAAAATTCGAGTCACTCGTACTTTTCTCTCTGACTCATTCACATCCGCAACAATCATCTTCTTAATCACAATTGATCGCTCTACATTTAATCTATAGCGATGTCTAGTAGAGCACTTTGGACAATCAGAAATATCTAAATACTCAACACTCATAACGCTTCCTCCATAAAGACACCATTCCTTGAAAAAAGAATCAGCAATAAATGAAAACTGAAAAATTAATAGTAAGATAAGATAGTTAGGTACAGCACTCCCTCGCCCGATGATTCCAGATTTGGTTTTACCAGTAATTAGCTTGGGTGGCAATTAGGTGAGAATGGGGGACTGAATTGGGCTGGGCAGAACTGCCCAGCCGAAGAGTTTGTGAGGCCGGTGAAAACTAGCGTTCGCCGCGAACTTCCTCTTCCATTTGTTCCAGCGTCGTGTGACGAACATCTTTACCCATGACAAGGTAGATAACGTATTCACAGATGTTACGGGCATGGTCGCCAATACGCTCCAGGGCACGGGCGGCCCACATGGTGTCGAGTACGCGGGAGATGGTACGGGCGTCTTCCATCATGTAGGTCATCAGCTGGCGCATCAGGGCGTCATATTCTTTGTCTACCTTGAGGTCTTCACGTACTACGCCAAGGGCTGCTTCCTTGTCCATACGGGCAAAGGCGTCCAGCGCATCGTTAAGCATCTGGCGTACATGGTTGCCCAGGTGTTCCAGTTCAACAAAGTGACTTTTATTGATTTCGGCATCGGTGAGGCGCACGGCCATGCGCGCAACCCGCTCGGCCTGATCGCCGATGCGTTCCAGATCGGTGATGGTTTTAATTACCGCGACGATCAAACGCAGGTCGCTGGCGGCGGGTTGGCGACGTGCCAGTACCCGGCTGCACTCTTCGTCGATGGCGACTTCCAGGGCGTTAACCTTGTAGTCGTTATTAATGATGTCTTCACCGAGCTTGCTGTCGCTTTCGACCAGTGCCGTCAGTGCGCCTGCCAGCTGTTGTTCGACCAGACCGCCCATCGCCATGACACGGTTACGCATGTCTTCCAGCTCAGTATTGTACTGCTGCGAAATGTGTTGTCCGAGGTTCTTGTTTTCCATGCTGCTCCTCCTGACGGCGACTTAACCGTAGCGCCCGGTGATGTAGTCTTCTGTCTGTTTTTTTCTGGGGTTGGTGAACAGCGTGTCGGTGTTGCCGAACTCCACCATCTCACCCATGTACATAAAGGCAGTATAATCCGAAACCCGCGCCGCCTGCTGCATGTTGTGAGTAACGATCACAATAGTGTAACGATCTTTCAATTCGTAGATCAGTTCCTCAATTTTTAGAGTTGAGATCGGATCCAGTGCCGAAGCAGGTTCGTCAAGCAGCAATACCTCAGGCTCGATGGCAATCGCACGGGCGATAACCAGACGCTGCTGCTGACCGCCGGAGAGGCCCAGCGCCGAGTCGTGCAGACGGTCCTTTACCTCATCCCACAGCGCAGCACCGCGCAGCGCCTTCTCCACCACCTCGTCCAGATCGCGGCGGCTTTTCTTGCCCATGATACGCAGGCCGTAGGCAACGTTTTCATAGATCGATTTGGGGAATGGGTTCGGTTTCTGGAACACCATACCGACGCGGCGACGCAGTTCGGCGACGTTCACGCTTTTGTCATACATGTCTTCGCCGTCCAGCTCGATGCGACCATCGATGCGCACGCCATCGACCAGATCGTTCATGCGGTTGAAGCAACGCAGCAAGGTCGACTTACCGCAACCGGACGGACCGATAAAGGCGGAGACTCGCTGCTGTGGGATCTGCAGGTTGATGTTTTTCAGTGCCTGCTTTTCACCATAGTAGAGATCGACATCTTTTACCTCGATGCAGATCTTTTCGTCCTTGAGCTGCAGGTGACGTTTTTCGCGCTGCATGGCGCTAATGTCGATGCCGTGAGTCGGTGTTGAGTCGTTCATCGCTCGCTACTCGCTTAATGTTCCAGGGCGCGGTATTTCTCGCGCAGATGATTTCGAATGGCAATCGCCGCCAGGTTAAGCATCACGATCACCAGCACCAGCAATAGTGCGGTGGCATAAACCAGCGGACGGGCCGCTTCCACGTTCGGGCTCTGGAAGCCAACGTCGTAAATGTGGAAGCCCAGGTGCATAAATTTTCTATCCAGATGGAGGAATGGTGCGTTGCCATCCAGTGCCAGCGACGGTGCCAGCTTGACCACGCCCACCAGCATCAGCGGCGCCACTTCACCCGCGGCACGCGCAACCGCCAGGATCAGGCCGGTCATCATTGCCGGACTGGACATGGGTAACACGGTACGCCAGAGGGTTTCTGCCTTGGTTGCGCCAAGAGCCAGGCTACCTTCACGAATGGCACGGGGAATGCGCGACAGGCCCTCCTCCGTGGCAACAATAACCACCGGCATGGTGAGGATCGCCAACGTCAACGATGCCCACAGCAGACCGGGTGTACCGAAAGTTGGTGACGGTAGCGCCTCGGGGAAAAAGAGCTGGTCGATATTGCCGCCGAGGAAATAGACGAAAAAGCCGAGACCAAATACACCGTAAACAATCGACGGCACACCGGCGAGGTTATTCACCGCGATGCGGATCAGGCGGGTCAGCGGACCCTGCTTGGCGTATTCACGCAGATAGACCGCGGCGACCACACCGAACGGGGTGACGAAGATCGACATCAGGATCACCATCATTACCGTACCGAAGATCGCGGGGAAGATACCGCCCTCGGTATTCGCCTCACGCGGGTCGGCGGCCACAAACTCCCACAGCTTGGCGAAGTAGAAACCGATCTTGCCGAAGAAACCCATCGCATTTGGTTTGTAAGCACGAACGACTTTGGAAAGCGGAATGGTGACTTCACGACCATCCATCACCACACCGACCAGACTGTCGCGCCCAATCTGCTGATAGAGTTCGTGCAATTGCCCCTGCAGTGCGCTGTATTGCTGTTGCAGTGCGGCACGCTCCTCGGCGATCTCCTGATGTTGCTGACTACCCGGCGCAACACCGTCCAGTTCCAGGCGGCGCTCCGCCAGACGCAGTTTTTCGATTTGATAGTTAATCGCGCCGATGTCGCCCTTTTCGATGTCCTTAATCTGATCGCGAATTTCATCGGCACGATCGATCAGCGGTTGCAACGCACTCCATGCCTGCACTTCGCCGCTAATGACTTTATCGCCTTCGTGCACTTCCTTGAGGTAACCGTAGAAGTTACCCCACTCATAGCGCTCGATGGTCATCAGGTTTTCAGGGTAGTGCTGGTTTTGCAGTCGCGCTTCCAGCACCCAGCGGAAGTCGAGGCCGAGGGTGTCGCGGTTACCGGTTTTAATCAGCAGGCGTTTAAGGGCTTCGCCCTTGATGTCGAGTCCCTGCACTTCATCCTGCACCCGTTCCAGCGGCACGAACTCGCTGTCGTGCACCTCACCGACAAGACGGGTGATGCTGCCGTTCTTTTCCAGGTGTTCCGCTTCCATGATCGGTTTGGCCCAGAAATGGCCCAGACCGCGCACTGCGATCAGGATCAACAGCGCCGCCACCATCACGATGCTGATGCTCACCGCGCCAGCATTCATCCACACCCAGGGGGCGCCGCTGCCAAACCACTTTTTCAGATCGTCGAACATGTCGCTATCCGCTACAGACTGCTGTACTTGCGGCGCAGGCGCTGACGCACCAACTCCGCCAGGGTGTTAAAGATAAAGGTGAACATAAACAGTACCAGCGCAGCGAGGAACAGCACGCGATAGTGGGTACTTGCCACCTCCGACTCGGGCATCTCCACCGCGATGTTGGCAGAGAGAGTACGCATGCCCTGGAAGATGCTGAAGTCCATTACCGGGGTGTTACCGGTAGCCATCAATACGATCATAGTCTCGCCCACCGCACGACCGACACCGATCATGATGGCGGAGAAGATGCCGGGGCTGGCGGTCAGGATCACCACCCGCATCATGGTCTGCCACGGTGTGGCACCCAGCGCCAGGGAACCGAAGGTCAGATGTTTCGGCACGCTGAAGATCGCATCCTCGGCGATGGAGAAGATAGTGGGAATCACTGCGAAGCCCATCGCCAGACCGACCACCAGTGAGTTGCGCTGATCGAAACCGATACCGAGAGAGTTGTGCAACCAAGCACGCATGTCACCACCGAAGAACAGATGCTCCATCGGCAGGCTGAGGCTAAAGGCAACCCAGACCAGGAAGATCACAACAGGAATCAGCAGCGCCGCTTCCCAGCCTTCAGGAATAATATGTTTGATATGTCGCGGCAGACGATGCCAGGCGTAGGCAAAAAGCAGAATACCCAACGGCACGATCAGCAACATGGCGAAGGCGCCGGGCAGGTGGGTTTCCAGCATCGGTGCCAACCACAGACCGGCGAGGAAACCGAGAATAACCGTCGGCAGCGCCTCCATGATCTCGATAGTCGGCTTGACCACCTGACGCATCCGCGGTGCCATAAAGTAAGCGGTAAACACTGCACCGAGGATCGCCAACGGTACGGCGATAAGCATGGCGTAGAACGCCGCCTTGAGGGTACCGAAGGCCAGTGGTGTCAGGCTGAACTTGGGTTCGAAGTCGTTACTCGCTGAAGAGGATTGCCAGATATAAGAAGGCTCAGCATAGCCCTCGTAATGCACCTTGCCCCACAGCGACGACCAGGAGATCTCCGGGTGTTCGTTATGCACGCTCCAGAAGTGCAGATGACCATCCGCATCCTCAGCGAGGAAGGTATCGGAACGGGGTGAATTACGCAGACGGACGATGGGCTTGTCGGCCACCTTCTCCACCAGCAGGGTACGCTCGGCGGTGGTGTGGTAGATGCCCACATTGCCGCCCTGATCACCGGCGAGGAATCCCTTGCGCCGCTCTTCACTGGCGATGGCAGTGATCGGCTTGTGCTGCGATTCGAAATCCCGGATGTGGGTCAGCTTGTACTGATTGTGTTCGTTACGTACGGGGAACCACTGCACCACGTTGCCATCGCTGCCACCCGCCAGCAGGGAGATGCCACCGGTCAACATGCGCAGGCTGGTGAGCTTTTCACCTTTACTCAACAGTTGTACCCGCTCCAGCAGGTGCGCCTCTTCATCAATGGCGTAGTGCAGTAAGGTACCGTCGCGGGAGGCGACATAGAGACGGCGTTGGCCTGGTTCGATCAGCAGATAGTCGGGGCTGATATCGACACCGTCGAGTACCAACGGCTCGCGTTCCAGGGTTACCTCTTCGCTGAGGAAGGAGGTCTGCTTGGTGAAACGGATCAGGGAGACGTGCTGGCCGTCGCTGGCAGCGGACAGAAGTGCCTCTTCGCCATCGTTGATTGCCAGCTGCTGGATCGGCGCACCATCTTCCAGCAACTCCAGTGGCTCTTCACCGTAGGGATATTCGATAACCGGAGTGACTGTACGCACATCATCGGGATAGCTAACCCTGAAGGCATGACCGACCATCAGCAGGTTGCCGTCGCTAAGACCGAGTGCCTGTACGCTGCTGCCAACGGTGCCACGGGCGATGGTAGTTACCTTGCCCTCGGCCGCGCTCAGCGCATCATCCTCGACCAGCTTGCCATCCTGTGTATTGAAAAAGATCGCGTGACCCGCATCGGTGTAGCGCACTGCCATCCCCGACTGTTCTTCGATATCCAGCGCCAGGGTCTGACCCGCGCCGGGCTGCATATAGTCGGCCAGCTTTTCGCTGCTGGCGGGGATAAACAGCGGGAAGACCACATAGAGGAGGTAGAAGAAGATCAGCACGATGGCGATAATCACGCTCACCCCACCGACCATTACGCCGTGGCGGGTCAGCTTGTCCTTGAGCATGCGCCAGCGATCACGCGGGCGTGTGCTGCTGCTGAGCGGTTTACGGCTGGGAGTTGGCGTCGCGACATCGGTCATGCGGCGCATCATATTACAGAAATATGACAGTAATATGACAAACCGGCGTCGATGCCAAATCAGGCGTTATTGCAGTCGATGCGGTGATTCGTCCATCAGACCCAGCGCCTGCTGTGCCAGATTGATCGACTGGTCGCAGAAGTAGTCAAGATCGCGCCAGATCGGCGAAACATCAAGCTCCCGCTCCAGTTCGGGGGCGATCAGCTTGAGCAGAAAATCCTGGCTACCGGACTGGCGAATGGCAAGGACGTAAAGGTCCGGCTCGCTTTTACCATCGGGCACCATGGCGAAGATGTAACGATAGTCCTGGCCGTCGCCACTCTCGATCTCGCCGAGCACGGTGACGCCGTAGTCGGCCAACTGGTAGCGACGCAGCGGAATCGCGGTCTGAATGTCGGGTCGGTTCATCATGGGTTTTCAGTGTAGCCAAAAATCGGCGAATTCAACCTTCACCGACCGGAATCGGTAACGGAGTATGCAGCCAGGCGGGCAGATCCCGCGCCGCCTGACGCAACGCACGGTCGAGCATGCGGTAGTCCGCTTCGTGCCCTGCCACGGTATTCCAGAACTTCGGCGAGTGGTTCATCTGCCGGGTATGGCTGAGCTCGTGGACCAGCAGATAACGCACCTGTTCCGGCGGCAGAAACAGCAGCGCCGCATTCAAACTAATGCGCTGCCGCGCAGAACAGCTACCCCAGCGGCTGCGCTGCAAGCGAATGCTCACATCCCTGTAATCCAGCCCGGTTTCCCGACTCACCTGCGCCAGCCAGTCGGGTAGATGGGCCTTACCCTTGCGCAGCAACCAGCGACGCAACGCCGCTTGCCAGTGACTGCCGCCGCTAACCTGTAACACCCCGCCCGCCTTTTCGCGGCAACCGTAACGACCGCCGTCGTCGGCGAGGTAATCGACTCGCCAGCGCTCGCCAATCGCGGGAAGCGCTATCGACTGCGGCGCCTCGACCCGAAGCCGGTGCCCCTCTGCCTCCAGCCGTTGTAGCGTGCGCACCACCCACGCCTCGTGGCGATCCAACAATTCCGGCAAATGGCGAACGTTAAATCCCTTCGGCACCACCAGTTCCACCGCACCGGTCGGCTCGATACGCAGGCGCACACGTTTTACCCGCGGACTGCGACGCAGGGTCAGCCGCTCGCGCCAGTTGCCGTGTTGGAAGGGTGAGTCGTTCATCGGCGCTATCGTAACAGTGACGAAAGCGGGAGGGTATCGGCGGTTGCAGTGGTGTACCATAGCGCGCTGTTATCACGAAACCGATCTATTCATGCACAAGTACCAGGGCCTGCTGATCTACAAAACCCGTGACGAGCACGGCAACATCGAGGTGGTCGATGACGCGGTCTGCCGCTCGCTGCACTTCGGTTCCGCACCGAAGCAGAGCAGTATGCTGCTGCGCGACTCTCTCTATCTGGCCCTGACCTACACCCGCGCTATGGCCGCCGCGCTGCTGTTCAACCCGACGCCACAACGGGTGTTATTGATCGGACTCGGCGGCGGCTCACTGGCCCGCTTTCTGCTCCACCATGTTCCGCAGTGCCAGATCGACGTGGTGGAGATGCGCCCGCAGGTGGTGGAAGTGGCGCGCAGCCACTTCAAATTGCCCGACGACCCGCGCCTGCATGTGCATATTGGCGATGGCGGCGCCTTTGTCCGCAACGCCGACAACGGCCCCTACGACATGATCCTGATCGATGCCTTCCTCGGTGACGGTATCGCCCGCTCGGTTTGTGGCATCAGCTTTTTCGACGCCTGCCGCCAGTTACTGACGGCGGAAGGCATATTCAGCATGAACCTGTGGAATGGTGATTTCATCACCGCACGGGAGATGCGCGAGGATATCGCCAGCAGTTTCGACGGCAATGCGTTGGCGCTACCAGTGGAAGGCAAGGACAACACCGTGGCCATTGCCGCCAACGGGGCGCAATTGAAAAAACGGCTGCGGGCCCTGCGAGATACCGCCGCCGAGCTGGAGCAGCGGACCAATACCGAGTACGTCTCGATGCTTAAACAGTTGATTCGTCACAACCACTGGCTGCGCTGGTGAGGAAAAACGGCCTCATCTCACATAACAGTTTCTTATCATGAAGCCAAAATCCATCACAAACCTATTCCCGCGAATTTCGTCCCGTTATCACCACAATTCACTCTAATTTCCCGAGCTAAGCTACGGCGGCAGAATCGTTTTTTTGTGCTCCGTTCAGCACCGCTGACCGGCCCACAGAAAACCCATAAGACACAAAGTTTTCAAGGGCTTACGTCTTCATTAGCGTTTCATAATTTTGCAAAGTGGCGGTGTACCGATATTCGGCTAACCTGAGCAGACCGGTTGATTATTTGCACCGGATGACTGTTTTCAGGAGGGTAACGACCATGTCGCTCAACACCGATTCAGCCAGCAAAACCGCAAACGTCAGCCTGGTTCTGAACTATGCCCCGTTGGGACTGATTCGCGCCCTGCGCGCGGAGTTCGGCACCCAGCGTATTTTGGTGGATACGGGTAATATCACGCTTGCCGATGACAGCGAGGTGGATATCCTGCTCAGCATCGGCGGTAGTGAAGCACCCGAATATCATCGCATCCTTGCCCGAGTCATCGGTGCACGAAGTGACGGCATCATCCTCGCCGTCGAGCATTGTGAATCCGCCACCATTGAAGCTCTACTCCCCTACATCACGATCCATTAACTGGTACAACAGGACTCGCTGCCAATAAAAAACGCCCCCGAGGGGGCGTTCCTTTTTTCTGCGCAGGAGCAGAACTTAGTCCAGCTTGGCCAGCTCTTTCTTCACCAGATTGGCTGGCAGCGGGATGTAACCATCCTTCACCACCACTTCCTGACCTACCTTGGACATCACCATCTTGATGAACTCACGCTCCAGCGGCGCAAGCGGCTGGTTAGGGTGTTTGTTCACGTAGATGTAGAGGAAACGGGACAGCGGGTATTTGCCGGTCAGTGCGTTCTCGGTGGAAGCGGCAACGTAGGGCTGGCCCTCTTTCTTTGCCAGCGGCACTGCACGGACACCGGAAGTTTTGTAACCGACGCCTGAATAACCGATACCGTTAATTGAACTGGAGACCGACTGCACTACAGAGGCAGAACCGGGCTGCTCGTTCACGGTGTTGCGGAAGTCGCCTTTACACAGGGCGTGTTTCTTGAAGTAACCGTAGGTGCCGGATACAGAGTTACGGCCATAGAGCTGGATGTTCTTGGCGCCCAGCGGACCGCCAACACCAACCTGGCTCCAGGAAGCGATGTCTTCGCTGTGTCCACACTTGCGGGTGGCGGAGAAGATCGCATCGACCTGGGGAATGCTCAGACCCTTGATCGGGTTGTCCTTGTGTACATAGACGGCAAGTGCATCGATGGCGACCGGGATCGCGGTCGGCTTGTAACCGTATCGTTTTTCAAAGGCTTCCAGCTCCTTGTCCTTCATCTTGCGGCTCATCGGGCCAAGGTTGGAGGTGCCTTCGGTCAGCGCGGGCGGTGCAGTGGAAGAACCGGCGGCCTGGATCTGGATGTTGACGTTGGGATAGTTACGCTTGAACTCCTCGGCCCACAGGGTCATCAGGTTGGCCAGGGTATCGGAACCGACGCTGGAGATGTTACCGGAAACGCCGCTGGCACGGGTGTACTCGGGCAGGTTCGGGTCGACCTTGGCAGCGGCCAGGGCCTGGGCGGAAAAGAGGGTTGCAGCGGTGGCTGCAATCGCCATTTGTTTCAGTTTGTTCATATTACAGTGCTCCTGTAACGAAAAATTCATAAGACGCGCCCACTATGAGACGGAATTGTGACACTAATATGACAGTACGGTGAAGTTTCGGTGACTGCGCGGTAACAATCAGGCGGCGCGTTCACCGACGATCAGGTTGGAGGGAAAATCGATACTGAAGGTACTGCCCTGATTGAGCACGCTGCTGATGCGCAGAATGCCGTCGTGGCGATTCACCACATGCTTGACGATGGCCAGTCCCAGCCCGGTGCCGCCCGAATCCCGTGAACGCCCCACGTCGACCCGGTAAAAACGTTCGGTGAGACGCGGGATGTGTTGCGGTGCGATACCCATGCCGCTGTCCTGCACCTCCAGATGGGCGCCGCGCTCATCCTGATACCAACGCACGCTGATCTTGCCGCCCTCGGGGGTGTAACGCACCGCATTAGTGACCAGATTATTGAAGGCGCTATAGAGCTCCTTCTCCGCACCGAGGATACGCAGGCCGGAATCGCAATCGAAACGCAGGGACTGCTGTTTCTGCTGCGCCAGCGGTTCGATGCCCTCTTCGATCATCGACAGCACCGCGGCCACTGACACCACTTCGCCCGCAGGACGGGTGCGATCGGTTTCCAGTCGCGACAGCAGCAACAGGTCTTCGACGATGTGCTGCATCCGTTGGGTCTGTTGCTGCATCAGCTCCATTGAACGGGTGGCGTAATCGGCGTGCTCCTCTTCCAGCAGAGTTTCGAGGAATCCGGCCACCACGGTCAGCGGGGTACGCAGTTCGTGGGAGACGTTGGCGACAAAGTCGCGGCGCATCTGCTCCAGCCGCTGCTGCTGGCTGATATCACGGGCGATCAGCAGGCGCTGCTCCTTGCCGTAGGGAATGATGCGCATGCTGAGGATGAGGTTATCGTCATCGGGTGCGGCAATGCGCAGTGGCTCGTCGCTCCCCTCGCGGGCAAGGAAACGGACGAATTCGGGACTGCGGATAAGATTGATGACGCGCTGGCCCACGTCCTTGCCCGGATGCAATCCGAGCAGTTGTTGCGCCGCGTCGTTGAACCACTCAATGGCGCCGTCGGCATCGAGGATCAGCGTGGCATCGGGCATCGCCGAGGTCGCTTCCTGGAAACGCTTAATCAGGCCGGTCAGGCGACGTTTGCGTTTGCGGTTACGCAGTTGCCAACGATAGAGCTGGTGGAAGACCTCGTCCCAGATCCCGTCCGCCTCGGGTGGGTGGAAGCGGTGGCCGTCCTTCAGCCAGGCATAGAGTCGATAGAGATTGCGCAGGTGCCAGGCAAGATAGCCTGCCAGGGCGATGGTCAGCAGTAACAGGGGCTGTTCCAGCAGCAGGCCGATGACCAGCGCCACCGCCAGCACCAGAAAAAGCCGCCGTAACTCCGCTGACCAGGGATTGAACAATGGGATACCCCTCTGCTTCAGAGCTGCGAGGAGAAACGGTAACCGGCCCCGCGCACGGTCTGAATGAAACGATCGAAACCTTCGTCAGCCAGCGCCTTGCGCAGGCGACGAATATGTACATCCACGGTACGCTCCTCGACGAAGCTGCCGCGGCTCCACACCATGTCCAGCAACTGGGAACGGCTATAGACCCGTTCCGGGTGAGACATGAAAAACTGTAACAGACGGAACTCGGTCGGTCCCATCTCCAGCACCGCGCCATTGGCGCTGACCCGATGGCTGTGGCTGTCGAGCACCAATCCATTAACGGTCAACTGCCCCTCTTCCTGCTCGGCACTGCTGCGGCGCATCACCGCCTTGATCCGGGCAACCAGTTCCCGTGGCGAAAACGGCTTGGTGACGTAATCGTCGGCACCGCTCTCCAGGCCACGGATGCGATCATCCTCTTCCGAACGAGCGGTAAGCATGATGATCGGCACCTCGCGGGTGTAATCATCACGGCGAAAACGACGCGCCAATTCCACCCCGCTACTGCCGGGCAGCATCCAGTCCATCAGGATCAGGTCGGGCAGATTATCGGTCACAGCCCTTTCGGCGGCACTCGCATCCTCCGCCTCTTCCACATGGTAGCCAGCACGTTCCAGCGCCATCGCGGTCATCTCGCGAATCGCCGCCTCGTCTTCCACCAACAATATTCTTTTGCCTGTCATAACAGCGTCACTCGTTTGAACACGGCATCATTAGAAACAAAGAATATGACATTCGTGTGACAACGCGAGCGCTGGATGACCCTTTTGTTACCAACGGCCTCCCTGCCGTGGTAATACAAACGTCTATTTTTCCAGTTGGCTGACGTCGCGCACCGCACCGCGAGCCGCGGAGGTGGTCATCGCCGCATAGGCACGTAGCGCCTGGGAAACGGGGCGCTGACGGGTTGCCGGTTTCCACGCTGCCGCTCCCTTCTGCTCCATCGCGGCACGGCGCTCGGCCAGTTCGGCGTCGCTCACTGCCACGCGGATAGTACGACCCGGAATATCGATTTCGATGATATCGCCATCCTGCACCAGGCCGATGGCACCGCCTTCTGCCGCTTCCGGCGAAACGTGGCCAATGGACAGCCCGGAAGTACCGCCGGAGAAACGGCCATCGGTCAGCAGGGCGCAGGCCTTACCCAGCCCTTTCGATTTGATGTAGGAGGTCGGGTAGAGCATCTCCTGCATACCCGGTCCGCCGCGTGGTCCTTCGTAACGGACGATGACCACATCACCTTCTTTAACCTTGTCGCCGAGGATTTTCTCCACCGCCTCTTCCTGACTTTCGCAGACCACCGCAGGACCGGAGAACTTGAGGATCGAGGCATCGACACCGGCAGTCTTCACCACACAACCCTCTTCGGCGATGTTGCCGTAGAGCACCGCGAGGCCACCGTCTTTGGAATAGGCGTGTTCCAGATCACGGATACAGCCGTTGGCCCGATCCGCATCCAGTTCCGCGTAACGCTTGTCCTGACTGAAGGCGGTCTGTGTCGGCACGCCACCGGGGGCGGCACGATAAAATTCACTCACCGCGACATCGCTGCTACGCACCACATCCCACTGAGCCAGCGCATCCCCCATACTCGGCGCATGCACAGTACCCACGTCGGTATGCAGCAAACCGGCTCGCTCCAGTTCACCGAGGATGCCGATCACACCGCCGGCATGATGCACATCTTCCATATGGTATTGCTGGGTGGAGGGCGCGACCTTGCACAGGTGCGGCACCTTGCGTGACAGGCGATCGATGTCGGCCATGGTGAAATCGACGCCCCCCTCCTGCGCTGCAGCGAGCAGGTGCAGGATAGTGTTGGTGGAACCGCCCATGGCGATATCGAGGCTCATGGCATTTTCGAAGGCCGCTTTGGTAGCGATGGAGCGTGGCAGCACGCTGGCGTCATCGCCCTCGTAGTAGCGCTTGGCCAGTTCGACACTCAGGCGACCGGCGCGCAGGAACAGCTCCTTGCGATCGGCATGGGTCGCGACCAGCGAACCGTTGCCCGGCAGGCTGAGGCCCAGCGCCTCGGTAAGACAGTTCATTGAGTTAGCGGTAAACATGCCGGAGCAGGAGCCGCAGGTAGGACAGGCGGAACGCTCGACGATCTCGACGTCGGCATCGCTCTCTTTCGGGTTAGCCGCCATGATCATGGCGTCGATCAGATCCAGATGCACCTCACCGCCGTGCACCACCGCCTTGCCCGCCTCCATCGGTCCGCCGGAGACGAACACCGCTGGGATGTTAAGACGCAACGCGGCATTGAGCATACCGGGGGTGATCTTGTCGCAGTTGGAGATGCAGACCAGCGCGTCGGCGCAGTGGGCATTGGCCATGTACTCGACGCTGTCGGCGATGATCTCCCGCGACGGCAGCGAATAGAGCATGCCGCTGTGGCCCATGGCGATGCCGTCGTCGATAGCGATGGTATTGAACTCTTTCGCCACACCACCGGCCTTTTCGATCTCCCGCGCCACCATCTGCCCCAGGTCCTTGAGGTGCACGTGGCCCGGCACGAACTGGGTGAAGGAGTTAACCACCGCAATAATCGGCTTGTTAAAGTCCTCATCCTTCATGCCTGTGGCACGCCACAGGGAACGGGCACCGGCCATGTTGCGGCCGTGGGTGGAGGTGCGGGAACGGTACTCGGGCATGGTCTCTCTCTCGTTGGATCACCGAAAACCGTAAGTGTACACCGCCAGGGTGATACCTGGAAAACAACTAGCACCTATCTCAAAGTTATCGGGCGCAGCAAGTTTGAGATGGGTTCTAACGCAGCCACACTTCAACCCGCCGATTCTTCTGCCTGCCCTGCTCGGTGTCGTTGGAAGCGACATTGGCCGCGGCACCAAGGCCACGCACCTTTATCGGTGCTACACCATTATTAATCAGCACATCGGCAACACCATCGGCACGGGCAATGGAGAGCCCCAGGCTGTGAAAAGGAATCACCTCATTGCTGTCGGCAAAGCCGACCAGGATCAGATCCCGCTGCTGGTTTTCCTGACGCGACAGGTACTCCACCAGCCGCTGTACATCCTGTAACGCCTTGTTGTCGAGATGGGCCGAACCGCGGTGAAAACGGAAGTTAAGCGAAAGTCGCTCGGCACCGTCGATCAGGGACTGGTAGTCGGGCAGCGATTTACCCCCCGCCAGCGCCGTGCCAGTAACGATCTCCTGGGAGACAAAACCGGTCTGCGCCACGATCTGCTGTCCCCTCAGGGAAAGAGCGTAACGGATAAAGGCCTGCGCGGCACTGTTGTACGGCAACTCGGGCAAATAGAGGAACAGCCGACGGGCCAGGGCGTAATCCTCGGTGGCGACGGTGAAGGCATCCGGCAAAATCGCCGCACCGCCGTCACTGACCGCCAGCGCCTTCGACTGACGAATATAGGGCAGACCAACAAAGCCGATGCCATTCGGATCCTTTGCCACCTCATCGGAGAGGTTGGCGTTGGATTCGAAGCGTTTGGCCGATTGGGTCAGCGGATGCTGCTTGTCGAGGATCAGGTGCTTGAAGGTGTCGTAAGTGCCGGACTTATCGTCACGGGCATAGATATGGATCGGCGCAGCAGGGGCGCCGACACTGCGCCAATCGGTCACTTCGCCGGAAAAGATACGCATCAGCTGCTGTTTATCGAGCTGCGCCAGGGGATTGGAGGGGTGAACGATCACCGCGATACCATCAAGGCCGACGACAAACTCACTGGCTGATGAGTCCATCCGACCACGGTCCGCCAGTTTGACCACCTCTTTATCCTTAATCGGTCGCGAGGCCATGCCGATATCGGCTTCGCCACGTTCCAGTGCCTTGAACGAGGTACTGGAACCGTGGGCATGGATCTCGACCCGCACCGCACGCCCCTCAGGGGAAACCGCCACGATCTTGCTCTCCTGCGGCGCCAGCGGGATTTGCCGTATGTCGGTATAGCGAGTGTCGCGCAGCCAGGATTTAATCAATTCAGGCCCTAAATTCGCGCCAATGGTATTGGAGCCATGCAGCCGCAGCAGCATTTCTTCGGCCTGAAGCGGGAGCGCAATAATGGATAAAAACAGCGCGATAGAGAGGTTTCTGAGCATGGGTTTTCCTGTTCTGAGGTCTTTCGATTAGTACTTTAGGCTTACTTGGCATGCGTATATTAGGTAAGTCATGTGAACGATTTATGACAGGCGAGCTCACGCGCTTGGCTTGACAAAACCCAGCTTACAGTTCAGGGTTCAACCATTCGGTTAAACCAAACGGTTGAATTTGTGACTAAACTCCAGTCGAACAGCAATAACCCCACCGCCGAGGCGATCCTCGACGCCGTCACAGGCGTGTTTGCGGAAAAAGGCTATAGTGGCGCCCGCGTAGATGAGCTGGCGCAGGCCGCTGGGGTCAACAAGGCGACGCTCTACTACCAGATAGGTGACAAGGAAGCGCTCTATCATGCTGTACTGGAAAGGGATTTCCGGCGCACTGCAGACAAAATCGAGAGTGCGATGCTGGATAGCGATGACTGTGAAGAGCAGATCCGCCGCTTCATCATGGCATTCGCCACTGTTATCGCCGACAAGCGTGAACTCGCTCCACTACTGCTACGCGAAATTGTCTCTGGAGGGAGCCACCTGCCTGACGCCGCCCTGGTGCAAATGGGCCGGATATTCAATGCCCTCACCACCGCACTGCGTCATGGCGTGGAAAACGGGCGATTCCGCAAGGTCAACGTCTTTATGTTGCACATGATGATTGTCGGCAGCCTGAACCTCTACGCAGTGAACGAACCGATACGCCGACGCAGTATCGAAGGACGCCCGGATCTGTTTATACCGGAACACTTCATCAGCATCACCGAGGCCGGCAACGAAATCGCCAATCTCGTCCTGGCTGCCATCCGCAGCAACTAACACCACACAAGGAAAAGCCATGGGAACCCAATTCAGACAGCGCATCGAAAAAGGCTTCGCCAGCTTCGGCAGCCTTATCTATCACCACCGCTGGAAAACACTCCTGCTGATCGTGCTGATGGTGGCAGGACTCGCCAGCCAGTTACCCAAACTGGTACTGGATACCTCGACCGAGGGCTTCCTCCATTCCGAGGACCCGGCACTGCTCGCCTACAATGAATTCCGTGAGCAGTTCGGTCGAGATGAACTGGTGCTGCTGACCATTCAGAGTAAGGATGTTTTCGATCTCGAATTCCTGAAAAAACTGCAACAGTTGCACCGAGAACTGGCAGACAACACACCATACCTTGATGACATCACCTCATTGATCAATGCCCGCAACACCCGTGGTTCGAAGGGCGAACTGCTGGTGGAAGACCTGCTGGAGAACTGGCCGCAAAATGATGCGCAGTTACAGGCGATAAAACAACGAGCAATGAGCAACCCGACCTACCGCAACATGCTGCTCTCCACCGATGCCACCATTACCACGGTGGTGCTTAAAACCGACGCCTATGTCGCTGAGCAGGGCATGGACGATGCATTGGCCGGTTTTGACAGTGAGCTTGCAGCTCCTGGCGAACTGACCCCGCTGAGTGATGCGCAAAACAGCGAAGTGGTAATGAAGGTCAACGCCATTGCCAAGAAATATCAGGCCGACGACTTCAACATCTATCTTGCCGGTTCGCCGGTGGTCACCGACTACCTGAAAAAATCGATGCAACAGAACATGCGCAAATTCATGGGCATGGCACTGCTGGCCATCGCCATGATCCTGTTCCTGCTGTTCCGTCGACTATCCGGTGTCTTCCTGCCGCTGCTGACAGTCATACTGTCCTTGCTTTCAACAATGGGGTTGATGGCAATATTCGGTATCCCGATCAAACTACCGACACAGATCCTGCCCTCCTTCCTCCTCGCCGTTGGCGTCGGTGCCTCGGTGCACCTGCTGGCGGTTTTCTTCCAGCGGCTGCAACACCTGCACGAGGGTAAGGAGACCACCGAAAGCGACAGTCACAAGGAGGCGGCGATCAGCTACGCCCTTGGCCACTCCGGACTGGCCATCGTCATGACCTCACTGACTACCGCCGCAGGCCTTGCCTCCTTCGCCGGTGCGGAAGTCGCACCGATTAGCGATCTCGGTCTCGTTGCCGCCATCGGCGTACTGATCGCCCTGCTCTACACCCTGGTACTCACACCGGCACTGATGGCCATCCTGCCGCTGAGCGCAAAAACCAGCAGTAGTTCCGCCAGTCGTTTTGCACGCATGGATCGACTGTTAACCGGTATTGCCGATATCGCCACCGACCGTTCGCGCATGGTGCTGTTTCTCAGTGCCCTGGTACTGATCTTCGGCCTTGCTGGCGCGGCGCAGGTGAAGTTCTCCCATAAACCTTTCGAGTGGTTACCGAAAGACAACGCCTCGCGCATCGCCACCGACTTCGTCAATGAAAACATGCGCGGCGCCAGTTCCGTTGAAGTGGTGGTCGATACCGGGGAAAAGAACGGTTTCTACGAACCCAAACGTATGCAGGGTCTGGCCGCGCTGAGCGATGAAGTCAGTACCATCGATCAGGGTGAGATTTATGTCGGTAAGACCCTGTCACTGGCAGACATCCTCAAGGAGATCAACAAGGCGCTGAACGAAAACCGCGATGCATTCTACACCATCCCCGATGATCGCCAGCTCATCGCCCAGGAATTCCTGCTGTTCGAGAACTCCGGTTCCGATGATCTGGAAGACTTTGTCGATTCCCAGTTCAGCAAGGCCCGCTTCACCATCAAGATGCCCTGGGCCGATGCGGTGCTGTACAAGGATTTTCTCGAAGACATCGGCAACCGCTTCAAGCGGGTCATGGGCGATAACGTCGAGATCACCACTACCGGAATTAACGCCCTGCTGAGCCGCACCATGTCAGCAACGATTTACTCGATGGCAGAGAGCTATGTGATCGCCGCAGTGGTGATCACCTTCATGATGATCCTGCTTATCGGCAACATTCGTATCGGCCTGGTCAGCATGATCCCCAACCTGACACCGATCATTCTCACCCTCGGCCTGATGGGCTGGATGGGGATGCCGCTGGATCTCTTCACCATGCTGATCGGTTCCATCGCCATCGGTCTGGCGGTAGATGACACCATCCACTTCATGCACAACTATCGCCGTTACCATCACGACACCGGCGATGTGAAAGAGGCGGTGCGCAAAACCCTGCTCTCCACCGGGCGCGCCATGTTCGTCACCACCGTGGTGCTCTCCACCGGCTTCTTCCTTTATCTGGGAGCGGACATGAGCAACCTGCGTAACTTCGGCCTGCTGACCGGTTTTACCATCATCATGGCGTTACTGGCCGACTTCTTCCTCGCCCCGGCATTGATGAAGGAGCTGCATCGCAGCCACCTGATCGCCGACGACGCTGACTATTAAGAGGAGACCCTCAATGAAGACCTTCAAGTACACCCTGACCATCGCACTCGCGCTGCTGGCGGCCCAACCCGCACTGGCGGCAATGAGTGCCCGTGAAATCATGCAGGCGGTGGACGATCGCGACGACGGCGACAACCGCAGCGCCGATATGAAGATGGTCCTGATCGACAAAAACGGCGACGAGCGCATTCGTAGCATTCGCAGCTTTGATAAGGACAAGGGCGAAGATAAACAGCGGATTATGTTCTTCCTCTCCCCCGCCGACGTCAAAGACACCGGCTTCCTCACCTACGATTACGACGACTACGACAAAGACGATGATCAGTGGCTATACCTACCGGCATTGCGTAAGTCAAAGCGCATAGCCTCCAGCGACAAGAGCGGCAGCTTCATGGGTTCCGATTTCAACTACTCGGACATGACGCGCCGCAACCTCGACGACTACGACTTCAAAATTCTCAAGGAAGATGAAGTGCGCGGACACAAAGTGTGGCTGATCGAAACCAAACCACGAAGCCGAGAAGTCATTGAGGAAACCGGCTATGAAAAGTCAGTGGTCTTCGTCCGCCAGGATAACTTTGTCGTGGTACGTGCGGTGAACTGGGTCAGCGAAGGCAACCGTCTTAAATACCTGGACGTGGAGAAGCTGGAAAAGGTCGATGGCGTCTGGACCATCCTCGCCATGAGTATGACCACCAAGCAGGGCAAGGTGACACTGCATAAAACCAATCTCTACTTCGATAACGTTAAATACAACCAGGACCTGACCGAAGATATGTTCTCCGTTCGTCGTCTGGAAAAAGGACTGTAACCGTGTCCAACCGCATCGCTCTTGCTTTACTGCTAGGTCTCGGCACGCTGCCGCTGTATGCGGCGGAAACATCACTGGACAGTGCACTGGAAGGCTTTGATACACCAGCCAGCGACAACTCACTCGATGCGGTGCTGGACGGTTTTAGTGATGACACGAGTGACGCCACGAAACCGGTCAGCATCGACGAGAAAAAAACGTGGACACTGGGTGGCGCACTGACACTGGGCGCCGCTTACAATTACGCTCATCAGGCACCCATCAGCGGTGCGACCGATTACCGCGGTCTCTCTCGTCTGCGCGCCAAACTCAATCTGGAGTTCGACTACGACCTGCCCGCAAGATGGAGAGCCCACCTTGCCGGTTACAGTTTTTATGACGCCGCCTATCAACTCAATGGTCGCGATGAATACACCGACGAGGTACTCAACGATTACGAAAGCGAGACCGAACTGGGCGAGGTCTGGCTACAGGGAAAACTGGCGAGCAGTCTCGATATGAAACTGGGTCGACAGATCGTCGTCTGGGGTAAGTCGGACAATATTCGTATTACCGACATCCTCAACCCGATGGACAACCGTGAACCAGGGATGGTCGATATCGAAGACCTGCGCCTGCCGTTAAGCATGGCCAAGTTCGATTACTATTTCGGCGACTGGGGACTCTCGGCGATGGCCATCCCCGAGATCCGTTTCAACAAAAATCCCGCCTTCGGTTCCGACTTCTATCCCTATCCGACGGCGATGCCGCACGAGATCATTCCCGCCGACGGTAACGGCAATACCGAATATGCCCTGGCGGCCAACGGTATCTTCAGCGGTTGGGATCTGTCGCTCTACTGGGCGCAGGTTTTCGATGACACGCCGCATCGCATCACCAGTGGTATGACACCGCAACTGCACCATAGCCGCCTGACCATGGTCGGTCTGGCGGCCAATGTCGCGGTGGAAAGCTGGCTGCTGAAATTGGAGATGGCGCGTTTCGACGGCTTGAAGTACAGCGCAGCAACTGGCGAGACCTGGCAACGCCTCGATACCTTGCTGGGCGTGGAATACTCCGGCTTTAACGACACTACCATCAGCCTGGAGATCGCAAACCGCCACATCGACAACTTCAGCGACACCCTGATCGCTGACGGGCTGGTCGAAGATGAATGGCAAACCGCATTACGTTACCAGGGCGATTTTATGCACGCACGCCTGCATCTGCTGGCGCTGCTTTCCGCCTTCGGCAGCGATCTGGCGGATGGTGGTTTCAGTCGCTACTCGGCGGCCTACGATCTGGCCGATGCGCTGACCCTCACTGGCGGTGTCGTTACCTATCAGAAAGGCGACAAGCTGCCTTTCAACTCCATCTCAGATAATGACCGGCTGTTTGTCGATCTGAAATACAGTTTTTAAAAGAAAAGCCCGGGGTACCCCGGGCTTTTTGTTATGTTTTCTGTTCTGGAAACAATCGCACCAGCGCCAACTGCATCATCCCCGACTGGATACGTAGCTTGCGCAGATTCAGCCGCGCACTCTCCTGTCGTTCATGCAGATGATCTTTTAGCACCTCCGCCGTATTGAGATGAAAATCGGCGTGAATATTCAGCAGGTCCTGATAATCGATCGAATTATTCAGTGCCTGCTTTGCCGGGCCACGCAACCACACACCCAGTGAACACTCGCAATCGGAAGCGACCGTTGCCAGATCGAAAGATTCGCTACTGTCGCCAGACAATATCTGTTCAAGACGCCTGGGCCACATCATGTGTGAATCCAGCACCTCGTTCAGGTCAAGATCGTGGAGTTGAAGTTGTTCTTCGGTAAAATGTAGCGGCTGTTCCAGCAACTTCGCCGCTGCACCACCCCCGGTAACCTCTCTGAGCCAACTGATAATGCTCACGCTACCCTCCCGTGGTTTTATTGTTGTTATGTCGAGAGGGAATTTATGTAATTCAGACTATTTTTGTCAAGTTCACACAGAGTTAGCAAGGTAATAAAAAATTAATAAAGGTTTGCCTAACGGTTACGCCGTGCATCAAGCCGACGCACGAATTCTGCCATCACCCGTTGATATAACTCATCTTTCAAATAGACATCCTCGACCCCGGCATCCAGGTTCGGGTTGTCGTTAACCTCAATCACATAAACCCCGTCGGCATTCTGTTTCAGATCGACACCATATAGTCCGTCGCCGATCAGGTTCGCTGCACGCAGTGCCGTCTTCACCACTTCCTGTGGTGCCTTCTTCACATCCATTGTGCGGAATCCCCCTTCGGTGATGCCGCCACTCTCGTCGTACTTGACGATCTGCCAGTGTTTTTTCGACATAAAATACTGGCTCACATAGAGCGGCTCACGATTGAGAATACCCACGCGCCAGTCGAATTCGGTGTAGAGGAATTCCTGCGCCAGGATCAACTCCGAATCCTTGAACAGGCTTGCGGCCATCTCTTTCATTTGCGCTTCATTCTCCGCCTTCACCACGCCACGGGAAAATGAACCGTCCGGCACCTTAAGCACCATGGGAAAACCGATCTGTTTTTGCGCCGCAGAAAGATCCGCCTTGCCGACGATAACGGTTCTCGGTGTCGGGATTTTATTGGCACGCAACAGCTCCGCCAGATAAACCTTGTTGGTGCAGAGCAGGATCGAACGCGGATCGTCAATCACCACCATATCCTCGCTCTCCGCCTTCTTGGCAAAGCGATAGGTATAGTGGGCGATACGCGTCGTGTCACGAATAAACAGTGCGTCATATTCCGCCAGGCGCACATAGTCGCGTTTTTCGATCAGCTCCACTTCGACATTCAATGCACGTCCGGCCTTGATAAAACCGTTCAACGCGCGACTGTTGGAGGGCGGTTGCGGATCGTGCGGGTCGTGCAAAATAGCGATGTCGTAGCGTGCGGTAATTTTTCCCTTCGGTGCACGCCAGCGTTTCTTGCGATAGTGCTCAAAGGCGTGGGAGAAACTGTTGCGTTGGGTTGCGTCCAGTCGGTGCAGCGCCAACGAGCGAATCGCGTTGATACGCCACTTTCCCTGTCGCTTGAAACTGACACGTAGCAGTGGGCAGGGAAACACCTCGAAGATCTGTCGCGCCAGTGCGCCCAATGCATCGATACCACAACTACCAAAAAACAGATCCAGCTCAAAGGCGTCACTCTCACCGGGATGCGCGTGTTTCTTGAATGCCTTCTGGATCTGCTGATCGAGGTTTTCCGCATCCAGCGAATACATCGACTTGCTGCTCAGGTCGAGCATGGTCTTCACCGACGGCAGGGCGCGATGACCACGCGCCTCGGCCAGCAACGAACAGTAGTAACCGACACTCAGGTAACGGTAACTACGACAGAGATTAATCACCTGAATGTTGCGCTGTTTGAAATAATCGCGCCCGGTCAAATAGTCGTCCACATGCACGACTTCAGCGGTAACACCCTCGACTTTCCAGTCAGAGAGGTTTTCCACCACAATAATTTGCACTGTCACCGCTTCTCTCCTTCACGGCTGTAGATTATCAACGCGGCGCGTAAACCCGATTTACCGTAGCGGGCCATACGCGCAAAGTCCTTTTGCAGCAGGGGCATGTTCATACAATCCACTTCGGTCTTGCCCTTCTCATCATCCACATAGGGATCGTGCACATAGACATAACGGTCATCGAAACCGGTCACCACCACCCAGTGCGG
This sequence comes from Thiohalomonadaceae bacterium, assembly GCA_050299175.1. Taxonomy (GTDB): domain Bacteria; phylum Pseudomonadota; class Gammaproteobacteria; order Thiohalomonadales; family Thiohalomonadaceae; genus JAPHTQ01. The sequence continues at coordinate 49,288 of JBNKVM010000073.1, forward strand.
GAATTTTTCGTGATAGATACGGTAGGAACTGATCAGCACCACCGGAATCCCGCCTTTGGCAAAGGCCTCGCGCATCTCATCCAGACCCAGCTGTCGGTAGTGGACACTGATAGCGGCCTCCGCCACCTCCTGCTCGAACTGCTCCTGTACCAGCGCCATCACCTCTTTCTTGTCTGCACTGCGCACCGAGTCGATAAACAGCGCACCCTCTTCGCTGAGATACATCTCCACATCAAAACCACGATGCCACGCCGCCAGCGCCATCCCGTGCGGACCGCAACCGCCATGACCGGCAGTCATAAACACCGTGGTCGACTCACGCCACAACTGGATCTCCAGTGCGCGATCGAAAGGGATCGAGTGATCGAGGCTATGCATCGCCATCAACACCGCCGCCGGGCCGCAGGTAAAGTCGAGGGTCTGGCGGTAGTACGGCACACGGGCGATATCCGGACTGAGGTGCGGCACCAGCTCCTTCTCGAAGCGCAGCGCCTCCATGTGGTCCTCGTAATAATCCTGGTAAGTACCGAACTCGCGATAACCCATCTTGCGGAACAGTCCCAGGGACGTGGCATTGTCCTTGCGCACTTCCAGACGCAACACCACACACTCCCCGTCCAGCGCCGCCTGCTCCGCCGCCGCCACCAGGGCGCGGCCAACGCCCTGCCCCTGATGGCCTTCATCGACAGCAATGGAATAGAGACGCGCCAGCGACGTCCCGGCGTTGAACAACACCGTGGCATACCCGGCCATCTCACCGTCACGCTCGTCGATCACGGTAACGGCATTGGCCTTGGTCAAAAGGTGACGGAAACTCCGGCGGGAGAGCCGATCGGTATCGAAACTGCGGTCCTCCAGCGCCAACAGCGCGTTGAGGTCCTGCAAGGTGGCCTTACGAATCATGGGTCACCCTCCCTGAGGGTGAGGTCAGAACTGACGGCGGAAATCTAGCACCAAGGTGGGGGTTGCGCTAGTGGTATTTGAAGGTGGTTGTGTCGCTTTGCGACAGTGTTATTAGTATTCCGGCTAGCGCCGGAATCTGGGGGCGTCGCTGCGCGACAGATGAAGGTATTTGAAAGCGGGGTCTCGCCCCCGCGGGGGTTCAGGAACATAGGTAACAAAAAAGTCCAGGGACATAGGTGACACTTTCAATTCGGTGTCGCTTCGCGACGGATAAAAGCATTCGAAAGCGGGGGCTGCCCCGCGTGCAGGTCACTTTCTCTTGCGCGGCCAAGAGAAAGTAACCAAAGAGAAGGCCGCCCGAAGACTTGCCGCTAACGCGGTACCCTCGCGCTTCGCCCGTTGAAGGGGGATGGCAAAAGGAACATCCTGTTCCTGTTGCCACCGCGCGCCGTCCATGGCGCGCCCCTAACGGGCTAATCCTCCAACGGACTCCAGTGCTCGGCGGCGTCTACGGGATCCAAAACCGCTTCGTTAGACATTGAAGGGAGGTTAACTGCTAACTACCCTTTTTCTCTCGCTGTATGTACTTCAACATTCTTCTACTGTCGTTCTGGGCTTGTTCAATAAGCTCTTCAAGCATGGCGGCAGTCATTGAGATGGTGTCGTCCATTTTAGTGTCAGCGGTTTGCAGCAGACAGGCCATAGCCTTGGCGCGGTCTAGCCGGTCGATGACACGAACATGAAGATCGAGCAGGGAAACGGTGCGGACTTCGCTGTTGCCTTTCTCGTAGTCGTCGCCGTCTTCGCGGACCTGCCAGGCGGCAGTACGGTTGGTGGATTGGGGATAGATTACATTGGTGTTTACGTGTGACATAGCTTTTAGCTCCTTGTCGTTCCGGCGTTATTGCCGAGTTTGATGGAAGCTCAACGCAAAGCGGCCCCGATGTCGTTGAGACAGAAGGGCCGCTTGTCACACAACGGGCGATAATGATCATCGCTGGGTATGTTGTATACTCCGATGCAGCCCTAAGTTCTGCCACAGTCAGGCTTTGGGTTAGCCGGGCGGGGGATGTTTCGAGCATCCCCCGTCCGGCGCTCTGTTTTGAGCGGTGTTGCACTGTCCAAATTAATGAGAAAGGGCGGGGGAGTCAAGGGGGGAATGCGAGGGAATTGCAAAGAATTATTACAGAAAACTTTCGGGAAATTCAGTCTCAAAAGGTGCCCACTCAAGTGGTGCTAGATAGAGTTTTTGATCTGACCCCAAACATCTAAACATCTATGACCCCAAACATCTTAGGTTTAGTCTATAAGATAAAAATGTAACCTTTACAGTAAATATCTACTTTTCTATTTTTTTCGAGTGATTTTGCTTCAACTAGGTCTGTACCTTCAATTTTTAATAAATATGGCTGAAACTGACTCTGTATAGAATCAATAAGAATTTCGTCTTTTCCACTTCTGACAATAATTTTTGTGCTTGAGGGAAAATTATTATCTACTGCTTTTACAGTTATAAATATACCGGATGCAGTCGAAGGGGCGGCCGAATAAGTATCCAATTTTCTAAAGCTCTCAGAGTAGAAGTTCTTCTCTATGATTTGTGGTTTATCTGGATCCCAGAAAGTAGAGCGCACATTTTGACTTGAGGCCGTAAATTGATCTACACCAATCTTTTCAACAAAATCTCTATAATAGTATTCAAGTATGAGAGTTGATAGTTTTTTACCATCCCAAAAATGGACAGGTTTTGCATACCTCTCAAGCTGTTTCATTATTTCTGCTCTGGCATTGCTAGTAATGTCGCCAGTAGCAATAACTACCCATCTGTTTATACGATATGTTTGGCCGTTACTAGGATCAGTTATATCTTTTTCAAAAGCTTGAGTTCCCTGTGTAACTAAATTAGTGGCTTCAGATTGACCAATATTTCCTTTCTTGACTTGCAAGCCGGAGTAGAAACGAAGCATGTCTGGCCCGAAGTTTTCATAGTATTCAATATCGTTACCTAATTCAGAAGTGCCTCCAGTAAATCTTAAGTCACGTAGTTGGAAGCTATTTCTCATGCTGAACTGGTCAAGGCAAGGAATAATAATTTCTTGGGAGATTTTGTTTTCATTCCAGTCACTTGAAACCAGTATCCTTTGAATCATTTCAGGTGACATCATTATTTATTCCTCGTTATTTTTTATAAATCTAACAGCGTGTTAGACAGATACCGGAAATAACGTGATAGACGGAATCCGTATAGCACGGCATTTCCGGTCATGCGGGCTGGTTCCATTGTTCATTATGATTCCTCCCTGTTTTGTCCCTCGGTTATAGCATGTAAGTAGGTAGTGCTCAATTGGAGGAATACTCATCGGAATTTAAACGAAGGTGTTTTCAGGCCCGTCAATTCCGCCGAGTCGCGGAGTGGAGGGAGGAATAGCCCGTTAGGGTTGCGCACAGGAGGTGCGCAACGTTGCAGTCAGGCCATGGACGGCCTGTCTGCAACGCCCGATCGGAGCGAGCAACGAGGGCACCCCGAAGGGGCGAGAATTTCGGGAGCGTTTCTTTGGGTACTTTCTTATCGCTATAAGAAAGTACCTCGACCCGCGGGGGCGAGCCCCCGCTTTCAAATGCCTTTATCCGTCGCGCAGCGACACCTCTACATTCCGGCGAATGCCGG
>JBNKVM010000074.1:0-87611 GCA_050299175.1 Thiohalomonadaceae bacterium
TGGATAAAGCCACTATTTACGCCCTGGGCGCAGATCTCGAAGCCCGCGGTATTGCCGACAAAGTCATGGACGGCATTAAGGTGGTTGATTATGCAGGCTTTGTGGACCTTGCCTGCGAACATGACAAGGTACAGGCCTGGCTGTAACGGCCCCAACGTTTAAACACTCTACTGAGGAGATAAGACATGGCTACTATGACTGTAAACGGTCGCGATCTGGAAGTTGATGAAGAAGGTTACCTGGTTGATCTGAGCCAGTGGGACAAAGAAGTAGGCGTTGAGCTTGCTAAAACCGAAAGCGTTGAAATGACCGACGCTCACTGGGAAGTTATCGACTTCCTGCGTGAGTACTACGACGAATACCAAATCGCTCCGGCGGTTCGCGTTCTGACCAAAGCGATCGGCAAGAAGCTGGGCGCCGAGAAAGGCAACAGCAAGTACCTGTACGAACTGTTCCCGTACGGTCCTGCCAAGCAAGCGTGCAAAATCGCTGGTCTGCCGAAGCCGACCGGCTGCATCTAAGCCGTACCCGGATGGGGAGGAGTTTACTCCTCCCCTTCTTCCAAGTTCCGTAGCCCGGAGGGTCGAAAATGTCAGTGCTCTATGCACTCCTTTTTTATGTTGCGACTGTGCTGCTGGTCGTCGGTCTTGGCGTCAAGATTCGCCAATACTGGTCCACGCCTGCACCGCTCAAGATTCCTACCACACCCGCGCCAACGACCCGTGGCGGCGTGGTGTTCCGTATGGCACGCGAAGTCGTGCTGTTCGAAAGCCTGTTCAAATCCAATAAATGGATCTGGATCTTCGGCTACATGTTCCACATCGGTCTGGCCCTGGTGCTGGTACGCCATGCGCGTTACTTCGTTTCCGAGCCCGGCATGATACTGACCTTCCTGCAGCCCTTCGGTATCTATGGTGGTCTCGCCATGGTTGCCGGTCTGCTTGGCCTGTGGGCACGCCGCATTGTTGTCGAGCGTATCCGTTACATCACCGGCCCGTCGGATCATCTGATTCTGGCACTGCTGGTCGGTATCGGTTTCAGTGGTCTGATGATGAAGTTCGTCAAACACACCGACATCGTTGCAGTAAAAGTTTTCTTCCAGAACTGGATGCGTTTCAACTTCAATGAACTGGCACTGCCCGGCGACCCTGCGTTGCTGGTACACCTGTTCCTTGTCGCCGTGTTGATGATCATCTTCCCGCTGAGCAAGCTGCTGCACGCTCCGGGTGTGTTCTTCAGCCCGAGCCGCAATCAGGTCGACAATCCGCGTGAAAAACGTCACCTGGCTGCCTGGGCCGTCGAGCTCGACAAGTAAGGCGAAACTGGATCAAGAACGAGGATAAACGCGTGGCCGATTTCGAAACACCGCAATTCAGGGAATACCCCGCTGTTCCCAACAAACTCGTCAAAGATGCGACTGCGCATCTGAGCCCCTTTATCGCCAAGCCGGACCACAATACCCAACTGGGTTTCCCCGGCGAACTGGTTGATAACTGGGAAGAGAAAGCAATCGACAAGATGGGCGAGCTGCTGAGCAAATATCGCAGCCTGCGCGTCTATCTCGACAGCTGCGTTAAATGCGGCTCCTGCACCGACAAGTGCCACTACTTCCAGGGCACCAGCGACCCGAAAAACATGCCGGTCGCACGTCAGGATCTGCTGCGCAGCGTCTACCGCCGCTACTTCACCTTTGCCGGTAAATACTTCCCCGGCCTGGTGGGTGCACGCAAGATGACCCGTGAAGTACTGGATGAGTGGTACAGCTACTTCCACCAGTGCTCACAGTGTCGTCGCTGCTCCGTATTCTGCCCCTACGGTATCGACACCGCTGAGATTTCCATGGCCGCACGCGAGATCATGGACTCCATCGGTCACGGTCAGAAGTACTGCAACGAAATCCTCGGCAAGGTACAGACCATCGGTAACAACCTCGGTCTGCCCGGCCCGGCGCTGAAAGCGACCCTGGCGGAATTCGCCGAAGAGATCGAAGAAGACACCGGTCTGCCGGTGAAAATGCCGATCGACAAGGAAGGCGCCGACGTGCTGCTGATCACCCCGTCCGCCGACTTCTTCGCCGAACCGCACATCGACGGCTTGATGGGTTACGCCAAGGTGTTCCACGAGGCAGGTATCAACTGGACCCTCAGCTCCAAAGCCTCCGAAGCCGCCAACTTCTCCATGTTCATCGGCTCCTACAGCAACATGAAGGTTGTGGCCGAGCGCATTCGTGAAGCGGCGCTGGAACTGGGTGTCAAACGTATTATCGTCGGTGAGTGCGGTCACGCCTGGCGCGTCGCCTACTCCTTCTGGAACACCCTCACCGGTGTCGGCGCTGGCGCGGATGCGAACGACGAATACGCGCAGAAGCTGCAAAAACAGCTCGACCCGAGCGTGCCGCAGCCGATGCACATCTGCGAATTCACTCACGACCTGATCCAGAAAGGCAAACTGCGCTTCGACAAGTCTGCCAACGATCATCGCACCGTCACCTTCCACGATTCATGCAACGTCGCCCGCGGCAGCCGCATGGGCACCATGGAAGGCGGTCAGTTCATCATCCCGCGTGAAGTGATTAAGGCGTGCTGCAACAACTACGTCGACATGGATCCTGAAACCATTATGGAGAAGACCTACTGCTGCGGTGGCGGCGGCGGTCTGCTCACCGACGACCTGATGGAGATTCGGGTCAAGGGCGCCCTGCCCCGTATGGAAGCCCTTAAAGAGGTCGCCGACGAGCGTGGCGTGAACACCCTGGCAGCCATCTGCGCGATCTGTAAGGCACAGTTCGCCAAGATTCTGCCCTACTACAAGTTCCCGATGCACATGCTGGTCAGCACGCATCAACTGGTTGGCGAGGCGCTGGTCATGACCGGCTCCAACCAGGAAAAAGCACTTCAGGGTGAAGAGACCGAAGAGGCTGCGGAAGCGGCTGAGGAATAAACACTACGGCCCGTGCCGTACGGCACGGACCATTACCGAACGTAAGACAGATTTCCGGCATAGGAGAGAGTTAAGATGGCAACTTCTAGCGACGACATGAAAAAGACCCACACTTTCCGTCGTTACAACGACGGTGACGATCAGTGGAACCGCTGGTCCGACGATATCTTCCAGGCTGGCTGGTCACACAAGTGCCCGACCTACGTGCATCGCACTCCCCCCTGCCAGGGCAGTTGCCCTTCCGGCCACGACATCCGCGGCTGGCTGGACATCGTTCGCGGCATCGAGAAGCCGACCGGCGAAATGAGCATGCAGGAGTACGCATTCCGTCGCGCGACCCTCTCCAACCCGTTCCCGTCAGTCATGGGCCGTGTTTGCCCGGCACCGTGTGAAGACGGTTGTAACCGCAACATGGTTGAAGACCACGTCGGCATCAACTCCGTTGAGCAGTACATCGGTGATACCGCACTGGCCAACAAATTCTCTTTCGAAGCGGGTGCAGACACCGGCAAGAAAGTCGCCATCATCGGTGGTGGTCCCGGCGGTATGGCAGCGGCCTACCAACTGCGTCGCATGGGTCACGCGGTAACCATCTTTGAAGCCTTCGAAAACCTCGGTGGCATGATGCGTTACGGCATCCCCGGCTATCGTATGCCGCGTGACGTACTCGACGGCGAAATCCAGCGCATCGTCGACATGGGCGTTGAAGTTAAAACCAACACCCGCGTCGGTAAAGACGTCGCCATGGCTGACATCGAAAAAGAGTTCGATGCCGTGGTCTTCGCCATCGGCGCACAGGCTGGTCGCGCCCTGCCGATTGACGGTGCCGACGCCATGAACTGCATCACCGGTGTTGCTTTCCTGGCCGCCTTCAACGAAGGCCGCCTGAAGCACGTTTCCGGCAAGGTACTGGTTATCGGTGGTGGTGATACCTCCATCGACGTTGCCTCCGTTGCCCGTCGTCTCGGCAACATCACCGTCGAGAACGAAAAAGACCGTCCTGAGCACGTCATCATCAACCAGACCGCTCACGACGTTGCCGAAACCGCAGCCCGTGAAGGCGCCGACGTCACCCTGATCTCCCGCTCCCCCATCGAGAAGATGCCGGCAGCCGAGCACGAGATCGAAGACGCCAAGCGCGAAGGTATCGAAATCATCGGTCAACTTTCTCCGGTTGAAGTGGTTAAAGGTGCCGACGGTCGCGCCACCGGCCTGAAAGTGGTCAAACTGGAAGAAGACGGCAAGACCCCGATTGAAGGTTCCGAGTATGTTATCGAAGCCGCGCTTATCGTTGCCGCCATCGGCCAGACCGGTAACTGGGAAGGCATGGAAGGTTTCGCCAACGAGCGCAGCCTGGTCGACGCCGACAAGCACTTCCAGGTTCCTGGCAAGCCGGGCTTCTTCGCCATCGGCGACGTTATCCGCCCGCACCTGCTGACCACCGCTATCGGCCACGCCTCTATCGCTGCCGAAAGCATCGATCACTACCTGAAGAGCGAAGATCAGAAACCGCGTCCGAAGGTCGACGTGCACCACTGGAACCTGCTGCAGAAGCTGCGTGAAACCGACCACAACCCGGAAGCGTTCCACACCCTGACCAAGGAAGAAGTGAAAAAGGCAGAAGGTTTCGCCAAGGAGATCGACCTGGGTATTCGTGGTACCTCCGAAGAGAACTTCGCGGTACACAACTACGAAGACCGTTCACACAGCGAGATCATCCCGGCCGACATGCTGTTCCTCGGTCACTTCGCAGAAACTCCGCGTAACAAGCGTGCGCACATCGAAGTTTCCGCTGAAGATGTTATCGGTAACTTCCAGGAGCGTCTGGTCCCGCTGAGCGAAGAAGAAGCCGTCGCCGAAGCCAAGCGTTGCATGAGCTGCGGTATGTGCTTCGAGTGCGACAACTGCGTGGTCTTCTGCCCGCAGGACGCTGTGAAGAAAACACCGAAGAAAGATGCCACTACCGGCCGCTACGTCTACACCGACTACGCGCGCTGCATCGGCTGCCACATCTGTGCCGATGTCTGCCCGACCGGTTACATCGACATGGGTATGGGCGAATAAGGGGACGTCATGAAGCAACTACAACGGCTTCTCAGCGTACTACCGGTCCTGCTGGTGCTGACTCTGTCAGCGCCGGTACACGCCGGTGACAAAGAGGGCGGCGTGGGACCTGTTATCCCTGCGCCAGTCAAAGGTGAGCAGTGTGTCGCTGATACCGCCGACATGCGCAAGAACCACATGAAGTATCTGCTCAAACACCGCAATGAGACCCTGCGCGAAGGTATTCGTACCGAGCAGTACAGTCTTAAGCAGTGCCTTGAGTGCCACGTACCCGCAGGTGGTGTACAGCAGACCGGTCGCGAAGGCGACCACTTCTGCAAAAACTGCCACATGTACGTGGGTGTCCGCCTGGACTGCTTCGAGTGTCATAACACCAAGCCGGAAAAAAGCGCTCAGTTCCATCCGCTGGTGACCCCGTCGATGAAGGCGCTGAAATCACAACCTGCCGCGGAAATGCTCAACCAGCTTGCCGCGGGTGAGACCAACACAGGTGCCATGCAATGAGTGAGATGAAGCAAACGGATCAGTCGCGCCGCGATTTCTTCACCGACGGCGCCAAACTCGCCGCTGCCGTCACCCTGGCTCCCGGCGTGTTGCTCTACGGTGCCGCTCAGGCCCGCCCTGCCGATGAGCCTGCCAGCAGCAAAGTTCGCTGGGGCATGCTGGTCGACACCACCCAATGTTCCTCTGACTGCAATGCCTGCGTAACCGCCTGCCAGAAAGAGAACGGCTGGGGCGCTGCAGGTTCCGCGCACGAAGAACACTCCAACGACGCACAGAAATCACAGTGGATTCGCAAAGTCGAACTGCGCAACATCAGCACCGGCCACGTTCAGTCGCTGCCGATGATGTGCCAGCACTGTGAGCATCCACCCTGCGTAGACGTCTGCCCCACCGGCGCTTCCATGAAGCGTGCCGATGGCATCGTGCTGGTGGATCGCCACATCTGTATCGGCTGCCGTTACTGCATGATGGCCTGCCCCTACAAGGCCCGCTCCTTCGTTCACGAAGCGCTGCATAACCAGAGCCCCAACGCACCGCGCGGCAAGGGCACGGTTGAATCCTGCACCCTTTGCGTCCACAAGCTGGATAACGGCGACGGCACCACCGCCTGCGCCGAAGCCTGCAACGCAAGCGGCAACAAGGCCATTCTGGTCGGCGACCTGAACGATCCCAACAGCGAGATCGCCCAGGCCGTGGCCCGCTATACCACCACCCAGGTGCGCGCCGATCTGAACCTCAACACCGGCGTCCGCTATCGCGGTATCTGAGAGGAAAGGTAGAAGATGAAAAAACCACTCTTTACACAAATCGGTGCAGGCGCAGGTTTCTACGCCCTGCTCCTGACTCTCGGTGCAGTGATTGCCGTCGGCATGCTGGCGGTGTTACACATGGAGCACAACGGCCACTGGGTCACCGGCATGAGCAACCAGATCGTCTGGGGCATGCCGCACGTGTTCGCCATCTTCCTCATCGTCGCCGCATCCGGTGCGCTGAACGTCGCCTCCATCGGCTCGGTCTTCGGCAAGAAGATCTACAAACCGCTGGCGCCGCTCTCCGGCCTGCTCGCCATCACCCTGCTGCTTGGCGGCCTGACCATCCTGGTGCTCGACCTCGGTCGTCCGGATCGACTCATCGTTGCGATGACCCACTACAACTTCAAGTCGATCTTCGCCTGGAACATCATTCTCTATAACGGTTTCCTCGGCCTGGTCATCGTCTACCTCTGGACCATGATGGAGAAGCGGATGAACCGCTTCACCCCGGCAGCCGGTCTTGCCGCCTTCGTCTGGCGCCTGATCCTCACCACTGGTACCGGCTCCATCTTCGGCTTCCTGGTTGCCCGTCAGGGTTACGACGCCGCGATTATGGCGCCGATGTTCATCGTCATGTCCTTCTCCTTCGGCCTGGCGATCTTCCTGCTGGTACTGATGGCCACCTACAAAGTGACCAATCGTCCGCTGGGCGACGTCATGGTCAAGCGACTGAAGAACCTGCTCGGCGTGTTCATCGCCGGTGCCGCCTACTTCGTCGCCGCGATGCACCTGACCAACCTTTACGCCACCGAACACCACGGTGTCGAAGCCTTCATCCTGCGCGATGGCGGCATCTACACCAGCCTATTCTGGTACGGCTACATCCTGCTCGGCACCATCATCCCGCTGGCCCTGCTCTACGGCCCAACCGGTATGAAGCGTGGCTCCATCGCCCTCGCCTCTCTGCTGACCGTACTGGGTGGTTTTGCCGCCATCTACGTCATCGTCATCGGCGGTCAGGCCTACCCACTGGAGATGTTCCCGGGTTATGAAATAACCAGCACCTTCGAGGGTGGCGTTAACTCTGCGCTGTACGCCTACAGCCCGACCCTCTACGAAACCCTGTTGGGCTTCGCCGGTGTCGCCCTGACTTTGGCTTTAACTGTGGTAGCAATGAAAAACCTGCGATTCCTGCCGGCCAGTTTGGCAGATGCTGAGGTTGATCCTCACGCGAAATAAGAAGCAGGTAGTTGGGAAGCTAGTCTCAAAATTAGCGAGCGTAGGCGAGACAAGGCAAAAATGGACGAAAAAGCGGAGTTTACACGGCAGTAAATGAGCATTTTGAGTCCATTTTTAACGCAGTATCGGCAAGCACAGCAATTTTGAGGCAGCTTCAAGCAGTGGCAGTACGCAACACCGATAGGTTTAGGCCCATCGGTGTTTTTTTATGTGCATCATTCACCCCCCTCCCCCTCAGGGGGAGGGATGGGGAGAGGGGATCAAATTTGGTGCCGCTACGCGGCGCTTTGTATTGTGGGAGCGGGCGCTGCCCGCGATGGGGTTCAGTGTCGCTTCGCGACAGATAACGGCATTTGAAAGCGGGTGGCTGACCCGCATGCAGGTCACTTTCTCTTGCGCGGCCAAGAGAAAGTAACCAAAGAGAAGGCCGCCCGAAGACTTGCCGCTACGCGGTTCCCTCCGCGCTTCGTCCGTTGAAGGGGGATGGCAGACGGGCTTCCTGCCCGACTGCCACCGCGCGCCGTCCATGGCGCGCCCCTAGCGGGCTATTCCTCCAACGGACTCCAGTGCTCGGCTGCGTCTACGGGATCCAAAACCACTTCGTTCAACAATTCACTTGGCTTTGATACTTGCCAATACCGGCTTACCAGAGTACAAAACATAAAACACGAGAAGGGAAGCCAGCACAATGTCATCTAAGCGTTAGGCCACAAATGAACGCCTGGAGAATAAATACGCTAATGAATAAGCATTTCCCGGATTTTAATGCTGCCCAACAAAACTGGGTAAATGTTCAAGGCTGTGACGGCTCAGCTACTGAAGCACTTGCTGAAATCATCAGGGGATATATCACTGCTGATGAGTTACTCATTAGTATCAATCGCAAGGTTGGTGCGCGACTTCCAATCAATGAAGGAATTGACTTTATTGCATCACACATGGGGCAAAATCAGATACGTATCAGTAACCGAGAATTTAGTCTGTTTGTTTTGGTTACCTCGAATTGTGTTGCCGCTGGCACGCAGATTCAGATTACCAAGAAACAAAGTGGATGAACGACAGCGATCAATGGAACTCGCCCCGCATGATCGGAAATGCCGTGCTATATGGATTCCACCTACCGCGTTATTTTCGGTATCCGTCTAACACGCTATTATGCTTAACAAAGAAAAACCATGACTAGTCAAAATTTTCAGAACTTATTATCACAATTCATATCAAGTAATTTGTACGAAATACTTGGTTTAGTGGTAACGCTAATAATTGTAGCTATATCGGTTACTTGGCTACTTGCCAATCAAATCAACAAAAATGAGAAAGAAATTCTGAAACACAGAATCGCAGAGCTAGAGTCTGGCTTTAATCAATTTAAAGAAATCATGGGCCAGCGTATCGCCGTATCAGAAAAACTAGTAGAAATACTAAAAGAAAAATATACCCTAGAGCCACATACCTTCTATCAAGAGGCGGCTCCAGATACTGGCGCCCCTACAAAACAAGAAGAGCCTGAAGAACCTCCTGTCAATTTTTGTCTGTCTGAACGTAAATTAACAATGCCTGAGATCGCTTCAGAATATGGAGATCGTCTAGAATCAGTCAACGAGGCTTTAAAAGAAATTAGTGAAAGCAAATAAAAGTGCACTGAGGAAAATCGGGAGGAAAATCGGTGCCAGAGAGGAATAATCTCTAATATTAGAAACAATTGTTCTCTGACACCCATTTTCCCACATAAGGATAAGGCAAAATGGATAAAGCAACGTATGTTCTCATAGGTGTAGCATTAGGCGTCCTACTAAATACGGTTAAAGAATGGTGGTTTCAGCGTAGAAAGAACCGCAAAGATCTTGAGTACTTAAGCATACGTATCGCATGCCTATTCGATACTTTCGTGAATTCATGCGCTGATGTTGTTGCTGATGATGGCCTTTATCATGGTCAGCCTGGGCCTGATGGTTGTCGATCAATACAAGTGGAAACCCCGAGCTTTGACCCACTTGCGATCGACGTTGAATGGAAATCATTGCCAGCAAATCTGATGTATGAGATTTTAAATTTCCCCAACCTGATAGAAAGTGCTAACCACGAAATTTCCACTGCATTTGAATATGCGGCTTCCCCACCTGATTATGATGAAGGCTTCGAAGAACGCCAATTACAATATTCAAATCTTGGCTTAAAAGCTCGTGAGATATCAATAAAACTGAGAGAAGTTGGTGGTTTACCACCCATTCAGGATGTTAATCCAAATGACTGGGACCCTATTCAGTTTATGATGGAAAAATTAGCTGAAATAAAAGATTCACAAGATCAGCGCTTAGCAAGACACAAACAGATAATGGAGAGTCTAAGCCTTAACACTGATAACGTATAATAATATTAGAAAACAGAGGCGAACCCTTTGAGATTCTGGGTCAGTGCGAAATATCAAATCAGTAGAAAAGCAGCACTTTTAGCTGCCGTTTCTTCTTAAATTATTATTTAATATTTGTTTTCATTTCCCCCGCATTTTTCCCTTGACTCCCCTTCCCTTTCTCCATAATTTAAACAGTGCAACACCGCTCAAAACAAAGCGCCGGACGGCAAATGTCCTACCATTTATCGCCCGGCTAACCCTAAGACTGATATCAGCAGAACTTAGGGCTGCATGGAGTATACAACATACCCGGCGATGATCATTATCGCCCGTTGTGTGACAAGCGGCCCTTCTGTCTCAATGACGTCGGGGCCGCTTTGCGTTGAGCTTCTATCCACCCGGCAATAACGCCGGAACGACAAGGAGCAAAAGCTATGTCACATGCAAACACCAATATCATCTATCCCCAATCCACCGACCGTACTGCCGCCTGGCAGGTCCGCGAGGACGGTGATGACTACGACAAAGGCAGCAAAAGCAACGTCCAGAGCGTATCCCTGACCGACCTGCATAACCGTGTCCTCGAACGGCTCGACCGTGCCAAGGCCCTGACCCACCTGCTGAAAACCGCTGACATTCAGGCGGATGACGTTACCCAGCATACGCTGGGCGCCATTGAGGAACATATCGAGCAGGCCCAGACCACGAGCAGGAGGGTGTGGGACTATATGCAGCGAGAGAAAAGACACGGTAGCTAATCGCCCTTCCCTGACAGGAAGGCACTACTTTGCAGTCAGGCCGTTCGGCCTGACTGCCCCATCCTATTCCGCAGGTTTGGCAGCAAGCCGCACAGGAAACAAGACAAGGAAGAAGCCATGTCACATGCAAACACCAACATCACCTATCCCCAATCCACCGACCGCGACCTTTCCCGCTGGCAGGTCCGCGAGGATGAGGACGACTACGGCAAACTGAGCCGCAAACTCCTCGAACTGCACGACCACATCACCGACCGACTCGTCCGCGCAGATGCCCTCACCTACCTGATGCAAACCGCTGAGAACCCACCGGAGCACGCCACCCGCATCACAGCAATGCTACTTCAGGATTTGATTCAGGACGCGCAGCAGGCCAACGAGAAGCTGTGGGAAGAGGTACACCGCATCACCCGTCAGCTTGGTGATAACGCGACCCGTCACTGATGCGGTAATTTGTGCTGTGGCGTCGGAGCCGTTTTCGGCTCCGACACCGTTGCCATTCCCATGTTTCGCTCATCTTGACATGTACCGCTGTACCGCCTAATGTAACACCATGATAAAGAGTTTTAAGGACAAAGCTCTGGAGCGGTGCTGGCGTCAGGGCCGCTGCAACAAAATTCCGGCAAACCTGTTGCGGCGCGTGCTGATGAAGCTGGACTCCATGGACGGTGCCACCCATATCGACGATCTGGAAAACCCACCCGGCGATCACCTCCATACCCTAAAAGGAAAGGAGAAGTGGCCTCAAAATTGTCTTCGTATCCTGATCCTGCGTTGCAAAATCTGCTCCGGTGCTCATTTACTACCGGTAAACTGCGCTCCTCGCAGACTTTGTGCCTTGTCTCCGAACACGAATCCTAATTTTGAGACCACTTCTCGTATGAAGGCTGCTGGGCACTCTCGATAAATGGTCCCTGGCGCATCGTTTTCCGTTTTGAGTCAGGACATATCTACGACGTCCAACTGGTGCAATATCATTAGGTGACGAATATGAATATCGACGAACGTAAACCATTTACTCCCGGTGAGATTCTGCAGGAGGAATTTATTGAACCGGCAGAACTGTCCCAGGGGCAACTCGCGGAATTGATGGGGGTCCCCCGTCGCCGGGTGAACGAAATCATCCGTGGTAAACGTGCCATCACTCCGGATACCGCAATTCGTTTAGGACGGGTGTTCAATGTCACGCCTGAATATTGGCTGAACCTGCAAATACGTTCGGATCTGTGGGAGCGGATGCACGATCCGAAAACGAAAAAGGAATATGAAAAGATCGGGCCGGTGGCCGCATAGAAATATTAATTTCTATTTCTGACATTGTGTACAAACCATGAAAGTCAGCTACTTCGATGACACCGACACGTTGTATTCGTAAAAGGTGCCGTAGGGATTAAAATTTATTCCCTCCGGCACCTTAATTACTTCCCTTTTGTTTTATTGCTGCAGTGGGTCGGATGATGAGGCGATATAGCTTGGAGTTACAATGTCTGTAGTATCATCCCGATACAGGGTGATATTGGGCAGCGCGGTATCATCGACCACATAAAATGTGTGTGTAGTAAAACCAATGGGGACACTGCTGAAGTACGTTCCGGTTTTTGCGGTAATCTCGAGCCCCATCACAGTGACGGTTTCGTTGGCACTCAAGGGGCCAGAGGCGTCAGCCGCGGTGGGAATATTGTTATTCTTCCAGCCTGACAGCGCTACATCTCCCTGAGCCGATTCAGATAATGTCCCGGTCAGTGTAGAGACATCAGGGACCACCGCGCAGGTGGTATCTCCCGTGTAGACCGTTGCTGAGTTCACCCACTGGTTACCCGTAATCTCCACTGAATCAACTTGACCGTTGATGCTATCCGGGGTGTAGCAGGCAGAGGTGTAAGTACCGTCAAGTGTATGTGTGCCACCGCTCACGGTAGCGACAACCATCGATGTTTGGGCAGGTACGTTGCTACTACCGCTACCACCACAAGCACTCATTAGCACTGATGAGGCGACGAGGGTTCCCAAAATAGTTTTTTTAATCATTGCTTTCACCATTTAATGTTTTTTGGTCCGGCAATAAATCCGGGTTGATGCCATGGCAAGGCGATCGTAGCTGATATGGCGCACTGATTTCAGTAGATACGGGTGAAAACGAGGCGAATGGTAAAAATGTTAAATGGTAAATTTGTATCGAATCAGCGTGCTTGAGTTATCGCGACAAAAGAATTAGTTTAAAAAATCCACACTTCCTCTCGAGGTCGCCATGAACACAATAACGACTAAAAAATTAAACGCCGCATTCGAGAAAAAACCGGCCATCAAAAGCCAGGATCTCATCCCCATCGTTGGCTCCCGCGCCAATATTTCGAGGCTGGTAAAGGATGAAAAGCTATACGCACTGGGTAGCGGCTATTACAGCAAAAACAAGACTCGCCTCATCGACAAGAAGCTATCCATTCTCAGCAACTATTACCCCTCCGCTGTCCTGGTTGGACATAACGCTTTGTACTTGCATGGCGTTTTCTCCAAACCGATCGATGAGATAGAGATTCAAATAGACAGCGAGCAATCGCTTAGGAATGCACTATTCAAGGTGCGTCGCGTCAAAAAGGAGCGCATGGTTGGCGCGACTCTTGTACCTTTCAATAAAGGGAAACTTCGAACCTACCCTCTGGAGAAGCTGCTCTGCATCCTCTCCAAATCGAAAGCGACGCAGGAATTGTTTCGCAGTGCATTAAAGAACATTCGTAAAAAGAAGATGGTGCTGGATGAAGCGAAGGTCAGAAAGTTTGATATTGACCTGGAGACAAAGGCCCACGAAAAGATCTTCTCGGATAAGCCCGCCGAAAACACTAAAAAAGCAGCACGCAAGCCCACCAACAAGAATCGCCGAAAGAGACAGGCCAGCCGGGAAGAGATCGTTACTGCGGCCAAGGCGCTTTTCATCGAGACCGGCTTGCATGGAACAAGCCTGCGCCAGATATCCGACTATATCAATGTCGATCTGACAAGCCTCACCCAGCACTTCAAGAGTCGTTACGATCTCAAGCAGGCCATTTGTGACCAGCGCCTCGCAGAGTTAGAAGCCACTTTCTATGAGTACAGCCCACCTGAAGAACTGACCCGTTTATCGCCTGTAGAACAGTTGCAATTTTTTATGCGCGGTACGATGGATAATGTTGATCGTGTGCAGGGAGAACAGGAGTTCCGCTTTCAGGCATGGGCCATCGCTGAGCAACACAATACGATGAACAGCATCGTCAAATGCCACTGCCAACCAGCATTAGCATATATCAGCGATCTTATAAGGACCGAAAATAGCGCCATTTCACCCGTTGAGGCGGAGGTCCGCGCAACGATGTTGTTATTAAATCTGGATGGCTACAACTATCTCAAATGGATCTATATCGATGCGATTGATTTTTCCACGTCGAAAATGGAGTTCCTGGAGAATTACAAAAATATGATCGTAAACCTTATTGTACCCAGGTGTTTTGAATAAAACCGTACACCAAGATACTGCCCTCACAGCATGCTAATCACTTCTTGGGGTTGTCGAGCTGATCCAGCTCGGCATCTTCCTCTTGAGGAACACATCGAACAGGCCCAGATCACCAGTAGAAGGATGTGGGACTACGTGCAGCGGGAGAAAAGACTCGGAAGTTAGTCGCCCTCCCCTGACAGGGAGGCACAACCGTGCAGTCAGGCCGAGAAGGCCTGACTGCAACGTCTGAAAGTTTACAGGTTTTTACAAGTTGGCAAACTTTTCCCGATTTCGTTATTCAATACAGGGGTTAGCAAACTTGCCAACAATCCGACTAACTGGCCTTTGAAAACATTAACAATTGCATCGGCAATGGCATCCACTAAGGGATCGAAAATACCGAGGCCGCTAAGACTAATCGTAATTGTCCCGGTACTTACGTTGGGAGTGCTGATTGTAATCTTGGTAATACAGAGTTTACCCCCGTCCATGCTGATGGTGATGGTACCGGTGGCACTGGCACTGGGGCTGTTTACCTTCACTGAACCACCAAGGCCAACGCTGGGATGGATAAACCCACATTTTGCACCGACACTCCCACTTGCCGAGCCACTAAAACTGCTCCCCAATGAAGCATCCAAATCGATATGACCGACAAATCCACTATCCTGTGGTGTAAGTTCTGTTACCACCAGGCTGGTTATGATGGTTGAACTTAGCCCGGTCAAATTGCCAACGTTATAGCTGGCATAAACTGTGGCATGACATATACCTAAATCTATTGAACCCGGTGACACAGTGCCACCAGCAACATGGGGCCAGGGATCAAGCCCCTGAGATTTGATTTCATTATCAATGGCCGTGTTGATCGTCGGCAACGATTCGGCGATAAGTTCGTTAACAAGCTTTAGAATATCATTAGCAGATGCCATTCTATTTGTTCTCCTGTTTTATTTGCCCCTTAATCTCGATCAAGGTCTGCCGGGGTATACCTTCCTTGAAATGGCTCGTTGGCCAATGGCAGATAGGTATAGCTTTTTTTGGTAGAAAATGGGGTACAGAAGGTTAATCTGTTGTAAATTTTATCGGAAAAAAATGACGTGTGGCCCATAGGCTACACGTCATTTCGTTTTTACACCTTAGAAAATAATCTGTGTGATATCACTAATGTTTCTATGAGCGATCTTACATCCTCACTTTAGCCATTAGTTTCATCCACTTGATCAAGTTGACTTACTGGTGGCCGCGCATTCCGTCCATCTTTTTTACTGTCATCATTCCTGTACGGCTCACTAACTTTGAATCCGAAGAACTTTTCACCGTCTGACTGTCTTTGCAGAAGGTCATTTTTGACCATTCCAGCAAGATCCTTCAGCGGTTTCGGTGCTTTGTCGGCAAACTCATCCAGGAAGACGATAACTTCCTCTGGATTAGACAGCGCAGCATCACTGCCACCCAGTACCTCATCAATACTTGCTCTGTTTTCACGCATAATCTTGCCAAGCGACACTGCAAGTTCAGGATTCTCCATAAGGACATCCAATGCTGCATCGGAATTCTCATAGAGTATGGACGTATATACGGAACCAGTTTCCGAGTTAGCCAGCACTGTATCTCTATACGATCTGGCCTGCATAACGTCTGAAGGTCCAAGATCGGCCTTTTTGTAGAGACCAAACCATGATTTCACTGCGCATGTGGCACCGTGTTTAAACTGCGCCGTCATTGTTGCACCGGGAGCAGAAAAGTTTGAAATTTCTATACCGGTACTCGTTCCATCGTATTTCTTGCTGTTTGGAGTCGTACAGGGACCGAATTTATCGCCTGAGGTGTAATAATCATCAGCATCAGCACCCCCACCACCCTCGATCTCTTCCAAACCATCCGCCTCCATCAGGCGAAGAATTTTGTGGGCACTATAGGAGTTATTGTACTGAAAGTTCGTACCCGCAGCGTTGAGAGTTGCATCAACATGCCAGATAAGCATACCGTCTGCCGGCATACCTGGCGCATCGTCATTCCCTACACGCTGCCTATTTTGCACGACGAAGTATTCACCAAAAACATTTGGCGCAGCGGGCGGCCACATTAGCACGCAATTTTGAGACGTTCCGGAAGCATCAAGACTGGCATTTTGTGTGCCACTGAATATATAAACGGGCGATATCCAGTCAAGCAACCATTTACTGAAGCAGTTATGATCGCCCTTGTTTCCTGCCATCATATCCAGCCCGCCGACACCACCTTTCGGCCCAACACCATCATCATAATCGTAATAGTCAGGCAGACCGAGTGCATGGCCTGTTTCATGAATCACAACACGTGGGTTAAATGCTCCGCCAACCGGATTCGCTTCCCACTGCCATGAATATTTTTTAAAGCTCACACCGTCGAGCTTGTATGATGAATCCGAGAAGCTGGTCTGATATCCCCACCAGAAGTTCCCCCATCCATTGTTAGGACCCGCCCATATGACCACGAAGTAGTCGACGACACCATCCCCATCATTATCATACTGACTAAAATTGTGGCCTTGTGCCTCATAGTGATCCAGCACTTCTTTAATGAGGCTCTCACGTCCTGCTGTCGACTGGGTGACATCTGTTCGGTCATAAGATGTTTGATACCAGCCCAAAGTATTACCACTACCCAGATCGAGCTGATTATATGAAGCACGATCATAATAGGTTGCAAGGCTTTCATAAGGAGCCTGCGCAGCATCACCTGCACCAAACAATTCACTATGGATGTCATCGCGCGAGTTGGTATGTGTCTCGTCCTGAAACTCGATAAGCAATGCAAGAATTTTTACATTACCTTTCGTGGGCATTCCCTGCCGCCCTGAAGGAGGCGCCATAAGTGGTGCGGTGCGGTTGATTTCATCCATCTTCACACCCTTCATTTCGAGACGTATTCGTTCGGCTTTATTCAGTGCGCGTTTCAGAAGAAAGCTATCTACCTTATGATTCCCGAGCTTATTCACAAAGTCATAGCGCTTCTTCAACTCTGTTCTATTCAGCTGTTTAAACTTTTGTTTTTCCTGCTCATCGGGGCGTTCAAGCGCATACGCCGTATTTAAGCTCCCCAGGACACAAACTATAACTACAAAACATTGCCACCATACCTGCGATGTACATATCCGTTTTTTCATCTCTCTTCTCCTTTAGATTATCAGGATTTCACCTCACAACCGGCTACCTGGCAGACTGCATTACTCTCTCGACCAACTCTACCAACACGGATGGAACCGTATCATTTTCTGAGTGAAATCGTATTACGCGTTCACCCTGCTTATTCCTGATTGTCAGTTGATAGCCCCACCATGAAAATTCTGACTTAAATGGTGCTTTGTATTCACCATGCAGATCATCGGCCTCTACCTTTTCCACTAGATGCAGCAATTCCTCCATTTCAGATTGTTTAATCTCCCCCTTCCTGAGCAACTCTCTCTCTCCGAATGTAAAAGCAAATACCTCATATTCACCATTGCTACTAATCCGCACATCCGTGCCGTGGCTTTCCCAGTTACGCCTCTCTAACTCGATATTCTGAAGATCACTCTTATCCAAGTGAGACCCTGACGCGTCGGATGCAGCTCCATTTACATGATCCAAAGCACATGCACTGGCAACAACAAACATTGATGCCAACACTATAATAACGGCGCGATTCAAGCTGAATATTCCGAACATAACTTACCCTCGCTTCATACTAACCATGAGGGGCTTTACACAGGTGCTATGTGTCATAAGGCATTTAATCCCAATACGCGCACACAGCCTTCGTGTCCCCTTATGCACAGGTGTGTTTCACATTTCAGTGCTTATGGCGGGCCGTAGTTCACGTGTTTTACCGTGGCAACGCCTGCCTCTGGTATCACAACAATAAAGAGATGATTGAACTCGCCATCCGGGATATTGCACGTGTTACCCGGTCCCCATGGCAAATAAGTCGGACACACGGCGATGCCGCTCAGGCTTTCGACAAGCTGCGGTACTGTATTGCTATGACCAACGACAAGTACGGTTTGGTTTAAATAGTTACTGAGGATGTGAGCCGCAAGTTCTGGTGTTGTATTGAGAGCAGCTGGCAGAGTTTCTACCGCAGCCGTGATCGCCGGATCGCAGCTGTCTAACCCCGCTGAAGGATGACTTGATTGCTGAACCCGAATTGGGACACTCTGGGTGATCGCTGCCGGTTGTGCAGTCTGTGCGGTACGACACCACTCGGTGGAAAAAACAGCACTGACATCCGCCATCGCTGCCAATTCGCCCAGATTGGCGGCACGTGAAACGCCTATCCCAATATTGTCCGGATCTGCCGCCAGGTTGGTATTCGCTGCATCGGATGCTTTCTCAACATGACGGGACAGGATGACGACCGTTCCCTGATAGCGATGAAGGAAAATATTTCCCGTCTGCATCCCGTTTCCAGTGACAACAAAGAAACCGGGAGCACTGTCGTAGCTGGCAAATACCGGGTGCTCTGCGGTAACGTGATAGCGGCCTTTGGCAAGTTTTCGACGATAGAAACCACTGTCATTAGTAGTAGCTCCGTAGCTACTGCTGCCTTCCTCCTTCGTGAAGGTAATGTCCACATCGGAGATGGTCGGACCAATAGTCCCGTCCCCTTCGCGCACATAGGCATGCCCCTGGAATCCAGTGCACCCGGCCAGCGCGAGAAATGCAAACATGATTAAGATGACCCTGGCATCTCGACGTGTGTCAGGGGAGCAAAACTTTTGGTGTAATGCGTGAGATGTGGTCACTTAAACCCCTCCCTGTTATACGTGTTTATCCCTGATCAAGGAGGATAGACTGCCATCCGCAACAAAGCGACACACTTCCAATCCGATCAACCCTCGCGAACCACCCTCAAACGCTTTAAAATCCCCTCCTGCGGACCAATTTATAGGCACACTGCCATCCGCAACGAGAGATTAGCCAATGAGCCAGCAAGAACACCCGTTTGCACAGTATGTCCGTATCCTCGGCAAGGGCCGCAATGGCTCCCGTGGCCTGACCGGCGACGAGATGCGCGATGCGATGCGCATGATCATGCGCCACGAGGTCGAACCGATTCAGCTTGGCGCCTTCCTGATGCTGATGCGGGTCAAGGAAGAGAGTCCGGAAGAGGTCGCTGCGGCGGTCGAAGCAGTGCGCGAAAGCCTGGCGATCCCCGCCGGTGCGCCGAAACCGGACCTGGACTGGTCCTCCTACGCGGGCAAGAAACGCGTTCTTCCCTGGTACCTGCTGGCAACCCTGCTGATGGCCGAAAACGGCATCCGTATCTTCATGCACGGCGCTGCGGGGCACACCGCTGGCCGTATCTATACCAAGGACATCCTGCCGCAACTGGGCGTTCCGGTAGCAAAAAGCCTCGACGAGGCGGCGAAACAGCTGCAACAGGACAACTTCTGCTACATCGACTTGGAGCACATGAGCCAGCGCCTCTACGAGATCATCGAGATGCGCCCCCTGCTCGGCCTGCGCTCCCCGGTCCACACCATCGCCCGCATGCTCAACCCGTTCAACGCCGACCATGTGATGCAGGGCATCTTCCACCCCGGCTACCGCCCCACCCACCAGGAGGCGGGCCAACTGCTCAATATCCCCCACCTCGCCGTGATCAAGGGCGAAGGCGGTGAAATCGAGCGCAACCCGGATATGGAGCTGCTGCTTCAGGGCGTCCGCCACGGCAAGATGTTCGAGGAGGAGTGGCCCGCCATGTTCGCCAAGCGCCACATCCGCCCGGACGAGATGGATGTGAACGACCTGATCGCCGTGTGGAACGGCGACAAGCAGGATGAATACGCCGAAGGCGCGGTGATCGGCACCGTCGCCCTCTCCCTCTACACCCTGGGCCGCGCCGCCAGCCGCGAAGAGGCGGAGATCCAGGCTCGAACCATGTGGGATGCGCGCAACCGCGCCCGTTTCGCCAACGCTGCTTAGGCAACCTGAGGAATCGATGTCACGACTGCTGCTCGGCGCCAGCCATAAATCCTCCGGCAAGACCACCATCACCCTGGGGATCTGCGCCGCCCTGGCCCACAGCGGGGTCAGAGTACAGCCGTTCAAGAAGGGCCCAGACTACATCGACCCGATGTGGCTGGGACGCGCCGCAGGACAGACCTGCTATAACCTCGACTTCAACACCATGGGCCACGACGAGATCCGTGAGGTATTCGTCCGCCGCAGTGAGGGCAGCGACATCGCTCTCATTGAGGGCAACATGGGGCTGTTCGACAGCATTGATGTGGAAGGCAGCGTCAGCAACGCAGAGATGGCCAAGCTGCTCGACGCCCCGGTAATACTGGTGCTCGACGTCAAGGGCGCTACCCGCAGCGTGGTGCCGGTGATTATGGGATTCCAGCAGTTCGACCCGGCGCTCAACATCGCCGGGGTGATCCTCAACAAGGTAGCGGGCAACTGCCACGAAGACCGCCTGCACCAGGCAATCGAGCACTACTGTGACATCCCGCTCATCGGCTCCATCCGCCGTGATAAACGACTGGCCATTGATGAGCGCCACCTGGGGCTGATCCCCGGTAATGAAGCCTCCGAGGTGGATGCCAAGCTGGTGCAGATCCGCGAGCTGATCGCCGCCCAGGTAGACCTGGAGGCGCTTCGGACCATCGCAGACACCGCACCCGCCCTGCCCGCTCCCCAGCCAGTGTCCTTCCCGCCAGCAGCCGAGACAGTACGTATCGCCATCGCCCGTGACTCCGCCTTTGGCTTCTACTACCCGGACGATCTGGAGGCCCTGCAAGCAGCCGGCGCGGCGTTGGTGCCGTTCAGTACTCTCAACGACAGCGCACTGCCCGAGGACATCGACGGCCTGTTCATCGGTGGCGGCTTCCCCGAGACCCATCTGGCCGAACTGGAGGCCAATCGCCCCCTGCGCGAGGCGATTCACAGCGCCATCGACGCGGGCCTGCCCGCCTACGCCGAATGCGGTGGCCTGATGTATCTCTGTCGTTCCATCCAGTGGAAAGAGCAGCGCGGCGAGATGGTTGGTATCATCCCCGGTGACGTGGTGATGCACCGCATGCCGGTGGGCCGCGGGCTGGCCGAGATCGACGAAACCGAACATGCCCCCTGGCCCGGCAGCGAAACGGGAAAGCGTTACCCGGTGCACGAGTTCCACTACTCCGCCATCGAAAACCTGCCCGACGGGCTGACCTATGCCTACCGGATGGAGCGGGGTCAGGGAATCAAGGACGGTCATGACGGCATCGTCTACCGCAATCTGTTGGCCAACTACGTCCACCTGCGGGATGTAGCAGGCAATCACTGGGCGCAACGCTTCGTTGACTTCGTCCGACTGCGGCGTCATGAGTATCAACCGGAACCGGCCGCGGCCGCGCTCCCACCATTTATGTAAACCAGAGGTATTCCGATGATTACACTCACCGATAAAGCGAAAGAGCAGGTACTGAAAGCCGCCGAGCAGAGCGATGCCGCGGGTCTGGCGCTGCGTCTGGCAGCAAAGCGTAATTCCGATGGCACCATGGAGTACGGCATGGGTTTCGACGACCCGCAGGACGACGACATGGTGTTCCGCTTCGGCGATGTGGAAGTGGTGATGAACGGTGAATACGGTCCCCTGCTAAAAGGCACCACCATTGATTTCGTTGAGATCGAACCGGGCCAGTGGCACTTCATCTTTATGAATCCTAACGATGCCAACTTCCAACCCGCTCAATAAAAACGCGCTCGCGTGTTTGAGACAGGTTCACATTAACCGGGAGCCATTACTGGCCCTGTGGTATTATCTGCCGCTTCGTGAATAACCGGCACGAATGACATGTTGAACATGACCGACACCCATCGTCAGGGACGGCGGCACAACCTGCTGGAGACACTGACCGCACTGTTCCTGCACAGTGGCGGCGGCGTTTTCGGCAAGCGCATGCGCCTGCTGCTGATCGGTGTCGGCAATACCTTCGCCCTGCTGGTTCTCAATCTCGCGCTGCTGCTCAGCTTCCCCGAATACAAAGATATCCTGCTGTTCACCTTTGGTGTCCTGATACTTGGTGGCATAGTCCAGCTCATTGCTATCACCATCGCCTTCCGCCGCTTCCTGCTCCATCCCAGCGAAGAGCTGAAAGACTGGTCAGATGAGATCCGCGGCGGCAACCTGAGCATCCGCCTGCAACCGGAAGAGATGGGAGAATTGAAGGAAGTCTCCAAGGACATCAACAACCTGCTCGATTACCTGCAGAATCTGACCCGTCACATGGACGACGAGATCAAACGCCAGACCAAGCGCTTCGAGCAGAAAGCCAACTCGCTGCAGGTACTCTACGACGTCGCCGCCAGCCTCAACGCCTCCCGCGACCTCAAGGACCTGCTAACCCGTTTCCTCCACACCATGCGCGACATCGTCAACGCCAAAGCGGGCACGGTGCGGCTGCTCAATGAGAGCAACCAAATGGAACTGGTAGCCAGCATCGGCCTGGACGAAGCGGTGGTGGAACAGGAACGGCTGGTGCCGGTACAGCGCTGCCTCTGTGGTAATGCGTTAACCGGCGGCGAGGTGCTGTTCCAGCACGATCTCAACCCCTGTAACCAGTGGATTGGTCGTCCGCTGCTGGACGACGTCGATCTGGAGATGATCGCCGTGCCGTTGCAGTACCACGGCAAGAACCTCGGGGTTTACAACCTGTTTGTGGAAAAGGAAGACCTCGACTCCCGCGACGAGGTCAAGGCGCTGTTCACCAGCATCGGCCGCCACCTGGGCATGGCCATCGAAAAGGCCCACCTGGACGACGAATCGAAGCGCCTCTCCATTATTAATGAACGCAACGCCATGGCCCATGAGCTGCACGATTCGCTGGCGCAGACCCTCGCCAGCCTGCGTTTCCAGGCGAGCATGCTTGGCGAGGCGGTCGATAAGCAAGGTGCCGACGTCACCCACGAAGACATTGAGCAGATCAAGAGTGGTCTCAACGACGCCTATACCGAACTGCGCGAACTGCTGGCCCATTTCCGCGCACCGATCAGTTCCCGCGGCCTACTCCCTGCGCTGGAAGATCTGATCAGCAACTTCCGCAAGCAGACCGGCATGCATGTACTCCTGCAAAAAGAGTGGGACTCCACCCGCCTCTCACCGCACATGGAGATGCAGGTGCTGCGCATCATCCAGGAAGCGCTGGCCAATGTGCGTAAACACAGCAAGGCCAACACCGTGCGGGTGCTGCTGCGCTGTGACAACGAAGGCCACTACAACATTCTGGTCGAGGACGACGGTGTCGGTCTGGCGATGCAGCCCTTCAGCGGTCACCCCGGCGAACACCTCGGCCTGTCGATCATGGAAGAGCGCGCCCGCTATCTGGGCGGCGAATTGCGTATTGAGAGTGAATCCGGAGAGGGAACAAGGGTACAATTGGCCTTTAGCACCGCCGATGGCGGTGACGATAAAGAAAAACCACAACAACATTTCGCCCTCATTTAGGGCCATTCAAAAAAACCTATGCGCGTACTGCTGGTAGATGACCATACCCTTTTCCGTAGCGGCCTCGAGACCCTGCTGGAACGTCATGGAATTGAGGTGATTGCCACCGCCGGCAACGGACGGGAAGGCTTTTTCGTGGCGCAGGAACTCAAGCCCGATGTGGTGTTGCTGGACATGCGCATGCCGGAGATGAGCGGCCTCGAAGTCCTTTCAGGTCTACGCGCTGTGGGATTTAAAAGCCCAATTGTGATGCTCACCACCAGTAATGAAGAACAGGATTTGGTAGAGTGCCTGCGTAACGGTGCCAGCGGCTATCTGCTTAAGGATATGGAGCCGGGTGAACTGGTTAACGCCCTGCGCGGCATCATGGAGGGCAAGACCATTGTTGCACCCGAGTTGGGCGCGGTATTGGCCCGCGTGGTACAGGGCGAAGGGGAACAGACTGAGCCGAAAGAGGTCAGTCCCTTTGGCGACCTGACACCGCGGGAACTGGAGATCCTCTGCCTGCTCGCGGAAGGCCAGAGCAACAAGGTGATCGCCCGTAACCTGGGGATATCCGACGGTACGGTGAAACTCCACGTGAAGGCGATCCTGCGCAAGCTCGATGTCCATTCACGGGTCGAAGCCGCCGTGATGGCCGTGGAACAGAATTTCTGCAACAAGGAATAGATTGTGTTGTCGCTACTGCATACCTGTCGTAAATCGCTGCTACCCCTTTTGCTTGCGCTGGTTTCGCAATCGGCACTGGCCGAGATCGCCGATACCCGCTGGTACGATGTCGAAGTCATCCTCTTTGCCCAAACCAACCCGGATTACCGTACCTCTGAAACCTGGCCCATCGATTACACCCCGCCGGATATGGAAAACGCCCGTGAGCTGCTTCCCCAGGATGTAGCGAAACGCGATCCGCTCCGCCCTACCGCATTCCGCCTACTCGATCCGAAAGAGTTGAATCTGGACGCCGACGCCAGGCGTATCGATGAGGCCCGCGACCTGCAGCTACTGACCCACTTCGGCTGGCGCCAACCCGGACTACCGCAACAGGCGGCGCTGGCGGTGCGCGTCGATCAGCCGTTATTCGACCGTATTCAGGCCATGAATGAGGCCGCGGCACTGAGTGAAGGAAAACCCGTTGAAGTTAAAAGCGATGGGATGGAGATGGTCGAGAAACCACAGCTGGAAGGAACACTGCGGCTGATCCTGTCACGCTACCTGCACATCGAAACCGACCTGCTGCTGAAAGAACCCGTTGAGGGGCAACCGCTCTACAGCGATGCCGAACAGGCCAATGTGGTACTGTTCAGTGAACCTGCCATGGGTCCAGGCACCGCTGCGGGACAGGCACAACCCGATCTGTTTGCCATGGCAGCAGAGAACGCCGCGCAGGCCCCCTATCGGGTTTATTTCATGCACCAGTCACGCCGTATGCGTAGCAGTGAGGTGCACTATCTCGATCACCCGGTGTTCGGCATGGTGATCAAAGTTGTTCCCTACCAGCCACCCGAAACAGAACAGACGTCACCACAACAGTGATGCCATAAAAAAGCCCGCATCAGCGGGCTTTTTTTCGTGGCGTTACGCAACTCTCGGCACGATATGTTCCAACAGGCGCCGGACTTCGGCCATCCCTGAGATCAGGTGATGCTCAATCATCTCCATGGTGATCGCCCCATCGCCTCTCCCCGCGCCCATGTTCGCCACCACGGCGACACAGGCATAACAGAGCTCCAGTTCTCGGGCCAGCGCTGCCTCGGGCATCCCGGTCATACCTACCAGGTCGCAACCGTCGCGCTCCAGTTTGTCGATCTCGGCGGCAGTCTCCAGGCGCGGTCCCTGGGTCGCGGCGTAGGTGCCTCCGGCAATCAGCGGCACACCGGCTTCATCGCCGCACATCAACAGTGTTTTACGTAGCTCTTCACAATAGGGCTCGGTGAAGTCGATGTGGGTCACATGACTCAACCCCTCCTCGAAGAAGGTGTTGATCCGTGACCAGGTGTAATCGACGATCTGATTCGGTATCACCAGCTTGCCCGGCTGCATGTCGGCACGAATGCCACCCACCGCGTTAACCGCGATCACCTGCTCCACTCCGCTCTCTTTCAGCGCCCAAAGGTTGGCACGATAGTTCACCTTATGCGGCGGAATGGTGTGGCCCGCACCGTGACGCGGCAAGAACACCACTTCTCGATCCGCCACCTCGCCGAACACCAGCGGTGCGGACGGTTCACCATAGGGCGTGTGCATCACCTCGCGGCGGGTAATCTTCAGGTCTTTCAGTGACGTCAGACCGGTGCCGCCGATAATGGCCAGTTTTGCCATGAATACTTCCTCGTCGTTAACTGTTTTTTACTGCGTAGATACCCGGCGCGTTGCGCAGGTACTCTTTATAGTCCATACCGAAACCGAAGACGTAGCGATCTTCCACTTCGAGACCCACATAGTCCGCCTCGATACCGCAATTACGATCATGTAGCTTCTGTACCAGTACCGCGCTCTTGACCGAAGCGGCGCCGGCATTTTCACAGGAGTGGACGATCTCCTTCAGGGTCAATCCTTCATCGAGAATATCGTCGACGATCAAGACATGCCGACCTTCGATAGCAAAACGAGGCGTGACGCGCCACTCCAACTCGGTGCCCCCGGCAGTCTCACCGCGATAACGGCTGGCGTGAAAGTAATCGAGTTGCAACGGGAAATCGAGGTAACTCAACAAATAGCCTGCGGGAATCAATGCCCCACTCATCACCACCAGTACCAATGGATTCTTATCGCTGTATTCCGCGGTAATCGCAACGGCCATTTTCTCGATGGCGGCCTCGACCGCAGCACGATCATGCAGGCAATCCGCCTCACGATAAATCTGTTTGATGTGTTCTTCGGTAACGCTCATCAATGGTTCCTCACAGATCGAGATCCAATGTGGGGTTTTCGTCCAGTTCCTGCATCGCGGCGATCGCCTGACGCCAGGCCGGATCCTTGTGCAATGCCTCCAGGGTCACCGGGTGACGACCGTGCAGTCTTGCCAGTCGTGCGTGCAACACCGGGGTAGGTTTGTAGTCGAGGCCGCGCAGGATCATTCGCGCCGCATCGGGATTGTTACAGATCAGCACCATGTCGCATCCAGCCGCCAACGCTGCCTCGGCGCGGGCCACATAATCACCAGCAACACTGGCCCCTTCCATATTGAGATCATCGCTGAAGATCACGCCCTGAAAACCGAGGCGCTTGCGCAAAATCTGTTGTAACCAGAAGGGAGAGAAGCCTGCAGGTTTCTCATCCACTGCGGTATAGATGACATGGGCTGGCATCACCGCCGCCATGCCATTGGTGATCATCAATTCGTAGGGAGCGACGTCCTCGGCGAGGATATCTTCCAGGCGACGATCGTCTTCAGGGATCGCCTCGTGGGAGTCGGCCTCCACCGCTCCGTGGCCAGGAAAATGTTTTCCTGTGGCGGCCATTCCCGCGCGCTGCATACCGTGCATGGTCGCTGCGGCCAGTTCGGCAACGATATGCGGACGGCGGTGGTAAGCGCGGTCGCCGATCACGGCGCTGATGCCGTAGTCGAGATCGAGCACCGGAGCGAAGCTGATATCGACACCGATGGCGCGCAGTTCCGAGGCCATGACCCAACCGGCCTGCTCCGCCAGTTGGCGCGCACGACGACGATCGTGTTCATAGATTTCGCCGAAACGGCGCATCGTCGGCAAGCGGGTAAACCCCTGGCGAAAGCGCTGTACCCGCCCCCCTTCCTGATCCACGGCGATCAGCAATGGCGGGCTACGCAATGCGTGGACCTCGGCGATCAATGCGGCGACCTGTTCGGGACTCTCAAAGTTGCGGCTGAAGAGGATCACCCCGCCCACCAGCGGATGCAGCAGGACCTCGCGCTCTTCGTCGTCCAACTGCGTACCGCGCAGGTCGAGCATTATCGGACCCAATGACATCCTATACGCTTCCTTCAAATGGTTCTTCGGTAATCACCACCGGAATGCCCGGCGCCACCTGATCAAACAGCGCAATGATATCGTGATTACGCATCCGCACACAGCCATGAGAGTGCGGTACGCCCATCGGTTCCGTATCGGGCGTACCGTGGATGTAAATATAGCGACGCATGGTGTCGACACTGCCCAGCCGATTGTGGCCCGGTTCGCAACCGCTGAGCCAGAGGATGCGGCTCAAAATCCAGTCACGTTGCGGCGCACTTTGTCCCAGTTCGTCGTTGTAGATTTCACCTGTTGGGCGGCGACCGACAAACACCGTACCCGATTCGCAACCTGCACCGATCTTTGCCCGTACGATATGCCGACCACGCGGGGTGCAGTTGCTGCCGTTCTCCTCACCCGGACCGTTGGTGGCCGTGGAAACAGGCACATCAAACAGTACCGTGTCATCCTCCAGCAGTCGCAAGCGCTGCTCGGCGATACTGATATGAATCAGGCGCTCGCTCACGTCCAATCCTTGTAAGGGTGTTTAACCAGACAGACGTTGTAGTAACGGGTATCGCCACTCACCTCTTCACCGATCCAGGATGGACGTTCGAAGGTTTCATCTTCTGCTGCCAACTCCACTTCGGCCACCACCAGACCGGCATTGTCACCGTCGAAGACGTCGATCTCCCAGGT
The DNA here is from genome assembly GCA_050299175.1 of Thiohalomonadaceae bacterium. Lineage (GTDB taxonomy): Bacteria > Pseudomonadota > Gammaproteobacteria > Thiohalomonadales > Thiohalomonadaceae > JAPHTQ01. Next base: position 28,164 of record JBNKVM010000074.1, read on the forward strand.
GTGCTCACCATAGGGGACCAGATAACGAGTCTTGATGATCTGCGGCTGTTCGCAAAGGGTATCGAGCAACTCTTCCGCCTCGTCCAGCGGGATCGGATATTCGAACTCCTGGCGATGGATACCGAGGGTGGCGCTCTTGATATTGAGGTTGGCCTGCTCGCCTTCGATGCGCACCCGCACCGAAGCACGCTCCGCACCAACGAGATAGCCCTGGCGAAAACGGGTGCCGCTATCGGCGATATCGCGCCAGCTCTCGTCGCGCAGCAGGAATTTGCGTTCTATCTCGGTTGCCATGGCTGCATTGTCTCTCAGCTATTTTTTAGTGAACAGAGCTATTGATTCCACATGTGCCGTATGTGGAAACATATCCATCACGCCGACCTTTGCCAGAGTGTAACCATGTTCGTTGACCAATAGCCCCGCGTCACGCGCCAGGGTCGCCGGATTACAGGAGACGTAGACGATCCGTTTCACACCCAGTTTGGCGATATGTGGGATCGCCTCCATTGCCCCGTCGCGTGCCGGGTCTAACAGCACCTTATCGAAGCCCTGCGACCACCAGGGTAACTGCTCCACCTCTTTCGCCAGATCGGCGACGTGAAACTCGACGTTAGTAATCGCATTGAGTTCGGCATTTTCCCGCGCTCGTTGCACCAGCAACTCCAGCCCTTCCACGCCGACTACCTCTCGAGCACGGCGCGCCAGTGGCAGGGTAAAATTACCGACGCCACAGAAGAGATCCAGCACCCTCTCGTCGGGCTGAACCTCCAGCAACTCAATGGCATAGGGCACCATCTTGCGGTTAATGTCGGTGTTTACCTGGGTGAAACCATTAGGGGTGAAGTTAAAACGCACGTCGAACTCGGGCAACGCATAACTCAACTGAGTTTGTTCGGGCCAAAGCGGCTCGACGGTGTCAGGGCCACCGGATTGCAAAAAGAAATGCAACTCGTGCTGTTTGGCAAAGGCGATCAATTTCTCCTGGTCCGTGGTAGTTAACGGTTTCAGGTTACGAAATACCAGGGCAGTTTGGTTGTCGTCCACCGCCACTTCGATCTGTGCGATCTCGCGACGCGCCTCCAGTGAGGCGATCAGGGTTTGCAGTTCCTGCAGATGTTCGCCAACCGTCGGATAGAGAATTTCGCAACGCTGCATGTCGACCACGTAGGGTTTGCGCTTTTCGCGGAAACCGATCAACGCACGATCTTTTTTATCCACAAAGCGCACACCCATACGCGCCTTGCGTCGATATCCCCAATGTGGCCCGGTCAGCGGCTGCAGTACTTCGGCGGGGTTTACCTTGCCGAGACGCTCGAAGTTTTCAAGCAGCACTTCCTGTTTGGCCAATATCTGCGCTTGCGCATCCATGTGTTGCAGGGCGCAACCACCGCAGATGCCGAATACCGCGCATTTCGGTTCTACCCGCTCTGGCGCAGCCTGATGTATCTCCTGCGCGACCCCGACATCGTAGCTACGCTTCTTCTCCACGTAGAGGAAACTCACCTCTTCGCCTTTCAGCGCACCTTCGACAAATACCGTCTTGCCGTCGATGTGGGCGACACCACGGCCGTCGTGTGAGAGATCGTCAATAGTGACTCTAACCGGATCGGTAGGGAGTTGCGGGCGTTTACGTCTTCTTGCCATAAATCCTCAAAACATAAAAATTCAGCGCAAAAATGCAGAGGTCGCAGATAGACCTGAATGAAGGCTTTTGCGTACTTCACATCTTCGCGGTGTGTTAATTACTCAGCTGGGAAGACTCCGGTAGAAAGATAGCGATCGCCACGGTCACAGATGATGGTAACAATCACCGCATTTTCCACCTGTCTGGAAAGCTCCAGTGCCGCAGCCACCGCACCGCCGGATGAAATACCGCAGAAGATCCCCTCTTCCGCTGCCAGACGACGGGTGATGGTCTCCGCCGACAACTGATCCACATCGATAGTCTGATCGACACGACTGGCATCGAAGATGGTCGGCAGATACTCCTTGGGCCAGCGGCGAATACCGGGAATGCTGGCCCCTTCGGCCGGTTGCACGCCGACGATCTGAATGGCCGGGTTAACCTCCTTCAGGTAGCGCGAAGTGCCCATAATGGTTCCCGTGGTACCCATGGCACTGACAAAGTGGGTGACCTTGTGATCGGTATCGCGCCAAATCTCCGGCCCGGTCGTTTCATAATGGGCCAGCGGGTTATCCTGATTGCCAAACTGATCCAGCACCTTGCCTTTGCCGTCGGCTTCCATCTGTTTGGCCAGATCACGCGCCCCTTCCATGCCCTGTTCACGGGTAACCAGCACCAGTTCGGCACCGTAAGCGCGCATAGAGGCACGGCGTTCGGTACTCATATTCTCAGGCATGATCAGGACCATCTTGTAACCCTTGATCGCGGCGGCCATCGCCAGGGCGATCCCGGTATTGCCCGAGGTGGCCTCGATCAGGGTATCCCCAGGTTTAATATCGCCGCGCTTCTCCGCCTGTTGTATCATCGACATCGCAGGACGATCCTTCACTGAACCGGCCGGATTATTACCCTCAAGTTTTACCAGAATAGTATTACTGGTCTCACCAGGGAGCCGTTGCAGGCGCACCAGGGGCGTATTGCCGATAAAGGATTCGATGGTAGGGAATGTCATGCTTCCGCCTATTGTGATTTTGGTCAAAGGATGAGTTTAAGGATTATAAACATCCTTGAATCGAATGACGATTAACACTAAATTTTATTGCAGAAGAACATATAACAACCACGAGGAACACAAGGATGAGTTCAGAATTACCAGTCATCGATATGGACATTGCCCTGGAAAGGGCTGGCGGCAACGCTGACCTGGCCCGGGATCTCTACCAGATGCTACAGAAAGAACTTCCAGGCTATCTGGAAAACCTTCCTGATCTGTTCGCAGACAACGACCTCACCAGCCTCACCGCCAGCGTGCACAAGCTGCATGGCTCCGCGACCTATTGCGGTGTTCCCGCATTGAAAGAGGCGACGGAAGCCTTCGAATCCTGCCTCAAGCGCCGTGAAGCCGAGCACTATCAAGAAGGAATGGATGCGGTAATGGATGCTATTCAGCGACTGTTGCTGCACCCCAAGCTACCCAATTCCTGATGACAGGCCGGGTACGCTACCCGGCCTGTCGGCGGCTCGCCATACTCAGGCAATGGTGATCGTTTTGTCGAGATAGACGTCCTGAATACTGTTGAGCAACTTGACCCCGTCGGCTATCGGCTTCTGGAATGCCTTACGCCCTGAGATCAACCCCATACCGCCCGCACGTTTATTGATCACTGCCGTTCGCACCGCCTGGTGTAGATCGTCCTTACCCGAAGGTCCGCCTGAGTTAATCATTCCCACCCGCCCCATGTAGCAATTGGCCACCTGATAGCGCACCAGGTCGATAGGATGGTCGCTGGTCAGTTCTGAGTAGACTTTTGGGTGGGTCTTACCGAAACCGATGGCGTTGTAACCGCCGTTTGTCGTGGCCTGTTTCTGTTTGACGATATCGGCATTAATCGTCGCGGCCAGGTGGTTGCCCTGCCCGGTCAGATCCGCGCTTTCGTGATAATCGGTACCGTCCTTCTTGAAGGCACTGTTGCGCAGATAGGCCCACAGCACGGTCACCATCCCCAGTTCATGGGCATGCGCAAACGCCTCGCTCACCTCCTGGACTTGCCGCCGCGATTCGGGTGAACCGAAGTAGATGGTTGCTCCCACCGCCACAGCACCCAGTTCAAACGCCTGATCCACCGAAGCGAACAGGGTCTGATCGAACATACTCGGATAGGTCAGCAATTCGTTGTGATTAATTTTGACCAGGAACGGAATCCTGTGTGCGTAGCGGCGCGAGACCGAACCGAGCACACCAAGGGTTGAAGCCACCGCATTGCAGCCCCCCTCGATGGCCAGTTCGCAGATAGTACCCGGGTCGAAGAAGGCCGGATTCGGTGCAAACGAAGCGCCCGCCGAGTGTTCCACCCCCTGGTCCACGGGCAATAGCGACATATAACCTGTCCCCGCCAGTCGTCCCGTATTGAACAGTAGTTGCATATTGCGCAGTACAGCGGGGGGACGCTCTTTTTCCACCATCACCCGACTGACATAATCGCTACCAGGCAGATGTAACATCGAAGCAGGTATCCCCTTGCATTCATGCCCGAGCAGGTAGGCCGCCTCGTCCTCCAACATATCAATGATCGCACTCATACCGATCTCCTTTTCATAATATCTTTGAAATCATGGCGTTGTCGTCCATACTTGAAGCAATACCTCTAATTGGTAGAATTCATACAGACTACCCAAGGAACCGTTTCGACTCATGTTTCGCACCACCCTGGCCATCATCCTTTTACTGCCGACGTTACTTCAGGCATCAACCACGCTTACCGATCACGGTGCGCCTGCGCTGACCTATCGCGTGGCTACCATGGCGGTATTAAGGGAAAAACCGGATGGTCGCATTGTGGACATCTGGGACAGCGGCAGACTGTTCACATCAAATGTAGCAGAGGGCGGATGGGTCCGCGTGACCGGATATTTCCCGCAGGATCAGTGGCAACCGATAGCGGCTCCACTCTGGATAGATGCCCGCTACATCCAGGCGACCTATACCGACAAGGATCATCCTCCGCCGTCCAATCGACCGGATGGCATCGTGCGCTACGTCGAGGTCAACAAATCCACTTTCGAACTGAAAGTTATCGAAGAGCGACAGCATCAGAAAAAGGTGCTGTTTAAAACCCGTGTCGCACTGGGTATGGACCGCTGCCTGCCTGAAGAGAAAGGGGGCAGGTGTTACTACACCGAACCGGGTGAGTATCAGGTGCGATGGAAAGTGCACGATCCCGACGGCATCGAGTGGTGTATCCCCAAAAGTATGGAGAAGGAGTATCCCCGTAGCATTGCCAGTGGCAAGCGCTGCTTCCGTGGCGCAATCGGCTCCTATGCTCTCAATATCGGCAAGACCTACGCCATCCACGGTACCAGTAATCCATCCAGCCTCGGCAAACGGGTCTCCCACGGTTGCGTGCGTACGGCTAACCGCGCGGTGAAACTGATCTACGACCTACTGGATATCGGTGACCGGGTAGTCATCTACGAATGACACGAGGATAATGGACCGACGTCATCCATAGTAAAGGATTGCCCGATGTCCTGGCGCACCACCACCCTCCTCACGCTTTTACTCACCAGCAGTACCGCCATTGCAAAACCGCTGTGGGATGTACCAGAGCGTCGCAAGGATCCATTCCCCACCGAAGAGGCACATATGCTGGTGCCTCTGCCCTATAGCATGCCGGGGATCGGCGAAGGCTACTTCCTCATGGGCTATCTCTCCAACGTGTTCGACAGCACCTTCGACGCCGCTCTGGTGCTGACCCAGGGAGATGCCACCGGGACGGTGACACAGCTGGATGAAATCCCGTTAATTGAGGATCGCCTACACCTGAAATTGATGGACATGGACATCAACAAGGCCACGGTCAGTGACTACGAGTCTCGTGGCATGGATAGTGGCAGCACTTACAATTTGGTCGAAGTATCCGGGGTACGCCAGCAGAGCACTGAACTGACCTGGAGCATGTGGCAGCGGCGCGTGGCATTCATGGCTCGCTACAAGTCGAATGCCAACGACGTTGAGGCGTTACGCGACTCTGGCGGCACCCTGCTCGCCAGTTACAATCCGCCCGTACATAGCGAAGGACTCAATCGCAGTATTGGCGCCATGCTCGATCTCACCGATGACTACCAGGACCCGCGTGAAGGCCTGCGCCTGCGCCTCGATGTCGCCGATCACCCGGCGCATAAAAACAGCGATCCCGATTTTTTCGTCATCGACTACAGCCTGCTCTACTACCAGCCGTTCAACGGCAGTGACACATTGGTATTCAACTTCTTCCGCTCCGATGCACACGTACGCGATAGTGGTGCAACCGACCCGACAGTCATCGTGGCAGAGATGGGAGGATCGGCCTGTGCGCCGAGCAATACCGCCTGCCTCAATGCAGAATTACAGCGGGTCAACAACATCATTGCAGCCAACCGCTACGGTACTGCCACTCCTCTCGGTGGTACCGATCGCCTGCGCAGTTATGCCGACGGACGCTTTTCTGGTGCCCACACCGAGTTCATCGGTATCGAACTACGCAGTAACTTCGTTGAAGATGCAGAACCGTTTGATTACTTTATCTGGAAGGATATTCGCACCAGCATCCAGCTCGCTGTCTTTGCCGAGGTAGGAACGGTTGCCGAAACACGTGATGACCTGTGGAAAGAAACACGCAGCAGCATCGGTATCGGCGCACGTCTGGTAACCGCATCGGGCAGTGTCTATCGCGCTGACTGGGCGACGGGGGAGGAAGGTTCGGAATTCAGTGTCTTCTTTTTCTATCCCTGGCAATGAAAAACCCTTCCCGGTTTCCCCGAGAAGGGTTTTCTGGACGATTCGCTAGTCATCGTCATCCTCGTATTCATGCTCTCCCCACTCCCGTTCGCGAAAGTAGAATGTAGAATCACCGTTACTGCGTTGTTCAAAGCGCTTCTGTCGCCAGATGCGCTCCGCCTCGTGTTCGTTACCGCTACGATGACACTCCACGCAGTTCCCAAAATCACGAATCCCCTCTTCCAGGTGTTCGCCGCGAATACGACGCGGTGAGTGTTCGTGACAGCTATAGCAGGTGTACTTGCTGTAATCGCCGTTCTCATGACAGGTATCGCAGTCATCCCGATGATGTCGGTCAAAGCGGAAATACTTGTCGTGTTTGAACGTCGCCGGTTTCCATTCTTCCTGGCTATGACATTCGCCACAACTCCGTTTGGTTGAGCGGTGCAATGAATCGCGAGGCGACTCGTGACAGGTCTGGCACTGCTTCAATTCCGCAGGCGGCAGCTTCGAGTGTTTAAAGTCGACCTCATCCCACTCTTTATAGTTGTGGCAACTGTCGCAATTCTCCTTGAACTGTCGATGGCGCTTGTCGTCCGGTTTGCTATGGCAGTCCAGACATTGTGCAAGCTCCGCAGGTGCTAACTTTTCGTGCTTAAAGTCGACCGCTTCCCAATCCTTATAACCATGGCAGCTGTTGCAGTTCTCCCTGAATTTACGATGACGCTTGTCATCCGGTTTATCATGACAGTTCAGGCACTGCTTTAACTCAGCAACGGGCAGCTTTTTGTGCTCAAACAGGGCAGGTTCCCAAGCTTCGTAGCCGTGACAACTGGCGCAGTTAATCGTCTTGAATCTACGGTGCTTGTCGTCGCGTGGCACATCGTGGCAGCTGTCGCACTGATCCAGTACCCCAGGTTTCAATGTTTTGTGACTAAATGTTGTTTCCTTCCATTCATCCTGGGTATGGCATTGACTACATTCCGCTTCGAATTTACGGTGCAGCTTGTCCTTTGGTTTATCGTGGCAACTGTTGCACTGCTTCTGTAGATCTTTATCTAGCAGATTATGGGAGAAACGGTTGATTGGACGGAAAGGTTGCACGCCTTTGTGATCGCTATGACAAGCAACACAGTCGCTCTCAATCAACTGCTGGTGAAAGCGTACTTTCTTTTCACCGACGATAGGCGCGCCTTTGGTGGTTCGCAGGCCAATCTCGTCGACCTTGTGGCAATCAATACACTTTTCAGGCGTCGCACCCAGAAACGGGGTATGGCAGGCAAAACAATCGGTCGCTATCTCACTGTGCGCCGGGATAGGCATACCGGGAGTAATCATGTGCTCAGGAGTGTGCACTGTCTTCATTAGGGTATAGGCGAGCCCGAGACCAACGACAAGCAGAAGGATATGCGTCTTCATTTCCATTCCCAGAAGAGCAGGATGCTGATGATGTGAGTCAGGCCAAGTACGGCAAAGGCGAGGCTGATGGGCATATGGATGACACGCCACTTATCCATCAGCTCATAGGTGTTGGCATCCCAGAAAAGTTTCTTCTCCAGCTCCTCTCCGCTGAGGCCCTGTTCCCTGTATACGGCCTGTTTCTCGTTCAGGAAACTGCGTGAACGCTCCAGCAGATACTTGCCTGTCATACCACTGATCAGATTGAGCACCATGGCGAGTAGTGCCAGCCAGGGCAGAACGGCATAAATGTGAATACCCGCATGCACCAGTATCATCAGGCCCCCCAGCCAGGTCAGGGATTCGTGCAGGGTCAACATTCGCTTTGGCGTGCTGAACTGGATTATGTGGCGCTTGCGCAGCGAATAAATAAAGGAGACCAGAATAAGGATGGTGCCCGGAATACCCAGATAGCGTCCGATCCAGACAAGGTCGAACTGATGCAACAGAGCGTCGCTGACAATCGTCGCCAAAATTAGCGAACCCAGCAGCAGGAAAAACGGAACAACTTCTCTACTGAATAGCGAGCGATGCATGACGGCCCTCCACCGCGGCCGGCTGGTTCAAGTCCACACGAACTATACGGGCGTTATATTAACGGAAGCTGAAATAGGTAAAAAGCGGAGCTGCAGTGAGGGCACATGCACACCTCGCCGCAGAGACAGATATAAACCTGAGAATGGAATACTATCGCTCGTGGCTTCTTCTATCTCCACCGAGCCTTCGCTCACCCAACTCACCCCAACAGCGCCAAAGACCAAACGCATAGGAAAAACCGATCAGGCTGACAATCATTGAGCTCCAAAGCAAAAAACTATCGGCCATTTCCGGCATGAGGTAGTAAACAGGGATAGCGCCTAAGCCGCGAACGAGGTAAATCCCCGTGACAGCGATCAACACGGGACGAAGTAGCGGCAATCTTCGCATAAGCCCTGCCCCGGAGAAGGCATAAAGCGCCCAGGCCGTCAGTATGAGGGCAATGACGAATGTCACGATGGCAGGGACGGGTGAACCACTCTCAGCCATCACCGCCATCGCCTCCCCCGCGCCAAAGAAGCGATACCAGGCGGGACCACCGATAATAATCAAAATGTGCAAAAGCGCGGCAACTGCGCTCAATGCACCAGCAAAAAAAAGGAACGGCTCTGTCTTCTTCGAAAAGATTTTCATCTTTCCCCCTCCTGATTCACCGGATGTGCTCAAGCATCAAAAACCGCACTATGGGATGACGTAAAAGACAACACGTAACTGAAACTCCGTTATGCCACTCAAACTACCGGGCAAACGTTACAGCAGTCACAATCCGGACATCTTTTCGAACATCAGGATGAGAGCAGTCAAAACTATTCCTGAAGAGAAAAACGATTTAGTTCTTTTTCCGCCATGCCTGCAATAACAGTTGCTGCCAACCATTCCGGCGGTAGAAATTCAGCGCGGGCTGGTTCTGCATATCGGCCAATAGTTGTAACCGGGTGGCCCCCTGCTCCTTGGCCCATATTTCGATCGCATTGAGCAGTTGTTTGCCGACACCCTTATTACGGTATTGATGGTCGATCACGACATCTTCGACCCAGGCAGAATAGGCCCCTTCGGCGGTAGAGATCACCAGTTGCGCGCTACACATGCCGATAGCTTTATTCCTGTCTCTGGCAACCAACACGCAGGAACGCGCATCAGCAATAAGTTGTTGCAGGGCACGCTCCGTTTTTTGTGCATCGAAGTAAAAATCCGCTTCGATGTCGAAGAGTTGCTGAAGCAGTTTGCCTAGTGCGGGAATATCGCTGTGCGTAGCAGATTCGATATTCAGCATTACAGTGGATCACTAATTCGAATATCGGAGGGTGGCGCTTCCTGGAACTGCACTCGTTTCTGCATCGCCGAGTTCATATAGACCACGCCGACATCATCCACCAGCATGACATATTTAATCCCCATCTGTTTGGCGATGCGGTGCCACTCTTTGGGTCCGGCGACAACCAGTGCCGTGGCAGCGGCGTCTGCCACTGCGCCGTTGTCATGGATCACAGTGACCGAAGTAACACCATCTACGGGCATGCCGGTTCGCGGATCGAGAATATGGGCATAATGCACACCTTCATATTCGCGGTAGCGTTCGTAGTTACCTGAGGTGAAAACCGATTCATCACCGCTCACCTCCAGTGAGGCCAATACACCCTGTCCCTGAGGATGCCGGATGCCGACACGCCACGGCTTGCCGTTTTTGCTGCCAATGGCACGGAGGTCTCCACCAGCATTGACGATAGCGTTGTTGATACCAAACTCCCGTAGCCGCTGGATAGCAAGATCGATCGCATAACCCTTGGCGAAAGCACCGAAGTCAAGCTGAACGGCTTTGTTACGACTGGTGAGGATATCGCCGTTAAGGGTAATGTCATCCATACGCGGCGCTGCTTTGACCCACTTTTCAATCTCAGTTTTTGGCGGCGGCGGACCGTTGGGACGTCCATCACTCTGAAATCCCCACAAATTCAACAGGCCCCCAATCGCCGGATCGAACAGACCATCGCTCTGATCAGATAGCCGGGTCGATTGCTCAATGATGGGAATTAAAGAAGGAATGACCTTGGCCGGTTTACCCTCGGCAATAGCCTTGTTGATGTCAACCAGCGGGCCCGGTTTCCAGGCGTGCCAGTCGTGATGCATCTGCTGGAAATCCTGGGTGATGGTCGCAACGGCTTTTTGCTGCTTCTCCTTGTCAGTGCCGAACAAGGTGACATCCACCAGGGTACCGAAGACAAAGATCTGATACTGCGCGCTCTGCGGTGGCGCATTACAGGCACTCAGAAGAAACAGGAATAACAGGGTAAACAGCTTGATTCTTGGCATGACGGTTCCGTATGCGGTGCAGCGGTCTATTCAGAAAAGCATTTCCCGCCCGCAGGTGGCAGGATTGTCTGAAAGACATGATACGCCATCTACCATTCCAGCACACGCCTGTAACGGCTCAGAATCCAGAGTTAAGCTGACCTGCAAGGGTATAACTAATTCGGCAGCTTTTACGCCAGCTTTAGGTTTTTTCTACCCTTGGGTTGCACGGTTGCTTCCGCACGAGTGAGATCGATGACGCGCCAGGAGAGCGCCTCGCTCAAGCTTTGTGCACCATTACCTTCGGCGATAAGGGTGGTGAGCATATCGGCATCGTCGATCTGGCTGCCGATGAGATAGTCGACACCGAAGTCGCGCCATTCGTCAAGCCAGGGGGTTTCAGCACCATAGAGTACCACTGTAGCTTCTTCGGAAAGCTCGAGCAGCCTCGGCAGGGTTTTATCGGCCACGGTCTCAGCTGGCAGGAAGACCCATTCCGCCTTACGTAGCAGATGTGGGGCGTGTGGTGGGATCGCCGCCGGGAGTTCCAGGGAAGCGACTGAGCCCTCCTTGAAATAGCCTGCACCATTTCCGGCCACGACTACCCGCTTGCCCTTAACCAACGGACGGAACCACTCGAAGCCTGCCTGCAGTGCCTGGCGTCCTTTGAACAGACCACCTTCACGATAGACCATGTCGGCCTCACGATTGATAGCACTATTCACCGCGGCCAGGCCGATAGATGCCTGATGGTGATCCCATTTGCGCAACCACAAGGCCAGTTCAGCCAGTGAACGCCCTTTAAGAGGTAGTCCCTCACCCGGCTCACTTTGCGGACGGGTAACGGCCATACCGACAGAACCGGCACGACAGACTGTCCAGTTCCAACCAACGAGAAGCTGCTCGACCTCCGTTTCCAGCTTGGCGTAGTCAAGCAACAGATCGTACAGCTCCTCGTGGCGGTTCATAAGGACAACTCCTAACTCCAGATATCAGCGGGGGCCAGCAGACGTTCCACCGGCTCACCACCAAGCAGATGTTTTTCGATGATTTCGTTGACGTCTTCCTTTTTCACGCCCGTGTACATCACACCTTCCGGATAGACCAGCAGGTTCGGTCCCAGATCACATGGACCCAGACAACCACTGCTGGTCACGGCGATCCTGCCGAACAGGCCTCGTTTTTCCATTTCTGCCCAGAAGGTCTCCCCTACTGCAGCACAACCTTTCTCACTGCATGAGCCGCGCGGATGACCGGGCGGACGTCCCTGAGTGCATACAAAAACGTGTTTTTCGGGTTTAGCCATCAAAATCTCCTTAAGCTGCCGCTGGTTCGTGAACGTGGCAGTTTTTCGGACAGACTTTTGAACAGGCCATGCAACCGATACAGTCCATGGCATCAGCAACGGTCATCACCATTGCTACGTCATCGTCAAAATCGTCATCGTCGTCCATATCATCATCGAGTTCACGTTCAACCAGATCGAAAACGGTACGCGGGCAGACTTTGAAACAACGTCCACAACCGATACAGTTTGCCTGTTTCACCTCGATAATGAATTGCGGTGTCCAACTAGTACCGCCACGAGTTACGCCAGTTATCATTTCACTCATGCTTACATCCTCAAGTAATAATAAAAAACGTTTTAACCTTTTGCTGCCTTGAGGCGCTTATTGGCCTCTTCCCAGGCTTTACATGCATCGACCGTACTCTGCGCCAGTTCAGGTAATTCGTGATAACCCGCCGGAATACGCTCTTCCACCAGATCGTGCACCTGCCCCGCCCATTCGCTGGCGATCCGCTTCAGTTTCTTGACCTCTTTCTCCAGTGCCTGAATCTCTTCGTCTGTCATGATTAAAGTCCTGCTACGGTTGAGTGCTCGCCCACCAGTTCAAGGGCAATAGAAAGAATCTTGTCCGCCTCGTCCTTCATTTTCGACAGGCTGGCAAAACCGAATCGATGTACATCGCGCAGGGAGCGGTCATGCACCACCAATTTGCCGACGGTGATAATGACACGTCCGAAACCTTCGTGGGTCAGATGCAAAAGCGGCACAGCCATCTTGCCGCATTCGCTTTCAATAAGGATAGAGATGGCATTGTAGTAAGCCTTCATGCGTGCGATCACGATTTCATCAGGGTCACCGATTACCGGCAGTTCACGCTTGCGTTCCTTGGTCAAGACGAAAGGGTCGAGTATCTCCGCAGCACCCATTCCATCAAAGGTGTCATAGGTATCGATGGCACGCATCTGCTTGACCATTTCCTGCATAAAAACTGTTTCCAGTACCGGATCGTCCTGTGCTACTACCATATCGTTCATCGTTCTACCCTCTTTTCAAAATGTATCGGCACAATAAAGTACCCTTTACTCGCACCACTCTTCCTCTTCCATGGCATCGAAGCGTTTCTCACTTTTCTCTTCACGCGCACTCAATGCGCGAGCCAACCAGCCGCCAGGACCTTCCGTTAGCTCATGTTGTAATTCCTTAAGCGTGGCGTTGATCTGCGTACCGTGTGCCACCTTCATCGGTTGAATCTTCAGCGACATCAACTGGCGCACTGCCGACGGCCCAACCGCCAGACAGTAGACCGCGACACAACCATCCAGCACCACAAATTTTTCCAGCAGCTTGCTTTCGTTACCGTCCTGCTCCAGTGAGCCGAATTCGGAAACTTCCAGCAGGGTGATCTCTTCAGGTGTCACCTGATAAATAGCGAAGCGTTCGGCAGAACCGAAGTGCTGATCGACCTTCTTGAGATCTGAGCTGGCGAAGGCAACCTTGAAACCCGATTTATCCATCGTCGTCCCTCCCAACTGTTCAGTGCGTAGCAGCTTCAACTGGCGCTGTATTGCCATCATTGCCTCCTTGCCACTCATCACGTTTTTGCGACAGCGGCGAGCGATGCGGTTTAATCTCATGCTCGGCATGGTGTTGCAGCATCAGATTGGCCAGGTCATACAGCGCCTGACGGGTACCGCGATAACCGATCCAGGTGCGTTGATAACCACCGACCAGATCGTATTGCGGGAAACCGGCGCGCTGTAGCGGCAGATGCAAACGCTCAGCAGCAGCGGCGCAGTGAGAGTTACCGATCAACATCTCGGCCTGATTCTCCCTCGCCTGCTTTTCCAGCTCTTCCAGATCGCCGATCTTCACCGCTGCCAACGGCAGCGGTTCCAGCGCGGGACCACGGGTACTGGTCACGGCCCCGACGACTTCCATACCGATTCCCTGAACCAGTTTGGCCCAGGCCAACAGTTCATCCGGTTCTCCGGCAAGACCGACACGTCGCAGACCGAGCATAAAGTGACAGTCGAGCATCGCATCCTGTAACTGCGAGCGGTGACGGTTCAGCTTTGCCGGAACGGGACGCTCGGCCAGTTTGCTCAGGGCGTAGATAAATTCATCCACCGCCTCAAGTCCCAGCAGCGAGTCAAAACAGTGGACCGGCACTCCGGTTTTCTCCTGCAGCATCTCTGCGGCTTTATAGACGGAAGGGCCAATGGCTAGCGTGGCAATAGAATCCCCCATCAATGCGATTTCACTCAGTGGTGTGCCGCCGATGGTCAGCGGATTGCTGTCGCTATCGGTGAGGTGACCATCGAGGGAATCGGAAATATCGGGCAGCAGCAGCGGACGAAGTTCGAACGCTTCCAGCAACTCTTTCAGGGTTTCCAGATCGCCCGGCGTCAGTGCAGAGCTGGCCAGCACGTTAACCTGACGCTGGCGGCGCCCCGGTACGGTGCCCGCCTCTTCCGCACTCGGCACCAGCACCTTAACCATCGATTCCAACGCGGCGGAAAAACCACCCTCCAGACTGGAGACATAGTCAGGACTGTTGACCGGCACCACGGCGGTTTTTTCAAACTGTGGATACTTGGCACGAAACTCTTTAATCGCACGCAGGATGTCGGTGCCCTGGGTTTCGGAAAGTCCGGTGGTGACCAGACCGATCACTTCCGGTGAGTTCTTTTCGCAAATGATTTTCAAGCCTTCGATAATATTTTCATCGGCACCCATCACCGTACTCACCTGTTCCATTGCCGTCGTCTGCAACGGGATCGGTTCACGGAAGTGGCGCACAAACATTACCTTGGCGAAGGCGGTGCAGCCCTGTGAGCCGTGCATCATCGGGATGGCACGATTAAGGCCGAGGATCGCCAGTGAGGCACCCAACGGCTGGGAAGTTTTGAGTGGGCTGACGCTGAGCGCCTTGTTGCGTTTGATGATCTCAGCCATGACTTTTCTCCCATGGTGCGGGACGGCGTAAAGCCTCCCAGATCGGATTTTCAATGGACTGAGCTAACTGACGCGCCAGTTCCAGCATACCGTCGTAACCGGCGTAGCCGAACTCGCGCTCCTGATTGATATCGAGAAAGGGAATACGCGCCTTGAGCGCGGTGTACATGTTGCGACCACCGGCGATCAACAGGTCGGCCTTGTAGTGGTAAACCGTGTCGAGCAGAGCGCGCGGACTGCCGTCGTCAAGCATCAATGCCTCTTCACCCATCAGTTCACGGATGCGCGCCTTATCTTCCTCGGTGGACTTCTTGGTGCCGGTAGCGACCACCTCCATGCCGAGGTCCTGCAGCGCTGAGATCACCGACCAGGATTTCACCCCACCGGTATAGAGCAGTGCACGCTTGCCACGCAGACGTTCGCGCCACGACTCCAGCAGCACGTCGATACGTGCCTCCTGGTGTTGGATCAGAGCCTCGGTACGGGCCGTCAGATCCGCATCGCCGAGCAGTTTGGCAAACTGGCGCAGGGCATCGGAGGTATCACGGATACCGTAGAAACTACCTTCGAACCAGGGGGTGCCGTACTTGTCTTCCAGCTTACGAGCGACGTTCACCATCGCCTTGGAGCAGACCATCATGTTGGCCTTGCTGCGGTGCATGGTCTGGATCTCGTGGAAGCGTGAGTCACCGGACAGGGTGCCCAGCACGCGCAGACCCAGTTCATCGAATAACGGGGTCACGTTCCACAGCTCACCAGCGATGTTGTACTCACCGACCATGGCAATATCGTGAATGGTAATGCCCCGCTCCAACGCCTCGGGCGGCAGCGGATCCGGCTCGCGGGTACCGATGACGTGTTTGACCATCGCCTCACCGGCAATGCGGTTGCCGAGATTCTTGGTGCCGTAGAAACCGGCGCCATCGACGGGGACTACCGGTACGCCCCACTTCTCAGTCGCCGCTTTGCATACTGCATCGACGTCATCACCGATCAGCGCCGGGACGCAGGTGTTGTAGACGAAGACCGCCGCAGGGGAATAGCCGTCGATGGCCTGCTTGATGGAGTGGAACAGACGCTTCTCGCCGCGTCCCATGATCACGTCCTGCTCGGTCAGGTCGGTGGTCATGCCGATTTTGTAGAGGCTTGGGCCGGATGAGCGGGTACCACGGTTATCCCAGGAGGAACCGGCACAGGCAATAGGACCATGGACGATATGCGCCACGTCGGCGATGGGTAGCAATGCGATCTGCGCACCGTCGAAGGCACAGCCCCCGGCAGTGGCACCTGGCTTGGGCTTGGCACAGCCGGACTTCGATTTCTTGTTGTGGGCGCAGGCCGGTTCATCCAGCAGGGCGGCAATATCTTTAGGCTGCATAGCGACACCACTCTCGATAGATTCTGTTGCCTATCCTTCTGCAACCGCCGTGCCACCATCTATCACATTGATTTATATAACTTTGTCGCGTTGTCACATTGTCGCAATTGCGACAATACCGGACATTGCCGACGACATCACACACTCACTCTGCGATGTCCCAGTATTGGACTACACTTTTTGCTTCAGCGGCAGACAAACAGGCGGGAGGCCTTCGTCCATGAGTCCGCGCAACGCATCCTCATTACATTTCTCCAATCAAACGACCGCCTTCCCTTCTCCCCCTGCAGTGCTGGAGAAGTTGGTCAATGAAGCAGGAATACGCTTCAACGGTGATTCGCCGTGGGATATCCAGATTCACGATGCGGAAACTTACCGGCGCATCCTCAGCCAGGGATCGCTCGGTTTCGGCGAAGCCTACATGGACGGACTATGGGACTGCGAACAGCTGGATGAGCTATTCCACCGCCTGCTTGCATTTGACATCAACGACAAGATACGTGGCCTGACCCGGCTGCGCTTCTTCGGAGAAATCCTGAAGCACAATCTGTTCAACCTGCAATCTGCTCGCCGTGCATTCCAGGTAGGGGAGAAGCACTACGACATCGGTAACGACGTCTTCGAAGCGATGCTTGACCCCAGCATGAGCTACTCCTGTGCTTACTGGACCAATGCCGACAACCTGGAACAGGCGCAGTACAATAAGCTCGACCTGATCTGCCGCAAGCTGGAGTTGCGCCCCGGCGACCACCTGCTCGATATCGGTTGTGGCTGGGGCAGCATGGCACGCCATGCGGCAGAGCACTACGGCGTCAGAGTTACCGGCATCACCATCTCCCGAAAACAGCAGAAGCTGGCACAGCAACGCTGCCGCGATCTACCGGTCACCATCGAACTGATGGACTATCGCAAGATGGAGGGACGTTTCGACAAAATCGTCTCTGTCGGTATGTTCGAGCACGTGGGTCCGAAGAATTACCCGGTCTACTTCAACAAGGCATACAAACTGCTGGAGGATCACGGCCTTTTCCTGCTACACACCATCGGTGACTACGCGACTTCGCATGGCACTGATCCCTGGATTGATCGCTATATCTTCCCCAACGGCAAACTCCCTTCGGCGCTCCAACTCACCGCATCGCTGGAGAAACGATTCCTGATCGAAGACTGGCACAATTTCGGCCCTGATTATGACCTGACCCTGATGGCCTGGTGGCGCAACTTCGACGCTGCCTGGGGTGAACTGAAACAACGCTACGATCAGCGTTTCTATCGTATGTGGAGATACTATCTGATGTGCTGTGCGGGAATGTTTCGTGCCAAGCAGGGCCAACTCTGGCAACTGGTACTAAGCAAACGCAGTCGCCCCGGAGTCTACCGTTCCGTACGCTGAAAATGACGGTTGCAGGCATCGCGCGCCGGTGTTCCAATACTGTCCATGCGTATCCACTATCTACAACATGTCCCTTTCGAGGGGCTCGGCAGTATCGAAAGCTGGGCGTTAAACCACGGCCATACCCTCACAGCAACCCGCCTCTATGCCGGTGAGCAATTGCCGACTCTGGACCGTTTTGATCTCCTGGTGATTCTGGGTGGCCCAATGAGCGTCCACGACGAAGCGGAATATGTCTGGCTCAAGGCGGAAAAATGGTTTGTACGTCAGGTCGTTGAAGCAAAAAAACCAACCCTGGGCATCTGCCTCGGGGCACAGCTGCTGGCAGAAGTACTTGGTGCCAAGGTCACTCAGAACCACCATAAAGAGATCGGCTGGCTCCCTATCACCCTGACGGATGCCTTTGCCGATGTGGAGCCGGGCCGTCGACTACCGCGCCAGGCCGAGGCATTCCACTGGCACGGAGAAACCTTCTCCCTGCCCAAGGGGGCCATGCGCATCGCTTCCAGCGAAGCCTGTGAGAACCAGGGATTCATCTACGGTGGCCACATCATCGCCCTGCAATTCCACCTGGAGATGACCCTGCTCGGTGCGGAAGAGCTGATCCTTCACTGTGGCGACGAACTGGTTCCCGACAAATACATCCAGCAGGAAGAGGATATCCTGCAGGAGACCCAACTCTACCAGCGGGCCAACCACATCATGCAGGCCTATCTTGAATACCTTATCCTGCACGTTCATTAATGCATTCAGGCGCATAAACACTTGCCCCGGCGCCATTTATTACCTAATTTTTATAGATGAGTTCCGCAGTTTTCCGTCAGTTGGCGCGGTCCTCAGTCGACACCCGGCTGTTTCGGGTAAAACCTGTGCTTCTGGAGGCAATAAATGAAGAAAAGCCACATCCGTCTCGATCGTCGTAAACTGCTGCAGGGACTTGCCGCATTACCCGTTGTCACCCTGCTCGGCCACTCCGGTCGCGCCGAGGCGGAGATGCTCAGTGTCGACGACCCCATTGCCAAAAACTTTCAGTATGTTGAAAAAAGCACCGTTGCCGGTCAAACCTGCTCCAACTGCAAACTCTATACCGGTGGTGCTGCCCCGACCGGTGGCTGCCCGCTGTTTGGCGCCAAACAGGTGGTTGCCGAGGGCTGGTGTAAGGCATGGGTAGCTAAATAAAACCCTAACCGACGGCAAATCTCATGAATAAAAAATTCCAGTCCCTGCTGCTACTGGCGATGTTACTCGTCCCGACGCTGGGGATGAGTGAAGAGAGCCTGTTGATGGGCGTTTTTCCACGCCGCAGCGCCACTCTCACCTCACAATTTTTCTCACCCCTGGCGGAATATCTCAGTGAAAACTTGGGAAGACCGGTCAAGCTGGTGACAGCCAAGGACTTCCCCACTTTCTGGGAGGGAGTGACGGAAAAACGCTACGACATCGTGCACTACAACCAGTACCACTACATCGAGTCCTCGCAGGACTACCAGGTGGTGGCCTGCAACCAGGAACAGGGACGGGACGTGATCGCTGGCGCGCTCTACGTTCGCAACGATAGTGGGATAGAAAACATCGAACAGTTGCGTGGAAAAAACATCATTTTTGGCGGCGGCACCGACGCAATGATGAGCTATATCGTGCCCCGCTACCTGTTACTGAAAGGAGGTCTTGGCAAAGACGACTTCACCACCACCTTTGCCACCAATCCGCCCAACGCGGTACTAGCCGTCTTCTTCAAACAGGCCGATGCGGGTGGTGCAGGGGATGTGGTAATGAACCTGCCTGTCGTCACCAAGATCGCCAATAACAACGAACTGCGTTATCTTGCGGTGAGTGAACCGATCAAGCATCTGCCGTGGACCGTACGCAGGGATCTACCTGAGGCACTACGGCAAAAGATACGGGACTTAATGACGGGGTTGGGCGAAACTGAGCGTGGCAAAAGCATTCTCAAGGCAGCGCACGTCAATGGCTTCAGCCCGGCAAATGACAGCGACTATGACAGTTCGCGAAGAATCATCAAGGATGTGATGCAGGAGCGCGGAGAATAACGGAAGCAATGCGCGCAAGTTCCAGGCTGGGTGTTAAATTTGTTGTCCTGATCGTCGGTATTCTTTCACTGACGCTGGTCGTTAGCGCCTCCTGGTTTATGCAGCAGCAACAGAAACAGCTGCAGGAACAACTCATGGAGCGGGGCAAAATCATCGGGCATTTCCTCTCCCATGTCAGCGTCGAGGCGATTCTGGCTTATGATTTCGTCTCCCTCGAAAGCTATGTTAAAGATACGAATCGACGCCAGGACATCGTATTTAGCTTGATCCTGGATGAAAAAGAGGTGCCGCTGACCAGTTACATCAATAACGACAACCCACAGGTGCGCTCTCTTGCTGAAGGCAATGAGTTCACCGATGTAAGTGAGCTGCTCCAGGCAGCACTGCAATCACCCTCCATCACCGTCGCCCGCTTCCCGATAAAGAATCAGGATAAACTGTTGGGTCATGCAATTCTTGGCATCAGCAAGGAACGTATGGAACGCGAAGTACTGGACTACTTCTACACTCAACTCGTGATCTACAGCGCCATTATTCTATTCCTCAGCCTGGCCATCTATCTGGTATTTCGTTTCAATGTTCTACATCCAATTCGCCATCTGATCAGCGGAGCAAAACGCATCGCAGATGGACACTATGAAGAACCGGTCAAAATTGTTTCCAACGACGAGATGGGCAGTCTGACTACCGCCTTTAACAGCATGATGAGCGAAGTACGCAAGGATCGCGAACTCCTCAATTTCCAGGCCAACTACGATGCACTGACCGGCCTGCCCAACCGGGTCCAGGCCATTGAACGACTCGGCAGCGAGATCGCCCGTGCACAACGTAGCAATCAAAGCTTTAGCGTCATCTTCATCGACCTCAATAACTTCAAGTATATTAACGACAGCATGGGACATATGGCTGGCGACAAACTTCTCGCCGCACTGGGCCAGCGTTTTCGTTCTGTGCTGCGTGAGTCCGATGTATTGGCGCGCCTGGGGGGAGATGAATTTCTTGTCATTTTGCCGACCGCCACGCGCCCGACAGAAACGAAAGAAGTCGCACAGCGACTGATCTCCAGCCTGACAGACGCCATACTGATTAGCGATCGCGAGGTTTTTATCCGTTGCAGCATGGGTATTGCGCTCTACCCCAACGATGGTAAGACCGCAGAAGAACTCATGGCGAATGCCGATAATGCCATGTACCAGTCGAAGCTATCCCGTACCGAAGATATCAGCTTCTTCGAAGCCGAAATGAACAAGGCGATAAAAGAGCGACTGGAGCTGGAACACGACCTGCATCTGGCACTGGATCGTGAGCAGTTCGCCCTCTACTACCAACCGATTCTGGATGCTAAAACACAGCGTCCCGTCGGTGCCGAGGCTCTGTTACGTTGGCACCATCCAGAACGCGGACTCATCCATCCGCTCACTTTTATTCCATTGGCAGAATCCACCGGGCGCATTGTTAATATCGGGCAGTGGGCACTTAACAATGCACTTCAGACAACACGACACCTGCTGGAACAGGGTCTCAATCCTGGTTTCATCACAGTGAACGTTTCCCGGGTACAACTGACTCGGGATTTTGAAGCCTTGGTGCAGCGGGCACTGGATGACGCCAACCTGCCACCCAGCCGTCTGCGTATGGAAGTAACCGAAAGTGCGCTGATGGAACGCCACGGCGAGCTGCCGGATATGCTGCGCCGTCTCGACAATCTTGGCGTCAAGCTGGTGCTTGATGATTTCGGGACCGGCTTTTCGTCTCTTAACTACCTTAAGTATTTCCCCTTCCACACACTGAAAATCGACAAGAGCTTCATCGATAATGTGCCAGAGAGCGAGGACGACGCCTCGCTGGTCCGTGGCATCATCGCTATGGCCCGTAGTCTGGGTCTGAATGTGGTGAGTGAAGGTGTGGAAAGGGAAGATCAGTACCGCTTCCTGGTCGGTTCAGGGGTCGACTCCATCCAGGGCTACCTGTTTGCCCGGCCGATGTCGCTGGAAGATTTCACCAACTATCTGCAGCAGTTCAAGAACGATACCACCATCACCGGTGCGACACCGGCAAAGCTCGTTCGCTAAGCGGTTTGCCTAGAAGTAAAAGCGTAGACGAACCGTCATGGCCGCAGGAAGATGGCCAAATTCCGATTGCACTTCCCCGATATTATTCATCCCTCGCCCGTTAGGCAGTAACAGGGAAAATAACAGATCTGATTCGTTGCTGACTGAATAGGTCAAGGTGAGTTGATGCAGGAACGACGCAGCGAGTCTGTCTCGCTCATCATCGACCGCCGCCGCAAACAGACTGTAGCTGCCATGTAACAACGGCGTAATATCGCGATCGACCATCAAGCCTAAGACCTGCCTGCCCAGTTGCTGCTGCAGTCCGGAAGTCACAAGCGGATCGAGTACCTGCACCGCAAGGGCGGCTTCCGAACTGGCACCATGACTATTGTCATACCACTCGGCAGCGATCAGCGTACCGTCGGAAAACTGATAATCGATCCCAGCGATCCAGAAAAGAAATTGCTCGTCTGTTTCCTTGAGATTGT
This sequence comes from Thiohalomonadaceae bacterium, assembly GCA_050299175.1. Classification (GTDB taxonomy): domain Bacteria; phylum Pseudomonadota; class Gammaproteobacteria; order Thiohalomonadales; family Thiohalomonadaceae; genus JAPHTQ01. The sequence goes on from JBNKVM010000074.1 coordinate 50,435, forward strand.
AATGGGCACCCTCCACTCGCCACCCCATGCCGGCCCAGGCACTCTCAAATGCTGCGCCGAAAACATTGTTACCCAATACGCTGCCGCCTAGCAGGGATAATTCGGAGATATCACCAACCTGTCGCCGATAATAGAGTCCGCCGCTGTTCTCCACCGCATCATTGTCTTTCGGTTTCAACACATAGGCAGCCGTCAGTGAAGAGAATGCAGAGGGATACCAGTCGAAGACAGCCGCATCGATCCCGGGTTTAAAATCGGTATCAAGATCGGTGGGTGCGAAGGCGCCGAAAATATTCAACGGCTGCCAGAACCTGCCACTACCCCAGTCGACAGGCTGACGCCCCAGTGCCAGTGTCATATTGCCGAAACGCTGTTTGTAGACAGCACGGTCTATTTCATAGCCGATACGGGTAAGGTTATTGCCGCTAACCTCATCCAGCCAGTTATCAGCCAGGTCATCGTAACGAAACAGCGAGGTGGAACTGGCAAACGAAGGATAACCATCGAGATGTTGTCGTACAGTTTTGATATGCACCGACCATTCGTTACTGTCACTACTGTTGTCCAGCATCAGGCGCACACTTTGCTGATCGGCATTAAGCACCTGGTCGCTGGCATCGACATAACCGAAATCCCCTGGTTGGGCCAGAGCGGTAGTCTCCAACATGGAAAAACGACCGGTTAGTTCGACGGCATGGGCAGCCGTCGTACCTGACATTGTCAGGATGGCGACAATACCAAAGCTAAAAAGTCTCATGCGAGTGACGTTCAACCTTTTCATCACTGTCGATACGACCATCACGCAGGGTAATGATACGCTCAGCCCGTTCCATTACTCGAGGATCATGAGTCGAAAAAATAAAGGTGGTTTTCTCCTCGTGGGAAAGCCTGTGCATGATATCGAGTAGCGCGCTGGCGTTTTCCGAATCGAGGTTTGCGGTTGGTTCATCAGCGAGCACCAGGCGTGGACCTGCCGCCAGGGCGCGGGCTACCGCCACCCGTTGCTGCTGTCCGCCGGAAAGTGCCGCCGGACGACGATGCATCAGATTCTTAAGACCGACCAGTTCCAGATAGTGTTCAGCCCGTTCGCGCTGTTCGTGCAGTGAACGCCCTTGCAGCACCATCACCATTTCAACATTTTCCAGTGCACTCAGTACCGGCACCAGGTTATAGGCCTGAAAGATAAAGCCGAGCTGAAACAGACGGAAATCGGAAAGCGCAGCCTCGCTCAGGTCGGTCAGGTCGGTGCTGTTGAGGTTCACATGACCGCTGCTTGGCGAATCAAGACCACCAATAATATTAAGCAGTGTGGTCTTACCCGAACCTGATGGGCCAACCAGGGCAGCAAACTCACCCTCTTCCACTTCCAGATCGATACTCTGCAGTGCCTGCACTTCCACCTCTCCCTGACGGTAACGTTTATCGATCCCTTCCAATTTCAGAAGCGCCATAATTCAGTTCTCCACATTCATTTCAGGTACGCAGTGCTTCAACTGGCGTCACCCGTGCTGCTTTGATCGCCGGGTAGATCCCGGAAGCCAACGTGGCAAGAAAAACTATCAATGTCAGTTGTATGACCCGGTCCTGCGACAGTTCGGTGTAGATCACCGGATCCATAAAGGTTCCCATGATCGACATATCGCCGCCCATCATAGCGGAGAAATCGAGACCGTGTGCGGAGAACCACCAATGAGTGCCACCACCGACAATCCAGCCGATCACCACGGCCAGAATACTGAGTAGCATCGATTCACAGAACACCAGCATCAACAGGTGATAACGGCCCAGCCCAAGGGCACGCAATAGACCGAATTCACGAGTCCGTTCCAGCACACTCATCAGAACCGTATTGAGGATACCGAAGACCACCATGGTCAGAATCAGTACCAGGAAAACATAGTTACCTGCATCATCAATGACGATGAACTGCACCAGATCGGGCATCATTTCGTGCCAGTTCAATACCGCCACGTTGTCGTCTGTAATGGCCGACTTAATCGTCTGCTGCCACTGCCCCATGCTGTCCGGATCATCGAGAAAAATCGCAAAGCGGGTAACCGGCAACTGCTGTGGATCGGCACCCTCGCCTTCGAGGAAACGTCGAGCAAAGGTGATATCGCCAAGGACCAGATAATCGTCGAGTTCATCGACGTGGGAATCGAAGATGCCGCGCACCCTGCCGAGCTGTGCCTGGGTATCGCCGCCCTGAGTACCTGCCATCAGGACGATCTTGCCACCGATTTTGACCTTGAGCTTGCGCGCCATACCATCGCCGATCAAAACCCCACGATGATCGCCCGGCTCAATCCAGTTGCCATCGACCAGTTTCGGTTTAAGCATCTCGACCCTTGGATCAGTCACGACATCCATCCCCTCCATCGCTGCACCGACAGAGTTATTGGCGCTACTGGAGAGCACCTGTAAAGAGATGCGCGGTGCGACATTGCCGGGGATCGCCAGACTATCCAGTATTGCCTTAAGTGCCTGCCCATCGCCAAGGTATTTATGGTTGGCGGGTGCCTCCAGATAACCCTTGGCCTGTACCGTGAGATGCCCCTCTCCCAGTTTGATTGCGTTGCGGATCATCGAGTTGTGGCTGCCGTCGCCGATACCGATGGAGAAAACTGCCAGACCGAAACCGATCCCGATGGAACTCAGGGTGATAATGGTACGTCGACGATGGCGCCAGAGATTGCGCCAGGCCAACTTGACCAACATGCCTAATGGCATACGACTGTGCTGCGCCATCATCGCAATACCTCCGCGGGCTTGAGCCGCACCGTACGCCAGGAGGGAATCAGCGAGGCCAGCAGGCTGACCACCAGCATCAGTATGCACGCTTCGACGAGCTGCCCCGGCTCGAAGTAAGCACGCATGATCGGTTCGAAAACGATACCGCCCCAGTCATAGCCGTCAGGCATGCTGGCGCTGAAATCGATCCCATGCGTTTCAAGATAACGGGCCGCAAGCGTTCCCAGCACCGCCCCAATCAGCGCCGACACCAGGGCAAGGAAAAAGGATTCCAGCAGAACCATCAACAACAACCAGCGCCGCTTCATACCAATGGAAAGCAGGATGCCAAACTCATGGGTCCGCTCATGCACCGCCATCAGCATGGTGTTGAGCATCCCCAGGGAGGCCAGGCCGACAACGATCAGTCCCATCAACCAAAGAAAGGACTTACTCAATTCGAGCATATCGGAAATGGCGGGATTGAGTTGACGCCAGTTCCGCACCACCGCCGCACCACCCAGCTCGTCCAGCGGTTCCATCTGTTGCAGCTGTTCCAGCTCAGTCGTCAGCGCACTCTGCACCGTCGGCAGGTTATCGATATCATTCAGCTTTATCGCAAGCTCATGAAAACCGTTATCGAGGTACATCAGCGCCTGATAGGCCTCGACCGACATCAACACACCCATACGATCAAAACCGGGATCCAACGGTTTAAGTATTGCAGCGACACGATAAAGGGCATTACCGATACTGCCGTCTGCCGCCTGAGTCACCAGTACCAGTTCATCACCGGGATTTAACTTCATGTTCTTTGCTAGCTGTGCCCCAACCACCACGTTATAGCGTGTCAGGCCGGACATATTTACGGCTGTGTCAGCCACATCCAGGCGCGCCTCACCGCGGCGTACATGGCGGAGCATGGAGGTTGTTGTCGCCTCCCGCTGGGGGTCGACTGCCTTGATCAAAACGCCGGTAGAGGTGTTGCGGGAACTGGCGAGGCCAGCGGCATAGAGACGCGGCGCAATATGCAACTGCGGGAACTTCTGTTCCAGTTGTTCAAGATAATCCCACGGCATGGTGGCGTAGATATCCTGATCGTCGATAAAGGCCTGCCTATGGACCTGCAGATGGCCTGTGGTGACCTCGGTCGCGTACTGCACCATCTGACGCGACATGCCTTCCAGTAGTGCGGCATAGAGAATCACCATCACCAATCCGCCGACCAGGGCGGAAATGGTCAGCACACTACGCACGGGGTTGCGCCAGATATTGCGCCAGGCGATGAACAATAGCATCGGTACACGACTGAATGGCGAGGTGTTTTGAGTATTTTGCATCTAACGTCGCTGCTGCAAACTTTGCAGGGAAAAGAAGGAAGGCTCCAGCGGTACGCCGAAGTCGATGGACTGATAGGTAATCACTGTCGACTCTTCAGGTTTGTCCTCTGGCTGCAGACTCATACGCATCGGTACGTCACGTCCATCGATCTTTTGCAATTGATCGAAGATCAGGGTGCGAATTAATACCCCCTCCTCGTCATAATAAAGGGCACGGTATGGTGCGAGGGTTTTCTGTTCGATCTCCATCACCACCTTACCCCAGACCACCGCCGCATTGGGTTTGGGCAGGGATGTCAGTTCGTAGACCTGCCTGCCATCACGGGCGCCTTCATAGGTGATGCTGGAGTCGTAATCATCGGCAAAGGTACTGTCTTTCACCAGATCGTCGTTGGTGAAGTGGCTACCCATCCAGGAACCCGACATCATGCTCGAGGGTACCTTGGTGACGCGATTAATCTTGGGCAGGTAATTCCAGATGTTCTCTTTGACTTTCAGGGTAGAAATTCCGCGATCCTTGACTGGCTGACGGATCACGATGAGGGAATAGTCCTTGCCGCGAGACCATGCTTCCATGGTCATACTGCGTTGGTAGCGGCGGGTTTTGACCGTCATGGTCATAACGGCCTGTGAGGTTTCGCCACGCCACAGCTCGTCGATGTGGCGAATCAACTCGTCCACCTCGATCGCCTGTGCAGGAGCAGCAGCGACCAGTAATAAAATCAGGAGAGCCTTCCGGCACCAGGCTTTGTGAGCAAACATTTCGCCTCCCTTGCGCTAGTCCCACTACCGTAGCAGCAAAAACTGTACGAAACCGTGATTCTGGTTTATCCTAGCAATGACTGACTGGTCAGTCAACATTGGGTACGGAACCGAGAATGGCAAAACAAGTCGACAAAGAGCAACGACAGGCTGAGTTGCTGGAAAAGGCAATAGAAGTCTTTGCCGAGCGCGGCTATCAGGCGACCACCATGGACGAAATCGCCGAACGCGCCGGGGTCAGCAAAGGAATGCTCTACATCTACTTCAAGAACAAGGAGGCGCTGTTTGGCGCAGTGTTCCGCTGGTTCGGTAAAGTGACCGGCGAGATGGTCATCGAGGCGCTCAGCGGTATTGATGATGAAGCTGAACAGATTCGATGCATCGCATCCACCTGGGCCAGAGTGGCGACTGAGCAGCGAGAATTCGTACCGCTGTTTCTCGACTTCTGGGCCGCCGCCAGCATGAAGGGAATGCGCAACGACTACGCCGAAGATCTGGAAACAATGTATGAAGAGTATCGCAGCATGATCATCGGCATCATCGAGCAGGGCAAAAGCAGGGGAAAATTCCGAAAGGATGTCAATTCACAGGCCATTGCCTATCTGTTAGTTGGCGGAATGGATGGTATTTTCATTCAGTCATGGCTATCAAACCCGGACAACATCGACAAACTGATGATGAACGCAACAGAACTCCTACTGCGAGGTATCACTGCATAGAAACGGTCTCAAAATTAGCGAGTGCAAGTGAGACAAGGTGCCCCAAAGGTAATGCCCCTTGGGTGCAAAAATGGACGACGGAGCAGAAAGCGGAGTTTACACGCCAGTAAATGAGCATTCTGAGTTCATTCTTAACACCGCATCAGCAAGCACAACCATTTTGAGACTGCTTCTAATTTCAGCCCGGGGTTTGAGCCAGACTCATACTCTTTATCTGCGCCTGTACCGCCATACCTTCGTGCAGTCCGAGCCGTTCCCAGGAGTAACGCGATATCCGTGACAGCAAAAGAGTCTCGCTTCCTTCCAGGCAAAGCTGTACCAGTACCCGACCCGGATCACCTTCACTGTGATCGATGATCTTTGCCGGCAGGATATTGAGGATCGAGGTACCCTGCGGCACGTTGAGGGCGATGCTCACCTCTCTTGCCGGGATGCGCACCCTTGCCCTGCTGCCAATTGTGGCATCAAGGCGCGGCGCCAGAATCTTTAATCCACCGGGCAGGCCGAGTGTCGTGAGGTGATGGTGCTCGTCATGTTCGGCGATCTCCGCCTCAATGATCGCGCCAGGCTCTTCGCCCGGAACAAAATGCTGGTGCAAGCTGGAAAGCAGTTCCACCGCAGCGCCCTGCTCCACCACCCTGCCCGCTTCCATTTGCACGATGTAATCGGCAAGACGCGACACCTCAGCAATGGAGTGGCTGACATAGAGCACCGGGATGGCCAATTCATCGTGCAGTCGTTCCAGATACGGCAGGATCTCCTGCTTGCTCGCCTCATCCAGTGCCGATAGTGGCTCGTCCATCAGCAGCAGTTTCGGGCTGGTCAGCAGTGCCCTGCCGATGGCGACCCGCTGACGTTCACCGCCAGAAAGACGCTGTACCCCCCGTGACAACAGGTGACCAATCCCCAGCCATTCGATGACCTGCTCACGTTTGATCTGCTGCGCACTCTGCGGAATACGACGCAGGCCGAAATCGAGATTCTCCTCAACACTCAGATGGGGAAACAAACTCGCTTCCTGAAAGACATAACCGATGGGACGTTGATGTACAGGCAGGAAATGTTTTCCCCCCTGCCACACCTCACCATTCACCTGTAATTGGCCAGCGAAACGCTCCAGTCCGGCGATAGCCCTGAGCAGGGTCGTCTTACCCGAGCCGGAATGACCAAACAGGGCAATGACGCCACGCCCCGGCAACTGCAGATCCACATTGAGGGAGAAGTTGCCCAGCGTGGCGGTAAAACTTGCTGCGATCCCGTTCATGTACCCTGCTCCCTACTGATACGCCCGTTAACCAGATAGAGCGCCAGCAATACCAGGAAGGCGAAGCCGATCATGCCTGCCGAAAGAATATGTGCCTGCCCATACTCCAGCGTCTCCACATGGTCGTAAATCGCCACCGACAGCACCTTGGTCTGGCCGGGAATATTACCGCCTATCATCAGCACCACGCCGAACTCACCGACGGTATGGGCAAAGCCGAGCACCATCGCGGTGAGAAAACCGGGCCGCGCTAACGGTACCGCAACATGGATAAAGCGATCCCAGGCTGAGGCCCGTAAGGTAGCTGCCACCTCAAGGGGACGTTTGCCCAATGCCTCGAAGGCATTCTGCAACGGCTGAACTACAAACGGCAGCGAATAGAGCACCGAGGCAAACACCAATCCGCTAAAGGTAAACGGCAGGGTTCCGATCCCCAGCGCCTGAGTCAGCTGGCCTCCCGGACCATTCGGCCCGAGAAACACCAGCAGATAGAAACCCAGTACGGTCGGCGGCAATACAATAGGCAAAGCTACCAGTGCACTAAGTGGATGTTTCAACCGCGAACGGGTTTGCGACAACCACCAAGCGATGGGCGTGCCAACGACGAGCAGTAGTAGCGTCGTCAACGAAGCCAGTTTCAGGGTCAACCATACAGGCTGCCAGTCGAAAATCATTATTCCACTCCGTAACCGTAATCAGTGATCACCTTACGTGCCTCACTGCTTTTGAGGAATTCGAGAAATGCCTGCGCCGCTACACTGGCCTCGCCCTTTTTGAGCAACACGGCCTGCTGCTCGATGGGCGCGTAATACTCCTGAGGAATATCCCAGACACTATCCCCGCGCTCTTTCCATGCCTTCACCTGCGACATGGCAACAAAACCAGCCTCTGCATTGCCACTGGCGGCAAACTGAAAGGTCTGGGCAATGGGATCACCACGCACAATTTTACTCTGTAGCTTGTCCCAAACGCCCAGATGTTGCATCACCTGTTGCGCCGCCAAACCATAGGGGGCGGTTTTGGGATTAGCAATGGATACATGGGCAAAATCACCTTTCTGCAGATACGTTGGCGCATCAGCAAAGCGTCCCGCCTGCGCACTCCACAACGCGAGCTTACCCATCGCATAAGTGATGCGGCTGCCTTTCACAGCCAGTCCCTCTGCTTCGGCTTTCTTCGGTCGCTTGCTATCGGCAGCAAGAAAAACTTCGAACGGCGCCCCGTTTTCAATTTGCGAATAGAGCTTACCCGTAGAACCGAAGCTAACTTTGACCTTGTGCCCGGTCGCCTGCTCAAACAACAGTACGATATCGCGAGTAGCATCAGTAAAGTTGGCGGCAACCGCCACGCTAGCCTCCTGCGCAGTCACGGGCAGTACAAAAATAGTCATCAATAATCCAATCAGGGGGAGCTTTTTCATCTTGCATACCTCATAAAATAAAACAAACCCGGTTGTCACGATTCAATCGTGCACCGCCAAAATGACACTGGATGCCTTAACCAGTGCACACACCTCAACTCCCTCCTTCAACCCCAGGGAGTGAATACTATCGTTGGTAATAATGGCGGTAAGGATTTTGTTGCCGGGCAAAGCAATGCCCACCTCGCCATTAACCGCCCCCTCAATGCAGGTCGTCACCGTGCCGCATAGTCGATTACGCGCACTGCTACGTATCCCATCCTCCCCTGTTGTCAAAATCGGCACCGAAGCCTTGATCAGGGCATGGGCCTCACGACCTTTCCTTAATTTAAGATCCTCGATGCTTTCGTTAGTGATTACTGAAACGATGCGTAGGCCATTGCCGATATCCAGTTCCACTTCACCGTTGACCGCGCCTTTGGTTACTTTGGTTACCTTGCCGAGATACTGGTTACGGGCACTACTGCGCATAGAAAACCTCCTCATCAACTGATTGAATCGGTCAAAATCGATCAGGCCATCACTGAGCCGTGACATAAATCGTCGATACTCGTCTTCTACCTGGTGAAACATCTCGACCGTACGCCGACCTTCATCGGTCAGCTGAGTACCTCCACCATGCTTACCACCGGTCATCCTTTCGACCAAAGGCTTATCAGCAAGATTGTTCATCGCCTCTACCGCCTGCCAGGCCGCCTTGTAACTCATGCCAAGGCTACGCGCGGCGGCGGAGATCGACCCGGTTTCATCGATAGCCGAAAGCAAACGTACCCGGCCGCTACCGAGAAAGGCTTCACCCGCCTTATCGAGCCAAACCCGCCCGTCGACGGTGTTGGTCGTGCGCTTTTTACGTTTCGTTACCGCCATATCCAACCTCCACACCGTTATATCCTTCAGGATATAACGCTTGCCAGACGCCTGTCATTGTCGACTTCTCTACAGAGCTGGGGAAATTGTCACAACAAATCGTACAAACTAGCGAAATTTGTCGTTATTTCCTCAGGGTTATAACGCTAAAGGCAAGCTATGTGCCAACAGCTCGATTGGCTACATTCGCGTTGCTAAAACTGTTTCAATGCTGCCGCAAGCATACTATCCATGCGGCTAATGTGGAGGTTAAGACGTTCGGGCAGTCGTTCACGAACATAGGCCCGGGCAAAAGGTTGACGACGCAGGAGTAGCTGGCGGATCTCTGTCAATAGTTGACGATGATCTTCCTTGTGTTCCGCGGTGTGACGAAAATCGACCTGTTCCATCAACCGTTCTTCATCAGCGAAATGCTCCTCCATCTTCCCTAACAGAGAAAGAAAGCGGGGTGGAAATTCCTCTTCGCTGGCCACGTTTAACTGCTGGGCGAATTCAGCCAGATGCCGGTGAATTTCGTCCAACGGCGAATAATCAAGCACCACAACAGAAAAAGGTTTGAGTGTCTCAGCCATCTGCCCTACCCGGCCGTTGCGACAGTTTATGCAGCAGCAGCAAATAGTCTCGCAGATCGCTGATACAAAGAATCAGACGGCGGTCATCGGCAAACATTTCATACACGTTGCGATTGCCATCGTTATAGGCACGAAAGGTATTACGAAATTCGTTGGGCAGAACCGACTGCTTTGGCAACACCGCACATATCTGCTGCCAGGCATTACGACACTGTGCGGCAGTTTCACTATCTTCGTCGAATGAACTGGCGTCCAATCGATTCCACCGCAGGATGCGCCAGTACCGCTCCAGCTCTTGCATATCAATCCTCGATCACGCGTCCACGATAAACCCGCTTACCCTTGGGCGATGAATTCTGCTGTGCCGGTTCCGTTTTGGCTTTAACGGGTGCACTTTTCTGGTTCTCCACGGCCTGTCCCCGGTACATACGCGTACCAGGGGTAACGCCCTGGGCAGGTGGTTCTTCCGCTACAGGATTCACCACCGCACCACGGTAGATGTTGGCACCCTGTGCCGCCAGCGCTTTAATCTCCAGCGGAGTCAGTAGTCGGCGAAACAGCTCATACTGTTTCGATATCTCTTCATTAATGCTGTCTACGGCATAGTTAATCAACATGACGATATCTTCGTCACGTGACATGCGAATCCTTGCGCCGCGCTCCCTTTCGTAGACCATGCTCATCTTTGCCAGCATCATGCGGGCATCGATCGACATCTCGAATGGAACCATTGTTAATCTCGCTTTTTATTCTTCTTCTGGATACTTCTCAGCTATTACGACTCCGGTTGCCAGGGCGTAATCATTGGTCAGAGTCAGGCAGTGATCGCTGCTCCCCACCAGATAGATATCAAAGCCTTCGTTTTCCAGAACAGGCTTTCCCACATGGATATCGTCCTCACTGCAAAGCGTGAAACGGATCCCTGGGAAATCTTGCTTGAGCGATTCGTGCAGCACGGCATCAATGACACGACCATTCACCATGGTCGCAACCTTGGATACCATGGTCTCATCGATAACCACTACAACGCTTCCTCTTCTTCACGCTCGAAACGTACACGTTCTTCTGCAGCCTTGCCCATAATCTTGGCCAGCCACGGTGGCGGATTTTTATCCAGCACGGAACGCAATTCGTCAAGGATATCGATAGCACTACCGCCATTAGGAATTTTGACAGGATGGATATCCTGCTTAATTACCTTGGCCGCAGCAGGACCGCCGATGGAAACGACATAAAGCACATCGCAATCCTTGATCTGCTCGGCGCGATAGGCGTTTTTGTCTTCGCTGTTACTTGGCGACGAAGCCATGGAAGCGATTTCGATCAGGCGCGCTTCTTCAGGTGCAACCTGATAGATCAGAAAACGGGCACAGGAACCGAAATGGCCATCCAGCATTTCGCCGTTATTGGAAGCGATAGCCACACGGATTGAACCGGGCATATCACCATCGCGATAGGGTTTGGTTTCTGGCAGAGCCAGATCGCTGACTTCTACGGACTCTTTGCCCCACAGATAGTCGAGCGCCAGTTTAATGGAAGGCAATGGCGTCTGGTTAAACAGATCGTCAGCCGCTTCTTGCAACTCGCGTACCGTGAGGCGGGTCAACTTTTCCTCAGTAAGCGGCAGCTTCAGGGCCTTGACCAACACCTGCATCAGTTGCGCAGATTCGATGTCAGGCAGGGCCCTGGCCGCCAGGCCGATACGGAGCGCCACATCACGGGATATGGAAGTTCCGTCCATGACTGCTAGGCCGGGATAATGCAATTTGGCACAGCGCAAACTTCTTCGCACTGCGGCATATCGAACTCACCTTCACACTCGGTGCAGGCTTCGGCATCGATGATGTAGGTGCCCTTCTTTTTCAGAATCGCACCCATCGGGCAGACCGGCATGCAGTCACCGCAGGAGGTGCACTCTTCCGCAACAATAGTCATAGCCATGATTATTTACTCCTCAATCGTCTATGCAGGTTACAGGCGTTTGGCTCTGAGTGTGATAGGAAGCTTTGGCGCAGGCTCCATCGGATCAAGATAGAACTTTGAACCATCGGAAAGCTCCACTTCGCCACCCCACTTTTCCGGGCTGTCGAATTCGAGAGAAGCTATGGTCTCTTCCATGTCTTTTTTGGCGACGTAGAAAGAGAGTTCACCACTCTCGGTCTGACGAATCATTACACTAGGCATTGGTAGTCACCTCTCTTTTTAAAACCCCGGAACCGCGCAACACACGCCACGGCTCCGGGGCCCACAACTTAGCGAACCAGGTCGTAGTTGTAGTCGGTGGTTCCCATACCGCGGGTCTCTTCGTCCAGACGCTCCAGTACCGAGTTCACCAGGGTGGTGAGCACCTGCATGGCGCCCTCGTAACCCAGAGTGGTTGAACGGTGCAGGTGGTGACGATCGAAGATCGGGAAACCGATACGAATCAGCGGTACCTCGAACTCCTTACCCTTGTACAGGGTGTCACGCTGGATGAACTTGCCGTAGCTGTTACCGATCATGAAGTCCGGCTTGTTGGTGAACATCAGTGAACGGAAGTGCCATAGGTCCTTACCGACGTGAACTTTGGTCTCCTGACCGTACGGAGAGGCTTCCAGCATCTTGTTCATCGCCTTCATCCAACGCTTGTTACCGTTGTTCGCCAGTACGTCGGTCGGCTCGGCACCCAGTTCCAGCAGGAAGCGGGTCATGCCCATGACAAAGTCTGGGTCACCGTAGAGAGCGAACTTCTTACCATGCAGCCAGGTGTGGCTGTCGGTCATCATGTCCACCAGACGGCCACGCTCCTTCTCCAGGCTGGCCGGGATCGGCTTGCCAGTGATTTCGGAGACCTTCATCAGGAAGGCGTCGGTTGCTTCCAGACCCATCGGGATATCGATCTTCGGTGCTTCATGCTTCCAGGTGCCTTTGGCAAACTTCATCGACTTGTCTGACTGCCACTGTTGCAGGAACAGGGTGTCCTTGGCATTCGGCGCGTCCTTGATCTCGTCGATGGTGGTACCGCCTTCATACATACGGAAGGTACCGTCCGCCGGGGTATCCAGCACTTCAGACGGGTCAGAAAGCAGGCTGTAACCAACACCCATTTCGTCCATCATCCGCTTCATGACACGGTAGTTGCCCAGATAGGTTTCGAAGCCCGGCACGATGTTGATCTTACCGTTGCTACCAACTTCTTTACCTTCCATGTCATTCAGGGTGAAGTAGCGGGCAATCCCTTCGAACATGTTGTCCCAACCGGTGGTGTGGGAGCCAACAAAGCTCGGGGTATGCGCGAACGGAGTCGGGAACTCTTCCGGCACGCTGCCGCCTTTTTTCGCATTGCCGATAAAGGCATTCAGGTCGTCACCGATAACCTCGGCCATACAGGTGGTGGAAACGGCAATCATCGCCGGCTTGTACAGGGCCTTGGCATTTTCCAGACCGGCAAACATGTTTTTCTGCCCACCGAATACCGCTGCATCTTCAGTCATGGAGTCGGAAACACAGGCGACCGGCTCTTTGAAATGACGGTTGAAGTAGGTACGGAAGTAGGCAACACAACCCTGGGAACCGTGTACGTAAGGCAGGGTCTTTTCAAAACCCAGTGAACACAGTACCGCACCCAGAGGCTGACAAGCCTTGGCGGGGTTGACGGTCAGAGCTTCACGGTTAAAGTTCAGCTCCTGATACTCCATGGTGGTGGTCCAGTTGAAGGTCTCGTCGATCTTTTCCTGGGGCACCTTGTTTTCGTATTGCTCCTTGTTCTTGAGAGTGGTTTTGTATTCCTCCTCTCGGAACAGCGGATAACACGGCATTACTTTTTCAGCTGACTGAGGCATGACATTTCTCCTACCGCGCCACTAATCCGTGGACAACGGCGTTATGGACTGTTTCAGCACCGCGGGCCACGTGGGCCCGCGGCAACCGTTTAGGCTGCGGCGCTATCCGCGTCGCTGGCTTCACTCTTCTTCCACGGCGCCTGCAACTTGCCCCAGCAGGGGTTGTTGAGGGTCATATCCATATCGCGGGCAAAGATGGCAAAGCCGTCATAACCATGGTAAGGACCGGAATAGTCCCAGCTGTGCATTTGACGGAAAGGAATGCCCATCTTCTGGAAGATGTACTTCTCTTTGATGTCGGAACCGACCATGTCAGGCTTGACCTTCTTTACGAACTCTTCGAATTCGTAGCCGGTTACGTCATCGTAGATCAGCGTAGCGTTACCCATATCCTTGATGGTGCGGTCGTAGTCGTCGTTATGCGCGAACTCATAACCGGTACCAACAACTTCCATGCCGAGATCTTCGTAAGCGCCGATAACGTGACGCGGACGCAGACCGCCGACATAGAGCATGACTTTTTTGCCTTCCAGGCGCGGCTTGTACTTATCGATGATGGCTTGCATCAGCGGCTTGTACTTTTCGATTACCTTTTCGGCATTAGCCTGGATGGTTTCGTCGAACTTGGCCGCAATCGCACGAAGAGACTCTTCGATTTTGGTCGGACCGAAGAAGTTGTACTCCATCCACGGAATACCGAACTTCTCTTCCATGTGACGAGAGATGTAGTTCATGGAACGGTAGCAGTGCAGCAGATTCAGTTTCACCTTGGGGGTGTTTTCCATCTCTGCAACGGTGCCATCACCGGACCACTGGGCAACAACATTGAGGCCCATCTCTTCAAGAATGGTACGTGAAGCCCAGGCATCACCACCGATGTTGTAGTCACCGAGGATGGCTACATCGTAAGGACCCGCTTCGCCTTCGGCTTTATCCAGCATGTGATCGCGGATAGCGTCGTTAGCGATGTGGTGACCCAGTGACTGGGACACGCCGCGGAAACCTTCGCAACGCACAGGAACAACCGGCTTACTCAAGTCGGCTGAAGCCTTTTTGGAAACTGCTTCGATGTCGTCACCGATAAGACCGATAGGACACTCGGACTGAACAGAGATACCCTTGTTCAGCGGGAACAGTGTTTCGACTTCGTCGATCAGTTTGGCCAGTTTCTTGTCACCACCGAATACGATGTCCTTCTCCTGGAAATCCGAGGTGAAGTTCATGGTACCGAAGGTATTAACACCGGTAGCACCAACGTAGTAGTTGCGGCGACCAGCACGGGAGTACTGACCACAACCTACCGGACCGTGGGAGATATGGATCATGTCCTTAATCGGACCCCATACCACACCCTTGGAACCGGCATAGGCACAACCACGAATGGTCATTACACCCGGCAGGGATTTACGGTTGGAAGTAATGCACTTCTTAGACTGCTCAACGCTCTGGTCGTTTGCAGTCAAGTGCTTGGCGCGATCTTTCTTCGCGTCCTCAGGATAGACTTCGAGCACTTCCTGAATAAGCGCTTCTGTCTCTTCACGAGTCATCGTTGCCATTGTTTAACTCCTATCATCGCCACCTAATCCGGTGGACGTTGAAGTTGAGGGACGGGACGCGGCCATTCCGCGCCCCTGAACAACCAAATAGCTTAGGCAGTTGCTTCAGCCGCCAGCTCTTCAGCAGTCTTACCAACGATGGACTCGTCTTCCTCTTCGAGGATACCGAAGCTCATCATTACGTCTTCGAGTTCGTCCATGCTCAGCGGGGTCGGAACAACAAACATGGTGTTGTCGATAACCTTCTGCGCTAGGGCACGGTACTCGTCAGCCTGCTTGGCTTTCGGGTTGTACTCGATAACAGTCATACGGCGAATCTCCGCACGCTGTACTTCGTTGTCGCGAGGAACGAAGTGGATCATCTGGGTACCAAGCTGGCGAGCCAGTTCCATGATCAGTTCGTCTTCACGGGCAGTGTTGCGGCTGTTGCAGATCAGACCGGCCAGGCGAACACCACCTGAGCTGGCATATTTAACGATACCCTTGGCAATGTTGTTGGCCGCATACATAGCCATCATCTCGCCGGAAACTACGATGTAGATTTCCTGGGCCTTGTTCTCACGGATAGGCATGGCGAAACCACCACACACAACGTCACCCAGCACGTCGTAGAATACGAAGTCGAGGTCTTCGTCGTAGGCACCTTCCTCTTCGAGGAAGTTGATGGCGGTGATTACACCGCGACCGGCGCAGCCTACACCCGGCTCAGGACCGCCGGACTCGACGCACTTAACGTCGCCGTAACCGACGGACAGTACATCTTCCAGTTCCAGGTCTTCTACGGAACCGGCTTCCGCCGCCAGGTGCATTACAGTAGTCTGTGCCTTGGAGTGCAGGATCAGACGGGTTGAGTCAGCCTTGGGGTCACAGCCCACAATCATGACCTTCTTTCCTGCCTCGGCGAGAGCCGCGACAAGGTTCTGGGTGGTGGTGGACTTGCCGATACCACCTTTGCCGTAAATCGCGCATTGACGTAAAGCCATGGTATTTTCTCCTTGCGTTGCGATAAGTTAGACCGATGTCGAGTGTTGTTGAGCAAGGAGCGTACCAACGCAGAAAACACCACCTAAGACACTGTTATTTATGGATATATTTTTTAACCAACAAAGATCTTGTAAGGTTTGATCTACGACAAAGCCACGACTGCTGTATGGATACCGACAAAACCTCAAAGCCCCGCGAAGCCGCCGCACAGACCCTGCCCCGCCAGGCCTGCCTGCCGATTAACCGCTGCAATCTGCCCGCGGTCATCCTCGGCAGCCTCACCTTCCAACAGCATCCCACCGCACTCTCTATTGATGGGGTGGAGGTGTTACACCGCGATCTACTGCGCCGGCTGGACGGGATCAAAGACCCGGGCAACCGCGCACAACAGTTTATCGATTACATGACGGTGCACTTCCTATTGAATGCACTCGATGAAGCGGGACTGGATGAAGAGAGCCGACTGGATCGCAGCAAGGCTGACTATCGGCGCCTGCTGCGCGGCTGGTCCTTCGACTCCGACAGTCGGGACGCCGCCGTCATGAAGGGCTGGGTGGAGACGCGTTTTGGTCTGCTGCCCCGCTTTCATCAACAACCGATCCGTAGTAGCGACGACGAGGCCTACCATCAATATCAGCACGCCTACGCCCAGGGAATCTACAACACCAACTCACTGGAGGCGCAGCTGGACCTGCTCTACACCTATTGCCAATACGAACTGCAGCGTCAGTTTCCTGAGCAGACACATATTGCACTCTACCGTGGCAGTAACGACACCGAGCAGATGCGTCACCCAAAAGCCAACAACAACAAAAAGCCCCTGCTGCTACTCAATAACCTGAATTCATTTAGCAGCAGTATCGAACGCGCCTCGGAATTCGGCGATCGGGTATTTTGCATCGAGGTGCCGTTAAGCAAGATCGTCTTCTATTCAGAACTCATCCCCAGCTATCTCAAGGCAGAAAATGAGTACATTGTCATCGGCGGTGTCTATCAAGCCGAACAGGTAATGTAAGCCGACAGAATTGTCGACTTTGCGACAAAGTCCAAACGATGCATAACGCTCTACCTATAAAAACAACACCTTAGAAAGCGGCCCGATAATTGCTGTAACCAAGTAAATCCATCAGACACTAGTGGAATCACTCATGGAACAGCATCTCATCGACACCATTAAATCCGGTCTTCAGGACGGCAGCATCATCCCCTACCTGGGGCCACAGGCGTTGACCGGTTCCGTTAATGCGGATGGCGAACCAATCCCTGCCGACAGCGACAGCCTGATCCTGGCGATGAACAACGGCCGCCCGATGGCACCGAAACTGATGTACGAATTCCCCCGCGCAGCCATGAACCTGGAATTGAAGCGTGGCCGCTCTTTCATTACCCGTTTCCTGAATAAACTTTACGGCGATACCGAATGGAGCCGTGCGCCGATTCATGACTGGCTCAAGGCGACAAAACCTGCCTGTGTGATTGATATTAACCGCGATCTGCAACTGCAACAGAGCTATAGCGATACACCGCATAATCTGATGATCGGCATCGCCCGTATCGGTGGCACCGACTTCCGTTACAAGCTCTATTACTACGATGGTTCCAGTTACAAAGAGATCACCAATGAGGAAGCGGATCCGTCATTGCCCCTGTTGATTAAACCGATGGGGGCACCACAACCGGAGGCTAACTACATCGCCTCCGATGCGGACTATGTGGATTACATTACCGAGCTGATGGGTGGCTTCGGTGTTCCGAAATTTTTCAAGGAGTACCGCAAAAAGAAACGCTATCTGTTGCTCGGGCTAAGTCTGAATCGTGATACCGAACGCATGGTGCTACATGACATCAGTCTTGATCGTGCCTCAGAGTCCGGCTGGGCAATTATCCCCGGCGCAACCGACAAGGAAAAACGCTTTTGCAAAACCAAACTGAATATAGAAGTGATCGATATTCCTCTGTCAGAGTTCATGCAGGCCTTTGGTGTTGAAGTGCCAGAACCGGTCGAGGCATAAACATGACACATCACTTCAAACCCTGTGTCAGTCGTATCGCCTGCACCGAGGACGGTACACATTGCCGTGCCTGTGGCAGAAGTCATGAAGAGATCAATGCACTACGTAACCTGGTCAATCAGGTCACAGATTTTGCGTTGGGGATGGATTACGACAACAACGAGGAATTCCTTGAATACCTGAAATCCAAGGTATTGAAGAAAGTAAAAAGCGCCAGGCAATCTGCCTAGTGCTAACAAGAACTTCCTGCCTCTACCAGCATTGATGATGTTGGTAGAGGCAGTTTTTCAAACAAATTCTAATCGAGATAAAAAAAACGCTTCAACCAGCCACTGCCTTTGCGCGCTTCACTGGTCTGGATAATCGTGTCGATATTGGCCTTAACCGCCGGCACGTAATCCGCATCATCATGTTTGATGTGATTCACCAGCCAATTGGCCAGCATACCGTGCAACTCCACCGCAACATCTTCCCCATCATCCAGTCGCTTGCGATACTCGCCGACGCGACGGGTGAAAAGTTCGTGGACTTTTTTGTGCGGTCGACAATATTCGTACCCGGCCTCTTCCTGTATCTCTTCTTCAAAGGCAAAGTGAGACATTGTGTATTGCACACACTCTTCAACAACCTGGCGTACTGTATCGGGTCGCTGTGTCTCTTTTACTGTTTCCAACTGATTAATAAAATCGACAATCTGTCGATGCTGCTCGTCAATAAGTTCGATACCTGTATTCAGGTCTTTTGTCCAAGTAATAGGCATAGACAAAACCTCCAGTTCCGCTCTTCTTTATTAAAGTCGTTATTCCATGAGCTTATGCACTGTGCATACATGGCATGAAGTGCCATGTGACGATTATGACACAATAACGACTAAATTGGTGGGGAATTACTAATGAAATATATCTATTCACATTTTTGTACGCTATAGAGTGGTTCTATCTTCTGCACCGCATCCTGAGCGCACTATTACCCCAACAGTCTGCGGATAAATCCCTTGCCGCCCCTTTTCTGCTTACGCAGTGTCGCCTGATGCAGCTTCACTGCGCCGACGTAGTCGGCATCATCCAGCTTAATGTGATTAACCAACCAACGTGCCAGCATATCGTGTAGTTCAGCAGCAACATCTTCACCAGCCTTGAGTCGCCGCTGATATTCCGAAATACGTTGTGTAAACAGCGCATGAACCTTGCGGTGAACATCGAGAAATTCGTATCCCGCCTGTTGCTGCAACTGTTCCTCATAAGAAAAGTGAGTACAGGTATAGTCGACACAGGCGCCGACTACGTCCGCCACTGAATCCTTGTCCTGTTGCTCGCGAGCTATCTCCAGGTTATTGATAAATTCGACAATGCGTCGGTGCTGTTTGTCGATTTCCGCTATCCCTGTGTCCAGTTCGTCGGACCATACAATTGACATCCAAACCCCCTAAACGGCCCAGAAGCGCACTGTGCTCCGCTAACCAAAATATACCCGGGCAAACATCATTGATACGATTCGCGCAAACCCTCTGTTACTGCATCCTGCAGCGGCATGATCGTGTCATTAACTTACTTATAATGTGGAATTTCGACGCCATTCTGACCGATCAGCGCCTCTGGAGAAAGGACCCTGACCACAGATTAACATTGTTTACAATCCCTATAACAACAGAATTTATATGGTTTTGGCAATTTTGCCAGAGTAACAGGCACAAAAAAGCCGACCAGTTGGTCGGCTTCTTCATTATTGGTCGGGGCGAGAGGGTGAGGTGCGACCCTTTGTCCAGTGGACAAAGGAAGCGCAACGAACGCCCGAAGCATCAGCGCAGGGCCGGGAATCCTGAGCACCTTCAGATCAAAAAAAGCCGACCAGCTGGTCGGCTTTCTCATTATTGGTCGGGGCGAGAGGATTTGAACCTCCGACCACCTGCACCCCATGCAGGTGCGCTACCAGGCTGCGCTACGCCCCGAAATTTCGACTCCCCTGCGGGGGAATGAGCCGCGCATCATACACCAGTTGTCCCCGGTTGAGAACACGAATGTTGGATTGCGGAATATTACTCGTAAGAAAGGCAGACCCCTGAAAAACGCGGTAAAAACTAGCGTTTCAGGATATCCAGTACCTCTTCCAGCTCTACCCTCAATTGCTTGATGATCTGCTGGCTTTGATTGGCGTCAGTCCGGTTATCGTCGCTCTCCAGCTGCTGGCGGGCGCCACCAATGGTGAAGCCCTGTTCGTACAGCAGGGCGCGGATCTGACGAATAATGATAACGTCCTGGCGCTGATAATAGCGGCGATTGCCACGACGCTTGACCGGCTTGAGCTGAGGGAATTCCTGCTCCCAGTAGCGCAGCACGTGGGGTTTTACGCCACAAAGCTCGCTCACCTCACCGATGGTGAAGTAACGCTTGCCGGGAATGGGTGGTAATTCGTTATTGTTGCTGGGTTCCAGCATACGCCTCTACTCGTGCCTTGAGTTTTTGTCCTGGACGGAAAGTCACCACACGACGGGCGGTGATCGGTATCTCCTCGCCTGTCTTGGGGTTTCTTCCGGGTCTTTCGTTCTTATCGCGTAGGTCGAAGTTGCCGAAACCGGACAATTTAACCTGGTAGCCGTTCTCCAGCGCGACACGCACTTCCTCGAAGAACTGCTCGACCAGTTCCTTGGCCTCGCGTTTATTCAGTCCAAGCTCATCAAAGAGCTTTTCGGCAATGGTAGCTTTGGTCAATGCCATGATTACTCTCTTAAAGTCGCTCCCAGTTCTCGAACCAGGGAATTCACCACCCGCTCGATTGCAGCATCAACTTCTTCGTCAGTAAGAGTGCGCGATTGTGCCTGTAAGGTCAAGCCCAAAGCAAGACTTTTTCTACCTGAATCAATGCGTTCCCCAGCATAGAGGTCAAACAGCTTTAAGTTTTGCAGACCCTCTGGAGCGGCGTTATTGATGCAGTTTAGCACCTCATCTGCGGTGATCGCCTCGTCCACCAAAACAGCAAGATCGCGACGAATAGCCGGAAATTTAGATATTTCGGCGAATTTCGGCACACTTTTCTCGCTCAACATATCTGCTTTAATTTCAAAGAGATAGCAATGTCCGCGCAGATCAAAGGACTTTTCCAGGGCCGGATGGAGTGCTCCAAGCCACCCCGCTGGCTGATCACCAAAATAGATTCTGGCGCTCTGACCGGGGTGCAATGCGGGGTGATTTTCCGCCACAAAACGGAACTGATCCGCCTTTCTGGTCAGCGCCAGCAGCGCCTCCACATCCGCCTTGGCATCGTAGAAATCGACCTTGCGCTCGGCACTACCCCACTGCTCCGGCAAGGCAGGGCCGTAGATCAAGCCAGCCAGCATGTTTTCCTGAAGCAGATCATCCCCCTGCCCGACAAAGCTAAGGCCGTACTCGAACAGGCGAACCCGACTCTGCTGACGATTCAGGTTACGTTGCAGCAGCGGCAACATGCCCGCCCACAGCGTAGTGCGCATCACCGACAGATCATTGGAGATAGGGTTGGCCAGGGTAATACCCTGCCCTTGCGGATCGAGCTGCTTCAGTACTGATGGATCGACAAAGCTGTAACTAATCGCCTCCTGATAACCACGGTCGACCAGCAGACGGGAGAAATCACTGCGTCCAAGTCGCGCCTCAGGCTGCGGTTGCATCATCAGCGATCCCAGCGGACGTTTGCTGGGCAGGTTCTCGTAACCGATAATCCGTCCGACCTCTTCGATCAGATCGACTTCGATCGTAATGTCGAAACGGAAAGACGGCACGCTCACCTGCCAGCCATCGTCGACTTTATTCAGGCTCATGCCAAGGCGCTTCAGAATATCCTCAACATCGGCTGCCGCGATCTCAGCACCGAGAATTCGTGCAATACGCTGCAGGCGAAGATGGATCGGATGACGAGCCGGCAACGCCGCTTCACTCACCACCTCTTCCAATCGTCCCGCTTTACCGCCAACAATCTCCAGCAACAACGCCGTTGCACGTTCCATTGCACGCTCGGCAAGCGCAGGATCGACACCGCGTTCAAAGCGGTGCGAAGAATCGGTGTGCAAGCCATAGCGACGCGCACGGCCGGCAATACTATCGGGGGCAAAGAAGGCGCTCTCAAGGAAGATATCGAACGTCGCATCGTTCACCGCAGAGGCATCGCCACCCATCACACCGGCCATCGCCAGCGGACCTTTATGATCAGCAATAACCAGGGTTTCAGAATCGAGCTCTACTTCCTGCTCGTTAAGCAGCAACAGCTTTTCACCCTGTTTGGCGCGACGAACAATGATGCCTTTGTTCAGTTTTGCCAGGTCGAAGGCATGCATCGGTTGCCCCAACTCCAGCAACACGTAGTTGGTTACATCGACGATCGGACCGAGACTGCGAATACCGCTACGACGTAGGCGCTCCTGCATCCACAGCGGTGTTTCAGCTTTAACATTAACGCCGCGAATCACACGGCCGATGTAACGCGGGCAATCATCAGCTGCATCAACGGTGATGGAAAAGGTATCGTCGATGGCAGCGGGAACGCTTTTGATCTCCGGTCCATTCACCGCAGCCTGATTCAGTACACCCACTTCACGGGCAATCCCTGAAACACTCAGGCAGTCACCCCGGTTAGGCGTCAAACCCAGTTCGATAGTGACATCATCGAGCTTTAGATAATTACGAATGTCCTCACCCACCGGTGCATCGGCAGGCAGTTCCAACAGGCCACTGGCACTTTCAGCAAGACCCAGTTCTGAAGCGGAACAGAGCATGCCCGCAGATGGCACGCCGCGCAGCTTGGCTTTTTTGATCTTGAAGTTACCGGGAAGTACAGCACCGACCACCGCAACAGGCACTTTCAAACCTTCACGAACATTGGCCGCACCGCAAACAATACCGAGATTTTCCTTGTCGCCAACCGTGACTTCGGTGACACGCAACTTGTCTGCATCCGGATGCGGCTCAACTTTGACAACCTCACCGATCAACACACCACTAAACTCACCGGCCACCGGCTCGATGGCATCCACCTCAAGACCGGCCATCGTCAGTTGATGAGACAACTCATCGGTAGAGTTGGCGGGATTCACCCATTCGCGCAACCATGCTTCACTGAATTTCATATCGTTTTAAACCTGAGTAATTTTTATTTGCGCCAGAACGAAACGGACTTAATTAAACTGCTGCAGGAAGCGCAGATCGTTTTCAAAAAAGAGTCGCAGATCATTCACGCCATAACGCAGCATCGCCATCCGCTCGACACCGATACCAAAGGCAAAACCGCTATATTTTTCACTGTCGATACCAACATGACGAAAGACTTCCGGGTGCACCATGCCGCAACCGAGGATCTCGATCCAGCCGGTACCGCTACAGACACGACAACCTTCACCACCGCACATCACACACTGAATGTCGGCCTCGGCAGAAGGTTCGGTAAAGGGGAAATAGGAGGGACGAAAACGTACCGCCAACTCCTGTTCAAAGAAGTTGCGCAGAAAGTCATCCAGTATGCCTTTCAGATCGGCAAAGCTCACCTTCTCATCGACCAACAGACCTTCGATCTGATGGAACATCGGCGAGTGCGTCAGATCAGAATCGCAACGATAAACTCGACCGGGTGCAATCAAACGCAGCGGCGGTTGCTGCTGTTCCATTTCGCGGATCTGCACCGGCGAAGTATGGGTACGCAACAGAGTGTGCGCATCGAAATAGAAGGTATCGTGCATCGCACGCGCCGGATGGGTTTCCGGAATATTCAACGCTTCGAAGTTATGGAAGTCGTCTTCGATCTCCGGCCCTTCGGCAACGGTAAAACCAAGTTGTGCAAATAGTGACTGGATGCGCTCCATGGTCTGGGTGATCGGATGCAGACCACCGCTCGGCTGGCCACGCCCCGGAAGGGTCACGTCAATACGTTCACCTTCCAGTCGAGCATTCAGCACCGCTTCCTGCAACGACTGCTTACGTGCTTCAATCGCCTGCTGCACAGCGGTCTTGGCCTGGTTGATCACCTGCCCTGCCTTAGGCCGCTCTTCGGGCGAAAGTTTACCCAGTGATTTCATCTGCTCGGTGAGTACGCCCTTCTTACCCAGATACTGCACCCGGATATCTTCCAGTGCCTGCATCTCGGTGGTGGCGGCAATCGCCGCTTCGGCTTCTTTTACCAGCGCCGTTAAATCGTCCACGCCATCTACTCCGATTATTTTCCTGTTTTGCCAAAACAAAAGGGGGAAAGACTGTCAGGCCTTTCCCCCTTCTGTGTGAAGCGGCGGTCTATGCCGTACCGCTTCGATTCGTTGCTCAGGCCAGTGCGTTTTTCGCGGTGTTCGCCAGGGCAGCAAAACCTGCCTTGTCGGTCACAGCGATATCAGCCAGTACCTTACGGTCGATAGCAACGCCAGCCTTGCTCAGGCCGTTGATCATGCGGCTGTAGGAAATACCGCACTCACGGGCAGCAGCGTTGATACGTGCGATCCATAGTGCACGGAACTGACGCTTGCGCTGACGACGGTCACGATAGGCGTATTGACCTGCCTTGATAACCGCTTGCTTGGCGACGCGGAAAACATTCTTGCGACGACCGTAGTAGCCCTTGGCCTGGGCCATAATCTTTTTGTGTCGGGCACGAGCCTGAACACCACGTTTTACTCTTGGCATCGTTCCTTACTCCTCAGCTATAGGGCAACATGCGGCGTACCATTGGTACGTCGACGGCGGCAACCATTTCACCAGAACGCAGCTGACGCTTACGCTTAGTCGGTTTCTTAGTGAGGATGTGACGACGGAACGACTGGTTTCGCTTGAAACCGCCAGCGCTCTTTTTGAAACGCTTGGCCGCGCCACGATTGGTTTTCATCTTTGGCATTGCTTATTACTCCAAAACCACGCATTGCATTTTAGTTAAAACGCGCGTTTGCGACTGTGGGCACCTTAATGGATGGACAGTAGCGCGTCGCGAAGCAGGCAGAGCCTACTTCTTCTTTTTCGGGGCAAGCAGCATCACCATTTGCCGACCTTCCATCTTCGGAAACTGTTCCACTGTTCCCAGTTCAGCAAGGTCTCCCTCGATCCGCTTCAACAAATCGCGGCCGAGTTCCTGATGTGCCATTTCACGGCCACGGAACCGTAAGGTTACCTTGACCCTGTCCCCGTCATTGAGGAAGCGTGTCAGGTTGCGCAGTTTGACCTGATAGTCTCCCTCTTCCGTCCCTGGACGAAACTTAATCTCTTTTACATGAACCTGTTTCTGGTTCTTTTTCGCTGCCTGAAGTTTCTTCCGCTGTTCGAACTGGAACTTGTTGTAGTCCATGATGCGGCAGACTGGCGGCTCGGCGTCCGGCGACACCTCAACCAGATCCATTTCCGCGTCTTCGGCGAGCTCCAGTGCTTTTTCGGTGGAAATCACACCTACCTGCTCACCATCCTGATCGATGAGCCGTACTTCCGGGACCCGAATTTCTTCGTTCAGGCGGGTCTGTTTCTCTTTGGCAGCGATTGCTTAAATCCTCTAAACAGTTAAGCCGCGGCTCGCGATCTCGGTGGAGAGCAGGTTGGCAAACTCCTCAATGGGCATACTGCCAAGGTCTTCACCACTACGCGTGCGCACGGCCACGGAACGATTTTCGACTTCGCGATCACCGACTACCAGCAGGTAAGGGACGCGGAGTAACGTGTGCTCGCGGATTTTAAAGCCGATCTTCTCATTTCTCAAGTCGGATTTGACCCGAATCCCCTGATTTTTCAAAGAATCTTCGACTTCACGGACAAACTCGGCCTGATTATCGGTAATGTTCATCACCACAGCCTGGGTCGGCGCCATCCACAACGGGAACGCACCGGCGTGGTGTTCGATGAGAATCCCGATAAAACGCTCCATCGAACCGACAATGGCACGGTGCAGCATCACCGGCACCTGTTTGCTGCCATCCTCGGCCACATAGTGGGCATCGAGACGGCCCGGCATGGAGAAATCGACCTGAATGGTGCCGCACTGCCAGACCCGACCGAGGCAGTCCTTGAGGGAGAACTCGATCTTTGGTCCGTAGAATGCGCCCTCGCCCGGCTGCAGATCCCACTCCAGGCCCTTGGCGTTGAGCGCCCGCTCCAGCGCGTGCTCCGCCTTGTCCCACACCTCGTCGGAACCGACGCGCTGCTCGGGACGGGTGGATAGCTTAATAATGATGTCGTTAAAGCCGAAGTCCGCATAGACCTTGTACAGCAGGTCGATGAACACCGAAACCTCATCCTGGATCTGATCTTCGCTACAGAAGATATGTGCATCGTCCTGGGTAAAGTTACGTACCCGCATAATGCCGTGCAGGGTACCGGACGGCTCATTGCGATGGCAGGAGCCGAACTCCGCCAGGCGCAGCGGCAGGTCGCGGTAGGATTTCAGTCCCTGATTGAACACCTGAACGTGACAGGGACAGTTCATCGGTTTGATCGCGTAATCGCGATTCTCCGAGTGAGTGGTAAACATGCCGTCACCGAACTTGTCCCAGTGGCCCGACTTCTCCCACAGGCTGCGATCCACCACCTGTGGTGTACGGATCTCCTGATAACCGTTGTTGCGGAATACTCCGCGCATGTACTGCTCCACCACCTGCCACAGGGTCCAGCCCTGCGGGTGCCAGAACACCATCCCCGGTGCCTCTTCCTGGGTGTGGAACAGCGACAGCTGACGACCGATCTTGCGGTGGTCACGCTTCTCCGCCTCTTCCAGGCGATGCAAATAGGCTTTGAGTGCTTTCTTGTCGGTCCAGGCGGTGCCGTAGATGCGGGTCAGCATCTCGTTGTTCGAATCGCCACGCCAGTAGGCACCGGCCACCTTCATTAATTTAAAGGCCTTGAGGCGACCGGTTGAAGGTACGTGCGGACCACGGCAGAGGTCGGTGAAATCACCCTGTTTATAGAGGGAAAGCTCCTCGCCGTGAGGAATCGCCTCGATGAGTTCGGCCTTGTACGCCTCACCCAATCCACGGAAATATTCGATAGCCTCTTCCCGCGACATCACCGAGCGCTCGAGCGGGATATCGGCGGAGACGATCTTCGCCATCTCCTTTTCGATCAGCTCCAGGTCTTCAGTGGTAAAAGGACGCTCGAAGGCAAAGTCGTAATAGAAACCATCTTCGATCACCGGACCGATGGTCACCTGCGCCGAGGGGAACAGATGCTTCACCGCCTGAGCCAGCAGGTGCGCGGTGGAGTGGCGGATGATCTCCAGCCCCTCTTCGTTCTTGTCGGTGATGATCGCCAGTTCGACGTCATCCTCGATGCAGTAGGAGGTATCCACCAGCTTGTCGCCGATCTTGCCAGCCAGTGCAGCCTTGGCCAGACCGGGGCCGATATCGGCAGCAACTTCGTGAACGGTTACGGGGTGATCAAATTGACGTTTGGAGCCGTCGGGGAGGGTAATACCGGGCATTGCTTTCCTTCCGCTTCAGTGGTGATCCATACGAGAGACCACGTGACTCAATAAAAAAAGCACCGAGCCGACGTGCGCGGTGCTTTAACTGTCCAGATATGCGGCTGACGAACAGCCCTCTATATCGTTGATTTTGAATGCTATCACAGCGTTTTCCGCCAAGTCAAAAGCCGCATGATGAATGTCGTTTGCGCGCCGCATTTTCCGGGTAAGGCAATGCAACACAAAGATTTTTTCCGTGGGGATGCGGTATTCCACAGGGGTTTTGGGTACAATGCGTCGGCTCAGCGCCCGCGGCGTGACCTTATAAATGTAATGGTTTTCATGCACTTGGGCCGAACTCAAGGTGAACAATAAATAGATGAACGCACAGACACAGGAACGGGTAAACGTCGTTATCGACGGCAAATCGATCCAGGCCTCCCCCTCCCTGTCGGTGATCCAGGCACTATGGAATGCCGGGTATCCGCGGGTGAAAGGTGTCGGCTGCCTGGAGGGGGTTTGCGGTTCCTGTCGTGTCATGGTGCGCCGCGGCGGTGAAGATAAAGTCCGCATGGAGCTGGCCTGCCAGACCCTGGTAGAGGAAGGGATGCAGGTGCTGTTCATGGTCTTCCCCAGCCCGACCCACCACCATTACGAACTCACCGATATCCAGAACTCCTGGGACGTGCAGGCGAAATTCCACCGCGTCTTCCCCGAAGCCAGCAACTGCCGTCACTGCGGCGGCTGTTACAGCGCCTGCCCCAAGGGCATCAATGTCGAACTGGGCGTGAAACTGGCCGTCGATGGCCGCTTCCGTGAGGCGGGCGAACTGTTCGTCGACTGCATTATGTGCAACCTCTGCATGACCGGCTGTCCGGAGGAGATCGCGCCCAACCACGTCGGGGTCTTCTCCCGCAGGGTCACCGCCTATTTCCATATCCGCCCCTCCAATTTGATCCACCGCCTGGAAGAACAGCGTAAAGGTGGGCTGGAGATCGACATCCATAGTCCCGGCAGTCAGCCGCAGCAGGTGGCGGAATGAACTGTAAAGGCACCCCGTACGAAGAGGCGCTGGCCGCGTACAAACCGCTGGCGGAGCGCCCGCTGGAAGAGAAGGTGGACGACCATCGCGCCCTGCTGCGCGCCTTCCACCCGGACTACCGTGCCGACACCCAGACCACCATTAAGGTCGGCGCCAACAGCGGCGACCAGTGCCACCGCCAGCTTGCCGAGATCCTGCAGGCCGATGCCCGCATCGACGAAGCCGATCTGGCGGGCGCCCCCATCGTCAAAACCGATGTACTGGTCATCGGCGGTGGCGGTGCCGGTTGCGCCGCGGCCCTGACCGCAGCCCAGTCGGGCGCCGAGGTGATCCTCGCCACCAAGCTACGCCTCGGCGACAGCAACACCGTGATGGCCGAGGGCGGCATCCAGGCATCTATAGAGAAGAACGACACGCCGCAGATGCACTTCGACGACACTATCAAGGCCGGCCATTTCAGCGCCGACCGTGAGCTGGTCGGTACGCTGGTCTCGGAAGGCCCGGAAGTGATCCGCTGGCTGATCCAGCAGGGCATGCAGTTCGATCTGGATGAGTTCGGCGACCTGATGACCCGCCGCGCGGGCGGCACCTCCGCCAACCGCGTCTGCTACTACCGCGACTACACCGGTCTGGAGATGATGCGGGTGCTGCGCGAAGCGGTGCAGAACAGCGACATCGACGTCTGGGAATACAGCCCGGCGGTAGAACTGCTGGGCAACGAATCGGGCCACTGCGCCGGTGCGGTGCTCTCCAACCTGAAAAACGTCAGCTACGTGCAGGTGGTCGCGAAGACCGTGATCATCGCCACCGGCGGCATCGGTCGCATGCATCTCAACGACTTCCCCACCTCGAATCACTTCGGCGCCACCGGCGACGGCCTGGTACTCGCCTATCGTCTCGGCGCCAAACTGCGCGACCTCGACTCCTTCCAGTATCACCCCACCGGCATCGCCTACCCGCAACACCTGGCGGGCAGCCTGATCACCGAGGGTGTGCGTTCCGCCGGTACCTGGCTGCTCAACGCCCGCGGCGAACGTTTCGTCGACGAACTCAAACCGCGCGACGTCGTCGCCGCCGCGATCATGCGCGAGTGCGCCGAAGGCCGCGGCATCACCACCGGTGAAAATGAAGGCGGCGTCTGGCTCGATACCCCGGGACTGGAGATGCGTTATCCCGGCACCCTGCAACAGCGTTTCCCCAAGCTGCTGCAACTGGGCAAAAAAGCGGGCATCGACCCGTCCAAATCACCGATGCTGATCTACCCCACTCTGCACTATCAAAACGGTGGCGTGGTGATCGACGAACACGGCCGCAGCAGCGTGCCGGGACTCTACTGCGTCGGCGAAGTCAGCGGCGGTATTCACGGCACCAACCGCATCATGGGTAACGCCCTGCTGGAGATCATCTGCTTCGGTCGTCGCGCTGGTGCGCACGCCGCGGAAAAGTCTCATGGCCGCGGCCACAAACAGGTTGGTCTGGAACACCTGAGTCGCCTGCGCCGCGACCTGATGATCTCAGGTATGCCGATGGAACTGAAAAGCCCGATGCTCTTCCCGGACGTGGCCAAGTTCGACAACGACGCCGACTACGACGGCCTGCGTCACCATCGCCGCAAGCGGGTCAAGGAGTAAGCCATGAGTCAGTTGAATCAGGTACTGCTCCATCAGGCCCATCGGGTCGGCGCCGATCTGGAGGCGTGGCTCGCCGGTGTCGGCGGTCAGGCGCTGGAAAAGGCACTGGCCGATCCACAGGCGATCATCGGCTTCGCCAAAGATGCCGATCTGCGTGGCCTCGGCGGCAGCGGTTTCCCCACCTACAAAAAGTGGGAACTGCTGGCAGCCCAGGAGACCCGCGGCGACAAATACCTCATCTGCAACGGCAACGAAGACGAGCCGGGCACCTTCAAGGACGACATCCTACTGCGCGAAACCCCGCACCAGGTAATCGAAGGCGCCACCATCACCGCCCTCGCCTGCGGCATCAACCGCATCATCTTCTACATCAACCCGGACAAGGAACAGGCCATTGAGGCCATGTACCGTGCGGTGGAACAGTGGAAAGAGTCGGAATGGTTCTCTCGCGTCGGAGAGGCGATCGGCAAAGAGTTTGAATATCGCGTCCTGCCCAGCTCCGGCCACTACATCGGCGGCGAAGAGACCGCGGCGATCGAAACGGTGGAAGGCAAAGCCTTCCCCTTCCCGCGCGGCAAACCACCCTACCCGTCCGAGTACGGCGTACACGGCTGCCCGACCCTGATCAACAACATGGAAACCATGGCCAACGTTTCGCACCTGCTGCGCAACGGCGTCGAGTGGTTCCGCAATCTGGGCCTGGGCAACGCCACCGGCACCAAGATCTACTGCCTCACCGGCGACGTGCTCTACCCCGGCGCCTACGAACTGCCGATGGGCACACCGCTGTCGACGCTGATCAATGAATACGGCGGCGGCATGCTGCTGGATAAAGACCTCAAAGCGGTCTTCACCGGCGGCCCGTCCAACACCATCCTCACCCCGAAAGACCTCGACGTCCCGCTCGACTACGAATCCGTACGCGATCGCCACTCCAGCCTCGGCACCGGCGCAATGATCGTGATCTCCGAAGGCACCGGCATCGTTAAGCGCGTCACCGAATACGTTAACTTCTTTGCCCACTCCTCCTGCGGCCAGTGCCCGCCGTGCAAAACCGGCACCTTCTACGCTGCGATGCTGCTGAACAAAATCGACACTGGCCAGGGCAATCGTGCTGACCTGGAAGCGTTGGTCAATATGGTGAAGATTCTGCCCAACGCCGGGAAATGTCATCTGCTGGATGGGGCGTTAAAGGTGTTGGAAAGTTCTCTCTATCACTTTAAACACGAATATGAGCAAGCCTTAGTAAGGCAGTGAATAAAGATGCTTCGGCATATAGCTGATAGAGCACTCTTTCTTCCAATAGCCATTGGACTGGCTTTTATCGCCATACGTTATGATTTCACATACATCGGCCTAGGAATCTTATTTGGTGTCGCACTCGTAATATATGAGTACGTAAAAGAGGGAGAAACCTACTCCCTGAAATTCGGCATTATATTTCTAGCGATAGGGATTATCGGTTTTATACTCTCCCTCTATTTTTCGTCAAAATATGGACTCTCATTTCAGGAACTCACTGACTCACGTGAATTTCCAAGATATATTCGACGGATGCCGTATTATTCAGTTTCTCTGCTTATGACTGGTATGGTCGTAGTCATATATCGCTTACTCGGCCAAAAATGACAAAGAGGTTCAAGAATAAGCAACTCCACTCGGAGTCGCTTCGCGACGTATAACTGCATATAAAGCGGGGGCTGCCCCGCATGCAGGTCACTTTCTCTTGCGCGGCCAAGAGAAAGTAACCAAAGAGAAGGCCGCCCGAAGACTTGCCGCTAACGCGGTGCCCTCCGCGCTTCGCCCGTTGAAGGGGGATGGCAGACGGGCCTCCTGCCCGACTGCCACCGCGCGCCGTCCATGGCGCGCCCCTAACGGGCTATTCCTTCAACGGACTCCAGTGCTCGGCTGCGTCTACGGGACCCAAAACCGCTTCGTTATAATCATGCCACAACCCCCACAATTGAGCCCTCCTCTCTCCCGTGCTATAACCGCAAAACACACCACAGGGAGGAAGAACAATGTTTAAGGGAACCACCCCGACGGGTCTGGAATGCTACGCATGAGGATTACCACTGTTACGCCATTTTCAGTAATGTTTAAGTACCACTAGTAGTACGACAAAAGAATATTAGGAGCGAATAATGACGGATGAACGCAAAAGTTTTGGCAGTGTGAGTCTGGTTCGCCAGGGAGATCACACATTTTATTCGCTTACACTACCTAGTGAACTCCTTGCTCATACATGCTTTGTAGTAAATCGCGAAGAAGATCCGATCGAAGGATTTCAGAGAGAGTTAGATGAAAAACGCGCCAAAGAAATTGCATCATACATTGATAGCGGATTAGGAACGATACCAAGCTCGATTGTATTGTCAGCCCAAGAGGACGCCGATCTTAGATATGATGCGAGACGAAAAAGCATTAGCTTCAACCCAATTCCAACAGCATTTTTGATCATTGATGGACAACATCGTGTATATGGATTTATGCATGCAAGAAAGGCATTTCGTGTACCAGTTGTTATTTATGACAATTTATCAAAACGTGATGAAACTAGACTTTTTATTGACATCAACTCAAAACAGAAAGGTGTACCACCAGAGCTTCTTCTAGACATTAAAAAACTAGCCGAATACGAAAACGACCAAGAAGAATTTCTAAGGGAAATATTTGATATTTTCCAGAAGGATGCAAACAGCAGCCTTTATGGCAAACTCTCACCCGCAAGCAAAACTAAAGGAAAGTTAACTCGCGCCACGTTTAACACTGCAATCAAACCGCTTGTAAAAACTTTTGGAGGCAAAAGCGAGGCGGAAATTTATGAGATATTGAACAGCTATTTCATCTCATTTAATGAGGCTATTTTATTAAGACATGACGCCCAAGATCAAATGATTAACACCACATTCTTCAAAGCAATGTGCGGATTTTTCCCGATCGTCGCCGCAAAAGTTAAGGATAGATTTGGTGCAATATATGATGCTGACAACTTTTATCATTTTCTTGACATAATTGGCGAATCAATAAAGTCAGGAAAGCTTAAAACCATAGGAACGGCATACAAGCCTTTAGTTAAGACTCTCGAAGAATGTTTAAAGGATGAGTTTACGCTGTGAAGTCAGCAATTACCAACGTATTGGTTCCACAATCCAATATAGAAATATTTGGCTGCACCAGAAAAACTGCTGTTGATGTAAAAGGCTGGGTAGCCAACCAACACTATTTGGTAGATGACGATTTAGAATCTGGCCATTTTACTGTCAGAACTACTGATATTAGCTATCTGCAGGCAGCCTATGCTAACGACTGCAATCGCATGGCAATGGCCGCTATTGAAACAGCCGCAGGACTTCAAATTGACCCCACGATGAACAAGAGTGGCGCATGGGGAATAATTCGCTCGTATTATGCAGCATTCTTTGCCACCCATAGCATAATGCGTATGTTTGGAATTTCATGCTCACAGCTAGAACAACCGCATACTAACAAAATATTCGAAATCGCTGATCTTGTTGGCAAAACAGGCTCTCTAAACACCGTGGAAAAAGGATTTTATTCCATAGAGATACAACAAAATTCCACAAACGTATACTTCAAGAAATATAAGGATGCGCACAGAGATACATGGGCAAGATTTTTGCGCTTACTTGACACCCTGAGCGATGAGTCAAGAAACATTTCCACTCTCTCAAAATATAAGATAGCGACAATAGATATACTTAGTCATATAAAGCTGGGCATAACGAGATCGCGATGCCACGATAAAGGGAATTGGTTATCAGTAATCAGGAACTCTGTAAATTATCAGCAATCACATGGCGTATGGTATCCATATGAGAGCAAGGTAATATCCCCTTCTTATTTGGAGAAAATGTCACGCGAATGGATAAAAACCCCAGAAGAATTGAAATGCAACTTCCCCAGAGGCGACATTGAAGTGTTTTTCGAAGTTGTTCTGATAATATTATCTTTATTCAGAGAATTGCTAACTAGCTGCATGGAAAAGTCAATCACAAAGAACTCAGCATTCACAGATGGCAGCCTAAAATTATTGAATACTTTACGCATTGTTTGACCCGGACCTGGCAAGTATCACACAGCAAAATGTGACGAAGCAGTTTAAAAGCGAACATCCATTTTAGTTGGGCGAAATTCATCCCCCGCCTGTTTTCGAGGAACAATACCGCGAGCATCCATAACATGGAAATCAACGGACTGGTAGCACTAAATGTTTTTGTCGACTCATCAGTATTTATTAGCAAAAACTACAATTACAACCACCCCTCCTTTATTGCTCTTAAGGAAGCGATTCGCGACGAACGCATCAATTTACTGATTACGGATGTAACCATAGCGGAAATAAAGGCCAATATTGACGAAGACATTACAAAAGCATCTCAAGCCTTAAGAAAAATCAGGAACACAGCCAAGGCACTTCGAAACATTCCGTCACTCAATGAGTCCGCAATATTTGAAGATATTGATCAAATATCAATCAACACTCAACTAACGGAACAACTTGAACAATTCCTAAAAAACACTAAAGCGGATACTTTACCAGTTGCAGAAGCAGATACGAGATTTGTATTTTCTTGCTACTTTAAGAAATCCCCACCATTCGGCGATGGAAAGAAAAAAAGCGAATTTCCAGATGCGTTTGTCTTATCCACATTGAGCGAATGGGCGGAGTCAATGCAAGAGGAGGTAATTGTTGTAAGTCAAGATTCTGACATGCTTGGTATAGAAGGGCATTTTCCTAGATTGTCCGTAGTGGATTCACTAGAGAAATTCCTAAGTAAAGTCACTTCTTATTTTGATGAACTCGCTCCTACAGCTCAACGATTGTTAGAACAAAACCTGAAGGAAATAGAAGGCCGGATAGCGAAAGAATTTCAATGGCTTGGCTTCATCCTCGCTAATCAAGATGGAGAAGTAAATGAGACTAGAATTACTGAGATTGGAGACATTTCAGCATACCTGATCGCATTGAACCATGCGAAAAATGGTGGGCCAGCAGAAGCGCGTTTTGAGTTAACTGCGACAATTGAGTTTGAGGCTGATGTATCATACGACAACTTGGAAACTGCAAGTTATGACAGCGAGGACGGAATGTTAATTCCATGGGAAACTATAGAGCGAACAATCCTTTGTTCTGAAGTAGTACAGGTGGATTTGAGTTTTTTATTCCACACTAAGCAGCCCCACAATGTAGAGATAGATGAGCTTAATTTGCATACCCCAAAGGATGTGTTGGTTTATGCGGGAGAAAGTTATTGGTAACCAAAAGAGTCAGACTCTGAGTGATCCCCACGAAATCACCAGCCCTCACTGTGTTTCCTTATCGTCTCATGCAACACTTCAGGATAACCGTGGACAGACCACGGTTTTGAAGGTGGTAGCATGTATATTAGATTTGCCATTCATTCAAAGGATGAAGACTCAGGGAGAAGACAAGGAATATTTCAAACTCTGGTCGATGTCAGAGATTCTGGATTACTTTACGATTATGAGTTGGAGCGAGTTACCGAAATCCATAAATGGTTTAACCAATATTTGGAGAAACCATCGTCTTTCAATCGTTCATCGAAGCCGCATTCGTTAAATAAGGCGATCAGCTGGTACAAAGATAGCGCTAAAGAGCATATATCCCACATGCGGGAATTGGCAGCCATTCTGGAGGGACACGGGATCGAGGTTCTCATGCTCCAAACCGAGCGACCGGGATATGTAGTCTATGAAGATGAGTATCAAATTACGGCAGAACCATTTCCAGATACAGGTGCATGAATCACAATGATTAACGAACAGTACAAAAAATCCCTAACCCGCTACGAGGGCAGGAGCGGAGCATTCCTGTATGGCACACTGCTTTTCACCCCACTGTTCTGGCTAATCCTGGGCTGTCTTAATATGTGGTTAGCTGCGCGTATCGGTAATGCAGATGGCATTACGATAAGCGACTATGCTCGGACATGGTTAGAAGAAATTGAGATACGACGTCAATATACGTTCAGCGGCGTCTTTCTTGCTGGTATGCAAAGGTTCAATACTGCACTACTTCAGCTCTCATTTGCCGTAGTCATTTCCCCATTAACATGGGGCGTTATATTCCTACGAAAAAGGGATCGCGCAGTGGTTAATGCTCTACGAAAACATGGGGAAATCTAACCAAAGAGATTGACAAGCAAGGGAACCAAAAAACCAAAAGAAACCAAAAGGGTCAGACTCGATTGAAATTGTTTCTGGATACAACCAACATGCCACAAGAATTCATCCTGCTGCCCATAGCAATGCTCATCATGCTGATATGTAGCTTTTACTCTTATGCATACACATCTAATCCAAATATCCGCAAAACAAATGAATTCAAAAAGGCCGCTAGTTATCTACCTGACGTATATCCAAACACAGGCGTATCATTTTCACCTGGAACGGGCATCATAATGATGCGACTTGCCTGGTACACGATAAAGAAGAAAGAGAAAACAAGTGCCGATAAGCGATTTATCTTTTCTCAAATACTTGGAGCGATATCCAGCATAGTATTCATTGCACTATTTATTGTCGTATGGAATCACTAGATGTAATCCCCTAAATATTTAGCGCTCTCAAGCACCAATTTTCCCGAAATTTTTATTTAATATTTGTTTTCATTTCCCCCGCATTTTTCCCTTGACTCCCCCTCCCTTTCTCCATAATTTAAACAGTGCAACACCGCTCAAACGAAGGAGCCCTTGAAGGAGTTTGCGAGCGGGATGAGATGCAAGGCGCACGGCGCGCAGCGACCGAGACATACCAGGCAGGTAGGTGAGGAAGCGAGCACCGCGCAACACAGCAGATCGCCCGCGCAGCAACTCATTCAAGGTTCCGTAAAGCACCGGACGGAAGATGGTAGGACATCATCCGCCCGGCTAACCCTAAGACTGGTATCAGCAGACCTTAGGGCTGCATGGAGTATACAACACTGTTGTGTGACTGGCGGCCCTTCTGTCTCAATGACGTCGGGGCCGCTTTGCGTTGAGCTTCCATCCACCCGGCAATAACGCCGGAACGACAAGGAGCAAAAGCAATGT
>JBNKVM010000075.1:0-2869 GCA_050299175.1 Thiohalomonadaceae bacterium
CACTAAAAGATTGCCATCCTGGTTTGAACGTTGATGCATCAGATTCCTTTCCACGGAGCCACATCATGGTACGCACTTTACGGTTACTTCTTTCAATTGTTAGTGCACCATTCATATTCACTTTCCATTCATGCCTTAACGGGCGATTATGTAGCTGGCGCATGTATTGTGTTATGACGCCAGCACAAATAATTGCAATACGCCGCTAATTGTTCTATAAATGTACTCACTGTCTCGACATTTGGCAAGGAGCGCCTTATTTCATGGAAACCAGGGAACAATCGTCTGATCCGAGGATCGGTCAATTTTGGTTGAGATACGCTGATTTGCTCGGCCGTTTTCGCGTTCCCGCGAAGGCCGTTCCTTGGTACCGAAAGCACATCGAAGTCTTCATAGAAGACCATCCAGGCATTAAGTTGCGATCGCATTCCGCTGATTCGGTGGAAAGATGGCTCTTGAGGGTTGGCAGATATCCCAATATGACTGACTGGCAATTCCGCCAGAAGGTGGATGCTCTGAGAATTTTGATGGGCCACTTTTTGAAGTTGCCTTGGAGTCAAACCTTCGATTGGGATCGATGGTCTTCCGGAGCCCAGGCACTGGAATCGGATCACCCGACTATAGCCCGCACTTATGAGATGATCGACAGCGCGGTCAAAGATCCAAAAAACACACTGGCGCAAAAGTATCCGGATATTTACAGAAAGTGTTTGGTAGCGCTCAGGCTTCCGGAATATGCCACGAATACGGAGAAGAGTTATCTCGGCTGGATCAATCGATTCCTTCGTTTTCACCATGACAGGTGTCCGTTTGACTGCGCTGAAGCGGAGGTTGCCTCCTTTCTAGAACATTTGACCCTTGAGCGCAAGGTTTCGGGCGCGACGCAGGCCCAGGCTCTGAATGCGCTGGTCTTCTTCTTTTCCCGTGTTCTGGAGCGTCCTCTGGGAGATATCGGTCCCTACAAACGTCCTAAAAAGCCCAAACGTCTACCTTCGGTATTGAGTCCTCAGGAATTAGATTCTCTCCTGAGACAGCTTACAGGCATCAACTGGCTGATCATTCATCTGATGTACGGTACCGGCATGCGCGTCATGGAGTGTGTTCGCCTCAGGCTGCTCGACCTCGATTTCGACTATCGACGCATCATCGTCCGCGCCGGCAAGGGGATGAAGGACCGCTCCGTGCCCATGCCGGAAACCCTGGTCGATGCGTTGAAGTCACAGATCGAACAGGTCAAAAAGCAGCACGAGCGGGATCTTGCTGCCGGTTTTGGTTCGGTCTATATGCCCAATGCCCTGTCGCGCAAATTTCCGAACGCCGACAAAGAGCTCCGCTGGCAATACCTCTTCCCCGCCAGCCGTATAGCACAGGACCCACGCACCGGCGCTCTCCGTCGTCATCATCTCCATCAGTCCGTCGTCCAGAAGATGGTCAAGCGCTCGGCGGTAGCTGCCCGTATTCAGAAGAGGGTTACCAGTCACACGCTTCGACACACCTTTGCCACCCATCTGCTGGAATCGGGCGCCGACATCCGTACCGTGCAGGACCTGCTCGGTCATGCTGACCTTTCGACCACTATGATCTACACCCATGTAATCGGCCGAGGCGGCCAGGGCGCCCGAAGTCCCCTAGACGGACTGGCCGTGCGCAGGCTCTGATCCAATTCATGCGCACGCTTCTTTTGCCCCTTGTGTACAAACAAAAAAAGGGGTGCTGAATCAGCACCCCTAAGGTACCGGTAGTGATTACCGGCGGAGGATCATCTGTTGTCGGCTACTTTCTGCGCTCGTCCAGCCAATTGCCGATGGCAGGCGGCACCTGTTTTTGCGCCTTGCCGCTGACGTAGATGCCGATGTGGCCGCCCGGAAAGGAAAGTTCGGTGTAGTCCTTGCTCCCGGTCAGGCCGCGCAGGGCGCGGGAGGCGTCCGGCGGCACCAGGTGGTCCTGTTCGGCGTAGATGTTGAGCACCGGGCAGGTGACGTTCTTGAGGTCGATGGCGCGACCGCCGACCCTTACGCCACCGTTGAGGAAACCGTTCTGCTGATAGAACTCCTTGATGAACTGGCGGAAGGTCTCGCCGGCCTGATCGGGGCTGTCGAAGATCCACTTCTCCATGCGCAGGAAGTTTTTCAATTGGTCTTCGTTCTCCAGCACATCGACCATGCTGAGGTATTTCTGTCCGGTCAGGCTGAAAGGCTTGAGGGAGAGAAAGGTCCAGTTGAGCAGTTCGCCCGGCACGTTGCCCAGGGTGTCGACCAGCAAATCGATATCGATGTCCTGCACCCAGGCGGAGAGCATGTTGTCAGGGGTCTTGAAGTCGACCGGGGTGACCATGGTGATGAGGTTCTTCACCTTCTCCTGATGCAGCGAGGTGTAGATGAGACTGAACGCCCCGCCCTGGCAGATGCCGAGCAGGTTGATCTTGTCCAGCTTGTGACGCTTGCGGATGACATCCACGCAGCGGTCGAGGTAGCCGTTGATGTAGTCGTCCATGGTCAGGGAGCGGTCTGCCTCGTCCGGATAGCCCCAGTCGACCAGGTAGACGTCCTGGCCGGCGGCCAGCAGGTTGCGTACAGTGGAGCGGTTCTCCTGCAGGTCGGTCATATAGGGCCGGTTGACCAATGCGTAGACGATCAGCGTGGGCACGCTGCTCTGCACCACGTCGGCAGGTGCTTCATAGCGGTAGAGTCGCAGTTTGTCTTCGGCGTAGACCTCCACTTTCGGCGTGACGCCGGTGTCGATCTTGTCCGCGTTCATCAGGTTCTGGCAGCCCTTGCCGAGCTTGCGGGTGTAGTCGAGCATCTCCTCGGCAAGCTGATCGGGGCGAAGATTGAATGGTTGCACGTCTGTTCTCCTCGGTTCCAAACGC
>JBNKVM010000076.1:0-10561 GCA_050299175.1 Thiohalomonadaceae bacterium
TTAGCGAGCGCAGGCGAGACAAGGTGCCCCGTAGGTAATGCCCTTGGGTGCGAAAATGAATGAAGAAGCGGAGTTTACACGCGAGTAAATGAGCATTCTGAGTTCATTTTTAACGCCGTATCGCCAAGCACAGCAAGTTTGAGATGGTTCAGTAAATGTTACCTTCACCTTCCGGCCGCGTTCTGAAACGCTTGTAGGTCCACTGATACTGCGCCGGGAAGGCGCGAATCATTTCCTCCACCGCCTGATTGATCGCCGTGAGATGGCTTTGCGCGTCGTCCGCAGAGTGGTCGATAGCCTGATAGTGCAGGCGGAAGCCCTGTCCCCAATCCAGCCGCTCGGCAACACACATCACCAGCGAAGCGCCGCTCTTCTGTGCCAGCCGTGACACCAGGGTCATGGTATTGGCCTGGATGCCGAAGAAGGGGGCGAACTCGCCGCCCGAATCCCGCGGGTCCTGATCCGGCAGGATTAACACCAGTTGGTTTTTCTCCAGTGCCTGGAACAGGGCGCGCACGCCGCGGGTATTGGTCGGCACCAGTTCTGCGCCGAAACGGGTACGTCCCTGCAGCACCAGCGGCTCCATTGCCGACTTGCGTAGCGGGCGGTAAAGGGAAGTGAGTGGGTAGGAGGCGGAGCAATAGAGACTGACCAGCTCCCAGGAGCCAAGGTGGGGCACGACCAGAATCACTCCTTTGCCTTTTGCCAGCGCGGCCTCTAGCGCCTCTTTGCCGGTTTCCTCACGCACCAGTCCCAGAGTGCGCTTGCGGCTTCCCAGCCAGAGCAGCGCCGACTCCATTGCGGTCTTGCCGGTTTCGATCAGTGCATGGCGCAGCATGCGGCGGCGTGCCTTTGGCGACAGCTCAGGCAGACAGAGGGCGATATTGCGTCGTGCCACGTCCCGGTGGGGGTTGTGCACCAGATAGAAGAGCCAGCCGAACAGTACGCCGATGGCGTGGGCCACAGGCAGCGGCAGCAGTGCGACGATACGCATCAGCGCCTTCACTCTTCTTCATCTCCACGGACGATCACCGCATCGCTGCCTTCGGCCATTAACGGCTTGAGGGTATGCAGCAGGTTGCGGAACAGGTTTTTGTAACGTCCCTCTTCGTCGGCCAGCAGTTGCTTGAAATGCTGGCGCTCGGTCGGCTTGCTGAAACAGGCGGGACAGTTGTCGGGTACGACGGGCAGTTCCGCGTTTTCGGCAAAGGCGGCACTCTGCCGTTCGCGTACATAGACCATCGGCCGGATGATACGCAGGTCGCCCGCGTCGTTGATGTAATGGGCCTTCATCGTGCCGAGCTGGCCGCGGTGGAAGGCGGACATCAAAAAGCTCTCTGCCAGATCGTCCAGATGTTGCGCCAGGGCGATCACGTTG
Organism: Thiohalomonadaceae bacterium; assembly: GCA_050299175.1. Classification (GTDB taxonomy): domain Bacteria; phylum Pseudomonadota; class Gammaproteobacteria; order Thiohalomonadales; family Thiohalomonadaceae; genus JAPHTQ01. Next base: position 1,379 of record JBNKVM010000076.1, read on the forward strand.
TAGCCGTGTTCGCGTGCCCGCGCATAGATCGAACCGCGTTTGAGTCGTGAGCAGAAGGCGCAGAAAGAGAACGATGGGTCGTCCTGAAATTTCATCGCCTCGTCGGCGATCGGTTCTTCGTCGTAGATATAGGGAATGCCCATCTCTGCCAGGTAAGGCTTGAGCACCGACGGATCGAAACCGGGGATCATCGGGTCGATGGTAATTGCGCCCAACTCGAAGTGAACCGGCGCGGCGCGTTGCAGGTGTCGCAACACATGCAGCAGGGACAGCGAATCCTTGCCGCCGGAAAGGCCAAGCAGGACCTTGTCGCCCTCACGAATCATCTGGAAGTCGCCGATGGCACGGCCGATCGGGCGTAGCAACAATTTAGGTGGTTTGACGTGTGGTGTGCTCATGCGCGCCGATTGTAACGCGAACGCACCATTGCCGCATCGCTGGTGTATGCTAGCTGGGCCAACAACAAAGGAGAATAGGAATGGAAGGGTTTGCCTCGTTTGTTATCTACCTCTTCGGCCTTGCCGTGGTGCTGGTGTTTCTCGGCGTCAAATCGGTACCGCAGGGGATGGAATACACGGTCGAGCGCTTTGGTCGCTATGTGCAGACCTTGCGCCCCGGCCTGAATCTTATCGTGCCAGTGATTGACCGCGTTGGCCGGAAGATGAACATGATGGAACAGGTGCAGGATGTGCCGTCCCAGGAGGTCATCACCAAGGACAACGCCATGGTCACCGTTGACGGCGTGGTCTTCTATCAAATTATGGACGCAGCCAAGGCGGCCTACGAGGTCAGTGGCCTCGACTACGCCATCCTCAACCTCACCATGACCAACATCCGTACCGTGATGGGTTCCATGGACCTGGACGAACTGCTCTCCCGTCGCGACGAGATCAATGCCCGCCTGCTTAGCGTGGTCGACGATGCCACCACACCCTGGGGCGTAAAGGTCACCCGTATCGAGATCAAGGACATCTCCCCGCCCAACGATCTGGTCGACGCGATGGCGCGGCAGATGAAGGCGGAACGTCTCAAGCGCGCGCAGATCCTCGAGGCAGAAGGTGAACGTCAGTCGGCAATCCTCAAGGCCGAGGGTGAAAAGCAGTCGGCCATCCTCGAGGCGGAAGGTGAACGTGAAGCCGCCTTCCGTGAAGCGGAGGCACGGGAGCGTCTGGCCGAGGCGGAGGCCAAGGCGACCATGATGGTTTCCCAGGCAATCGAGAAAGGTGACATCAACGCCGTGAACTACTTCGTTGCCACCAAATATGTTGATGCGCTGCAAAGCATTGCCACAGCGCCGAATGGGAAACTGATCTTTATGCCACTTGAGGCATCCGGCGTTATTGGCGCCATCGGTGGCATCAGCGAGCTGGCGAAAGAAGCACTGGGCAAGCGAGGAGGTGGGGCATGATGGCCGAGTTGTTTCAGCATGTCGATCACTGGAGCTGGTGGATACTGGCCGTGACGCTGCTGATCCTGGAGGCGTTCGTCCCCGGCACCTTCTTCATGTGGATGGGCATCGCGGCAGGCGTGGTGGGGTTCCTGCTGCTGCTGATTCCGGGCATGGGCTGGGACTACCAGATCGCCATCTTTGCCGTGCTTTCGGTGGCGGCGGTGGTGGGCTGGCGCAAATATCAGAGTAAGCACCCGGTGGAGAGCGACCAGCCCGCGCTTAATCGTCGTGGTGAGCAGTACGTGGGCCGCACTTTTACCCTGGACGAGCCCATCGTCAACGGTCACGGCAAGATACGGGTCGACGACACCACCTGGCGCATCCTGGGGGAGGATTGCGCGGCGGGGAGTCGGGTGAAAGTCATGGGGGTTGACGGCGTACTACTGAAGGTGGAACTATTACCTTAGCGATAAGCTGGGTTGATAAGTATATAAATATATTTTGGAGGAGTTAGCCATGGGCGATAAACGGGTCAAAGGCATCACACCGACCGAGGCCTGGCAAATGATTCAGGACGACCCGCGGGCCGTGCTGGTGGATGTGCGTTCCAACATGGAGTTCCTGTTTGTGGGCCACCCCAAGGGCGCGGTGCACATTCCGTGGATCGACGAACCGGACTGGGAAGTGAACCCTCACTTTGTCCGTCAGGTACGCGAACTCATGCTGGGTGGCGTGATCTGCGACGATATGGACGGCTGTGCGCCGATCCTGTTGATCTGCCGCAGTGGCAAGCGCTCACAGGAGGCAGGCGAGGTTCTGGTCGAGGCTGGCGTCAAAGGTGTTCACAACGTCCTCGAAGGCTTTGAGGGCGAGCTGGACGACAATCACCACCGCAGCACGCTGGGTGGGTGGCGCTACGAGAATCTACCCTGGGAGCAATGTTAAGAAGCCATCTCAAAATGGTCTTCTCACCCCGATTCTGCGTTGCAAAGCCTGCTGTGGTACTCATTTACTACCGGTAAACTGCGTTCCTCGCAGGCTTTGCGCCTTGCCTCCGGGCGCGAATCCAAATTTTGAGACAGCTTCTTTGGGGGCGGGATATCTTGCCCGCCCCCATGGTCTACGCTTAGAGACCCAACTTGTTTGAGGAGGGAAGCGATGAGCCAGACCGCCGTCCTCAGCGACGACCACAATCTCCCCATGTTAACCCGCGAGGAGGCGTTGGAAGCCTTCCGTGCGGTACGTCTCGACAGCGAACACCTCTGCGTGCCGCTGGAAACCGACGACTACATCCTGCAGAGCATCGTCCAGACCAGTCCGCCCAAATGGCATCTGGCCCACGTCAGCTGGTTTTTCGATACCTTTCTGCTCAGCGAATACCAGGTCGATTACGAGCCCTTCGATCCTGCCTACCGTTACCTGTTCAACTCCTACTATGAACAGGTTGGCGAGTTTCATCCTCGACCCAACCGCGGCATGTTGTCGCGGCCCACGGTGTCTGAGGTCTACCGTTACCGCACCTGGGTCGATGAACAGATGGTCAACCTGATCGACGAAGTGGATAGCGCGGTATGGAATGAAGTAGCGCTGCGCATCACCATCGGCCTTAACCACGAACAGCAGCATCAGGAGTTGTTGCTCACCGACATCAAGCACAACTTCTCGGTCAATCCGCTCTATCCCGCCTACCGTGAAGAGTTGCCGCAAAGCGACGGAACCGCCGCACCGTTACGGTGGCACGAATTCGAAAAAGGGCTCTGTTGTATCGGTGCTGATCTGCTCGGCTTTGCCTACGACAATGAACGTCCACGTCACAACGTCTACCTCGAACCGTTCCGCCTGGCGAATCGTCTGGTCACCAACGGCGAATACCTCGCCTTTATCGAAGACAGCGGTTATCAACGTCCCGAGCTATGGCTCTCCGATGGTTGGGCAACGGTGAAAAAAGAACAGTGGCAGGCGCCGCTCTACTGGATCAAGCAGGATAACCAGTGGCAACTCTTCACCCTCGCGGGTGTGCGTCCGCTCAATCCACAGGAACCGGTTTGCCATCTCAGTTTTTACGAGGCCGATGCCTATGCCCGCTGGGCGGGACATCGCCTGCCCACCGAACAGGAGTGGGAAGTGGCCGTCGCGCATCAACCGATCGAAGGTAACCTGCGCGATAACGGTCTGCTCCATCCCGCACCAGCCAGCGGTGAAGGTTTGCTGCAACTCTTCGGCGATGTCTGGGAATGGACCGCCAGCCCCTATGTGGCCTATCCCGGTTATCACGCGCCCGCGGGTGCACTGGGCGAATACAACGGCAAGTTTATGTGCAATCAAATGGTGCTGCGCGGCGGTTCCTGTGTGACACCGGCAAACCACATCCGCACCACCTATCGCAATTTCTTCTATCCCAATGAGCGCTGGCAATTCAGCGGCCTGCGTCTGGCGGAGGATTTGCGATGAGCCATCACGCCATACGTTTTTACGATCTCCATCCACCGCAGACCGACATGATGCGTGAAGTCCTTAAAGGTTTGCGGCAAAAGCCACCGATGATCTCGCCCAAGTTTTTTTACGATATGCGCGGCTCGGAATTGTTCGAGGCGATTACTAAAACGCCTGAGTATTATCCTTCTCGTACCGAGATTTCATTACTGGAAAAACACGGCGAAGAGATGGCGTCATTGCTCGGCAACGACTGCCTGTTAATCGAGCTGGGTTCCGGTTCCAGCCGTAAAATTCGTTTGCTGCTTGATGCACTGCAACCCGCTGCCTACATGCCGGTCGATATTTCCCGAGACTTTCTGCTGGAGGCGGCGATAGAACTGGCGCATGACTATCCGGAGATGGAAGTGCACGCCACCTGTGCCGATTACTCCCGTGGTTTGAAACTACCCTGGTCGCCCGATGAACTACCGCGTGCGGCGTTTTTCCCCGGTTCCAGTATCGGCAATTTCGAACCGACTCATGCACAGCGTTTGCTGCATCATGTCGCGCTGGCATTGGGGAGTGGCGGTCATCTATTAATCGGAGTTGATCTGCAAAAAGAACATGCGGTACTGCATCGTGCCTATAACGATGCGGATGGAATTACTGCAGCCTTTAACCTGAATCTGCTGGAGCGGATCAATCGCGAACTGGATGCCGATTTCGTCGTGGAAAATTTCGACCACGCTGCCGACTATAACGCTGAGTTGGGACGGGTGGAGATGCACCTGATCAGCAACACCTCACAACAGGTGCGCATCGGCAGTGAACAGTTGCAGTTTGCCGCAGGCGATGCGATCCACACGGAAAACTCCTATAAATATACCGTGGATGGTTTTTTGCGTATGGCGGCGGAGGAGGGATTCGAACAGGTAAAAACCTGGGTCGATGACAGGCACTATTTTAGTGTGCACTGTTTGCGGGTTATCTAGAAGTGGTCTCAAAATGCTCTTCGTACCCTGATCCTGTGTTGCAAAGTCTCCGGGCACGAATCTTAATTTTGAGACCGCTTCTAATTAGCTTTTGACCTGTTCCGCGTCAGCGGCGATTTCAATCAGGCGCACAAGAATCCTTTTCTGTATCAGCGCCATGCGGGTAACGATATCGTTACCGCGATCGTATTCCCCTTCCGCAGTGTCGTCACTAAAGGACTCCAGTAACAGGTAGTCCATCAGTACCTTTCCGCCGCGAGGGGCGGGGAAGGGATTGGGCACATCTTTCAGCGCCAGTTTGATCGCGGTGATCAGGGTGCGGATATCGGCGGCTTCTTCATCGATGCGATCTTTAAGCGAAGAAGCGCGATCGCTGTTGAGATAACTGAGCAGGATATTGAGCAGCGAAGCATTGAGCTTCAGCTCGCGCAATTTCGGCAGTATCGATTCGATGCGGTCGTAGACAGTGAGCAGCATAACAATCTCCATGTAACGGTGATCGCCATCCTCCTCCTCTTCCGGTGGACGTAACATCGCTAGCGCCGCGGCCAGTCGTTGCGCATAGAAACTCTGGTGCAGCGCCACCTTCTTCAGGCACTGTTCGTGTTCACTCTCCACATCGCGACACTGTTGCAGGAAGGCCTCGAAATCCTCCTTGTTCAGTTTGCGTTCGCCCATCTTGCGCCATAGCTCGGCGCGATAGAGCGCTTCGCGCATGCTGTTGTCGCTGAGCTGTTTCTCCGTGGTGGCGTTAACGCTGAAGTCGCGCTTCGCCTGTGATAGGTCGGCCTTGATACGCTGTATCGCTTCGCGCCAGACTTTTTTTGCCAATGTCGTGTTGGTGATTTTATCGCTGAGTTCCTGCAGCTTGAGTGGCTGCATCAGGTGCAGCACGCCGTTGAAGTAACCGGCCAGCGCAGTATTGAGCTGTTCTTCGCTACTGCCCTTGACCGCCGGATGGATCAGCTTGTTGGGTGTGATCGGGACATTGAGCCGGTTGTGGTAGTAGCGCACCGTCATGGTGGTGGCCAGCTTGGCGAAGAAGTGTACCAGGGTTTGTGCCGGTGAGACGCAGGCATAACCGGGTGACGGCGTCTCATTTTGCAGGCGGTTAATGCGCTGACTGTCGGCGGGAACGATGTCGCCCTCCGCTGCTCTGAGCTGTTCCTGTTCGTTACGCAACTGGTTGTGGATCGCCGCCGGGAACTGGCGCGCCCGCAACAGAATGAGTTGCACCATATCGTCGGGAAGCACACCTTTCTCGTCCCACTGTTTCTGCAAACGGGGAACCAGATCTTCCGCCGTGTGTGCCACCAGTCGCTGCTGTTCCAGTGCCTGACTCAATCCTTCGCGTCCGGCCATGGCGCAGGCCGCATCGTCGGCCTCGGCAATGATGGTATGCACCAGTCGGCGTTCCAGCATCCGGCTCAGCATCTGCCGCGGTAGTAGCAAGCGACGGACGAAGGCAAACAGTCCCTGCAATTTTTCTACCGTGGTGTCGGAAAGGCGGCCCTGTTCCAGCCAGCGTTTCAGTCCCAGATCGAAGCGATCTTCCCGATGCAGCGCCACATGCAGCCAGCGGTGCACCGCCATCAGCATGAAGCCGGCGCGGGGTGCTTCAGGGTTGCGGAAGCAAAGCATCTCGCGTGCCAGCAGTGCGGCCAGTTGGTTGGTCTTCAGCGCTGCCAGCAGGGGGACGCCGATGGTCAGCACAAATTCATTACGTTGGAAGCCGCGCAGACCGCGATGATGCACCACCACGTTGACATCGTTGTTGAAACGGATCTCGCTGGGAGGTGGCACATTCAGCCGCTCGCAGACATCCTGCACGAACATATAGAGGTCGGGCTCCTGCTCCTCGGAGGCGTGGACGCCGCGATAGGTGCGGTGACGCAGGGAGAGCAGCGGTTTTGCCAGCAGTAACAGCAGCAGGGTCAGGACGGGAATGCTGAGTAGCTGGGCCATCAGGATTAGTAGCGGATAGTTGCTGTCGGGAGAGGCCCAGAGGGTGAAGAAGGTGTAGAAACCCAGGGTTAACAGCAGTGCTAGATAGAGTCCGGCGAATAGCGCCTCAACGCCCAGTGCCAGGTAGAGCAACGGCTTGAGCCGCGTCCGGTTCTCCAGCGGCGTGAATGGGGCAAGGGTTTTATCGCTGGTTTTCGCTTTCTTCGGCGCGGCCGCTGGAGTTTGCTTACGCGGTGAATCGGTCCTGGGTGCTGGCGGTGGTTCGATACGACTCATTGCACCAATCAGCGCCAATTTATCCACCACCTTTTGCGCGTCTGCCTCAGTGGAGGTGCGTTTGATGGTGTGATCGGCGCCATCGAACAGACGTTTCACCTGCTCGGCGTTGAGGCGCAGCTTCTGCGCCAGGGTTTGGGCAACCTGTTTGCGCTCGAAACCCTCGCAGGTTTTGCCACTGAAAATAATGCTGTACGTCGTTGTTGTATCCATGCGCCTGCTGGCCGTCATGGTGGGGGATCCAATGGTATCCCGTAGAGAATCGAGGCAAATTCAAACCCCGTCACACTTCGGCCGGATAAGGCCGTTGCTGTGCTAAAATGCCACGTCCGGCGGGCGTCTCGCCATGACATTTATCAGCATAAACGGCAAACAAGAACATGACTCTGAAATACACCGGCAAAAATTCCGCAAAACTTGTGCAGGCATTGGCTGAGCGCATCCTGTATCTCGATGGCGCTACCGGCACCATGCTGCAGGGTTACAAGCTGGAGGAGAAAGACTTCCGTGGCGAGCGTTTTGCCGACTGGCCGGTAGACCTCAAGGGCAATAACGACCTGCTGGCGCTGACTCGTCCCGACATCGTCACTGCCATTCACAAGGCCTATCTAGATGTCGGTTCCGACATCATCGAGACCAACTCCTTCAACGCCAACGCCATCTCGATGAAGAACTACAAGATGGAAGAGCTGGCGTATGAGATGAACGTCGAAGCGGCACGCCTTGCCCGTGCCGCGGCTGACGAAGCGGAAGCTGCCAATCCGGCCAAGCCACGTTTCGTTGCCGGGGTTATCGGCCCGACTGACCGCACCGCCTCCATCTCGCCGGATGTGAACAACCCCGGCTATCGCGCCATCACCTTTGATGATCTGGTAGAGGCGTACAAAGTTGCGGCACGCGGCCTGATCGCGGGCGGTGCCGACATCATCATGCTCGAAACGATCTTCGACACCCTCAATGCCAAGGCGGGTGTCTTCGCCGTCGAGACGGTGTTTGAAGAGGACGGCGTGCGCCTGCCGGTGATGATCTCCGGCACCATCACCGACGCCTCCGGCCGTACCCTCACCGGCCAGGTGACCGAAGCGTTCTACAACTCCCTCAGCCATGCACAGCCGATCTCCATCGGCCTTAACTGCGCCCTCGGTGCGAAAGATCTGCGCCAGTATGTGGAAGAGATGTCGCGCATCGCCAGTTGCCACGTCTCGGCCCACCCCAACGCGGGTCTGCCCAACGAGTTCGGCGGCTACGACGAAACGCCGAAGGCGATGGCCGATGAACTGGCCTCCTGGGCCAAAGACGGTTTCCTCAACATCATCGGCGGCTGCTGCGGCACCGGGCCGGATCACATCCGCGCCATCGTCGAAGCGGTCTCCAAACATCCGCCACGCAAGCTGCCGCAGATTGAAAAAGAGTGCCGCCTCTCCGGTCTGGAGCCGTTCAACATCGGTCCCGACTCCCTGTTCGTGAACGTCGGCGAACGCGCCAACGTCACCGGCAGCGCCAAGTTCAAACGTCTGATCCTGGAAGAGCAGTACGACGAGGCGCTCTCCATCTGCCGCGAGCAGGTGGAAGACGGTGCGCAGATCGTCGACGTGAACATGGACGAGGCGATGCTCGACGGTGTTGCCGCCATGACCAACTCCCTCAACCTGATGGCCGCCGAGCCGGACATCGCCAAGGTGCCGGTGATGATCGACTCCTCCAAGTGGGAGATCATCGAAGCGGGCCTCAAGTGCATCCAGGGCAAGGGCGTGGTCAACTCCATCTCGCTGAAAGAGGGCGAAGAGGCGTTCATTCACCACGCCAAACTGCTGCGCAAATACGGCGCGGCGGTGATCGTCATGGCCTTCGACGAAACCGGCCAGGCCGACACCAAACAGCGCAAGATGGAAATCTGCAAACGCAGTTACGACATCCTGGTGAACCAGGTTGGCTTCCCCGCGGAAGACATCATCTTCGACCCGAACATCTTCGCCGTCGCCACCGGCATTGAAGAGCACAACAATTACGCCGTCGATTTCATCGAGGCGACCCGCTGGATCACCGAAAACCTGCCCTACGCCAAAGTGAGCGGCGGCGTCTCCAACGTCAGCTTCTCCTTCCGCGGCAACAACAAGGTGCGCGAGGCGATCCACTCGGTATTCC
>JBNKVM010000077.1:0-1568 GCA_050299175.1 Thiohalomonadaceae bacterium
GGGCCACCTCCGCCGAAATAGAGGTAAGCCTGGCCATCGTCATCGATAAAAACACCGGGATCGAACAGCCAGGCCACGTTGGCATTCGGCGTGCCTCGGTGAACAAGCGGATGTCCCAGGGGATCGCTATATGGTCCTTCCGGCTTGTCGGCAACCGCGACGCCTATGGATCCCGCGCCATCGGGGAAATAGAGATAGTATTTGCCATTGCGCTCGATAAAATCAGGGGCATAGGCAAGGTTGGCCCAGGAGGTATTAGCCTTCGAGTTCCAGATGATGCCGTGGTCCTGCCAATTCACCATATCATCCGATGAAAAGAGATAATAATCGACCAGCTTGCCATAGTCGCGCTGGTCATCCTGGTCATGAGTCATAACGACATAAACGCGCCCATTAAAAACGCGGGCCGCAGGATCAGCGGTGTAGACATGGGACACGACTGGATTTTCGGCAAACGTCGGCAGTGGCAGCCCCACGCCACCCAACAGCATCACAACCGCCATCACTGCAGATACATTGATACGCAACAAGTCCGAAAGATATTTCATATAAATATTCATGGTCTTCCTTCACTGAATGATTCGCAGTCGGTCTCCCGATATATACATTGACGTTGTTGACGATTCTGGTAATTACTATGCGTCAATTCCCAATACCTGAAGCCCGTCTCGATAGCTGGATACACCACAGCTCGAACAGATACCACACTTTCTGTCTTTGATGTTTGCATAGATCTCAGCAATTACTTCTAGAAAATTCTCTACCTTTGGCTTGTGCCAAACACGCACTCATGGCACAGACCTAGCCGGTGTCCGGTAGGGTGGGGCACAGCCCCACCCTATGACGCCGGAATTGAGCAGTTTTATCTACGTACGCGACATGCTGGCGACGTTAAAACCGATTGAAGAATTTCCATGTCTCCACAGCACTGAAGTCAGGTGTTCCGTGACCCCCAGGGAAGGCGCACCAAACAACTGGCGCGCCCGCGTCACAGCCTTGATACTCCACGCACCAGGGAGAAGGATCGATCGGGACCGTGTTATTCGAGCAATGATTAGCCCTGACATAATAGTCCTTCGCCTCTTTGCCTACCGTGTTGTAGTTGACGAAGTCATCGTAGATTCCGTGGGCAATCCAGGCGGCCGTGGGTTTGCCATTGTCGTTGAACGGCGTCCAAAGTGCGCCTGACATTGGCGCAACTGCGCGAAAGGTCCCCGCCATCTCGCGTCCAACGGCAAGCGACATCATGCCACCATAGCTCCAGCCAGTTGAAAACACGCGGCTGTTGTCAACGCACAATGAGCCTTTGATCTCATTGAGCATAGCCTGCAGAAACCGCATATCACGGCCACCGTGATTTGGCCAACCGCTGTCGTCCTGACCGTTCGTATTATATCTGTCTGGTGCGACCAATATCGCCTCACCGCGCGCTTGGTTTCTTAATCCGTAGTATCCGCCACCTGCTACGGCACCGGCATTGCCACCCAGCCAGTGCCAGGCGAAGATCAGGCGATAGGGTTTGTTCCTGTCGTAGTTTCCTGGAACGTCAATAATATACTCTCTATGCG
>JBNKVM010000078.1:0-9859 GCA_050299175.1 Thiohalomonadaceae bacterium
ACCTTAGGGCTGCATGGAGTATACAACACTGTTGTGTGACTGGCGGCCCTTCTGTCTCAATGACGTCGGGGCCGCTTTGCGTTGAGCTTCCATCCACCCGGCAATAACGCCGGAACGACAAGGAGCAAAAGCAATGTCACATGCAAACACCAATATCATCTATCCCCAATCCACCGACCGTACTGCCGCCTGGCAGGTCCGTGAAGACGGCGACGACTACGGCAGCAATAAGGGCAACAACAACGTCCAGAGCGTTTCCCTCTCCGATCTGCATAACCGTGTCCTCGACCGGCTCGACCGCGCCAAAGCCCTGACCCATCTGCTGAAAACCGCTGACACGCAGGCAGATGACGTCATCCAGCATACGGTTGCCATTCTTGAGGAACACATCGAGCAGGCCCAGACCACCAGTAGAAGGGTGTGGGACTTTATGCAGCGCGAGAAAAGGCTAGGCAGTTAATCTCCCTCTCAAAATGGTCTTCGCGCCCTGATCCGGTGTTGCAAAGCCTGCTACGGTGCCCATTTACTACCGGTAAACTGCGCTCCTCGCAGGCTTTGCGCCGTGTCTCCGGGCGCGAATCCTCATTTTGCGACGGCTTCTAATTTCCCGTCACCTTTCATTGATTCATGGAGCGAAAATATGTCACACGTAAATACTAACGTTACCTATCCCCAATTCACCGACCGCAACCCTTCCCGCTGGCAGGTCCGCGAGGATGAAGACGACTACGGCAAACTGAGCCGCAAACTCCTCGAACTGCACGACCTCATCACCGACCGCCTCGTCCGCGCCGATGCCCTGACCTACCTGATGCAAACCGCTGAGAATCCACCGGAGCACGCCACCCGGATCACCGCGATGCTGCTTCAGGATCTGATTCAGGAGGCACAGAAGGCCAATGAGAAGCTATGGGAAGAGGTGCACCGACTCTCAAAGCAGGTGAATGCCAACAAGCCAACCCGTCATTGATACGGAAGTGATGCGTTATGGTGCCGGAGTCGCTTGCGGCTCCGGCGTCTTTTATTATGAGGCAAACCTGATTATCTCAATCCCTTTCAGATCGGCATTCTGACGGCCTGTCACAGATCATAACTATCCTGGAACGAGTAGGGTCAGATAAAACTCTACGCCACACAAACCTCCTTGTTTGCATAATAACTTATCTGCGCATCTTAGAAATATCTACGTAACCGAGTAAACTGCTATTCATAACGATTGGCATAGATACGATAACGACTACCATCATTCTGACGCCATACTGCCAGGGCGTTACCATCACCATCAATGGCAATTTGCGGATTATAGCCCCCAATGCCACTTGAAATTGCTCCAGCACTACCCCAGCCACTGCCAGCCGCGTAGTGGTTGGCCCATATATGGAGAGTACTGCCATCGTCTTGCTCCCACACTGCTATGGCATTGCCATCGTTATCCATAGCAATCTGCGGATAAACAGCACCACCTACATCATTGTTCTCAACTAGCTCAGCGCGGCTCCAACCTCGACCTACCGCATAGTGGTTGGACCAAATATTGAAGCAATACTGACTATCATCGAACTGCTGCCACACCACCATAGCATTGCCACTACCAGCAACAGCAATCTGTGGGTTGAGCACCCATGTCGTATCATTGGGCGTAATAAGCGAGGCCGTTCCCCATTCACTACCTGCTGTGTAGTGATTAGCCGCAATACTCAGGTAACCATTACTATCAATCCGTTCCCATGCCACCAAAGCGTTGCCATTACCATCGATGGCAATCTGCGGGTTATAACCATCTTTCGTACCGGTACTATCAATGAGTATCGCATCCTCCCAACCACCACTCGGAGTGTAGCGACTGGACCATATCCTGGCATTGCCTACACCAACTCGGCGCCACACCGCCAAAGCATTACCGTCACTATCGATAGCAATCTGTGGTTGATAGTAACTAACGGTAGTATCACTTGTAACAGGTTCGGCACTGCCCCAGCCGCCACCCACCGTATAGCGGTTAGCCCAGATACCAGAAACACCAATACCACGTTGCTCCCACACAGCAAGTGCATTGCCATTACCATCGACGGTTATTTGCGGATACCAGTTACCATCCGTAGCATAGCTCTGGATCAATTCGGCGGTGCCCCAACCACTGCCAACTGTATAGCGATTAGCCCAAATGTTATCGCGGGCACCATCATATTGCTGCCATACTGCCAGTGCATTACCATCATTATCGATAGCAATCTGCGGGGAAGTAGCGTTACCTGTATTATCGTTCTCAATGAGTTCGGCAGCAGCACTGTCCCAACCGCTGCCAGCTATATAACGATTAGCCCAAATGTTGTATCTGAGTCCATCGTAATGCTGCCACACAACAACGGCATCACCGCTGCTATTAACGGCAATATCCGGACTACCATAGGCACCAGCACCCATAATAATGTTTTCAATAACTTCTTGGCTTCCCCAACTCCGGCAAATAATAGTGACATCAGTGATATCCGCATCACTCATGGTTCCATGCCAATTACGCATCGAACAACTTTGCCCAACCGGCTGAGTCAAAATCGTAACCTCATAGCGACTACCAACTAATAGCGGTGTAGCAAATTCGAAGGTATTTCCAACTACGGACAAATCGTCACCACTGTTGTTCTGTAACACTAGTCCTGTAGAGTTCAACCCAGAAACTGAACCACTTACGGTATGTTGTGAAATTTCCCCTGCATCATAGATACAGCCACTCATGAACAACGGGAATACCAAAGCAACGAGAAGATAGAAGAAAACGTATTTCCCTATTCTTTTGGAAGATGACATGGTGCACCAATTATTTCCTTTCTTATTGTGCTGGAGCATACCAAATTTGTGCAAATTTTAACATGGCAGCCACGGCCTATATTCTTTTAACTCTCTCACTAATTATGGGCTATCCGGCTTTATAGAGAGAATAAATTTCGTCTAACCCCACTTATTTACCTTATTAATTTGCTGCTCGATCTGCATAACCGTGTCTTCGACCGGTTCGACCGCGCCAAAGCCCTGCTCCACCTGCTGAAAACCGCTGACAGCCCGGCAGACGACATCATCCAGCATACGGTTGCCATCCTTGAGGAACACATCGAGCAGGCCCAGACCACCAGTAGAAGGGTGTGGGACTACATGCAGCGAGAGAAAAGATTAGGTAGTTAAGCGGTGCGCAATGTTGCAGACAGGCCGTGAACGGCCTGTCTGCAACACTCAACCGAAGCGACACACTAATATCAATTAGTTATCCACGCAATGACACATTTGCCATAATCTTTTTGCTCATTAATGAATGAATGGTGATCCAGTCCCCTTGTAACCGGGTATGCAGAAGAGTAAAAGGGATAGCGGAATCACCGGGCGAAGGAGTGCCGTATCTCATTTGATGCCAATCCTGTTTCTTTAATTTGCCGACGATTAAGTTCATTCAGAACGGCGGGGATTGGCAAGCTCATGCAAAGAAATATCCAAGCATTGCAGACGCGCGTCTTGAGGGTAGTCAGTAGATAATTATTAGCCGTCCTGCAATCCGCATAGCGCCAAATGAATTCTCCAAACGACACTCTTTCTCTCCACTTTATCTGTTCTCGGGGAGGTTAAGATGAGTACAATCAAGAGATTGACGTTACCGTTCATTATTGTTCTGAGCCTGGTGTTCGGCTCACTGCTAAATCCGACATTTGCCGCAGACCCCACGACTAAGACCGGCCTGCTCTCCATCACCTGGGGCGATAGCAGTGATGGCAAGTCGTCGATTGTCTACACACTATCGAATGCCATGGGTGAAACAACCCAGCTGCAAATCAGCAATGAAATGGCCAAAGGGATCTTGGAGTACAACGGCAAACAGGTAACCGTTCAGGGCTCCTGGGCCGCCACACCCAGCGGCGGCGCTCCTGCCTCTCCTGGCGCTCAGCCGCAAATGTTTAAAGTCGATGTGATCAAGCTCATCGTCTCCCCTCAGTCCGCGGCCCCCGCATCCGAAGGAACGTCAGACATGCAGGGCGTCTCAGGTTCGCACCCCTGGATTACTATCATGTGCAAACTCTCTGACATTGCCGACGAGCCGCAGGATTTTGCCTATTTCGATGGCATGTATAGCGACGTGAAACCCGGCCTGGATCATTTCTGGCAGGAATTATCCTTTTCCACCTTCGATGTCGCGGGCAGTGGTGTCGCAGGAGCAGGCTGGTACACCCTGCCGCACGACGACGCCTATTACAATCCGACGGCAACCGCGCAAGGTGCCGATAAGGCCGCCATCATGATGGATTGTATTAACGTGGCCGATCCAGACGTCGACTTTTCCCTCTACGACGGCATCAATATGATGTTCAATTTTGATTATGACCGCGGTTGGGCCTGGGGCGGCGGCACCGGCACCATCACACTCGACGGCGTGACAAAATCGTGGAGAAAAACGTTAGAGCCGCCATGGGCCTATGCCAATGTATCCGTTATTGCCCATGAGATGGGACATGGTTTCGGTCTTCCCCACTCTACCGCCATCGATTGGACAAGCGTTTATGACAATGCCTGGGATGTCATGAGCCAGGATCGTTATAACTGTGCTATCGGAAGCGTACACAGAGACGCCACTTATGGCTGCATGGCGCAACACACCATCGCTCGCTATAAAGAAATTCTAGAGGTTATCCCGCCCGCAAAAATCATGACCCTGATACCGGGGACAAGCGTCACCGTTAATCTGGATGATCTCGCCGCGCCGCCCTCGACCGGCTATCAATTGGTGAAGATACCGATCGGCACCTCTGCTGCCAGTTACTACACGGTTGAGGCACGGAAGTTCACCGGTTACGACGCAAAGCTACCCGGCGAGGCGGTGATTATTCACCGAGTCGATTCCTACACGGCGACGCTAATTCCCGATGCCAGCGCAACAGACCCGGCCGTACGATGGGAAGTCGGTGAGACCTTCACTGACGTGGACAATGGAATTACGGTAGCCGTGAATGCAACGACCGCGGCAGGATTTGAAGTCACCATATCGAACCGTCCTATCTCCACCCCGGTCGACACCGTCATGGTACTGGACAGGTCGGGCAGTATGACCTGGAGCGTCCCCGGAGATAATCCGGAAGGTTATGCGACCCGACGTGATGCACTCAGCGCAGGCGTGGATAGATTCCTTGCTGACATCCTCGCCCTCTCCCCTCCTGTGGACAGCACCCTGGGGCTTTCCTTGTTCAGCAGCAAGGCGCTGGACGTGCCCTCGTTCGCCAGCTTGAGAACACCGGTGAACGCTGCACTGGCTACCGAAGTGGCGAATGAAATTGGTCCCGGTGCACCGGCGCATTCGGCGCCGCCGGGTTGTGACTGGATGTCTGCGCCGGAGAATTGCGAATGGGGCAGCACGTCAATCGGTGCGGCACTTCAGGATGGGCTGGCCAAACTCAGCAGCGGCGATGCGGCTCACATGAAAACGCTGGTGCTCTTCACCGACGGCGAGCAAAACAGGGCGCCATTTGTCACGACGGATGGTCTGAAGATCTGCGCAGCATCTTTCGATCCCGCCGCGTGCGCCGCAGAACCTGAAATAGATGCCGACGTGAGAATCATCTCGGTGGGTATCGGTGACCCATCAAGCAGCTACCATACGCTGTTGCAGAACCTGGCAAACGAAAGCCAGTTTGGCACCTATATCTCGGCCAACGCCGCAACGCCTGCGGATTTCCCCTGTGCCGGTAATCTTACTGACGCATTCCAGTGCGTAGCCAGTTACACATTGGCCGGTAACAGTCCGCAGATGGTTTCGTATGCCAACGGCACACTGGGAAATAGCTCAAAGACCATTGACACATTCGAGGTCAATGCCGGGGTCAGGATGTTGTTGCTGAGCATCAGCTTCGATCAGGCCATCAATCCTTCATCCATGACCGATCTGTCGAGCTGGATGGTTATCAAGAAAGACGGAACCGATGTCACTAACCGGTTCCGCGTTGTGGGTTCCAGAGACGCCAAACATGTGCTGGTGAAAGCCGCTTTCACACGACCACTGGCAATGCATACCGCGAGCTTCATGCCGCAAGGACAGTACAGCATCACGCTGAACAAACCCGGTGACGTCTCAGGAAATCTCGCCTATCGAGCGATATCTTTCGTCGATGATCATGGTCTGGATATGACGTGGAAAGTCAGCGAGCCTTCAGCTCCACAGGCAGATAAGGCATTCATACCATCGATGCATCTTGCCTGGCTGAATATGCCGCTAACGAACGCCACGGTTACAGCGCGCATACTCCGTCCGGGCGATGACCTGGGTGATGTGTTGGCAGTGATGCCCGATGTAGATATCACAACGAAGCCAACCAAAGGCGAACAGTCATCCATCGGATATCGAAAATATCTGTCGCTGTTAAAGAATAGCGAATTCGTTCACAAGCTATCTCCGACGAGTGGACAACATTCCTTGCAGTATCGCGGCAGTGGTATGTACGACACCTCGTATAATCCGGGCCTGATCTCCGGCGTGTATCAGATACGCTACGACGTATCGGCAGACGTGGCCGGATATGGCAAGGTGCAGCGGGTTGCCGTGCAGAGTGTTTATGTACAACCCGGTTCCATCAATGTTGATGCCTCTATCCTCAGCAAGATCATTCGCGGCAATACCATGACGATCAAGCTGCGGCCGAAAACCGCTTACGGTAAGTACATCGGGCCGGGACAGATGAACGCCTTCACCGTTTCAGGTAAGAGCATCAAGCTGGTTAATTTTACCGAAGACGGTCAGGACGGAACCTACAACATGGTTCTTACCGGTGATCTGAGCGGGACGATTAGCGTGAACTACATGGGCAAGCCACTGTTTACCGGTCAGGCGTCCGATTTTGGCGGACAAGCGGGAACAACGACCGATTGGACGTGGCTCTATTACCTGCTTCTGATTCTTGTTCTGCTTGGGATTATCTGGTTGTTATGGAAAATGCTGAAAAAGTAGGACTTAATCAAGGTTAATCACGTTAGAGGCTGGGGACATCCGACAGGGTGTCCCCAGTTCACTTTTGTTTCTTCAAATCTTCACCGGCAACGCTTCATTCACCAAACTCTGTCCCTCCTTCTGCAGAAACTCGATAAACCCCTGCGCCGCAGGTGAGAGACGTTTACCCTTGCGATGCACCACGTTCCAGCGACGACGTAACGGAAACCCTTCCACTTTCAGCACCACGATCTGACCCGCTGCAATCTCAAGGCGCAGGTTGTGCAGTGACAGCGCGGAGATCCCCAATCCCGCCATTACCCCCTGCTTGATCGCCTCGGCACTACCGAGCTCCATGTAGGGATTGATCGCATAGCCGTTCTCCTGAAAGTACTCCTCCACCACCTTTCGATTTCCCGATCCGCTTTCGCGCACAAGGAAGCGCTCTTTGGAAAGTTGCTCCAGGGTGATTTTGCGTTTCTTCGCCAACGGGTGATCGGGGCTGGCGACAATAACAATGATGTTCTCGAGGAAGGGATACTCCTCCACATCGATGTCGGGTGGCACATGGCCCATGACGTAGAGGTCGTCCTCGTTGTCGGCGACCCGTTCCAGCAGACTGGCTCGGTTGGCGACGATCAGTTTCGGCTCCAGTTCCGGGTAGCGGCGCTGGAAGGCACCGAGCAGATGCGGCAGGAAGTACTTGGCCGAGGTCACCGCGGTCACGTTCAGGGAACCGGCCACCTCACCGCGCAGGGAGTCGATGGAATCATCCAGCTCCAGCAGTCTGCCCAGCACATCCTTGCTGGCATCGTAGAGCTCGCGCCCCGCCTCGGTGAGACTGATCTTCTTGCCCACCTGCTCGAACAGCGCCAAGCCGACGTTCTCCTCCAACCGCTTGACCTGGATCGAAACCGCAGGCTGGGAGAGGTGTACCTCCTCCGCGGCACGGGTGAAACTCTTGTGGCGGGCGACCGCTTCAAACAGCCGTAATTGCTGCAGGGTGGCGTGGATCATGGCTCGAATCTCGCATTCATAATCACTATTAAGGGCACCTCTAAAAATCCACTGAAGCCGCGATTGCGGCGTTAGAAAGCGCCTCAAAATGCTCATTTACTCCTTGTAAACTGCGCTTTCTCGTTGCTTTCTGCCTTGCACTCATCGTCTTGATTGAATTTTTAGAGGCACCCTATTAAAAAGCAATCATTTACATATGTAAATGGCAAATATAAAAACAATTAAATGTTATTTATCCACCTAATACCTTATAAACGTCAGGCCCTGCCTACGCGGCATCCTCCCCAAATCAAAACAAAGTACCGGGAGCGACATGGGCACACGAATTCGAAATCCATTTGTTGGGTAGGAATACAATGGCCAAAAGTACAGCTGCTCAGGCGATCGACGAGCATATCGTCGAGATCGTCAGTGATTCCGGTGAGGGCGCACAGAAGTGCGGCCAAACCTTCGGCGCTATCAGCGCCAAGATGGGTAACGGTGTCTGGACGGTGGAGATCATCCCCGCCGAGATCCAGCCCCCCGCCCGCTCCCCCGCAGGCGCCAGCGGTAACCGCATCCGCGTCGGCTCCAAAACCATCACCAATATGGGCAACGAAGCCGACCTCGTCGTCGCCTTCAACGAACAGGTGCTCTTCTCCCGCATCGCCAACGGCGCTTATAAGGATGGCACCATCGTCCTGCTGGAAAACAAGTGGGCCGACGACCCGCAGGAAGATATCCGCACCTCCTACACCAATGCGGTGAAGGAGTTCCGCGACCACGGGCTCATCGTCCACGAACTGCCGCTGGAGCAGGAGTGCCTCAAAATCGTCGACAACGCCCGCCGCGGCAAAAACATGTTCGTGCTCGGTATGCTCTGTCGTATCTACGACCGCGACGTCGAGCGCGGTCATGCCGAGATCCAGGCCACCTTCGGCCACAAGGGCGAGAAGGTGGTAAAGCCGAATATCGATCTGTTCGATGCCGGTTACGCCTTCGCCCGCGACAACGTCGACTACCACTTCACCATTCCGGTTAAGGAAACCCTGAGCGGCAAACCGGTACTGGTGTGCAATGGCAACACCGCACTGGGTCTGGGCGTGATGGCCTCGGGTATGGACATGGTCTCCATGTACCCGATCACCCCGGCCACCTCCGCCTCCCACTACATCGCCGACGTCTACGACAAGGTCGGTGGCTTTGTGCATCAGGCAGAAGACGAGATCGCCGCCATCGGTTTCGCCATCGGCGCCTCCTACGCGGGCAAGACCGCCTGCACCATCACCTCCGGCCCCGGCATGGCGCTGAAGACCGAGATGATCGGCCTGGCGGTGATGGCGGAAATCCCGCTGGTGATCGTCGACGTGCAGCGTGGCGGCCCCTCCACCGGCCTGCCGACCAAGGTGGAACAGGGCGACCTGCTCTCCTCCCTGTTCGGCATGCCCGGCGATGCACCGAAGATCGTCATCGCCCCGGCCACCATCGCTGAGTGTTTCCACTTCACCATCATGGCGCGCAAGCTGGCCGAGAGCTTCCGCGGCCCGGTAATCATGCTCACCGACGCCAATCTCGCCACCGGGGTACAGCCCTGGGAGCGCCCGGAACTCCAGGAAGAGTGGCTGGCGCCACCGGTGGATCAAACCGAATGGGACAAAAGTGTGCCTCCCTACGACTGGGACGAAACCACCGGCCTGTCGCAGCGGCCCATCCCCGGCCAGCCCGGCGGCATGTACGTGTTGACCGGCCTGTCGCACACCAACCGCTCCAAGGTCGCCTACGACTCCGAGACCAACCAGACCAGCATGGAGCATCGCAGCCGCAAACTGGCCGCACTGCAGAGTACCCTCAAGCCTCCCAAGGTCCACGGCGACGAGGAAGGCGATCTGCTGGTGGTCGGCTGGGGTT
>JBNKVM010000079.1:0-6026 GCA_050299175.1 Thiohalomonadaceae bacterium
GAAAAGGACAATACGCGCGCATTTCATCGAGGCCAGGGAATATCATTTCCCATTAACAGGCCGGATATACGGATGCATACCTGTCCCTTCCATACGGTCGCTTCGTCTTGCAAAACGGGAGGAGACCATATACGGAATGACGATGAGAGGGATTCTGACTTATGTCAGAGTGATATTGTGGTAATGGACAAACAAAAAAAGGGCGCCATCGGCGCCCTTTCTTTTTCCACATTCAAACAGAATCAAACTGTCTGGTAGTAGATGTTCTGCGGATGGTTGGTCTGGCAAATAAATGGGGTCTGACTGAACCTCCCCCATTTATTCGGGGCTATTTTCCCGTCCTGTTCGAACTCGAACATCTGGTTTAGACGGCACCCGCGGCGGTAGCCTCCGGTACCTCGACCAGATTGCCTGTCTTGCAGTCATATATATAACCGTAGATGGGAATATTTCCTGGTACCAGGGGGTGACTACGCACCCGGGTGACATCCTCCACCACACTCTTGGCATTGTCCGAGATGGTTAGCCAGTTGATGTAACCGCCCTCAGGCGAACCCGGGCCCGCCCCGGTATCGTGCCAGCCGCTGGCGTCGACGGAGGCCGTTTCCAGGCTGCTGTTGAGCAAGTCGGTCATAATCTCGTTGGTGAAGGTCAACATGCCGCAGTCGGTATGGTGGATGATGAACCACTCCCGTGTCCCCAACAGTTTGTATGAGATCACCAAAGAGCGGATGGCGTCATCGCTGGCCCGGCCGCCGGCATTACGGATCACATGGGCATCGCCTTCCGCCAGCCCGGCGTACTTGGCGGGATCCAGACGCGCATCCATGCAGGTCAGGATGGCGAAGCGCCGTCCCGGAGGCATTGGCAACTTCCCCTTGTCGCCGAAATCATCGGCATATCGGGCATTGGCCGCGAGCACTTCATCTTTTATCTGTGACATTGATATCTCCTCATCATTGGTGGTGTTTTTATAGCCGGCACAGTGCTGGCCCGATTCTTGTTGCAAGTAAGGGGCCATCGTCGGTATGACTGTTATTCAATGACTTATCGATCACATACCGGCATGCAATGAAGTAACGGTTCAGCTCCACGAAGTAAAACTTCATTGGACTGCTATGATTTATGAACCCGTGACGAGATGAGAGCGAACATGTCCAAAGCCGAAGCCTTTGCCAATCTCACCCCAGAAGCGTTTTTGCAGACTTTCATCGATGAGGCACGACGTATCGCTCCCTTTGCCAGTTGCAGCAGCCTGCAGTCGTTCATTCAGCAGATCGTCTTCAAATCCAGCGCCTGCTGGGAGGAAAAGTACCGCGAGGTGGAAGGACTGACCGGACCGTTGACGCCCGACAGGTACGCCGAATTGATTGTGTCACTCAAAAACAGCATCGGCGGCAAATTCCAAGTGGTGTCCAGTGACCGTAAGCAGGTGCAGATCCATGCCGAACACTGCCCCTTCGGGGAACTGGTGCATTCGGCACCCGGCCTGTGTCACATGACGTCGAGCATCTTCGGCGGCGTAGCCGCGCGAAATTACGGCTATGCCAAGGTGGAACTTCAGCGGCGCATTGCCCTGGGCAGCGAGAGTTGCGACATCTGTATCCACCTTGACCCGGCCCAAGCCAAGGGCGTGCTGGGGGACGAGTATTTCAGTGACGGTCATCAGGTCATTGCCGAAGTGCGGGCACCGAATGAACTGCAACGCGTCATCGAAGAGCGCCTGTATGCACTCTGGACCAACGATACCTCAGGGCAGACACCGGCAACGACATCCGAGCGTCCGCGGCTGGTAGCGGAAAGCGACACCATGAAAGCCCTGCTGCGGGCGGTGCAGAAGATCGCGGACACTCGTGCCACAGTACTGCTAAGCGGCGAAACGGGCGTGGGTAAGGAAGTGCTGGCGAAGTCCATCCACGGCATGTCTTCGCGGCTGGAAAAACCATTCATACCCGTCAACTGCGGCAGTCTGCCCGCCGAATTGGTGGAGAGCGAACTTTTCGGTCATGAACAGGGCGCCTTCACCGATGCCAAGCAACAACGCCGGGGACGCTTCGAGATTGCCGATGGCGGCACGTTGTTTCTGGATGAGGTGGACAGCCTCTCGCCCAAAGCTCAGGTGTCATTGCTGCGGGTGTTACAGGAAGGACGCTACGAACGGGTGGGCGGACATCGTACCATTGCCTGCAATGTGCGCGTGATTGCTGCCAGTAATCGCGACCTTTCCTCTTTGGTGGAACAGGGGGAATTCCGCAAAGACCTGTACTTCCGGCTCAACGTAGTGCCGTTGCATATCCCGGCTTTACGCGAACGGCGCGAAGATATCGCACCCCTGGTGAAGATGCTGCTGGAGCGTTTTGCCGAACGCTATCAGTCACCCCTCTGCGAGGTAACGCCGGGCGCCATGCGTATTCTCGAGGAATACCACTGGCCCGGGAACATACGCGAACTGGAAAACGTGCTGGAACGCTCCTTCCTGTTCGCCGAGGATCAGGTGATTCGCAACATCAGCCTGGATCTGGTGCCGCGGATAACCGGCGATCTGTCAGGCTCGATAGACCTGCGAGAGTTGAAAAAGAGGGCGTCGGACGAAGTGGAGCGACGCGTGATACAGGCCAGTCTCGAGCAAAACGGCGGAGACGTGCGGGCGGTGGCGCAAGCACTCGGCATGACAACCCGCGCAGTCTACCAGAAGCTGAATTATCACGGCTTCGGTAATAACCGGGAAGTCACGAATAACGTGGAGTAGTTTAGATTCGACTTATCAGCCAGCCTTTTGTCCAATTTAGTCTGCTTAGTATGACTTGAGGCAAAATTAATTATCTTTTTGGGGTAAATGGGTTCAGACCACGACTTCATTGCGTATTTCATTGACAGTCATGGCCTGTCACCAGATTGTACTAATTGAGCTAGTTCTTACAGCCGTTCTTGTCGCAGGTAATTTTATCTGAAGTTGTAACCCAATGGCTCGGGTGGTCATTAGTTCTACGGCCGTAAAGCGTGATTGGCGATATTCATGGTATGTAACAATCGCGTGATATTTACTTTTATAGTGTTGGAATAAACGTGCATACGAAAAAAAGGGCGCCATCGGCGCCCTTTCTTTTTCCACATTCAAACAGAATCAAACTGTCTGGTAGTAGATGTTCTGCGGATGGTTGGCCTGGGCGAAGAAGAACCAGCGTTCGAACAGCAGGCCGGTGTACTGCACCACGAAGGCAGCGGCGAGCACAGTCTGGTCACCGTCGATACCGGCGGCGAGCAGTGCCAGCGGGATGAAGAACACCAGCACCATAAAAATCCATTTAATTGATTTCAGGAACGCGGCGGTTTTGCCCGGGAAGTATTCGCGGGTGTTGTAGGAGCCGCCCATCATGCCCATCGCTTTTTGCTGCACTTTTGTGTGGCGTACGCCAATGGCGGTCTGGATGGTGGATTTGTATTTAATCCGCGCGTTGCGCCACAGGCTGGCAGCGCGAGTGAACAGGCCGACAGTGGTGATGATGATCGCCCAGCCGGTGTAGATGCCGACCAGTGCCGGAGCGGCGTAGGCAGCATAGACCGCGGCAAGGGTGAAGCCGGAGGCGCCGCCGAGCAGGATGTAGTTGACCACGGTCAGCGGGCTGGCCCACTCCTGCAGGAAGCGGAGGCTGGCGTAGATCATGCCGGTGGCGATGAACAGGCCGAACACCGCAGCGGTGGTGGCGGCGCCGATCACCAGTGTGAGTTGGCCTTTCACTTCCGGCGCGCCGAAGATGTCGGCGTCCCAACCGGCCAGATGGAACAGGCCGTAAAGGAAGATCAGCAACATCACCAGCGGCAGGGCGATCAATTCACGCGACAGCCAGGAAGTTTTCCACTGGGTCACGCCGCGCCAGGCACGTGTGATGAAGTAGCTGGGCTTGCCCAGGTGGAACACCGCGGCGAGCAGGCCACCGATCATGAACAGTAGTGAAAGCAGGCTGCCCATAACGTAGAAGCTGTTCGGTTGTGCCGGCAGCAGGTTGACCGCGGAGTAGCTCTGTTCGGTGAACAGGGCCAGGAACATGCCCTGGCCGACGCCTATGAGCGTGGTGAGAAAAATGACTGAAAATGCGGGATGCATGTTTGTTCTCCAAAAATCTTTTGTGCGCGTCGCGCTTACATAAGCCAGTCGTCGAGAGAGACGTCTTTGCTGATCTCGTGGCGGATATCCTCTTTCTTGAGCGGATTGTCCACACGTACCAGTTCGTCCTCGTGGATCTTCAGACGGGTCTTACGTCGCGGCAGATAGTGGTTGGCCGGTTTGGTGCCCCACTCGGGCATTAACTGGTAACCGCCGTTTTCGCGGATCGCGACGGAAACTTCCGACTCCGGGTCCTGCACGTCGCCGAACAGTCGCGCCGAGGTGGGGCAGGCCAGCACGCAGGCAGGCTTGCGGTCACGCTCCGGCAGTGACTCGTCGTAGATGCGATCGACGCAGAGGGTGCATTTCTTCATCACCTTCTGATAGGTGTCGAACTCGCGTGCGCCGTAGGGGCAGGCCCAAGAGCAGTATTTGCAGCCGATGCACTTGTCGTAGTTCACCAGCACGATGCCGTCTTCTTCGCGCTTGTGGCTGGCGCCGGTCGGGCAGACCGGAACGCACGGTGCGTCTTCGCAATGCAGGCAGCTCTTGGGGAAGTGCAGCGTCTCCGTGTTGGGGAACTCACCGATTTCGTAAGTCTGTACCCGGTTAAAGAAGGTCCCGGTGGGATCCTTGGTAAACGGATTGTCGTCGAACAGCGGACCAGCGGAACCGGAGGTGTTCCACTGCTTACAACTGGTGACGCAGGCGTGGCAACCCACGCAAACATTCAGATCGATAACGAGTGCTAGCTGGGTCATTAGAATTCTCCCTTGCGGGTGAACAACCCGGCGAAATAGTTTTGCCACGGGCGACGCTTCGGTGTGCCCGGGAAGCTCGGCATGGTGTCGTATTGCGGGAAGGTGACCTTCTCCTCATCGGCACCTGCCGGATAGATGCGCACGCGTACGTCGTACCAACCTGCCTGGCCGGTGACCGGGTCGGAGTTGGAGATGTGATCGCCCGCATCGTGGGCAGGTAACTCTTCGCTGATCACGTGGTTGAGCAGGAAGCCCTGCTTCGATTCGTTGGCCGAACCGTCCAGGTTCCATGCGCCGCTGGCCTTGCCGATGGCGTTCCAGGTCCAGACGGTACCCGGCTCGACCGCTTCACTGAAGCGGGCGAGGCAGCGCACCTTGCCGTGCATCGATTCGACCCACATCCACTTGCCATCCTTAACCCCTGCGGCGTAGGCCGTTTTCGGGTGGACGTAGAGGAAGTTGTAGGTGTGGATCTGCCGCAGCCACGCATTCTGACTGTCCCACGAGTGGTACATCGCCATCGGCCGTTGGGTCACGGCGTTGAGCGGGTATTTGTCCTTGTCGGAGAGCTGGCTCTCCAGCGGCTCGTAGTAGAACGGCAGCGGATCGAAATAGGTTTCGACGCGCTTGCGCAGACGCTCCGGCGGCTGCGAGGTGTGGGTCTTGCCCTGAGCGGCGAGACGGAATTTCTGCAACACCTCGGAGTAGATGTGGATGTTAATCGGTTCGTTGTAGCGGGTCAGGCTGTGGTTCTGCGCCCACTGCAGGTAGCCCTGGTTCCAGTTACGCATGTACTGGTAGGACTTCGGCAGGTGGTAGTGATAGACGCAGTTGTTCTTCTCGTACATCTTCCACTGGTTCGGGTTGGGCTCGCCGCGCATGTTCTTCTCGCCCGACTTGCCGCGCCAGCCGGCGAGGAAGCCGATGCCGGAACCGGGGGCGGTTTCGAAGTTGGTGACAAAGTCCGGGTAGTCGCGGAATTTGCGCGAACCGTCCTCGCGCACGAACACTGGTAGCTTCAGGCGTGTGCCCAGTTCGATCAGCACTTCCTGGAACGGCTTGCTCTCGCCGGTTGGCGGTACCACCGGGATGCGTACGGAATCGACCGGGCCGTCGTATTCGGAGATCGGGCGGTCCAGCATCGACATGACATCGTGACG
>JBNKVM010000080.1:0-11583 GCA_050299175.1 Thiohalomonadaceae bacterium
CGTTTCGCTGGCACGGTGCTACGCATCCATCCCACCGTCGATCCGGTCACCCGCCAGGGTATCGTTGAGGTACGTATTACCGAGCCACCACAACAGGCCAAACCCGGACAACTCTGTCGCATCGAACTCAAACTGCGCCCGCGACCACGACTACTGGTTCCATTCTCGGCGCTACGCCGCGATACCCAGGGGGAATTCGTCTACCGCATCGATGCCGAACAAAAGGCACGCCGCACGGCAGTACGCAGCGGCATCCATCTGGATAACACGGTAGAGGTCCTCGATGGCATCAGCGAAGGTGATCGAGTCGTCAGCAACGGTTTCCTCGGCCTAGCCGACGGCATGCTGGTTAAGACAACCCCCTCGTCACAGCCATGAACCAGCGCTTCTCTGCGATTCACAGCGGCGGTATCGCCGCCTGGTCGATCCGCCATCCGGTCGGCGTCTCCATGCTTGCCGCGGCGGTAGTGGTACTCGGGTTGTTTGCCCTCGGCAAGCTCTCGGTCGATCTGCTACCGCACCTGATCTATCCGGAGATCCGCGTACGTATCCTCGACCCGGGCGTGCCTGCCACGGTAATGGAGGATCGGGTTACCCGTCAGCTGGAGGAACAGCTGGCGATCACTGAAGGCGCCACGGCGATCCAATCGAGCAGTAATGAAGGTGGTAGCAACGTCGATCTCACCTTCGAATACGGCAGCGATATCGATCTGGCATTGCGCGATGCCAGTACCCGTCTCGATCGGGCCAAACGTTTTCTGCCCGACAGCATTCAGCCACCGGTGATCTACAAACGTGACCCGTCGCAGATCCCGGTCACCGAATTTGTTATTAGTTCACAGAGCCTCGATTCGGCGGCGCTGCGCGACTGGGTCGACTACGACTTCTCTAAACAGTTTCTCAATCTTCCCGGCGTTGCCGCGGTAGAAGTTGGCGGCGGTACCTTGCGCGAAATTCTGATCGAACCGGATCAGCAGCGCATGGCTGCACTGAGGATCGACATCGATTCACTGATTAATCACATCCAGCAAAACAATCAGGAACTGCCGGCGGGCCGTCTCACCATGAGCCGCCAGGAGTTGAGCAGTCGCACCTCGGCCCGCTTCCGCACCCTAGACGAGCTTCGTGCGTTGCCGATTCCTTTGGCCGACGGCACCACCTTGCCACTGGAACAACTGGCGAAGATCCACGACGGTCACAGCGATGAGCGAATCAAGGTGCGACTCAACGACACGCCAGGGGTCAAAATCGCGATCCAGAAACAACCGGCTGCCAATACCGTTGAGGTAGTGGATGCAGTCAATCAACGTCTGAATGAACTGCGTCGCCAACGTCTGATCTCTGACGATATCGGCATCGCCCAGGTCTCGGATCAGGCGGTATATGTACGCAATGCGCTGAACAACGCCACCCTCGCAGCCCTCAGCGGTACCCTGCTGGCAATGCTGGTGGTCTACCTGTTCCTAGGCGATCTGCGCCGCACCCTGATCATCGGTAGTGCCATCCCCTTTGCGGTGATGGTCACCTTCGCCCTGATGGCGACGGGCGGTTTGACCTTTAACATCATGACTCTCGGTGGACTGGCCCTCGGTGTCGGCATGCTGGTGGATAACACCATCGTCATGCTGGAAAATATCCAGCGCCATCAAGCGGCTGGCGAACATGGCGAAGAAGCGGGTACCGCTGCCGCCGCTGAAATCAACAGCGCTATTGTTGCTGCCACCAGTACCAACCTGGCGGCAGTCTTACCATTCCTCTTCATCGGTGGCCTGGTCGGCCTGCTATTTCGTGAACTGATCTTCACCATCTCCGCGGCGATCGTCGCCTCGATGCTGGTCGCCCTGACTCTGGTCCCCACCTGGGCGGTACGGGTCAAACGGCAGGCGACCAACCGCGCCAGCAAACAGATCAATCATTTTGTCTCCAGCCTGCAGGAGCGTTACAGCGATCTGCTCGGCAAACTGATCGCCAGACCCATACTGCAACTCTCCGTCGTCGCAGTGCTACTCATTGCCTTGCTGCTCAGCAGCATGATCTTTGTCGGTGCCAAGCAGGTGTTTCTGCCTGATATGGACACGGGCGAGATCAGCATCAGCATCAGTGCCGATCCCGGGATCTCACTGGAGGAGATGGACGGCAACGTCCGTCGAATCGAGAAACTGCTGCGTAGCAAAGCTGAAGTACAGTCGGTCTACTCGCTGGTCGGCGGTTTCATTTTCGGCCGCACCGAACGGGAAAGCAGCAACCGCAGTACCATCACCGTACAACTGGTACCACGCAGTGATCGTGAACTAGGTAGTAACGAATGGATTCAGCAAATACAAAAACAGATCAATGGACTGGCTCTGATCGGTTACAAAATCCGCATGCGTAGTCGCGGTATTCGCGGCATTCGCATCAGCAGCGGCGATGACGATCTCAGTATTCGACTACAGGGTCCTGACGTACAGGTACTTACCGAACTGGGCGACCGTCTGGTCAAGCACCTGAAGAGCGTACCGGGCATCCGTAATCTGCAACACTCTGCCGAAGAGGTACGCCAGGAGTTGAGCATTCGTCTCAAGCGTGAACGCTTGGCGCAACTCGGTCTCGATGCAACGACCGTGGGACGTACCCTGCAACTCGCACTGGAAGGTGAGGTGATCAGCGATTATCTGGAAAATGATCGCGCCTACGATATCCGCATTCGTCTGCCGCAACGTGAAGTAAACAGCCCCGCGGCACTGGAGCAACTGGTGTTGCGCAATGCAGTAGACGGTCAGGCGTTGCATCTCAATGAAGTGGCGCAGGTGGAGCTGATCGCCGCACCAGCAGAAATCCGTCGCGACCGTCAACGACGTATCGTCGAAGTCAGCGCTTCGCTTAGCGGCGACATTACCTATGGCGAGGTCTACCAGTCGCTGCAACAACGCCTCAGCAATTTTCAACTGCCTCAGGGTTACACCGTTTACGATGGTGGCGAATTTGAGTCGTTACAGCAGGGTCGTCGCCTCAGTCAGCTGTTGCTTGGCCTGGCATTATTCCTGGTCTTCGTGGTGATGTCCGTGCAGTACGAATCGCTGCGCAATCCGGTCGTTATTCTACTCGGCGTACCGTTTGCGGTGATCGGCGTTGCCCTTGGCCTGATCCTGACCGGGCTACCGCTGTCGATGCCGGTGTGGCTGGGGATGATCATGCTGGCGGGGATCGTGGTGAACAATGCGATCATTCTGGTGGAGTACATGGACATCGCCCGCAGTAACGGTATGTCGCTCAACGAAGCTATCACCGAGGCGGCACGTCTACGTCTGCGGCCAATTCTGATGACTACCCTGACCACCGTGGTAGGGATGTTGCCGCTGGCATTGGGTTGGGGAGAAGGGGCGGAGATGTTGCAACCGCTGGCGGTGGCGTTGATCGCCGGACTCTCCATGTCGCTGCTGGTAACGCTGGTACTGATCCCGATCCTCTACCGTGTCACCCATATATGGCTAACGAAAAAGAGTGCCTGATCACGCCTTGTCGTTGTCGCTTCCATCTGAACGATTCTTCAGTTCTTCCGACTCGTAGCGATCCAGCGCATCCTCCATTGCCTCTTCGCTATCCAATGATTCAGCCGCTTCCAGCTCCTCTTCGCGTTCACGCTTGAGGCGCAGGAAGTAGCGTGAGGCAATCAGCCCCATCTCAAAAAGCAACCACATTGGTAGTGCCAACAGCGTCTGCGAGATCACATCGGGGGGCGTCAGCAACATACCAATAATAAAGGCGCCGACAATAATATAGGGACGCTTTTCTGCCAGGCTTTCTGGCGTCGTCACCCCCGTCCAGACCAACAGGATCGTGGCAATAGGCACTTCGAAGGCAACACCAAAGGCGAAGAAAATCTTCAGTACAAAATCGAGGTACTCACTGATATCGGTCATCACCGCCACACCTTCCGGCGCCACGGTGACAAAAAAACTGAACATCAGCGGAAAGACCACGTAATAAGCGAAGACCATACCCAGATAGAACAACAGAGTACTGGAAAAGAGCAGCGGCAGAATCAACTTGCGCTCGTGGGTATAAAGTCCCGGCGCGATGAAGGCCCACATCTGATAGAGAATAAAGGGCATCGCAGCAAAGATGGAAAGCACCAGAGCCAGCTTCATTGGGGTGAAGAAAGTCCCCGCCGGTTTGGTGGAGATCATGCTCGCCCCTTCGGGCAAACGGTCGATCAGTGGCATGGCAACGATATGGTAAAGATCGTTGGCAAAGTAAAAAACACCAAGGAAAATAATCAATACGGCAAGCACTGCACGAAGCAGGCGATCGCGCATCTCAACAAGGTGGGTTAGCAGTGGCTGTTCGACATCTGGAGTGTGCTGGGGTTGTTCACTCACTGGACTTCCCCTTTTCGGCTTCTTTGCTCTCGCTCTCCGTCTTCTCTTCCGACGGCATCGCCTTCACCAGATAATCCGGCTTCTGCTCCAGTTCATTGAGGGTGGTTTTGGTCTCTTCCAGAATTTCGTGAATGCCGCTGCTGCGCGCCTGCTCATCCATAATTCGCTTCAGCTCTTCGGCACGCAGTTCCTTGTCGATATCGGCCTTCACCGACATAACAAAACCGCGCATCCGCCCAGCCCACAAACCAGCGGTACGTGCGACCTTGGGCAGGCGCTCGGGACCGATCACCAACAAGGCGACGACGGCGATGACCGTCAGTTCCCAGAAACCGATATCAAACATGTCTATCTACCGCGTTAGCGATCAGGCTTTGTCTTTTTCTTCTTTTGCTTCGCCTTCGATCACTTCGCCTTCGGCAGACTCTTTTTGCTCCAGGTTGGCCTGTTCTTTTTTCTCAGCTTCGCCTTCCTTGACCGCATTTTTGAAGCCTTTCACCGCACCGCCGAGATCGCCACCGATATTCTTCAGTTTCTTGGTGCCGAACAACAGCACGACGATAGCCAGGATAATCAACAGTTGCCAGATGCTAATGCCCATTTTGTTCTACTCCGCTTGTTTAGAAACCCGGCAGATCAGTGCCGCCGAGAAGATGGATATGCAGATGGAAGACCTCCTGGCCGCCACCTTTACCGGTATTGATAATGGTGCGAAAACCCGTGTCGAGTCCCTGCTCGCGGGCCAGTTGCGGCAACAGCCGCAGCATGTGATTCATCAGCGCGTCGTGCGCCGGAGTCAGTTCATTCAAGCTTTCAATGTGTTCACGTGGCACCATCAGCAGATGCACGGCCGCCTTGGGGTTGATGTCACGAAAAACGAAAACCTTGTCGTCTTCGTAGACCTTGTCCGAAGGAATATCGCCATTGATGATTTTGCAGAAAATACAGTCGTCCATCACTTACTCCTGTTCGCCTTTTCTTCAAGACCTGAAAGACCGAAACGCCGTTCCAGTTCTTCGAGGACCTGCTGCGGCTCTAACCCCTGCTGCTTGAGTAATACCAGGGTGTGGAACCAGAGATCGGCCACTTCGTAAATGATCTTATCGGCCGCGCCGTCCTTCGCCGCCATCACCGTCTCGGTCGCCTCTTCACCGATCTTTTTCAGGATCGCATCGAGACCCTTGTGGTAAAGACTCGCCACATAGGAGCTATCCGGCGCTGCACTTTTGCGCGCCTCCAGTACCTCGGCCAGTTTTTCCAAAGTATCGCTGCTCATCGCATGCTCACTTGTAGATATCCTTGGGGTCCTTGATGACAGGATCAATCTCGACCCAGGCATCCCCTTCCAGTTCGCTGTAAAAACAGCTCTCTCTGCCGGTGTGACAGGCAATACCGCCGACCTGTTCGATGGTCAGCAGCAACACATCCTTGTCGCAATCGACACGAATGTTTTTTACTCTCTGTACGTGGCCCGATTCTTCGCCCTTGTGCCACAGTTTGTTGCGGGAACGAGAAAAATAAACCGCTTCCATTTTTTCTGCGGTCAGTGCTAGCGACTCACGATTCATCCAGGCAAACATCAATACTCGACCGCTACTCTCTTCCTGGGCAATCACCGGCACCAGACCATCATCGGTCCATTTGATCTCGTCCAGCCAGTTGCTCACAGGCGAACCTCAATACCGTGATCGGCCATGCACTGCTTTGCCTGCTCCACGGTGTATTCACCGAAGTGAAAGATACTTGCGGCCAGCACCGCTTCCGCATGACCTTCGCTGACACCTTCAGCAAAATGTTCCAGATTGCCGACGCCGCCAGAGGCGATCACCGGCACATGCACTGCATCGGCGATGGCGCGGGTTAACGCCAGATCGAAACCGTTTTTGGTGCCATCGCGATCCATACTGGTCAGCAGGATTTCACCGGCGCCGTAGTCGACCATCTTCTTGGCCCATTCGATCGCATCGATACCGGTAGGCTTGCGTCCACCGTGGGTGAAAATCTCCCACTTGGCGGGACTGTCGCTGACCTGTTTGGCGTCGATAGCAACGACAATACATTGCGAACCGAACTTTTCCGCCGCCTCTTTAACGAACTCCGGATTGAATACCGCAGCGGTATTGATCGCGACTTTATCTGCACCGGCATTCAACATTCGACGAATGTCTTCCACCTTGCGAATACCGCCGCCAACGGTCAGCGGGATAAAGACCTGACCGGCGACTTCTTCAACCACATGCACCATGGTCTCACGCTCATCGGAGGAGGCAGTGATATCGAGAAAGGTGATCTCATCTGCGCCCTGCTCATCGTAACGTTTGGCCACCTCAACCGGATCGCCTGCGTCACGGATATCGACGAACTGCACCCCTTTAACCACGCGGCCATTGTCTACATCAAGACAGGGGATGATACGTTTTGCCAGTGCCATCTCAGTCGCTCATCAATTACAGGAAAGTATCAGGACAAAGTTCGTCGGCCAGTTTCTGACCTTCGGCAAAGTCGAGTGTGCCTTCATAGATTGCACGCCCGGTAATTGCACCGGAGATACCTTCGTCCGCCGCAGCACAAAGGGCCTTTACGTCATCGAGATTGGTAATCCCGCCAGAGGCGATGATCGGAATGCTTACCGCCTGCGCCAGTTTCACTGTCGCCTCGACATTCACCCCGGTCATCATGCCGTCACGACCGATGTCGGTGTAGACGATGGCGCTCACACCATCCTCTTCGAAATGTTTCGCCATATCGATTACATCGTGCTTGGAAAGCTTCGACCAACCATCGATGGCGACCTTGCCATCCTTCGCATCCAGGCCGACGATGATATGTCCGGGAAACTCCAGGCAGAGATCGTTAATGAAGTGCGGCGCGCTCACCGCCTTGGTGCCAATGATGACGTACTGTACTCCGGCATCGAGATAACGCTGCACGGTCTCTTCATCGCGAATACCGCCACCGATCTGGATCGGCAGATCCGGATAGGCCTCGGCAATCGCGTGTACCACATCGTGATTGACCGGCTTACCCTCGAAGGCGCCGTTCAGGTCCACCAGATGCAGACGGCGCGCGCCAGCCTCGACCCAGCGTGCGGCTACCGCTACCGGATCATCGGAGAAAACCGTTTCATCCTCCATTCGCCCCTGTCGAAGACGCACACATTTACCGTCCTTCAGATCAATGGCGGGAATCAACAACATTGCTCACATCCTCTTCCATGCTGCCATCGCGCTCGATGGCCTGTTACCAAGATACTGCCTGCGTCGCAGACAGTCCCATATATATAGCTAAATCGTACCGTCCCACTCCAGGAAATTAGCATACAGCTGTAGACCTGCATGCTGGCTTTTTTCCGGGTGAAACTGCGTGGCAAAAATATTTCCCCGCGCCAGTGCCGCCGCAATACCGACACCGTGACGCGCACTACCCGCCAGCAGACTTTCTTCTGCCGGAGTGACGTAGTAACTGTGGACGAAGTAGAAACGGGTGTCCTGCTCAATGTCCTGCCACAACGGGTGACTCATCTCCTGATGCACCTGATTCCAACCCATGTGCGGCACCTTGAGTGTGGCGCCAGTTTCAGGATCAGTCAGCTGGTTACCAAAAAAGGAGACTCGCCCAGGCAAAATCGCCAGGCAATCGGTACCGCCATTTTCTTCGCTGAAATCCATCAGTGCCTGCATACCGACACAGACACCGAGAAATGGCTTGTTCTGCACCACCTCGGCGATCACCCGATCCAGACCGAAACGACGGATCTCCGCCATACAGTCACGGATCGCCCCAACACCGGGTAACACCACCCGATCTGCAGAACGAATCAGCTCTGCCTCGTGAGTCACACGAATTTCATCGACCTTGCCGGTATGTTCGAGGGCCTTGGCAACAGAGTGCAAATTGCCCATACCGTAGTCGATCACTGCCACACTGCTCATGGAAGCTGTCTCTTCAAGATATGCTGAATAGTGATATGAGTCCCACCGGGAACGAGATTATGCGATCTACAGGCTGCCCTTGGTTGACGGTGTCTTACCCTGCATCCGCTCATCTGCCTCCAGTGCCATACGCATAGCACGGCCAAGCGCCTTGAACACGGTCTCGGCGATGTGGTGGGCATTGCTGCCGCGCAGGTTGTCCACGTGCAGGGTAACATGGGCGTGATTGACGAAGCCCTGCAGAAATTCCTGCAGCAGATCCACATCAAACTCACCGATACGGGCACGGGGATAGTCGACGTGATACTCCAGTCCGGCACGACCGGAAAAATCGATTACTACTCGCGACAATGCCTCGTCCAGCGGCACATAGGCGTGACCATAGCGACGAATACCTTTTTTATCGCCTGCGGCCTTGGCAAATGCCTGGCCGAGCGTAATCCCCACATCCTCGACGGTGTGATGCGCATCGATGTGCAGATCGCCGTTGGCTTTAACGTCCAGATCGATTAGACCATGGCGTGCTACCTGATCCAGCATGTGCTCAAGAAAGGGCACGCCGGTATCGAAACGACCACTGCCGTCACCGTCCAGATCGACGCTGACTTCGATTTTTGTTTCCAGGGTATCGCGTTTTACCGTGGCCTTGCGTCCAGCCATGGGTGAACCTCGTCAGGGAGTCCGTAGTTAAGGAAGCTACATAGCATACTCTGAACCGTCATGCGATTAAACAAACCTGACACAAATACATAAGAATTCGCTGATATTGCATCATGCCCAGAAATGTAAGAGGATGCCGAGGCTAACAACAGCATTCATCCCCCCGGAGAGAGCTGGTCATGACGCAAGTTGCAAGTAATACTGCGGTAAAGCTCGACGCGATCAAGGTCGCTTGTAAGGACTGCAATCTATTTCAGTTGTGCCTACCCGTAGGCATCGACGCCAAGGAACTGGAAGAGCTCGACAGCATCATCAAACGCCGCCGCCCGGTCAAACGTGGTGAGCACCTTTTTCATGTCAACGATCCCTTCCAGGCTATCTACGCGGTACGCTCCGGATCGATCAAGACCTACACCCCGACCGAAGATGGTCACGAACAGGTAACCGGTTTTCACCTGCCGGGCGAACTGCTCGGGCTGGATGCAATCAATCTGCTGCATCACCCCTGCGCGGCCAAGGCACTGGAAACCACCAGTATCTGTGAGATCCCCTTCGACCGACTGGAAGAGCTGAGCATGCGCCTGCCCAGCCTGCAGCATCAATTACTAAAAATAATGAGTAAGGAGATCCTGCACGACCAGTCACTGTTAATGTTGCTGGGTAAGAAAAGCGCGGAGGAACGGCTAGCCGCCCTGCTGCTTAGTCTCTCCACCCGCTATCAGCAACGGGGCTTCTCCCCTACCGATTTCTATCTGAGCATGTCGCGGAACGACATCGGCAACTATCTGGGCCTGGCGGTCGAGACCGTCAGTCGACTGTTTACCCGCTTTCAGGACGAAGGTCTGCTCAGTGTACAACGCAAACATATCTGCATCCTCGACCTGCCCCGGCTGCGCGCCATCGCCAATGCGCCAAGCGTCCGCCAGAGCAGTAATGATGCTTGATCACAGTGGTTGAAAGGCGGTACAAATGGCGCTGAGCGAAAAGACCTGTTTTCCAGAAAAAGCTGTGGCAAATGGCTTATTCATTGACAAAAATCAATGTTCTGGTATGGTCTTTTCGTCTACCATGCTATCCGCTGCAATGAGAACTTGGGGGTTATTCTTGTACGGAGAGCGCGGCTAAGAAAAGAAATACTCGAGTATTTTTATAGGGTTAAAAGGTAAAACTAAAGCCCTGACTCAGCCGAATCACGCCCTCTCGCAGAAGAAAGCAGTCCGAATCGACACGACAAGGTCGAATCACCCAAAATCCCCTCGTTTTCGCACGTGAATAGTTTTCAGGAGTCCTTGCGCCCAGGCGTATGGGCGTTGCAGGTGAAACAGCAGAAAGGGGAGGGCGCTCAATAGAGAGATATATCAACTTCAATCCACCTGGGTTGTGATATTCCTGCTCAGCTACCTGCAAAATCCCCCAAATTTGGTGGTAGCCCCTGGGCATCCGATAGGTACAACAATTTTTGTAACAACAAAAGGAGACTACTCTGTGGAAACAGCACAAGTAGAGAAATACAGCTTCGACGTCGTACGGTGGTTTTCCGTCATGGCCGTCGTCTATCTGGTCGTAGGTACCCTGGTCGGTGTCTACGTTGCATCAGAACTGGCCTGGCCGGTTCTTAACCTGGACCTGGCCGAAATTTCCTTCGGTCGCCTGCGTCCGCTGCATACCAATGCAGTTATCTTCGCCTTCGGCGGCTGTGTACTGATGGCCACCGGCTTCTACTCTGTGCAGCGCACCTCTGGTGTTCGTCTGTGGAGTGACAAACTGGCATGGTTTGTCTTCTGGGGCTGGAACCTGATCATCGTTTCCGCAGTTATCTCTTTCCCGCTGGGCCTGACCTCTGGTAAAGAGTATGCCGAACTGGAATGGCCGATCGATATCGCCATTGCGCTGGTCTGGGTTGCCTTCACTCTGAACTTCGTTATGACCGTCGCTACTCGCAAGACCAGCCACATCTACGTGTCCAACTGGTTCTTCATGGGCATGATGGTGATGATTACCTACCTGCACGTGGTTAACTCCCTGGCTCTGCCAAGCGACCTGTTCCACTCCTACTCCGTATTCTCCGGTGTTCAGGATGCGATGGTTCAATGGTGGTGGGGGCACAACGCAGTAGGTTTCTACCTGACTGCTGGCTTCCTCGGCATCATGTACTACTTCGTACCGAAACAGGCTAACCGTCCGGTATTCTCATACCGTCTGTCTGTTATCCACTTCTGGGCACTGATGTTCGGTTATGTCTGGCTGGGTGCGCACCACCTGCAATACACCGCCCTGCCTGACTGGACCGGTTCTCTGGGTGCTGCCGTTTCCCTGGCCATGATCATCCCGTCCTGGGGTGGTGCCATCAACGGCATGATGACCCTCTCCGGCGCCTGGGATAAGCTGCGCGATGACTACATCCTGCGCTTCCTGATTATGTCTCTGGCCTTCTACGCCATGTCCACCTTCGAAGGTCCGGTCATGTCTGCGAAGACCGTTAACGCCCTATCCCACTACACCGACTGGACCGTTGGTCACGTACACTCCGGTGCGTTGGGCTGGGTTGCCATGGTTGCTTCCGGCGCTCTCTATCACATGATCGAGAAGCTGTGGAACACCCGTATGTACTCCGCCAAGCTGGTTAACCT
>JBNKVM010000081.1:0-43708 GCA_050299175.1 Thiohalomonadaceae bacterium
GAAAAGGACAATACGCGCGCATTTCATCGAGGCCAGGGAATATCATTTCCCATTAACAGGCCGGATATACGGATGCATACCTGTCCCTTCCATACGGTCGCTTCGTCTTGCAAAACGGGAGGAGACCATATACGGAATGACAAGGAGCTAAATGCTATGTCACACGTAAACACCAATATCATCTATCCCCAATCCACCGACCGCACTGCCGCCTGGCAAGTCCGCGAAGACGGCGACGACTATGGCAAAGACGAGAAGAGCAACGTCCGAACCACTTCCCTGTCCGATATGCACAACCGCATCCATGAACGGCTCGACCGCGCCAGAGCCCTGATCCACCTGCTGAAAACCGCTGACACGCAGGCAGACGACGCCATACCACTGACTGCCGTCGTCATCGAAGATCTTATTGAAAGCGCTCAGTTCACCAGTCGGAAGATGTGGGAGTTTATCCAGCGTGAGAAAAGACTAGGCAGTTAGTCGTTAGAATTTAAGTGAACACAACAGTGCCGGAGTCGCTTGCGACTCCGGCACTGTCGTTATTGGCTTATGAATTCAATCACAACCGAAATGACAGAAGTAAAGACATCGACTTACTCAAACGAAGCGGTTGACGTGCAGGGACGCACTAATGTCGCGGGCGCATGGATGCGCAGGAGCGACGCTTGGGCCCGTCAATTCCAGCCGAGTCGCGCAGTGGAGTGAGGAATAGCCCTTTAGGGTTGCGCACAGGAAGTGCGCAACGGTGCAGTCAGGCCAAGGACGGCCTGTCTGCAACGCCCGACCGGAGCGAGCAACGAGGGCACCCCGTAGGGGCGAGAATTCCGGGAGCGCTTTTTGGGTACTTTTTCTCGCCAGAAAAAGTACCTCGACCCGCGGGGGCGAGACCCCGCTTTCCCATGCAGTTATCCGTCGCGAAGCGACACATACCCCATCAGATAAATGACATCGCACAGCGATATTCCCCAATGTGACATATACTTGTCATTTAACTGTATGAAAATGGAAGGCCGCATTTTTTATGAAGTTTGCCGAAGTGATGGATTCTCCCGAACTGAAACAGTCCGAGCTCTATATCAACCGTGAGTTGAGCCTGCTTGCCTTTAACCGCCGCGTGCTGGAACAGGCGAAGGATGAAAACACTCCACTCTTGGAACGACTGCGTTTTCTCTGTATCACCAGTTCCAACCTCGATGAGTTTTTCGAGATCCGCGTCGCCGGCCTGATGCAACAAGCTGCCATGTCTTCGGTGCAGGCCGGCCCAGATAACATTCTGCCCCACGAACTGCTGGGGCAGATCAGCGCACAGGCTCATGAATTGGTGGATGAACAGTATCGGATACTGAACGATATCCTTCTGCCAGCGCTGGAACAGGAAGGCATCCGCTTCGTTAAGCGTCAGGACTGGAACGCCAACCAGTCGGAATGGATCAAAGACTACTTCGAACATGCTCTGCTGCCGATCCTCAGTCCTATCGGTCTGGACCCGGCGCACCCCTTCCCTCGCATTCTCAATAAGAGCCTCAACTTCATCATCTCGTTGAAGGGTAAAGACGCCTTTGGTCGTACCAGCCGCATGGCCATCGTGCAGGCGCCGCGTGCGCTGCCGCGTCTGATCAAACTGCCGGAGAATTGCAGTGATGGTCCCAACGACTTCGTCTTCCTCTCCTCGATCATTCACGAGTACGTAGCGGATCTTTTCCCGGGGATGAAGGTACAGGGCTGTTATCAGTTCCGCGTGACCCGTAATAGCGATCTGTTTGTCGACACCGAAGAGGTCGATGACCTGTTACGCGCTCTGGAGGGTGAGCTGCCCTCACGTCGTTATGGCGATGAAGTACGACTGGAGGTGGCGGACAACTGCCCGCCGGAAATCAGTCAATTCCTGCTCGATCAGTTCGAACTGGATCAAAAGGATCTCTATACGGTCAACGGTCCGGTCAACCTCAGTCGTTTGATGAACCTGCCCGACAAGGTAGACCGCTCCGATCTGAATTTCCCCTCATTTACCCCTGGCCTCCCCTCGCGGTTAATGCTCTCGGCAAATATTTTTCAGGCGATCCGCAAAGGCGACATCCTGCTTCACCATCCGTTTGAATCGTTCCTGCCGGTAATCGATTTTCTCAAGCAGTCAGCGGTCGATCCGAAAGTGCTGGCGATCAAGCAGACCCTTTATCGGACAGGTCCTGACTCAGCGGTCGTCGATGCCCTGGTGCAGGCGGCTCGTGCAGGTAAAGAAGTGACCGTGGTGGTTGAACTGCGCGCCCGTTTCGACGAAGAGGAGAACATTGCCCTGGCCAACCGTCTGCAGGAAGCGGGGGCACATGTGGTTTATGGTGTGGTCGGTTACAAGACCCACGCCAAGATGATCCTGGTGGTACGCCGTGAAGAGGAACAGCTCAAACATTACGTTCATTTGGGCACGGGTAACTACCATGCCCGCACTGCCCGTCTCTATACCGACTACGGCCTGCTCAGCGGCGATCCCATATTAGGCGAGGATGTGCACAAACTGTTTCTGCAGCTAACCAGCCTTGGTCGTGGCAGCAAGCTGGGCAAACTGTTGCAGTCGCCCTTCACCTTGCATGCCGGACTGATTGAACGCATCGAGCGGGAAACGCAAAACGCGCAACAGGGCAAACCGACCCGGATCATTGCCAAGATGAATGCGCTGGTGGAACAGAACGTGATTCGCGCCCTCTATGCAGCTTCCCAGGCAGGGGTGGAGATCGATCTCATCATTCGCGGCATCTGCTGCCTGCGTGCCGGTGTTCCCGGCATCTCGGAAAACATTCGTGTCCGTTCGATTATCGGCCGCTTCCTCGAACACACCCGGGTATTCTATTTCCTCAACGGCGGCGAGGAAGAGATCTTCGGTTCCAGCGCCGACTGGATGGATCACAATCTGCACCGTCGAGTAGAAACCTGTTTTCCAATCGAAGACAAAAAACTGCGCGAGCGGATGGTCAGCGAATTGAAGTACTACCTGGAAGACAACACCCAGGCCTGGCTGCTGCAGAGTGATGGGAGCTACCAGCGCCTCACCCCGGGGGATGAGGCGCCGTACTCGGCCCAGTCGCGACTGCTGGAGGAACTGGCCAAGGCCGAATAAACCTCAGGCGAATTTGAGCGTGTAACCGACACTCTTAAGATGCAGTGCTTCCTGCGCCAGATCCGCCTCGGTCAGAGGATGCTCTGCCAGCCAGCCCCTGGGAAAACGTAGTCGTAGCGTTTTGCCCCTGGCACTGAAGCCAATCTCGGGCAGTTCCCCTGCCGAATGGCTACGGTGCAGCAGTACCGCCATCCGCAACAGGATCGTCAGACGCCGCAAACACTGGCGTTGCGCTGTTGGCAGTTCGCTGAACAACGACTCGCTCAATTTGCGCCGATGGGCACGAACCAGTACCGCCAGCAGTTGCTGTTCGTTGTTGGAAAACCCCGGCATATCGGAGTTGGCCAACAGGTAGGCGCCATGTTTATGGTAACCACTGTGGGCGATGGCCAGACCGATCTCGTGCAGACGCGCCGCCCAGATCAACAGCTGCTCACGCGCCTCGCCCTGCAAGGCCCAGGCCTCCGCCACTTGCCGAAATATCCCTGTGGCCGTGTTCTCGACCCGCGCCACCTGCGCCAGATCGACCCGATAGCGATCACTGAGTGCGGCAATCGTCCTCTCCCGCACATCCTCCTGACGCTGACGCCCCAGCAGGTCATAGAGCAGCCCTTCGCGCAGCGCCCAATCGGAGACCTGCATCTGCTTGATATCCAGCGCCTCGAATATCGCCAGCAGGACCGCCGCTCCGCCCGCCACCACCGGCAGCCGCTCTTCGTTCAACCCTTTAAGCTGCAGCTTCTGCACATGACCCGCGGCGACCAGTTCCTGAGTCAGACGTTGCATCGCCTCCAGGGTGATGCCGTCATCGCACCAACCCATCGAACGGGCGATCTCCCCCACCGACTTAATCGTCCCCGAGGCACCCACCGCTTCGCTCCAGCCGATGCCGCGATAGTGATTCTCAATCACCAACAGCTCCTGGCGCGCAGCAATCACCGCCTCGCGCATGCCCCTGGCGCTGATGTGACCTTTGGGAAAATAGCGCTGACTGAAACTGACGCACCCCATGTAAAGACTCTCCAGTTCCAATGGCTCGAAGCGCCGCCCCAGGATCAATTCGGTGCTGCCGCCGCCGATATCGACAATCAGGCGGGTTTCATCGGACAGGGGCAGTCCATGGGAGACCCCGAGATAGATCAGGCGTGCCTCCTCCAGGCCGGAGATGACTTCGATGGGATGTCCCAGCGCCTCCTCCGCATCACGCAGGAAATTCGGGGAGCGCGCCTTACGCAGGGTGTTGGTGCCCACCGCACGAACCGTGCCCGAACCAAACCCTCGCAGTCGCTGACCGAAGCGGCTCAGGCAATCCAGCGCACGTACTCTGGCGGCCCTGTCGAGACGACCGTCAGCCCCCATGCCCGCAGCCAGGCGCACCATTTCGCGCAGCCGATCGCGGATCTGTAGCTCGCCATCCACCTCCCGCGCCACAATCATGTGGAAACTGTTGGAACCCAGATCGATGGCGGCGATGATCCCGTCGGCGTCGCTGTCGATATCCAATACTTTCACTCCTGCCCGTAACTACATGGTTCTACACGCATCCTCTCACAGGATGAGGGGCTTGCCTAAGCGCTTTTTATTTCTGCGTGTATGGTCTATTTTGTGACCGCCACCGCTTCTATAGGAAACTATTATATTTTTTTACAATACGATTGATTAACTTTGCAAAACACTCATCTATACTACTTTTGGGTTAAGGTATGATGTCAGATTAAAGACAATAAAAAATACCGCCGCACAATAAAAACCGCCTGAAGTCCGCTTAAATTCTGTGGAATTGAAAAAAT
The DNA here is from genome assembly GCA_050299175.1 of Thiohalomonadaceae bacterium. Classification (GTDB taxonomy): domain Bacteria; phylum Pseudomonadota; class Gammaproteobacteria; order Thiohalomonadales; family Thiohalomonadaceae; genus JAPHTQ01. Next base: position 4,903 of record JBNKVM010000081.1, read on the forward strand.
TGTTTCAGAGCTTGGCGTTGCGTCGCCAACAAGAGTGAGGAGTCAAACATGAGCATGATTACCTGGGACGATCTCTACAGCGTAGAGATCCAGGAAATAGATGAACAGCACAAGTGCCTGATAGAGATTATGAACGAGCTGTACACCGCCCTGGCCAATCGCTCCAATCCACAACTGGTTGGTGATGTGCTGGACAAACTGGTGGACTACACCCGTATCCATTTCGCCGTTGAAGAAACCCTGATGCGTCTCTTCCACTATGAGGATTACGATAACCACAAGGCGATTCACGACACGATCGTGGCACGGGTTGAGGAGTTTCAGGGCAAGTACCACGCGGGCGATACCCACGTGGGCATGGAATTGCTGATGTTCCTGCGCGACTGGCTGTTCGATCACATCAGCAAGGAAGACAAAATGTACTCCAAAACTTTCCACAAGGCGGGGGTACAGAAAAAATGGCTGAGAAAATTCTGGTAAGCAGCCTACTCCTTTTCTTCGTTTTCCTCCTTTTCCGTCGGCCGGCGGCGCGGGCCGCCGGGACGGTTTTTTGATTCATCGCTGAAGACAAAACGGCCAAACAATACGCAGCCCTTCATCCCCGGCTCACAGGGATTACCTTTTACCCGATTGCATTTTCCCCTCACTTCGTGAGGACATCCCCAGCCACTCATCTTCCGCTCCGCTGTACCTTGACCGGCCGCACCTGCCGGGGTCCACCATCCTGTAAATAATCGCCAGTGCCGATCCGTCGCAGTCGCGCCGTGGCTCCCATATAGAGATAGGTCCAGGCCTCGTACTGTTCCCCACCAGGCAAAAATACCATGACCCTGTCCCGGCGATATTGATAAGGGCGGGACTGACCGGCGCCAATCCCTTCGTATCGATCCAGGCGTTTCAGGGCATGGCCGGGACGGTGAAGTCGATAGAGATCGCCGACTACCTTCTCCTCGGGATATCTGGCGGGGCGTAATGCCGGATAACTCCCCACATCATAGAGTCGACCGGGAACCACACCACAGCCAAGGTATTCCGCCTGACTTGCCAGCCAGTTCGACATCACACAATGCGCCCCCTGGCGGAGGGTACCATATACAAATAGAAGATTATGTTCTGTCATAGAACCACTTTCGTTTGCCGAACGACTTTTGTCTATCAGGGAAATTTATCACGAAGGCAGATAAGAGCGAAATTAACCAAAAAATTTCTATCGAAAAAATAGCCCTCAGCTTCTTTACAACGGAGCATTTCTGGATACTATTTTCCCAACCTGCCGCAGGCGGCGACAGGGAGCCAATAACGATTGCCTGGACAACGACAGGGTAATGCCATGAGCGAGAAACACTACTGGTTTGGCTATCTGGAAGCCGGCGAAAAAAGCACTCCGGTCCTGCGCGACAACCGCATCGACACGGGTAATAGCGACACCATTTACCTGTTCAACCTCAAGCGCAATGAGATCCTCGAATATCGCCGCGAAATTATCGAACCGAAGCTGCGTGAACTGAACGATGACGAACAGGCGATTAGCAGTGAACTACAGGTCGCCTACGCGGAGTGCCGCAGCCACTTTAATCCCCGAGGTAATAAAATCGCCAACCTGCCGCTAAAGGGTCGTAACAAACCTGTCGTGGCGGCCAACGACGATGATAGCGATAAGGAACTGGATAATTTTGCTGCAGAGAGCGATGAGGAGTGGGAAGAAGAAGAAGCCTGAGTGATAATGGCAGGATGATGCGATTTAACCAACTCCCTATCGGCGAACAATTTGAATTTCAGAACGAACGCTATAGTAAGGCCAGCCCTTTAATCGCGGTCAATCTGGAAAGTAATCAGCAGCGCATGATTCCGCGCTCGGCGCTGGTTGCGCCGCTGTCTGCCAGCGCCAGTAAAGCGGCCGCCGAAGAAACGGACAAACCCCTCGATGCGCGGAAAGTAGCAGCCGCGTTTGAGCAGTATCATCAGGAGTGTCTGCTGTGGCTGGCGCAGGAAGACAAAACCACTGAAGAACTACGCGAACGTCTGGAGCTGGCGCGGCAACAATTCCTGGCACAATGCGGTATCAGTTAAGGCAACAGCCCACTACTTTTTCTCTTTATCTTTCAGCATCGATTTCAGCTCGGCAAACGGATTAAAGGTGGCCGGTTTATCTTCGTCCTTTGGTGCCAGGCTATCGTAACCGCGCACATGCTCTTCATAACGCTGGTGCTCGTTATCGTGGCAATAGAGACAGAGATTTTCCCAATTGCTACCGTCGGGAGGATTGTTATCGTGGTTGTGATCTTTGTGGTGAACGGTCAGCTCGTGCAAGTTTTCGCGGGTAAATTCACGCCCGCAACGACCGCAGACCCAGGGATGAATACGTAGCGACTGTTCGCGATAACCCTGCATCCGTTTTTCGGCGTTCTGCCGCGCTTCGGCAACTACCTTGTCCAGCTTGTCGCTATCAATCGGCGAACCCGGTCTGCGTTGCTTCTCCACTGTGCACTCCCCTCTGATATCGTTGCCAAAGTTTGGCCCAGATGCGGCAAGCTGACCAGCAGTTTATTCCTGCCAAAACGCGGGGCTCAGTAATACCAGTATGGTGAATATCTCCAGTCGGCCCAACAACATCGCCAGCGCGGTCAACACCAGACCAAAGTCATTCAGGGCGGTAAAATCGGTTGCCACTTTGCCCAATCCCGGGCCCAGGTTATTCATACTGGTAGCCACCGCACCGAAGGCCGTCACCTGATCCAGCCCATCGGCCATCAGCAACAGCAGAAAGAGGACAAACGCAGCGACATAGACAGCAAAAAATCCCCACACTGCAGACACCACCCGCTCCTTGACGACCTTGCCGCCCAACTTTACCTGACGGCTCATCCGTGGGTGAACCAGCCTCAAGATCTCCAGCAGTGCCTGTTTGCTCAACAGGATAAAACGAATCACCTTCATCCCGCCTGCGGTAGAACCGGCACACCCACCGACAAAACTGATGAAGATGAGCAATACTGGCAACATCCCCGGCCAACGGGAAAAATCACCGATGCCGAAACCGGTACTGGTCACCACAGATACCGTCTCAAAGGTGGAATAGCGTAGTGCTGCGGGAAGCGAAGGTTGTGCCCCCTGAAGATAGAGCGACGCGCCAATCACCAGTATCATCACCAGCACCAGTAACAGAAAAACCCGTACCTCGATGCTCTGCCAGAAAGCCAGCAATGATCCTTTGCGGATGGCGAGGTAATGAACGTTAAAACTGATCGCCCCCAACAACATAAAGATTACCGCAACGCTTTCAATCGCACTGCTGTGGAAATAGCCGATACTGGCATCGTGGGTGGAAAAGCCACCGGTCGAGACAGTCGCCAAACTGTGACAGATCGCATCGAAGAGACTCATTCCCGCAACCCAGTAACTTACTGCACAGAGCAGAGTCATGGCACCATAGATACGCCACAATACCCGTGCAGTATGGGCAATCCGTGGGGTCAGTTTTTCGTCCTTAATTGGACCGGCGGTCTCCGCCTTGTAGAGCTGCATCCCGCCGATACCGAGCATCGGCATCAACGCTACCGCCGAAACCACCACCCCAATCCCGCCAAGCCATTGCAACTCCTGGCGGAATAACAGGATCGAGCGTGGCAGCTGATCCAACCCGGAAATGACGGTGGCACCCGTGGTGGTAAAAGCGGAAACCGACTCGAAGAAGGCGGCAGCCAGGCCCATGTGGAGTACCAGCATCAACGGCAGACTGCCGGCCAGGCCGACAACCACCCAAAGCAAGGTCACCAGCAGGAAACCATCGCGGGTACGTATGCGGTGATGCTCACGCCGGGAAATCAACCACAAAACTGTGCCTGTCCCCAGACAGAACAGCAGGGTTTCAAGCAGACTGCCGAACTCCGCTTCCCGGTCGAGCAGGGCGAACAACAACGGCGGCAACAGTGCCAGAGAGAATACAAGCAGGATGACGCCTATCAGGCGACTGATGAAGGAGAGACTCATTATGAGCATCCACCTGGGCTACTACAGCTTCGTGCGGCGACATTCTGGGCCGCTACGCCACAGACGGCAGCTAAAATCTTTGTAACTTGTTTATATTTTTTTTACCGTCCAGCCGTCCCATAACGTATAGAATGGCGGCACAAACGGCGCAACTGCAGGAACTGGAGTGATACCCCCGCAAGCCGAAAGCCTCACTTTCTGGCGCAGCATGCTGATGGCAGCACTCACCGTGCTGGTAGCAACCCCGCTCGCCTTTGTTGCACATGCCATCCTGCCTCATGCCAACCTATCCCTAGTCTTCCTTGTCGCAGTACTGCTCAGTGCCTCGCGCTTCGGTATGCAAACCGCTGTATTGTGCGGTATTTTCAGCTTTCTCAGTTTCAACTTCTTCTTCACCCAGCCCTACTACACCTTCAAGGTGGAGAACGACGGTGAGATTGCCACGCTGCTCTTCTTCCTCATCATCGCCCTGCTCAGCGGCAGGCTAGCTGCGCGGATGCACGAAGAGATGGCACAAAACCGCTTCATGGTTCGGCGCCTGACTAACATTAATGACTTCTCGCGGATGCTCGCAACGGCACCTGATAATGCCAGTGTGCTGCAAAGTCTGGTAAGGCATATTGCCCAGACCTATCACGCACCGGCCTGGGTAATCATCGATGACATAGAAGAAGCGATCTACGGTCACGATGGTTTTCAGCCCCTGCCACCACCGCCGCAGCAAATCCTGCAACGCCTGCGTGAGAGCAAGGATGAGGGCCCGCAAGAAGAAGGCTATCGCATTCGCTTCAGCACCCAGCACCGAATACAGGGTCAGCTCTATCTGCAGCACCCATCACTGGATACCGCCCGGCAGGAACAGCTACGCATCCTTTGTGATCTGGCCGGGGCCACCTTGGAGCGGGTACGTTTGGTCTCTGACCTGGAAGCTGCGCACGTCTCCGCGGAGACCGAGCAACTGCGTTCCGCCCTGCTCTCTTCTGTCTCTCATGATCTGCGTACGCCGCTCTCTTCGATTATCGGGTCCACCTCCAGTCTGCTGGAATACTCGGACAATATTCAGGAAAAGGATCGTATTGATCTGTTGCAGACCGTGCTGGAAGAGGCGGAGCGACTCAATCGTTACATCCAGAACCTGCTGGATATGACTCGCCTGGGAGGCGGTACCCTGACCCCCAAGCGCGACTGGGTCGACATCAGCGACATTATTTCTGCGGCCACCGAACGACTGCACAAAGACCTCGCGCCTTATGAAGTACAACTCGATGTACCCGACTCGATACCGCTGCTCTATGTACAGGGGGTATTGATCGAACAGGCGCTGGTCAACGTACTGGATAATGCCACGCGCTTTTCACCTCCTGAAGCCACCATCACCATTCAACTTCAATATACGAACGAAACCGTCACCATCGATGTCTGTGATCAGGGACCCGGTATTCCGGAAGCCGAACGCGAAAGGGTATTCGACATGTTTTATACCGCCACCCGCGGCGATCGACACAATTCAGGAACCGGCCTGGGTCTGGCCATCTGCCGCGGCCTGATCAGTGCCCACGGTGGACAGGTTTCTGCACATGAAGGAAAGAACGGCAAGGGCACCTGTATCCGGCTGTCACTGCCAGAGCATAAATCGGAGCATGAATCATGAATCAAGCACTATCCGGCACCATCCTGTTGGTTGAGGACGATCCCCATATCCGCAAATTCCTGCGCATCAGTCTCGAAGCGCACGGTTTTACCATTCTGGAAGCACGTCAGGCCGGAGAGGGTCTGCAACTCAGTGCAGAGCAGAAGGTGGATCTGGTGGTCCTGGATCTGGGCCTGCCGGATATGGATGGTCAGGAGTTTATCCGCCGTCTGCGCGAATGGTCAGCGATGCCGCTCATCGTCCTTTCAGTACGCTCGGACGAAGCGGAAAAGGTGATGGCACTGGACGCCGGGGCAAACGACTACGTCACCAAACCCTTTGGCATCTCCGAAGTGATGGCCCGCATCAGGGTGCTGCTGCGTAACAATGAATCTGCAGAGAACGAAAATGACGTGATATTCGAACACGGTGGCCTGAAAGTGGATCTGGCAACCCGTACGGTGCGCGTAAACGGTAAATTGGTGCACCTGTCGCGCAAAGAGTACAGCCTGTTACGCCTGCTGGTGAATAACCCGGATCGGGTACTCACTCACCAACAGATCATCCGCGAGATATGGGGTGCCAACCGCGAGGACGAAACCCATCACTTACGCGTGCTCATCGGCCACCTGCGACAGAAGCTGGGCGATCAGCCTACCCACCCACGTTATATACTCACGGTACAGGGTGTCGGCTATCGACTGCTAAGCGACCACGCTTAGGCAAAAACAACCGGGGGAGTCATGAGCAACCATTCGAAGATCGATTACGTAGAATTTCCGGCGCGGGACATTCCAGCCACTAAGAACTTTTTCTCCAAGGTGTTCGACTGGCGCTTCAGCGACTACGGCCCGGACTACACTGCCTTCTCCAATGCCGGGCTCAATGGCGGCTTCTACCAGTCTGAACGCTGCGCCGCCACGGCAGCAGGCAGTGCCCTGATCGTGCTCTACAGTAAGGAACTGGAGAAGACCCAGCAGAAGGTCGAACAAAACGGCGGCAAGATCAGTAAAGCGATCTTCTCATTTCCCGGCGGACGCCGTTTCCATTTCATTGAGCCGAGTGGCAACGAACTGGCAGTTTGGTCGGACAAATAAAAAAGGCGGCACATGTGCCGCCTTTTCGTGTCGCTTATTGCCTTACCCAACATCAGCGGTACGCAGGCCATTCATCTGCTGCCATGATTCATAGCAGCCCTGCCCGCAAAAGAAGAACAGGTACTCCTGCGCCTCAACAGTCAGACCCTGTGTATGCGGAACATCCTGCTGACAGACATGGCAGGTAACGGCTTCTACTTCAGCTTGCTCTGCGTTGTTATTCATCCCAGCCTCCCGGGCGTCGATCCTGCCCTGTTTTGTTGGCCCATAAGACAAATATAGCGGCAATAACCAACCGTTCAAGTTGGTTGTTGCCGCCGATAATACAAAATTACAGAAGTATTAATAACTTGAGAGGTGAAGAAATTCGCTCAGGCGAGCGCGAGAGAAGGCTAAAAACGGGCGCAAAGGCGGAGTTTACGCACTAGTAAATGAGCACTTTAAGCCCGTTTTTAACACCCTATCGCGCCGCATGAGTAGAATTTACAGCGCGTCAGGCCGTTTGCCCGCGATGAGTGTGTAAACCACCGGTACCACAAACAGGGTGAGCAGGGTACCGAAGGTCATCCCACCTACGATGACCCAGCCGATCTGCACCCGGCTCTCGGCGCCCGCGCCTGTCGCCAGTGCAAGCGGGATAGCCCCCAGTACCATCGCACCGGTGGTCATCAGGATCGGTCGTAGACGCAGCACCGCCGCCTCGACCACCGCCTGAGTCAGCTCATGCCCCTTATCGCGCATCTGATTGGCGAACTCGACAATCAAAATACCGTGCTTGGTGATCAGACCGATCAGGGTGATCAGGCCCACCTTGCTGTAGATGTTGAGGGTACCGCCGGTAAGCTTGAGGGTCAGCAACGCACCGGTCATCGCCAATGGCACCGAGAGCAGGATGATCAACGGTGAGCGGAAGCTCTCGAACTGTGCCGCCAGTACCAGATAGATAAAGCCCAGCGCCAACAGACCGGTGACAAACAGCGCGCTACTCGATTCGATGAATTCCCGCGACTGACCGCCGTAGTCGAACAGCGCATCCGGTGCGACTTCAGACAGAGTCTGCTGCATAAAGGCGATCGCCTCACCCAGGCTGTAACCCGGTGCCGGGGTGGCGTTGATCTTCACCGCACGCAGCTTGTTGAAGTGGTTGAGTTCCTTGGGCGCCACCGTCTCCTGCATGGACACCAAATTGGCCAGTTGCACCATTTCACCACTACCGGAACGCACCTGAATATTGGTCAGATCCTGCGGGTTACGGCGATCCACATCTTCCACCTGGACGATAACGTCGTACTGCTCACCCGACTGCTTATAGCGGGTGACGGTACGCCCGCCGAGCATGCTCTCCAAGGTACGGTTGATGGTTGATACCTGCACGCCAATCAGGGCGCTTTTCTCCCGATTCACCTGTACCCGCAGCTCCGGCTTGTTCAACTTGAGATCGGTATCGGGATTGAGCAGACCGGGATTCTCCCGCACCTTGGCCATGATCTGGTTGGTGGTCTGTTGCAGTTCGTCGTAAGTGGCTGTGGTCTGGATGTAGAACTCCAATGGGCGACTGATGACACTCTGCCCCAGCGACGGCGGTTGTACCGCAAAGGCCAACACGCCAGGAATGCCCATGAACAGTTTGGGGCGCAGCTCATTGGTAATTTCACTGGCGCTACGCTCCCGCTCATCCCAGTCCTGAAGACCTACAAAGGAGATGATCTGGTTAACCGTCGGCACGCCGACCACCATGAAGTAGCGCTCCACTTCAGGAATAGCGCTATACATCGCCTCCATTTGCCGAGCCGATTTGTCGATGTTGGCCGGGGTGGCACCATCAGGACCGATACCGATCCCCATTACCAAACCGCGGTCTTCGACCGGCGCCAGTTCCGATTTGAGCATGGCGAACAGTCCGCCCATGCCAAAAACCACTAGCAGACTCACCCCGATCACCAGCATGCGCCGCTCCAGCGCCCGACGCAGTAAACGCTCGTACTTCTCATTCAGCGCGGTAAAGAAACGCTCACCCATTTCGTACAGGGCACCGTGCTTTTCATGCTTGAGCATACGCGAACAGAGCATCGGCGACAGGGTCAGGGCAACAAAACCGGAGACGATCACCGCACCTGCCAGGGTCAGGGCAAACTCGGCGAACAGCCGACCGGTGGCTCCTTCGGTGAAAGCAACAGGAGCAAACACTGCCGCCAAGGTGAAGGTCATCGCCAATACGGCAAAACCGATCTCCTTGGCCCCCTTAAGCGCCGCCTGCAGCGGTTCTTCACCCTGCTCGATGTGACGGTAGATGTTCTCCAACATGACGATGGCGTCATCCACCACCAGGCCGATGGCCAACACCATCGCCAGCAAGGTGAGGATGTTGATGCTGAAACCGAACAGATACATGAAAAAGAAGGCGCCGATCAGCGACACAGGAATGGTCACCATCGGAATAAAAGTGGCGCGCATACTACGCAGGAAACCGAAGATAACGATAATGACCAGCACCACCGCCTCGCCGATGGTGGTATAGACCGACTGAATAGAACGGTCGATGAAGATCGATTTATCGTAGGCGATATTGACCTGCATCCCTTCCGGCAACACCGACTTGATGGTCGGCAACATCTCCCGCAACGCATTGGAGACATCCAACGGATTGGCCGTGGATTGTTTAATCACCCCCAGTGCCACCGCGTTCTCACCCTTGAAGCGGGTAATGCGCCGCTCCTCGGCGGGGGCAACCTCGACCCGTGCCACGTCACCCAACCGCACCAGATAGCCGGAGTCGTCACGCAGGATCACCCGGCGGAACTGCTCCGGGGTGCGCAGATCGGTCTCGGCCAGCACCGAGAACTCCCGCTGCGCCGACTCGATACGCCCGGAGGGCACCTCCAGGTTCTGTGCCCGCAATGCGGTCTCGATATCCTGAGTGGTGACGGCGTAGGCCGCCATACGTGCGCGATCCAACCAGATGCGCATGGAGTAGCGACGCTCACCGAAGATACGTACGTTGGCCACGCCGTTAATCGTCTGCACCCGATCCTTAACCAGACGGTCGGCAACCTCGGTTACCTCCAGCATGCTGTGGCGATCGGAAGAGAAGGCCATATAGATGATCGGCTGGGCGTCGGCCTCCTCCTTGGAGACGATCGGCTCCTCGATCTCATCGGGTAACATGCCGCGCACCCGGGAGACGCGGTCACGCACGTCGTTGGCTGCGGCATCGGGATCGCGGGTCAATTTGAAGTTAATGGTGATCTGGCTCGACTCCGCACGGCTAACCGAAGTCATGAAATCGATACCTTCGATACCGGAAAGGGAATCCTCCAGGATCTTGGTCACCTGCGACTCCATGATCGCTGCGTTGGCGCCATAATAGGTGGTCGCCACGGTCACCACTGGCACGTCAATACTGGGATATTCACGCACCGACAGCCGATCGTAGGCGATGATCCCCACCAGCACGATAAGCAGGGTCATCACCGTCGCCAGTACCGGGCGACGGATACTGATATCGGAAAGGATCATAGCGGCGCCTCAGCATTATCCTGCTTGAGGTTAATCGGGTTCACCGGCGCGCCGGGACGGACCTTAATCTGCCCCGCGGTGATCACGACATCCCCAGGTTCCAATCCCTGTACCACCTGCACCATCGCCTGATGACGAATGCCCAGTTTGACCGGCACCATCTCCGCCTTGCCGTCCTTGATGCGATACACCAGTTGCTTGTCGCCCATTGGCACGATCGCCTCTTCCGGTACGCTAATGGCGTTCTCATATCTCTTCATGGCTAATTCGACCCTGGCAAACATGCCGGGACGCAGACGACTGTCTGCATTGGGCACGGTGGCACGCATCTGCAGGTTACGACCATTGCTGTCGATCAGCGGCGCCACCGCATAAACCTCACCAATAAATTTCTCGCCGGGAAAGGCGTCGACGCGAATCTTTATCTGCTGCCCCTGCTGCACTTCGCCGACATATTTTTCCGGCACACGGAAATCAACCTTGATCGGATCGATATCCACCACCTCTACCAACGCCTGACCCGGCGTGACGACATCGCCGACACTGACCGCGCGCAGACCGGCAATACCGTCGAACGGCGCGGCAAGCACCGTCTTACTCAAGGCCTCTTTCTTCAACGCAACCCGCGCCTTGTTGGCCTGTAGTTCCGCATAGGCCTTGTCCTTATCGGTTTGCGAAGCCACCTTGCGCTTGATCAGCTCCTGGGTACGGCGATAGTTGGCATCGCTCAGATCGCGATTGGCCACCGCCTCGTCCAGTTCGGCCCGATATTGATCGTCGTCGAGTTGCACCATCGGCTGCCCTGCAGTCACAGGTTGACCCTCTTCAAACAGGATCTTCTCCACCTTGCCCTGGATCTGCGGACGCAACACCACCGCCTCATAGCCAAGCAGGTTGCCGACAGTATCTGCACTGCGGACAATCTCCCCAACCGTCACTGGCCGCGCTTCCACCGGCATTGGCGGCATTCCGCCGGGAGGCGCGGCAGCGAAAACCATGGTGGAAGGCAACAACAGTAACCCGGCGCGAATGATCTGTTTAGGGAAAAGGGTTCTCATGGCCACGCGGCACTCCTGTGATCGGTCAAGGCGTGAATTTGAATATAGCGGGAAGGTTGGCGTCTACGGAGCAATGCCCCAGTTAATACAGGGGTATTGGCGTTCTCTTCCAGCAGGGAAGCGGGTATACTCCGCCTTTGACAGCATCCTGTCAACCAATCAAAAACTACGTAAACAGAGAATATGGGCAAAACGGCAACATGCGATAAGTTCTACCAACTCATCGGCGAAATTTTCCAGGCCAACGGAAAATTGCTGGCCAACGGCGATCAACTCAGTGCAAAGCACGGGTTGACTGGCGCACGCTGGCAGGTACTTGGCGCCCTGCAACTGGAACAACGCCCACTCACCGTTGCACAAATCGCCCGACGTATGGGTCTACAACGGCAGAGTGTGCAGCGTCTGGTCGACATCATGATCAAACAGGGGATACTGAACGGCCTCCCCAATCCAGAACACAAACGCGCCAAGCTGGTCGAGCTGACCCAGCGTGGAAAAGCAGTGTGTGAGCAGTTGATGGAAACCAAACAATGCTGGGCGGCAGAGATTATTCAGGACTTCAGTTGTGAAGAGCTGGAACGCGCCATCCATGTACTGAAAAAACTCGGTGAACGACTCGATTGATACTCACCGATTTGAAAGCCCCAATGCCTTGCTGTAGGGTGGAAACGCAATACACCAAATCGGGATCTAATCCATGGTTATTGCCAGTTTTCTTGCCTTCCTCGGCCTTTTTGTCGTTATCGGCCTGTTCTCACTGAAACAGAACCGCCACACAAGCATCGACTACCTGCTCGCTGGCCATAACATACAACCCTGGCTGGTCGCCCTCTCCGCAGTCGCCACCAACAACAGCGGCTACATGTTCATCGGCATGATCGGTTTTACCTACAGCACGGGCATCTCCTCAATCTGGATGGCTATCGGCTGGGTGTTGGGCGACTTTGTCGCCTCACTGCTGATTCACCGCCCCGTACGTGAAATGACTGAACGCCATGGTGTGCATACCTACGGCGGCCTGCTCAGCCACTGGCACGACACCAACTACACCATACTGCGTTTTATCGTCGGTACCTTCACCCTGCTATTCCTCGGCACCTATGCCGCCGCCCAGCTCAGTGCGGGCAGCAAGGCGCTGCACGTCCTGTTCGGCTGGGAAAATTACATCGGTGCGGTGATCGGCGCGGCCATTGTGCTGGTCTACTCCTTTGCTGGCGGTATCCGCGCCTCGATCTGGACCGACGCGGCCCAGTCCCTAGTCATGATCATATCCATGAGCCTGATGCTCTATATCACCGTCGACAACCTAGGTGGCCTGTCGGGTTTCGTCCAACACCTGGATCGAGTGGATGAAAACTATCTGGCCCTGCTGCCACCGGAATCGGGTTATGGCGTGCTGCTGGGTGGGCTGGGTTTTATTCTCGGCTGGTTTTTTGCCGGCTATGGCGTGGCCGGGCAACCGCACATCATGGTGCGCTTCATGACCATGGACAAACCGCAGGATATCGGCAGGGTACGACTCTATTACTACAGCTGGTTTGCCCTGTTTTACGCCATGACCATCGGTGTCGGCCTGGCCGCAAGAGTATTATTACCCGAAGTGGAGAACTTCGACGCGGAGCTGGCCCTGCCGACTCTGGCGCAGCAACTCCTGCCACAGGTACTGGTCGGTATGGTATTGGCGGGCATCTTCGCTGCCACTATCTCCACCGCCGACTCACTGATCCTCAGCTGTTCCGCCTCACTAACCCGCGACTTCCACCAGCAAAAATCCGATCACTATCTGCTCACCAAAGGCGGCACCGTGGTGGTCAGCCTGCTAGCTCTGGCGATCGCCCTGTTCAGCGACAAAAGTGTTTTTGCCCTGGTCCTAGATGCCTGGGGGGTACTGGGCGCAGGCTTCGCCCCGTTGTTGACGGTGTATGCCCTCGGACGCCGACCGAGCCAGCCTCTGGCTATCGCTATGCTGCTGGGTGGGGTGCTGGTGTTCTATCTCTGGCCCCTGCTCATTCCCGGCTTGATCTACGCGACCGCGCCGGGAATGCTCGCCGGGATCATGATCTATCTGGTTGGCGCCTTCCTCGGCATGAACCAGTCGTTACGTGATGACACAGTAGAAAAGAGCCCGATATAATCGAACGGTAACGCCCATTGCCAGGACCTGTAGATGGCCATTCTGATTCAGTACAAAAACAACGTTCCCGGGGTAAAGATCGCCCTGGATAACGACCCTTTCCGCATCGGCCGTAGCGAAGAGAACGATCTTTGCGTCGACGACGAACTCTCCAGCCGAGAGCATGCGGTTATCGAAAAGGTGAAAGCCGAGAGCGGCGACAGTGTCAGTTATGTGCTGCGTGATCTGGATAGCACCAACGGTACTTTCGTCAACCACGACAAAATCAGCCAGCACCTTCTGGTCGAAGACGACATGATCCGCATAGGCCAGACTTTCTTCAAGTTCACCGAACAGGGTGGCGCCGACCTGACGGAAACTCGAGTGATGAAAAAAAGCATCATTCCCGGGGTCTACTACACCACGGAAAAAAAGCACTGAAATCCAGTAAAAAAGTTGCTGACATTTGTCACAAGATCTTCATCTAAAAGGCAAAATAATTAGCTGGAAAAGGCTATAGGCGTGGCGTATACTCAAACGAGCTGCAGTTTATGGCAGTGGTAGTTTTAGGCGTACCCTTCCGCGTTACCTCTTGAACACCCCATTTCATGACCTGCTAGCAACACCCTATGTTTATCACTTTTTTAAGGTACAAGTATTATGGCTACAGGCACTGTGAAATGGTTTAACGAAGCCAAAGGTTTCGGTTTTATCGCTCAGGACGATGGTGGCGCGGATGTATTCGTTCACTTCAGCGCAATCTCTGGTTCCGGCTTCCGTACCCTGGCTGAAGGACAGAAAGTTTCCTTCGAAGTCCAGAACGGTCCCAAAGGTCCTCAGGCAAGCAACGTCATTGCCGAGTGACATTTCACTGATGTGAAAAAAAGAAACCCCGCTTCGGCGGGGTTTCTTTTTTGCGGAAGCTTACTTCTTCTTTCGGTTCTTTTTGTTTTTCTTCTTTTTGTTAACCCGGCTCTTCTCCTTGCGCTTGAGCTTGCGGATGCGCTTCAGCTTATCCTTCTTGCTCTCCTTGGGTTTGGCCGCTTTCGGCTCACCTGGCTTCTCCTCAGCCTTGGCGACTTTCTTTGCCGGCTTCTTGGCTGCGGTTTTCTTTGCCGCAGGCTTGGCTTCCTCTTTCTTCGCTGCCGGCTTTTCAGCAGCGGCCTTTTTCTTCGGCGCCGCCTTCTTTACCTCACCGCCGACGAGCTCAGCTGCCGAGGCCAGGGCGTTATCGGCCTTGGCCTCACTGAAACCCGGTGCCGCAATTAGTACCTCTTTGTCGGCCTTGAGCAGATCTTCAGCAGTCTCAATACCCTGTTCATGCAGGTATTCTGCGGTTTTGGGACCGATACCGGCCACTTTGTTTACTGGTGTAGTCATGGATTCAACCTGTGTTGACGAAAAAACATCGTATGGGACGAGTCTATATTAAACAAAATAATCCCGTGGCATCAATTTCAGCAGAAAATGCGACGCTCATCCATTACGGTGATCACCAAATTTCTGTAGAGTAACCGTCAAATCGGCTACTCCTTCCCCCCGGGGGCCGCCAGAATGGAAAATGAACTGCAAAGCGAAAACAAACAACTGCGTCGGCAGTTGAAGGCCTTTGTCGCCCAGGCGCGGGAGAACGAGGCCAAGCTGCAGCGCTTCAAAGAGTACGAACTGGCACTAATCAGCGCCACCTCCATCACCGAGCTTCTCCATCTGGTACTCGACGTCTACCCTGAAACCTTCCACCTCGACTGCATCAGCCTGATCCTGCTCGACCCGGAATACGAACTGGTACGGATGATGGAATCGGGCGGCACTCAGCTTGATGACGTGCCGGGACTCCTGATTGAAACCGAACCCGACACCCTGCTGGCCTATTTTCCAAACAATCTCCTGCCGAGAATCGGCCCGGACACCGATGGGGGACTGCACCTGTTTCCGCCGCAGCCCAAACCGGTACGCTCCCACGCCTGCCTGCCGATGCTGCGTAACGGTGAACTGGTCGGGATACTCAACCTGGGGAGTTACGATCCGCAACGCTTTGTCCCGGGTAGTGGAACCGAATTCCTTGAGCGGCTGGCCGCCATCGTCGCCATCTGTCTCGACAACTGCGCCAACCATCAACGGGTAAGGCAACTCGGCCTCACCGATCCTCTGACTCAGGTCAATAACCGCCGCTACTTCGACCAACGTCTGGGAGAAGAGGCCGCACGGGTGCAGCGTCACCAGCAACCATTAAGTTGCATGTTCCTCGATGTGGATCACTTCAAACGAATCAACGATACCCACGGCCACCAGGCCGGGGACCGGGTACTGCAGCAGGTGGCAAAACTGATCGGTAAGCAGTTGCGTCACAGCGACATTCTTAGTCGCTACGGCGGCGAGGAGTTCGTGGTGCTGCTACCCAACACCCCGCTGGATGACGGCCGTGAGATCGCAGAACGCATTCGTCAGAGCATCGCCAGCCACCGATTCGAGATCGGCAGTGAGGAGGCCACCCTCAAGCTGACAATCTCCATCGGACTCTGCTGTCTATTGGAAATCCCGCAGGGAGAGGAACCGTTGGGGCATGCAGAAAGTCTGGTCGCCTGCGCCGACCAGGCAGTCTACCAGGCCAAGGAAACCGGCAGGAACAGGGTTTGTGCCAGTGCCTTCGAGGCCCCGGCCACAGAGGCGACGCAACAGGGCGTCGGCTAGCCCCTCAATGCATACGTAGGGCGAACAACCCCGCAACCGCCCCCGGGATCAATTCGACCCACTGCTGGTACTCATCCTCACTCATCTCTTCGTTCTCTTCATCCAGCAACAGGGCAAGCTGGGCAATGGGAATGATGAGATCCTGTACCTCATCGGGCTGGCTATCCCATACCTCCCACTGCTGCTCCAGACCCAACATAAAACCAAAGCACCACCCCTCGTAGCTCTCCACGGTGACACCATCCACTTCGTTCTCCACGATCAAGGGTTCGAACGGCTCACGACGGGTCAGTGTAGCCATGATATCGCCGGGTAACCGCTCCAGCAGCTCGGTCATCCGCACTTTCTCGGCCTCGTCACTAAAGTGTGGCTCACCCCAGACTACCTCCTGCCAACCAGCAGGCAATTGCCCCTGTTCCGCAGAGAGCAGCAGTGCTGTCAGGTATCCGTGGATCTCATCGACACCGAGGGTATCCTCCTCGCAGGTAGAAGAGTTGAGAAAGAGGTCCAACTCGCTCAGTTCAGCTTCACTCAATAGCGTGCTGGTTATTTCGGGCATGGCGGTTACCTGTCTGGATGAAAAGCGCAACCATATCACGGTCGGCCTCCATTCCCCATCATTGGCCCTTTGTAACGTACTCCATTTGGCTAATTTGCTTCTTTTCTCCGGGACTTAGTGGTGTTTTCCCGATACAATCAGATGGTAGGATTTCACAATTTGGTTACAATTTTTCACGTAGAATCTGCCGCCATATATTAACGGTTATGAGGCGAACAATTCCCCCCAACGCACATCCCGTTCCCCCCACAGCCGAAATTGATTGTTCGGAACACTGATACGGGATGAAGGAAACTGACAGACAATGGTGAACCTCGAAGAGCTATCGGCCAAAGAACTATACGAACTGGCCAAGAAAAAGGAGCAGGAAGAGGCCCTGCAGGAACAACTACTTGGACGCATCAACGAAATTAAGACCACCCGCGACCAGCTGAAGATCAGCTATCAGGAAATCCTCCAGGACATCGACGAAAAAATGGAAGAGCTGGCGACACAACGCCAGGCGGTGGTCGCCGAACACAAGAAAGAACTGGAAGAGCTCAATCAGGAGCTGGAACAGCTGATTAAGGAAGTAGAGGAGAGCCAGATGGCACTGGCCGAGGCCTCCTCTGCACAGAAAGAGGTCGACCAACGCAAGGAACAGGATGAGGTAGCGATCGTCGAGGAAGAAAAGCCTGCGAAGATCGAGGAAAAAGAAGAAAAACCGGCCCCGTCCAGCAAGGACGAACCCGCCAAAACGGAACCGGCAGCCCCGGTTGCAGAGAAGAAAGCAGCGCCCAAGGCAATGAGCAAAGAAGAGGAGATGGACCTGCTGATGGAACACATGGCCCAGTTCATGAAAGGGCGTTCCTATATCAGCGAATCCCTGCTGCGCGAGAAACTTCAGGTGGTCAAATTCAAACCCGCCACCAACCTCAATAAGCTACTGGACGCACTGGTGCAACAGGCCCGTCTGGTACGACGTAACGGCAACAACTTCGTTCTCGGCCGTATCCGAGCCAAATAAGCGTCACACCTCAGAAAGGGATGGGGGAGGTGTAACTCACCCGTGTACCGCTTTGTGGATGGTGGAACGCCAGGTTCGAGGCGTGTAATAGCAGCCGTGGTGCCATCATCCTGGCCTCATCATGGGCGTACAACCCATCGCCGAGTATCGGATGTCCCAGACTCTGCATGTGCACCCGCAACTGGTGAGAACGGCCGGTGATCGGCTCCAGTTCAACGCGGCTTGACGTGTCATCGGTAGCCAACCGCCACCAACGTGTCTTTGAAGGTTTACCTAGTTCAGGATCGACTATCTGACGGGGCCGATTCGGCCAGTCGCAACGCAATGGTCGGTCCACCTCCCCCGCTTCTGCCGTCACGCCGTAAACCACCGCCGTATAACGCTTGGCCACCTCCCGCTCACGAAACTGGCGACTCAGCTCGCTGTGTGCCGCTTTGTCTCGCGCCAGCAACATCAGTCCCGAGGTCTCCCAGTCGAGCCGATGAACCTCGCGTATCCCGGGAAAGTCCTGCTGCAGGCGACTCACCACACTGTCCTGCTTGGTTTCACCGCGACCAGGCACGCTGAGCAACAGACTTGGCTTATCAACCAGCACAATGGCATCGTCGGCGTAGACGATCGAAAGCGACATGCTAAATCAGTACGTTACTTGCGTGCGAGAACGAGGATACCGGCAATCAGGGCCAACGAACCGGCCACCAGATCGTCATAGCGGAAGCTGAGATTGAGGAGTCCCATCAGACCCTGCAATACCAGCCAGATACCGAGAAGGATATTTCCAAGTTTCATGTGCATTCCCCATATGATGTTCGGTAAAGGGGCGATCCTACCGCAGCCCGGCAATGGGCAGCCAGGAATTCGGGCACGGAAAACGGAGGAAAGTGGTTATTCGCTGACCTTGAACAACTGGCCTTCGATCAGCTCAAGCAGGTCGTCGTCACCGAAGGGTTTGGCGATAAAGCCGTTGGCCTTAATCTTGATGCTCCAGAACTCTTCCGTGGGCTGGGCATTACCACTCATTATTATTACTGGGATTGCAGCGATATCCGGGTCGAGATCCTTACGTATCTCGCGGGTGGCCTGGAAACCGTTCATCCCGGGCATGACCACATCCATCAGTACCAGTGCGGGGCGGTGTTCACGTACCAGAGCCACAGCGCGCTCGCCGTCGTAGGCGGAAAGGGTCTCATAACCGTACTGGGCCAGCATACGGGTAAGTACCACCTGAATGGTCTTGGAATCGTCCACCACCAGAATGGTGGTGCCAGGATTGGGACGCAGACGCTCATCGCCAACCACCACATCCGTCGGTTCCGTCTCATTACTGGACGGCGGTACCGGCTCCCTCGCCTGTACCGGGTTACGCTGGAAAAACCGACTGATGTCGAAACTTTTCATCCCCATCTATCCTCATTGTCAGAATAGTATTCCCGAAGGCAATGATGCCCATCGGTGCTGGCCGCAGCCATTTTGGACGGAGTATACCGCAATATACCCGCACAATTTATAACATATTTATCATTTTCAGAGATGCGTGCAGAGACCTGCAACACCCTCCCACACCCTGTTTGAAACGCAAGAATGGCCGATTTGGCTTCAAATTACCTTAAGACGGATGCTTTTTTGCCTCACTCGGCCCGGAATCCATTAAAAAAGATGGCCAGACCTATTCTGTAACCACCTATTTCCTGTAAGATATGCGCCTCGCGAAACAGCCCTAGTGGTCTGTCCAGCTGATCAATGAGGAAAACGTGGCTTGCCGACGGCAAGCGCGTGCCGAAGTGCGGCCCCATTATCCGCTGGAGAGGCCACTATGTCGTTTAAGGAATTCCTTTGACCACTTTGTAACCAGAGTACCGTTATGACTGACCTGACACACTACCGAAATATCGGCATTTTTGCTCACGTGGATGCGGGCAAGACCACTACCACCGAACGCATTCTGAAACTCACCGGTAAAGTACACAAGACCGGTGAGGTACACGATGGTGAAGCCACCACCGACTTCATGGACCAGGAACGCGAGCGCGGCATTACCATCCAGTCCGCTGCTACCTCCTGCTTCTGGAAAGATCACCGCTTCAACATCATCGACACTCCCGGACACGTGGACTTCACCATTGAGGTGTACCGTTCCCTGAAGGTACTCGACGGCGGTGTCGGCGTATTCTGCGGTTCCGGCGGCGTTGAGCCCCAGTCTGAAACCAACTGGCGCTATGCCAACGAATCCGAAGTAGCCCGTGTCATCTTCGTCAACAAGCTCGACCGCATGGGTGCTGATTTCTACCGCGTGGTTAAGCAGGTGGAAGATGTACTGGCGGCACGTCCGCTGGTGATGACCCTGCCGATCGGTATCGAAGAAAACTTCAAGGGTGTGGTCGACGTACTCAACCAGCAGGCCTACATCTGGGACGACACCGGCCTGCCGGAGAACTACGAAGTCACCGAAATCCCGGAAGAGCTGAAAGCCAAGGCTGCCGAGTACCGTGAGGCCATGATCGAGACTGCCGTAGAGCAGGACGACGACCTGATGGAGAAGTATCTGGAAGGCGAAGAGCCCTCCGTTGAAGAGATCAAGCGCTGCATCCGTAAGGGCACCATCGCGCTGGACTTCTTCCCCACCTACTGCGGTTCCGCGTTCAAGAACAAGGGTATCCAGCTGGTTCTCGACGCCGTGGTCGACTACCTGCCGAGCCCGACTGAGGTTGAACCGCAACCTGAAGTGGATCTGGAAGGTAACGAGACCGGCCAAAAGGCCATCGTTGACCCGAACAAACCACTGCGCGCCCTGGCGTTCAAGATCATGGACGACCGTTTCGGCGCCCTGACCTTTACCCGCATCTACTCCGGTACCCTGAAGAAGGGCGACACCGTCCTTAACACCTTCACCGGCAAGACCGAGCGTATCGGTCGTATCGTGGAGATGCACGCCGACGAGCGCATTGAGTACGACCAGGCTCAGGCAGGCGACATCGTTGCGCTGATCGGCCTGAAGAACACCCAGACCGGCCACACCCTGTGTGACCCGAAAAACCCCGCCACTCTCGAACCGATGGTCTTCCCGGAGCCGGTTATCTCCATCGCCGTTGCACCGAAAGACAAGGGCGGCGCCGAGAAACTGGGTATCGCGATCAACAAGATGGTTCAGGAAGACCCCTCGTTCCGCGTTGAGACCGACGAAGAATCGGGCGAGACCATCCTTAAGGGTATGGGCGAACTGCACCTGGATATCAAAATCGATATCCTCAAGCGTACCCACGGTATCGACGTTACCGTAGGTAAACCGCAGGTTGCTTACCGCGAGAGCATCACCCAGCGCGTGGAAGACAGCTACACCCACAAGAAGCAGTCTGGTGGTTCCGGTCAGTTCGCCAAGATCGACTACATCATCGAGCCAGGCGAAGTTAACAGCGGCTTCACCTTCGAATCCACCGTTACCGGTGGTAACGTACCGCGCGAGTTCTGGCCTGCCGTTGAGAAGGGCTTCAAGCTGATGATGGACGAAGGCGTGCTTGCTGGCTTCCCGGTACTGGACGTGCACGTCAATCTGGTTGACGGTGGTTTCCACGCCGTGGACTCTTCTGCTATCGCCTACGAGATCGCCGCTAAGGCTGCGTTCCGTCAGTCAGTACCGAAAGCCGGTCCGCAACTGCTCGAGCCGATTATGAAGGTCGACGTCTTCACCCCGGATGACCACGTGGGTGACGTTATCGGTGACCTCAACCGTCGTCGTGGCATGATTCAGGGACAGGATGCTGGTGCCACCGGCGTACGCGTTAAGGCTCAGGCTCCGCTGTCCGAGATGTTCGGTTATATCGGTGACCTGCGTACCATGACCTCCGGTCGCGGCCAGTTCTCCATGGAGTTCTCACACTACGCTCCATGCCCGAACAATGTCGCAGAGGAAGTCATCAAGGAAACCAAGGCACGCAAAGAAGCCAAATAAACGCTTCTTTTTCGTGGCGCAAAAAAGCCCGGACTCTGTCCGGGCTTTTTTATTTTGGGAATCTTGGCATACTCAGGAACGCGGAATGGGTCGTTTGTTGCCCTCGTCATCGATGGCGACATAGGTAAAAGCGGCCTCGGTTACCTTGAAACGCCGCTGCCGCTCTTCATTCTGCCGCAGGATCGGCTTAACCCACACCTCCAGATTGATCTTCACCGAGGTATTACCGATCTGCATCACTCTACCGTAACAGCAAACCACATCCCCCACCTGAACGGGGCGGATAAACTGAATCGACTCGGCAGCCACGGTAACAGTGCGTGAGTGGGCGATCTCCTTGGCCAGGATGCCACCCGCGATATCCATCTGTGACATAATCCAGCCACCGAAGATATCGCCATTGGCGTTGGTATCCGCAGGCATTGCCAGGGTACGCAGCACCAGATCGCCCTGAGGTTCGTCACTATGTTTCGCCATATCGAGCTATCCCATATCAACAGCCTTCATGGTAGCAGAAACATCTATGCAGGCGCGCACACGATAAAACGGGCAAAAGTCCGAACCGCGACCACTTGCTGGATAGTGAAGCCGCCGTTCGATAGCAATGCCTGCCATTCGCGATAGGTTCGCTCACGGCCACGGGTACCGATCAGCATCTGCATATCGAAGGCCGCCACGTTAGGATCGGTAGCCACCTCCTCTGCCACCATATCCACGATCAACAGGGTGGCACCTGAATTGCCGATCGCCTTGCGCAAATTAGCCAACACCCGCTGGGAATCTTCATCGCCCAGACCATGGAATAGCGCCATACAAAGATAGACATCCCGTTCCGAACGGGCCGCAGGAACCTCGTCCAGCGCATCCCCCGGCAAAAAACTCACTCGTTCCAGTAACGCAGCCTCGCCTTTTTGCCGCCAGAAATCCGCTGCCGTGGCGATCACCTGTGGCCGATCAAAGATCAGCGCCTCCAGCTGAGGGTTATCCTTGAGAATCACCATCGCCTTGGCGCCTTTGGAACCGCCGACATCGACGAGACGGTCAAAATGCCGCCAATCGAAATCATGCAAATAGTCGACCCCGGTAATCGCCTCAACCGAATCCATGGCACGGGCAAACAGAGCATCGAACTCGCTGTGATTATCCATATAGGTAAATAACTCTTCACCATGGCTTTTCACAAACGGTGTTTCACCGTTGCGAATACCTCCCTCAAGCGACGCAAACCAGGGGCGAGCCATGACATCAGCGTTATGCATCAATATCATATCGCGCACTGACTGAGAGTGATCGCAACGAAGAGGGTTTGAAAGACGATTATTGCGAAAAACACGATGTTGACTCTCTTCGAACACTCCGACAGAAGCCAGCATACGCAGAAGACGATAGAGGCTGTCTTCGTGCAATTGCAATGCGTGGGCAATCTCTGCGCTACTGCGTTCCCCATCCCCGATTTCGTCTGCCACCCCTAGCTTGGTTACCACATAGAGCGCCCGTGATTGCCAGAAAGCGGACCCAATCTGTATCAGGCGGAAAGGCGGCGGTGTCAGTTTGTTTGGTAAGGTGGCTAGCCAGTTGGCTACCTTGATCGCCAGATTAAACAGCTTCACCTGTAAAGCGTGTCTTTGCAGAGTGTGCATAACTACCCCTTGCCGTGAATATCAGGCAACAACCCGGCCGAAAAGAGTCGACCATTCAAAAGCGCCAGTTGCTGCAGAAAGGCTTCATCCATCGGACGTTCGAGCTGCTCTTCAAACACCTCTTTCACCAGTATCGGCATCATTGCCAGACTGACAAATGCGATACGCACCATGTCAGGATCAAGGGATTGCTCCACCTGCCCATGGGCTTTCAGTAATTCGATCTTTTCACGGGCACGTGTGCGCCCACGTTCCAGCAACTGATGAATAAAGCGCTTTCCTGGTCCCTGATTAAGTGCCAACACCTTTAGTATCAATGTGGGAAAACGGGGATTTTGCTGCATCGTGCGATAGTAAATTGAAAAATATTCAGCAAACCCACCCGTCGAAGAAAGCAGTGAAGACTCTAGAATATCCAGCAGCGGTTGCAGGGTTTGCCGTAGCATCTCTTCATACAACCCCTCTTTATTACTGAAGTAATAGCGAATCATGGCGATCGAAGTATCCGCAGCAGCGGCGATCTGCCTGGTCGTAACCCTGTGGTACTCGTCGTTCAGGAAACAGGTTAGCGCTGCCTGAACCAGTCGCTGCGGCACGGATTGAACCTTGTTGCTTTTATTCATGAGCTCCCTCCACTATGGGTACGGTATCAGGCACAAAACTGCCAGGACAGTTAATTCGCCACTCAAAATCAGGGACTTGAATAATCTTTCTTCTCACTTCATGATTTAATAAATTGGACACCCACCATTGTCATGGAGAGCACACATGGAAAAGCGAACAGTGAAATATGTGCCTATATCCGTGTTCGTTCCATGTATTTACCACCCATTTACGCTCTGGCATCCATAGCCAAACTGGCTAAGCTAGAGGAATAATAACTTGCAGGAAGGATGAGGGCAGGTAGTGGGCATCACCGAGCGTGTCATCAAGAACCGGATCTACTGGTTCATTATCCTGATTCTATGGGGTGGATTGGGTACCTTTTCCTATACCCACAATCTCAAGGCACTACAACATCATGCCGATACCATGGCAGGTGAACGTGCCAAGAACTTCTTCAAGGCAATTCTTCTGGCACGCAAATGGAATGCACAATACGGCCCGGTATATGTCCCCATAACCGATCAGACCAAACCCAATCCCTACCTGGAAATCCCGTACAGGGAAATCACCACACCGTTCGGATTGGAACTCACTATGGTCAATCCCGCCTACATGGCGCGACAGATATCTGAACTTGCCGAAAAAGAGAAGGTCTATTTCCACCTCACCAGCCTCAATCCCATCCGTCCCGATAATCAGGCAGACCCCTGGGAGAAAGAAGCATTGGAGTCGTTTCATAAAGGAACTACGGAAAAAATCGAAATGATCACCAATGTCGACAAGCCGATATTCCGCTACATGGCACCGCTCTATGTCGAACCCTCATGCCTGGCCTGTCATGCCAAGCAGGGCTATCGTATCGGCGACATCCGTGGTGGGATCAGCGTTACCCTGGATGCAGCTGCAATACTGGATGATATTCAAGGCGAGAGACACTTCCTGATCATCGTTCATACATTTACCTTCGTGATGGGGATCCTACTGGGATACCTTTTCCTCAGTGCCGCTCGTAGACACACACTGGTATTGGAAGGCGTTACTTCGGCACAGCAGCAGGACCTACGTCAACAGAAAGAGAAACTTACCGAAACCACCCGTGCCATGAACGACTTGGTGACGCGCGACACCACCACAGGCATTCATACCGCAGAGCATTTCAAAAATCTGTCCACTATTATGTGGAACAATGCGATGAACCAGGCACGCCCGATCTCCCTGCTGCTGCTTGAGATCGATAGTTTTGGTGATTACACCGACAACTATGGCGCACTGGAAGGCGACATCTGCCTCAAGGGGGTAACCGGCGCCATCACCCGCAAGGTGCAGGAAAAAGGTAGCGTGGTCGCCCGTTTTGGTGCTTCATCTTTTGCCATCATGATTGCCAACATAGATGCCGGCAGCGCCTACGATCTGGCACAAAAAATTCATGGTGATGTCCTGGGATTGAATATCCCACATGAAACTTCGGATGTTTCCAAGATTGTGACCATTACAGGTGTTTCATCCACCATCATTCCGCACCATGGGCAACAACTTGGTGATTTCATCAAACACACACGTGATGCCTTACGCCAGGGAAGGCAAAAGGGCCGTAACCGTATCTATAAAGCCTGACTGCATGACCGAACAAAGCCTACCGATCATCATTCTGTTTCTTGCTTATTTTGCACTCCACTCCTTCACTGCTTCACTGTGGCTGAAACAACATATTGCACGATCTTTGCCAGCGCTGATGCCCTGGTATCGTTTGCTGTTTAACCTGCTGGCAACGCTGCTTGCCCTACCCCTTGCCTGGATTGCCTGGCACCATCCGGGGGAAACGCTATGGCAATGGCAGGGAGTCATGTTTTATTTGATGAACGGGATTGCGCTGCTTGCCCTGTTGGCGCTGCTCTATTCACCAAGATTTTATGATATGCAGGAATTTCTTGGTCTACGTCAGTTACAAACGAGAACCCGTGAAGTTAACGACCTGGAACATTTCCATATATCACCGTTGCACCGTTTTGTGCGCCACCCATGGTATTTCCTGATCCTGCTAATTCTCTGGACCCGCGACATGAGTAGTAATCAATTACTCATCTACTCACTGGTCACCCTCTACCTGTTTGTCGGCTCCCGCATGGAAGAGAAAAAACTGATTGTTTATCACGGCAAGGTTTACGAAGAGTATCGTAAGCGGGTAGCGGGGCTCATCCCATTGCCATGGAAAATACTTTCAAAGCATGAAGCTAAAGTGCTAATAGAAAAATATCAGAAACCATCGTGACGCTGATTACTATTGTGCTATCCCAGTGAGCCGCTCCAGTTGCCGTTGTGCCACACCCGATTCCAGTGTCTCACGTGCCAACGCCACACCTGATTCGATATCGTCTACCTTGCCGCCTAGCCAGATACGCACACCGCCATTGTAGATCAACGCATCGTGTAGTGGCTCCGCCTCACCACGGAAAGCTGCTGCAATAAGCCTTGCTGTCTCTTCAGCCGATTCGCATGGCAACGGTTCGCTCTCATTCAGGCCGTAGTCTGCCGGAGAAAGTTCCAGTTGCTCCAGGTGACCATCGCGATATTCCACCGCACTGACGGTTTGCAGTGGCAGCTCATCACTACCGTCGAGACCTTGTACAGCGAGGACATGCTCTGCCCCCTGCGCCACCTGTACTTCCAGAAAACGATTAAGGAAAGAGGCGTGCGCCGCGCCCAGCAGCGAACGTTTTGCCCCACCGGGATTAAGCATCACTTCGCAGCTGTGGAGGAATGAGCGATAGAAAAGTTTTTCTCGTATCGGGCGCAGACGCTCAACACCGTGACAATAAACGCGCGAGTGGAGATAACCGAAATCGTTTTGTTCGATGTTTTGTTGCACCTGACCCGGTTGTTGCATCGCCGGGATACCCAACGCCTCCAGTACCTTGCCACTAGTTACGCCGTTCTTCGGCGGCAGGCCATCGGAAGAGTGGAGCAACATCGGTACTCCTGCTGCTGCTGCAATAATCGCCGCAGCGGGACTTAACTGCAGAGTGTGTTTGCGTCCATCGTATGGACCGTTGGCATTGACCAGGTTGGGGACATCGGGACGAATCGTTGTTGAAGTCGCATAAATGGTATCGAAAAAACCGAGATACTCATCCAGCCTGGTGCCTTTGTAACGCATCGCGGTAAGAAAGGCGCCGACCTGTGCGGCATCGCACTCATTGGAAAAAAGAAAGGCCAGCGCTTCGCTGGCTTCTTCACGACTGAGATCACGTGCACCACGCTTGCCCTTGGCAATATCGCGCAACATGTAGCGGAATCGCAGCCCCGCTTCGCTGGTAAAATCGGTCATCCCCAAAATCCTGTTTTTTAGCACCGGTTGAATCCGGCTTGTCGATCAAACCTTTTTATATAACTCGGAACCATCTTTAGCAAACTTCACCGACATCTCCTGCATGCCCTTTTCCGCGTAATCGCGAACCTCCTGGGAAATTTTCATCGAACAGAATTTGGGACCGCACATAGAGCAGAAGTGGGCCACCTTGTGCGCCTCGGCAGGCAGAGTTTCATCGTGGAAACTCATCGCCTTTTCCGGATCGAGGGCCAACGCAAACTGGTCGTGCCAGCGGAACTCGAAGCGCGCCTTGGACATGGCATTATCCTGCACCTGCGCGCCGGGGAAACCCTTGGCCAGATCCGCAGCGTGGGCAGCGATCTTGTAAGTGATGATCCCTTCACGCACGTCTTCCTTGTTTGGCAGACCGAGATGCTCTTTTGGTGTGACATAGCAAAGCATGGCGGTGCCGTACCAACCGATCTGTGCCGCGCCGATCCCGGAGGAGAAGTGATCGTAACCGGGCGAAATATCAGTGACCAGTGGACCGAGCGTGTAGAACGGTGCCTCGAAACAGTCCTGCAACTCCTTATCCATGTTCTCCTTGATCATCTGCATCGGTACATGGCCGGGACCTTCGATCATCACCTGGCAATCGTGTTCCCAGGCACGCTGTGTCAGCTCACCTAGCGTCTCCAGTTCACCGAACTGGGCTGCATCGTTTGCATCGGCCAGGGAACCTGGACGCAGACCATCGCCGAGGGAGAAACCGACGTCATAGGCCTTCATAATTTCACAGATTTCATCGAAGCGAGTGTAGAGGAAGCTTTCCTCATGATGTGCTAGACACCACTTGGCCATGATCGAACCACCACGTGAGACGATGCCTGTGATCCGCTCGGCGGTCAGCGGTACGTAACGCAGCCGCACCCCGGCATGAATAGTGAAATAGTCGACCCCCTGCTCCGCCTGTTCGATCAAGGTGTCGCGGAATATCTCCCAGGTCAGCTCCTCGGCGATCCCGTCGACCTTTTCTAGTGCCTGATAGATCGGCACGGTGCCGATCGGCACCGGTGAATTACGCAGGATCCATTCGCGAGTCTCGTGGATGTTCTTGCCGGTGGAGAGATCCATCAGAGTGTCACCGCCCCAACGGCAGGACCAGACCAGTTTCTCCACCTCTTCAGCAATGGATGAGGTCACCGCAGAATTACCGATGTTGGTGTTGATCTTCACCCGGAAGTTACGGCCGATGATCATCGGCTCCAGTTCCGGGTGATTGATGTTGGCCGGAATCACCGCACGACCGGCGGACACTTCGCTACGTACGAACTCCGGGGTGATGATCTCGGGGATTGCCGCACCGAATGACTGGCCCGGATGCTGGCGCAACAATTTGACGTAACGCGGATCGTCGCGCATCTCCTGCAGGCGATTGTTCTCGCGAATGGCAATGAACTCCATCTCCGGAGTAACGATGCCCTGACGCGCATAGTGCATCTGGGTCACGTTCTGCCCGGCTTTAGCGCGGCGCGGCTGACGGATGTGTTCAAAACGCAGTTCGGCCAACACCGGATCGTTCTGCCGTCTGGCACCATATTCGGAGGTCGGACCGGCGAGCAGTTCGGTATCACCACGCTCCTCGATCCACTGCTCGCGCAGGGCGGGCAAGCCTCCCAACAGATCGATTTTTGACTCGTGGTCGGTGTAGGGGCCGGAGGTGTCGTAGACGTAAATCGACGGATTATGCTCCGCCTCGGTCGAGGTATAAGTATCGTCCTGACTGATCTCGCGCATCGGCACACGGATATCGTCACGCGAACCTTCCACATAGATCTTGCGCGACTTAGGGAACGGCTTGGTGACCTCGCTGGAGAGTTGCGCGGTCTTTTGCAGGAATTCTTCTGGAATGGCGCTCATAGTGAGTCCTCTGAGATACGGCGGAGGAACGGGCGAAGTGAGCGCACCGCTTCCCTACGCCGGTGTAATCCGGATCAGGTTCGAAGGGTGTTTTCTCAGCCCATCGGGCACCCCTAGCAGTAAGGGGAAAAGGTATACGATGCGCCCCGCTATAGCAAGCGGCCGGCACCGGTAAAACCTTAGAAATCCCGACTATTTACAGTTGGTAACCGCTTACACTGATGCCCCTTTCGCTCCCATCTGGAGCAGTTCCCTGCCTTGCCTGCGTCAGGCAAAAGGCTTAATCTCGGCTCTTTCGTTTTTCACAACAATGACAGATGGGGAAGCCAGATGGCCGATATGAATATCGAAAAAGCGCGCCATAACATGATTGAACAGCAGATTCGTCCCTGGGACGTACTCGACCCAAGGGTGCTACACCTGATACAACGCATTCCGCGCGAAGATTTTGTCCTGCCCGAATATCGCTCACTCGCCTTCACCGATATGGAGCTGCCCATCGGGCACGACGAGGTGATGATGGAGCCGAAACTGGAAGCGCGCATGCTGCAGAGCCTGGCAATTCAACCTGGGGACAAAGTACTGGAAGTCGGCACCGGCAGCGGCTATGTCACCGCGATGCTGGCCAATCTGGCGGCACAGGTGGTCTCAGTGGAGATTGAACCCGAATTGCAACAGCAGGCTGCACGCCGTCTGGCCACACTGGGCCTGGGTAATGTCACCCTGGAACAGGGCGACGCGGCCAATGGCTGGGGCCAGGCTCAACCCTACGACGCCATCGCCGTGACCGGCTCACTGCCAGAGTTGCCGCAGGGCCTGAAAGGTAATATGCGTGTTGGTGGCCGACTGTTTGCCGTGGTCGGCGAAGCCCCTGTCATGCAGGCCAAGCTGGTCACCCGGGTCAACAGCAATGAGTGGCGCGAAGAGACTCTGTTTGAAACCGTGGTGCCGCCTCTACATGGTGCGCAGGTGGAAAAGCGATTCGTCTTCTAAGCGAATGTGAATCGAAACAATGGGGCCTTTGGCCCCATTTGTTTTTGTACCGGAAGTTTGGGGCTCGTGCCCGGAGACACGGCGCGAAGCCTGCGAGGAGCGGAGTTTACTCATAGTAAATGAGCACCGGAGCAGACTTTGCAACAACGTATTCGGGCGCAAGAACCAGTTTGGGATAACTTCCAGATAAAGTTTTGCAAAGAGTGCCTCACACCTCTTGATCCCAACATCATCCGCCCGCAACATAAGCAACCTCTAATATTTATTCTGTGCCGACACAGCGGATTTGGTAGTATACTGTCAACTTTCCGCCGGAACGCTTCGGCCAGCTAAGATTCAAACTTACGGAACCGTAACCCGTCTTACGACAAAGGACGCATAATGCAACGAGTTGCCACCACCCTGTTCGCCGCAACTGCCCTGTTACTCGGCAGCGCTTCAGCCAGCGCCGAGGACCTGATGGACATCTACCGTCTGGCGCAAAAGAACGATCCACAGCTGCGTGCCGCCGAAGCAGCTAACCAGGCCGCCCAGGCAACCCGTGGTCAAAGCCGGGCTGCATTTCTGCCGCAGATCAACCTGAGTGCCGATTACACTCAGGTCCGTTCCAAACTCAACTCAGACCCTGCGAATGATTACCTCAGTAAGGGTTATACGCTCAGCCTGAGTCAGAGCCTCTATCACCACGAATACTACGCGCAGTCGCGTAAGACAGACGCCGCCATCACCGCTGCCGACGCCCAGTTCGAGGCGGCCAAGCAAGGCACTGTCCTGCGTGTAGCCCAAACCTATTTCAATCTGCTGGCGGCCCAGGACAATCTGACCACCGCCGAGGCAAGCAAGCGCGCCATCAGTCAACAACTGCGCCAGACCCAGCAGCGCTTTGAGGTCGGTCTCTCCGCAATCACCGATGTGCATGAAGCCCAGGCCGGTTACGATGCCGCGGTCGCCGCGGAACTGGCCGCGCAGAACCAGCTCGATATTGCCAAGGAGAACCTGCGTGAGATCGTCGGTCAGGAACCGATGGCACTGGCGGTACTGAAAGATGAAGTGCCGCTGGTATCCCCGGAACCGGCCAATATCGACGAATGGGTCAGCACCGCACAGAAACAGAATCTCTCACTGATCGCCGCTGAGGCCTCTGCCAGAGTGGCAGATGCTGAGCTGAGTCGTCGTTCAGCGGGCCACTACCCGAGCCTCGATCTTGTCGCCACTCAAAGCAATCTGGATAAAACAGACGACAAAATATCGGGGTACGAAAGTGACACCACTACCGTCGGCGTGCAACTCAACGTACCGATCTTCTCCGGCGGCCTGACCACCGCGCAAACCCGCGAGGCCCGCGCCCTCTACAACCAGGCCAACGAAGTCCTGGAACAGCAGCGCCGCGCCACCATCCGCGAGGCACGTAGTGCCTACCTCGGTGTGGTCACTGGCATCAGCCAGGTAAAGGCACGTAAGCAGGCGCTCTCTTCGGCGCAGACCGCGTTGGAGGCCACTCAGGCCGGTTTCGAAGTCGGCACCCGTACCGCGGTAGACGTACTCAACGCCCAGCAGGTTCGCTTCCAGGCGCAGAGCGAGTACTACAAATCCCGCTACGACTACATTCTTGCCACCCTGCAACTGAAGCAGGCGGCGGGCAACCTCAGCGAAACCGATCTGGCCAAGATCAACGAGTGGTTACAGTAATCGCATAGACAGGGAGTCGCCTTTGGGCGATTCCCTGTCACCACTTCTAGCCTTCCCCACACCAGCCTTGATAAACTCGTCCGCCTATGGACACCGCTGCCCCATTTCCTCCGCCCGCACCTGATTTCGGCACCCCTCTGTGGCTGCTGTCCATAACCGTCTGAGCGACAGGCCGATGCAATTGAGCGAGCCTTCGCTACCTAGCCATTTTGTTACCCCACGCTACTGGCCTACCTGGTTCGGCCTCGGCCTGCTGCGTCTTACCCTGCTGTTGCCCTATCCGGCCATGCGCGGTCTGGCCAGTCTGTTGGGAAACCTGCTCTATGTTGTCGCCATCAGCCGACGCCGGGTGACCCTGACCAATCTCCGGCTCTGCTTCCCACAGATGAGCGAAACAGAACGCCGTCAACTGGCACGTAAGAGTTTTATCTCCTCGGCAATGTCACTTTTTGAAGGGGCACTCAGTTGGTGGGGAAGCGACTCCCGACTACGAAAGCTCTACCGCATCGAGGGGCTTGAGAACCTGGAAAAGGCTCGTGCCACGGGCAAAGGGGTGATTCTCCTTGGTGGCCATTACACCACGCTGGAGATCAGCGGACGTTTCCTCGCCTATCATGTGGAAGGACTGCAGCCGATCTACAAACCGGCACGTAATGCGCTATTTGAGGCAGTCATGGCCAGTTCGCGCAAACGCCTGTTCGACGATCTGGTACCCAGCGTCGATATGCGCCGCATCGTGCGCAACCTGAAACAGGGGAAGGTGATGTGGTACGCCCCGGATCAGGACTTCGGTCGCGAACGCTCGGTGTTCGCACCGTTCTTCGGTTTTCCCACCGCCACCCTGACCACCACCGCCAGACTGGCCAAACTCTCAGGGGCCCCGGTTGTCCCCTACTATTCGGAACGACTGCCCGGCAATGCCGGTTTCCTGGTAAAACTACTGCCACCGCTTGAAAATTACCCCAGTGGTGATGACATGGCAGACGCTACCCTGACCAATCAAATTCTCGAGCAGCAGATCCAGCGCGTCCCGGAGCAGTATCTGTGGCTGCACAAACGCTTTAAAACCCGCCCTCTGGGGGAGCCCGGTGTTTACTGAACGACAGCGGCGCGACCTGTGGCGCTACAACTGGCTACTGCGTCTGTTGGCACTGCCCATCGCCGCGTATACGAGCTGGCAGGCACTCAGGCAGAAAGAGAGCGGATACCTGCGACAGCGGCTGGGATTCTACCGTGAGGCCGAACGACGCAGAGTGCTATGGTTGCATGCCGCCTCGGTCGGCGAGGTCAATGCGGTGCTGCCGCTGATCCTTCAGATACAACAGCAGCAGCCAGAGCAACCGCTACTCCTCACCACCACCACCCCGAGCGGTGCCCGTGCCGCACGCGCCAAACTCCCCGATAACGTAAAACACGCCTATTTCCCCATCGACTGGCAATGGGGCATTCGCAGTTTTCTCGATACCTATCGACCGCGCTGCGCGTTGATGATGGAAACCGAGCTGTGGCCCAATCTCTATAGCGAATGCCGCCAACGCAATATCCCGCTATTGATCGTCAATGGACGCCTCTCGCCACGCACCTCGCGGGTAAAGCCGTGGCTACGTCGGCTCTACACCCTCTGCTTACAGCAGGCCACCGCGATCCTTGCCCGCTCGGAACAGGACCGCGCCAGCTTCATCACGCTGGGTGCTGAAAAAGAACGTTGCGAGGTGATCGGCAACATTAAATTCTCCTCTGCGCCTAAAGCGGAACGTGTCACCCCGACCGAGTTGGGTCGCCCCTATCTGTTAGCGGCTTCAACCCGCAATGGCGAAGAGCCACTGCTGGTGGATGCCTGGCACCGCTCAGGGGCCGATGACCATCTATTGGTGATCGCGCCGCGTCATCCGCAACGGCGCGACAAAATTCTCACCGCCCTGCGCGGCGAAACCATCGCGGTGCGTAGTCGTGGCGATGCCATTAGTGCGGAGACCGGGATCTACCTGGCCGATACCTTCGGCGAACTACCGGGACTAATTGCAGGAGCTGAACTGGTCTTCATGGGCGGTTCGCTGGTAGACAAGGGTGGGCAGAATATCCTGGAGGCCGCCGCGTTGGGCAAGGCTCCGCTGTTCGGGCCGTACATGGATAATTTCCGTACCGAATCGGCGATCCTGACCAATGCGGAAGGTGCTCGACAGGTGGGAGACAGTGCTGAGCTAGCCGCAGCGATGAATGAGCTATTGGCAGAGCCTGCCCGTTATCAGGAGATGGGGGAGAAGGCAAAAGAAGCGGTGGAGCAACGACGCGACATGGCTGAACGCTATGCCGTGGCGATTCGCCGTTACTGTGAACCCGCTTCGTCGTAACCACGGAGCAGACTCTTCCAGTCCTCGTCATCGAAGGCAAAACGCAATTCCCTGCGACGGAATTTCTCCAACGAACGCTTCAAGCGAGACAGGTTGGCCTGTTGCCAGCCGCGTGCGGGGCTACGCAACTCGCCTCGATCGAAGTCGATCAGGGTCACCTTGCCTTGATCATCCAGCAAAATATTGCAGGCATTGAGATCGGCATGATAGACCCCGGCATCGTGAAAACGACGCAAACAGGCGCCGATACTTTGCAGCAGTTGCGTCGACAGACGGCCCTTGCTCAGCCAGTTGGCCAACGGTTCAGCCTCGACCACCCGGGTGATGATGTCACCGCGATAAAGCAGGCCCGAACGGGATACCCGCGCTGCGACAGGCTGAGGGACAGGCAGACCGCGCTCATACAATGTCTGCAGCAACATCCATTCCTGCCAGGGGCGACTCTTTTCCAGACCCAGCCAAAGATAAGCATCGCGGGAAAATCGCGCCGGTACGCCGCCGCGGTGGTAATGACGCAACGCCAGGGTAGCGTCGCCATGACTAACGAAGATGGTCGTACCGCGACCCGGTGCCGACTTCACCACCAGACCCTGCCCCTGCCACCAGGACGGGTCGAAAAAACCGTCGTCCAACTGGTCGAGGGTATCGGCATCATATAGGATGTCGCTTTTGTCTGTCTGGATACTGTTCGGATTCATACCATGGCTCTGCCGTTAACCGCGCCACCGAAAAACCTGTGCCTGCTGCGTCTGTCGGCCCTTGGCGACATCAGCCATACCCTGCCGATCCTGCGCACTTTGCAGACCGCATGGCCTGAGACGCGCATCACCTGGATTATCGGCAAACGGGAACATGCTCTGGTCGGTGACATTCCGGGCGTGGACTTTATCATCTTTGACAAGTCGCGGCGATGGGCGGCCTATAAGGATCTCTTTCGTGCGCTACGGGGAAAGCGTTTCGACGTCCTGCTGCACATGCAGATGTCGCTACGGGCCAGTCTGGCCAGCCTGCTGATCAGGGCCGATATCCGCCTCGGTTTCGACCGGGCACGGGCCGGCGATATGCAGTGGTTATTCACCAATCACAAGATTGCAGCGCGCCAAAATCAACATGTCATCGACAGTTTCTTCGGTTTTACCGAGGCGCTGGGGATCTCACAACGGGAAGTGCACTGGGATATCCCTATCCCCAAAAGCGCCGTTACCTTTGCCGCACAACAACTGGGTAGCCACCGCTATCTGGCGATCAGTCCCTGTTCCAGTATGGCCTACCGCAACTGGCACAGTGCGGGTTACGCTGCTGTGGCGGAGTATGCGATTAAACATCACGGACTGAAGGTGGTACTGTGTGGAGGGCACTCCGTTCTGGAAAGGCACTATGGCGCCGAAATCCATGCCATGCTCGATCAGGCAGGTTGCAGCAATGGCCTGCTCAATCTGATCGGAGAGACTGATATCAAGCAATTACTCGCGGTATTGCAACGCAGCGTTGGCCTTCTCAGTCCCGATGCAGGACCGGCGCACCTGGCGACCGCTGTCGGCACACCCGTCATTGGGCTTTATGCCTGCACCAATCCGGAGCGCGCAGGTCCTTACCTAAGCAGCGAATTTATTGTGAACCGCTACCCGGAAGCGATACAGGGTGCCTATGCTAAACTCCCTGAGCAGTTACCCTGGGGGACACGAGTCAAAGACCCAGCTGCGATGGAGCTCATACAGGTAGGCGATGTCACCCACGTACTAGACCATTTGCTCGATTGCACCACAGCCAAGAACTAAGTTTTCAGGTATCCATGATGTTAGCCAATCTGCGTTTTTTCCTCCTGCCGATGTTGCAGTTGCTGCTCATCGCCGTCACTGAACGAGTCGTCTTTGTCGTCTACTACCATGGCAGCCACTTTGCCAACATGTCGACGGGCGATATCGTTCATGCGCTATTCTGGGGTTTTCGCTTCGATCTGGCTATCGCTGCCGCATTCACCTTCTTTGCCTGTCTGATCGCCTACCTGCTGCACCGTCTGGCACGCATCCGCCTGGTCACCGGCCTGCGCCATGCCACCTTTCTGTTTGCGGTATTGCTGCTTGGTCTACATGGCGCTGACATCATCTACTACGACGAAGCGGGACGCCATCTCGGCTATGAAGTGAAAGAGGGATTGAGTTCCGCAAAAGAACTGGTGGTTATGGCAGCCACCGTGCATGCCAAAATGTTTTACTTCCAGCTGTTTCTGTTGATCCCGGTGTTGCTATTCAATAACTTCCTGTTCCACCGTGGTAACCCTCTCTACGACGATGCCCCGTATCTGCAAAAAACCACCCATCCGCTACACACCGAACTGGCGCTGCTTATCCTGTTGCCAATTTGTGTACTAATGGTGAGGGGTGGTATTGCTGGTGTCCCACTCGAGCCGCTGCATGCCCAGGAAATTGGCGACAGCCAACAGGCCAGTATTGCCCTTAACGGCCCCTACAACGCGATCTTCTCCGTGGTAACCCCCTACTCCATCACCCCGGTCCTGTCCGGCAAGCCAGGTACCGCAGAAAACAAACTGGTACGCCAGCTCTACAAAGGATACCCGACTGAGGAAATTTGGGGGCGTGAATTCCACTACAACGTGGTGATGATCATGCTGGAAAGTTGGTCAGGCGCCTACATGCAGTCCTACGGTTACGACAAACCTACCACCCCGTTCTTCGATGACCTGAGAAAACGCTCCCTGACTACGCTTGCCACCATGGCAGGAGGGCACCGCACCACTGAAGGCATCTTCTCTACTATGTGCTCGTGGCAAAACCCGTTAGGGCAAACCGTGGCCCAAAGCCAGTTGCAAAACTATGCTTACCGCTGCCTGCCACAGATCCTTAATGAACGCGGTTATCACACTGCTTTCTTCCAGGGCACTCTGCGCAACACCAGTGGTACCGGTGCATTTGCTCAATTGCTTGGCTTCAAACACAGCTACGGCAAAGAAGATGTGGATGACTATCAGTACCCACACAACAGCTGGGGGCTGCAGGACCCAGACCTGTATCGTTACGTATTGAAACAGATCAAGCAGATGCCACAACCGTTCTTCGTCGGCATCAATACCAACTCGACCCATTCCAGCGAACTCCCACCCGGAGTGGATCCGCAGTTCGAAGGTAACGATCCCGAGGCAACCTATTTGAATGTGCTGCGTTTCTCCGACGAAGCACTGAAAAGCTTTATGCTGAGCTTTGCCAACTATCCGGAACTGGGCAACACGGTCTTCGTGTTGGTGGCAGACCACGCCGGACGCTCGCGGAGCACAGAAGGAGCTCTGGACGGGACATTCAACAAATATATGATCCCTTTCCTGATCTACGCACCGAACATCATCAAACCGCGTCAACTGGATATGGTTAGCAGCCAGCGGGACATCGCCCCGACCCTGCTCTACACCATGAATATCGGCGGAAAGGCTCCTTTTACCGGTATGGCATTACAGGATGCTGGTGGAATTCATGCTGCTGATTATTACCATAACGGCAGACTGGGTTGGATTGAGGGACAAAGCGGTGTCGAATTCAGCATCGACAGGCCAGAAAAAATAGACTGTTTTTCCCTGACAAAGGCACCGTTTAAACTGCAAACTTCCGAATGCGGAAGAAAACAGGAACAGCAACGGTTGCGCGCTATGGCTTTCACCCATCTCAACCAGTCACTGCTGTTCGGGGGAACTGTTGACGATTTCCGGACCATTACTGCTCCGGCAAAGCCCTGAAGCCATCTGGCTGTCACTATTTATATGGTAGTATGCTGTGCAATTCCGGGGCAACACGGTAGCCCAAACCTAATATTAAACTGAGGTAAGCATAACGTGAAGATCGTTGTTGTTGGCACTGGCTATGTGGGGCTGGTCACCGGCACCTGTTTTGCCGAAATGGGTAATACGGTTACCTGCATCGATATCGATAAGGCGAAGATTGATGGCCTGAAAAACGGTAAATTACCGATCTATGAGCCCGGTTTGGAGGAAATGGTGCTGGAGAATGCCCGCGAAGGGCGTCTACGTTTTACTACCTCAATCAAGGAGGCAGTAGCCGATGCAGATATTCACTTCATTGCCGTTGGTACACCACCAGGTGAAGACGGTTCGGCCGACCTGCAATATGTTCTGGCTGTTGCAAAAGAACTCGGTCAGCACATGCAGGCAAAATACAATGTGATCGTGGACAAATCCACCGTCCCGGTTGGCACCGCCGACAAAGTTCGTGCCGTCGTTCAGGCAGAGCTGAATGCCCGTGGCAGCGACATTCAATTCGATGTGGTCAGCAACCCAGAGTTTCTCAAGGAAGGCGCGGCCATTGATGACTTCATGCGCCCAAACCGCGTCGTCGTTGGCATATCAGATGAACGCTCCGGCAAGATCATGCATGACCTCTA
Source organism: Thiohalomonadaceae bacterium (assembly GCA_050299175.1). GTDB lineage: Bacteria > Pseudomonadota > Gammaproteobacteria > Thiohalomonadales > Thiohalomonadaceae > JAPHTQ01. Next base: position 43,422 of record JBNKVM010000081.1, read on the forward strand.
CGCCCCCTTCACCCGCAACCATGATCGTATTCTACTCATGGGGGTACGCGATGCGGAAATGACTAAATACGCGGCTAACGCCATGCTCGCCACCAAAATTTCGTTCATGAACGAGATCGCTGCACTCTGTGAGAAACTAGATGTCGATGTTGAAAATGTCCGCCTTGGGATCGGCTCAGATAGTCGTATTGGTTATTCCTTCATCTACCCGGGCTGCGGATATGGGGGCTCATGTTTCCCGAAAGATGTCCGTGCTCTTATTCACACTGCAAGCGAAACCGGATTCC
>JBNKVM010000082.1:0-182641 GCA_050299175.1 Thiohalomonadaceae bacterium
CTGTTGAAGAAACAGATCGACGATGAGGTAACGGTCGAAACACCCAGCGGACAGACGGAATACGTCATCGTCGACATCCGCTACGCCGGATAAACCGAGTCAGGTTATTTTTTCAGTTTCTCGATCACCGTATCGATCAAATTCATCGGCAACGGAAAGACGATGGTGTTGGATCGCTCGCCGGCAATCTCGGTAAGGGTTTGCAGATAGCGCAGTTGCATCGCCTCAGACTGCTGACTCAACTTGTGCGCCGCTTCCAGTAGTTTTTCCGATGCCTGCATTTCACCCTCGGCGTGGATTACCTTGGCGCGACGCACCCGCTCCGCCTCCGCCTGCTTGGCGATGGCGCGAATCATCGTCTCATTCAGATCCACGTGCTTGATCTCGACATTAATCACCTTAATCCCCCAGGCGTTGGTCTGGTCGTCGAGGATCGCCTGGATATCGGCATTGAGCTTATCCCGTTCGGAGAGCATCTCGTCCAATTCATGCTGACCCAGCACTGAACGCAACGTTGTCTGCGCCAACTGACTGGTGGCGTCGTAGAAATTCTCCACCTGGATGATCGCCTTGTCCGGCTCGACCACGCGGAAATAGACCACCGCGTTGACCTCCACCGAGACGTTGTCACGGGAGATCACATCCTGAGTCGGCACGTCCATAACGATGGTACGCAGATCGACCTTCACCATCTGCTGGATGATCGGGATAACGATAATAAAACCCGGCCCCTTCACCTTCCAGAATCGACCGAGCAGAAAGATCACGCCCCGCTCGTACTCGCGTAGAATGCGGATCGCCGAGGCAAAAAACAGCACCACCAGGGCGATAACGGTATAAAGCGTATATGCGGTCATTGCTGTTACTCCTCTATTGTGGCCTGTAGCGGTTTTACCCACAGAGTCAGACCGTCCAGTCGCGTTACCTTCACTCGATCACCTTTCTTCAGCGGCACATCACTCACCGCCGACCAACGTTCACTGTGGATGGAGACGGTCCCACGTCCATCGAAATCAGCGGTCACCACACCGATCTCATCAAGCATCTGTTCCAGCCCGCTGACCACCGGGCGACGGTGAGACTTCAACACCAGGCCGATGGCGAAGACGAACAACAACACGCTGGCCACGGAGAAGATGGCGATCACCGACAGATCGATACCGAAACCCGGCGCCTCGCTGTCGATAAGGATGATCGAACCGATGACAAAAGCGATCAGCCCACCAATCCCGAGTACACCGAAGCTGGGCTGGTAGGCCTCGCCAACCATCAAGCCGACCCCGAGCAGAATCAGCGCCACCCCGGCGTAGTTGACCGGCAGGAGTTGCAGGGCGAACAGGGCCAGCACCAGTGCAATCGCACCGATGGTGCCGGGCAGGATGGAGCCCGGATTGGAAAATTCGAGGATCAGGCCGTAGATACCGACCAGCATCAGGATATAGGCAATATTGGGATTGGTGATCACACTGAGCAGGCGGCTGCGCCAGTCGGGGCCATGCTGCTCCACCACCAACCCATCGGTGCTCAAAGTGCGCGAATGATTCTGCACTTTCACCTCGCGGCCATTCACTTTGCGTAACAGGTCGGCGGTATCGCCCGCCATCAGGTCGACCACCTTCAACTTCAGCGCCTCTTCCGCGGGCAGGCTGGCCGCCTCACGCACCGCCTTTTCCGCCCATTCCACATTGCGTCCGTGCATCTGTGCCAGACCGCGGATGTAAGCCACCGCATCATTGACCACCTTATGCTTCATCGGATCGGCCAGCGGTGCCTGGGGATCTTTTTGCTCCGCTGGTTTCTGTTCATCCTTACCACCCGGCAGGCCACCACCCCCTATCGAAACCGGCGTCGCCGCGCCCAGGTTGGTACCCGGCGCCATCGCCGCGATGTGGCTGGCATAGAGAATATAGGTGCCCGCGCTGGCGGCGCGGGCACCGCTGGGAGCAACAAAGGTCGCCACCGGTACAGGAGAGTTGATGATCGCCTTGATGATGCCGCGCATCGCCGTGTCGAGCCCGCCCGGGGTATCCATACGCAGCACCACCAGCTCCACATTGGCGACGGCAGCCCGCTCCAGGGCGCGGGTCAGGTAATCCTCGGTAGCAGGGCCGATGGCGTCATCAACACTCAGCACCACCACCTTGCGTTCCATCAGCGGCATGGCAGAGTCCTCCGCTGCCAGCGCGGAAACTGCCAATAGTGCCGCGATCATCAGGAAAAGGCTGCGCATTCCATATCTCCCGTGTAGACACCAAGCATAGCCGCTGGTGATGACCTTGCGGCCGATGCGGTACCATAGCTTCCTTCCTACAGGGATCGGGGCCATGCTCGCCATTTCCAACCACGTACAGCTAAGCGACGACGAAATCGAACTGACAGCGATCCGCGCTCAGTGCGCGGGCGGGCAGAACGTCAACAAGGTTTCCAGTGCCATCCACCTGCGTTTCGACATCCACGCCTCGTCACTGCCTGCATTCTACAAAGAGCGATTACTGGCCCTGCGCGACTCGCGCATCACCGCCGAGGGCGTAATCGTGATCAAGGCGCAACGCTACCGCACCCAGGAGAAAAATCGCGAGGACGCCCTGGCCCGCCTGGCCGCGCTAATCCGCAGCGTGGCGGTCACCCACAAGGCGCGTAAACCGACCAAGCCGACCCGCTCCTCACAGCAAAAAAGACTGGAAAGCAAAACCCGTCACAGTAAACAGAAGTCGTTGCGTGGCAAGGTACGGGAATTCCAGTAAGCCGTGACGCGCCCTTAGCAAAACCCTGCTTCAACCTCCCCAGCGCGCCCACTGCGACAGTTGTGCGGTACTCCGTAAACGGACATTATCGAGGCAGGCGCCATGCAAATCGAAACCCCGCAATTGCTCGGCCAACTCAGCTCCCTCCACCAGATGCTGGCCCACCTGTTCAACTCCGTACCTGAAGAAGATTGCTACCGCCGTTTCCACCCTGACCTGCCGCCGCTGGCCTGGCTCTATGGCCGCTGTGCCTATGTCGAGAGTTACTGGATACGCAAGGTGGTAATGGGCGATGACCGCCTCACCGGTCGGGTGCGTCATCTGTTCCATATCCATGTCACGCCGAACAGTGAAATCATCGAGCAGTTGCCACCGCGGGAACACCTGCTCAACTGGGTCATGGCGCAGCAGGAGCGTAATAACCGGCTGCTGTCCGATCCATCCCAGTTACCGCAACACTCGCTGGTCGCCTCGGAGCGCCTGTTGCCGCGCATCCTGCAGGCCCAGGCGGAACTGCTGGAACAGATGCTGGCCCAGCTCACCGAGCGACAACTGCTGCGGCAGCAGACCTTCCACGTCACCACGCCGCTGTATGTCGGCAAACCCGCCGCCGATCATGCCGATGTACACAAAAGCCACTACCGTATCGGCAACAAACAGATCTCCACCGCTACCGACAACGAGTTGCCTGCCAATGTGGTTGAACTCGATGCCTTCCGCATCGATCACTACCCGGTTAGCAACAGCGCCTGGCTCGGTTTCATGAAGGCAGGCGGTTACAGCGACCAGAGCCTGTGGGAGATCGACGGCTGGGAGTGGAAACAGCAGCACGCCAATCACCCGCACCACTGGCACCAGGATGACATGGGCCACTGGTACGGCGTCGGCCTCAATGGCCCGTTCGAGCTGATGTCTGGCGATGCGGTGACTGGCATCAGCCAGCACGAGGCCATTGCCTACGCCAACTGGGTTTCCAGCCTCGGCGGCCAGTTCGAAGGCGCCGCGCTACAGCACGAATACCAGTGGGAGGTCGCCGTGCGTAGCAAGGCGATCAACCATATTGGCCGCGCCTGGGAGTGGTGCAGCAATCCGTTCCATCGTTATACTGGCTACCTGGAACCGGAAGACCCGGAAGCGGCAACCCAGAATTTCGACGCGGGCCACTTCTCATTACGCGGTGGCAGCATGCATACCCAGCGCATCCAGCGTCGCAGTAGTTACCGCTTTCATGCCCTGCCCGATCAGCGTTTTATGTTCACTGGCACCCGCTTGGTCTTCCCCGCCTCAACAATGGCCTGGCAAAAATAAGTGAGTGATGCTGGATAAAAAAGATCTGATCAAACTGGCCAATCAACCGATGCCCTTCGGTAAATACAAGGGCAAAGTCCTCATCGACCTTCCTGAAGAGTATCTGCTCTGGTTTTCCAAAGAGGGGTTTCCCGACGGCAAGCTCGGCGAACTGCTGGAGCTGGCGCTGGAGATCCGCAAGGGTGGCCTGGAAGGGCTGCTCAAACCACTCAAGGGTGAAGCCCTTTAAATCCTGCACGCCACGCTACACTTAAGATCTAGTAGCCACCGGATGCGGGGATTTCATCATGGCCGAGTTGGGACACGTAGTTTTCTATGTGCGCGATCTGGAAAAGAGCAGCGCCTTCTACCGCGACGTGGTCGGCCTCAACCAGATTGGCCGCATCTTCAACGACCGTGGCGCCCTCTTCACCAGCGGCCGTAGCCATCACGAACTGCTCCTCATCGAAGTCCGCGAAGCGCCTGGCCCGCTACAGGGGCATCGCCTCGGCCTTTACCACGTCGGCTGGAAAGTGGGTGACACCCTCGATGACCTACGCGGCGCCCTGCAACGGGCGGAAAACTTCGGCTGCGAGATCGACGGCCTTTCCGATCACACCGTCAGCCAGAGCCTTTATCTCCGCGACCCCGACGGCAACGAGATCGAGCTCTACGTCGACGACCCCAACTACGACTGGAACGAAAGTGAAGACTGGATGGAAGCGCCGGTCAAACGGCTCGACCTATAGGAATAGAGCGCCGTTTCCAGTAACCTCCAGCGGAAACCATTACCGCAAGCCGACATGCTGAATAAAATTATCACCATCGCCCGCAGTCCCTGGTACTGGGCCGCCCTGATCGTCATGGGCCTCTCTATGGAAGGGGTGGCGCTTTACTATCAGTATGGTCTCGATTTTGGCCCATGCTTCCACTGTATCTTCACCCGCATCTGGATATTGGGGATGGTGCTGGTCGCTGCGCTGGGCCTCGGGCTGTATCGATTTGCCATCGCCAACATCCTGTTGCACGGGATCAACACGGGCCTGATGTTCGGCCTGCTGCACACCTCGCAACAACTCCTCGCCACCGAACGCCACACCATTTTCGGCAGCTGCGACATGGTACTGGGCCTGCCTTCCTGGTTTGCCCTGGATAGTTGGTTCCCGAGTGTGTTTGCGGTGTGGGAACCGTGCGGCGAAACCCCGGAGCTGCTCTTCGGCATCACCATGGCGGAGGGGTTGACGGTATTTTCGTGGGGGATGCTGTTGCTGGGTGGGGCGTTGCTGCTAACGCAACTGATAGTAACGCTCAAAGAAAAGGCCAGCTAAGCTGGCCTTTTTTTATCTATCGGGCTAAACCCGTCGATTGCGCGCGGCGTAAGGTGAGCCGGCGGTAAGGCCACTGCGGGCATTCAGGTCAGCAGCGACTTGCAGCGCGTGTTCGGTAACGATCTGCTTGGAACCGGGCTTGTGACCCAGGATTTCGGTGGTTCCACGCTTGATAACGTAACTGTGCCAGTCCTTGCCTTCCATTCCTTCCGGGGCGGTTATCCTTGCCACTTTGATAACTTCGAATTGCCCCTTGAGTTCACTCACTGCGGATTTTGCCATGTGTACTACATCCCCTTTTTTATAGTTGGGAGCTATTACCATAGACTACGCATATGATTAATTCCAATCGATCTTGCAATAAAATCAATCAGATAAATCCCAATTCTTGCGCAATAGATGAAAGCAAGGCTCTACCGCCATCAAGATTGTTCATAACCCCGTGGCGATGGTCGATCCACCATTTGGCTTCTATCTGTTCTTCGAGGTAACTGATCGCTTTTTCAACCCCCCGTTTCACCTCATGCCAGTGATCCGGGTCCTCCTCCGAAGCTTTGTCGTCAACCTCCTCGATCCACTTGAGCACCTTATCCACCGCACCGAAGGCACTGAGGCGGACGGTCTCGGCCCAGGCCACCTGTTTCGGTGAACCCTCCAACGGCGGCAGACCGCGCTCGGCGGCATTCAGTCGTGCCATGTCCGCCTGCCGTTCCCGCTCCCGTTGCTGCTCATCGGCCTGGCAGACCCGGCACGGCGCATCGGCCAACTGGCTGGCCCGTTCGTCCCAGGTGTAATCGTCGTCGCCATAGAAAGGATGCAAAACGGTGTGGCCGCAGGCGTGCGGGATCACCCGCAGATCGAGCTGCTCCCGGTCGGCGCCGTTGCCCTGATTGTGGCCCACCAGGGTGCAGGGGATGGTGTGCTGCTCGCACCAGCGGGCCACATCCAGATGTTGCGCGGTTTCGTAGAAGCGACGGATGGATTTGTCGAAGTAGTGCTGCTCGATGATCGAGGCCTTGAGCTCCGCCGCCTTGCTGAAATCACGGGCCGGGCGCAACCACAGCGCGTCGTAACCGATGTGCCAGCGAGCCAGCCACTGCTCGGTCTTCTGCTTCACCTCACTGCTACGACCGCTAATAATCACCACCGGCACCCCTTCGTCCCGCGCCTGATTGAGACGATCGATCAGCGGCAGGTTGGGCATGTCGTCATCGCAGGCCTCAAGGAAACGGTCCCAGTGTTTCACCCCTTCCTCGTTATAGAGGTGGTGCAGACGGTGTTCGATCAGCGCCAGCACACCGTCGAGGCCGCAAATAACGATTTCCTGTGGCTGGTTCATGGAGACCCTTGTGGGGTGAAGTGGCTCATGTAACTATGCTTGTCAGTTCGACATTCTAACGCCTGGTGCGAAGGGGAGACAGGATGGAGCAGGAAGAACGCAAACAACATATCCGCCAAACCTTCGATACCATCTGCAAAGGGTATGATTGTCCATCGTTGCGATTCTTCAGCAATGCGGCGGCGAAGCTGCCGGAGACTTTCAATCTACGCGGCAATGAGCGGGTCCTTGATGTGGCAAGCGGAACAGGAATCCCGGCGATGGCACTGGCGGTATGCCTGCCGCAGGGCTCGGTGACAGCGGTGGACTTTTCCACCGGCATGCTGGCGCAGGCCGAGGAGAAGGCCAGGGCTGCCGGGGTAGATAACATCACCTTTGCCGAGATGGATATGACCGCGCTGGAACTGGAGAATGACAGTTTCGATGCGGCCAACTGCTCTTTCGGCCTGTTCTTCATTGAGGATATGGAGCAAACACTGGCACACATCGCCAGCAAGGTGCGCCCGGGAGGCACCATCGTTACCACCCATTTTATCGATGGCTCGTTCGAGCCGTTGTCAGAGCTGTTTACCGAACGGCTGCAGAGGGACTACGGCGTGGATATTCCGCCCATCGGTTGGCAGCGTCTTGGCACGAAGGAACTCAATCGCGAGTTGAACGAAGCAGCGGGCCTGAGCGACATCACCGTAGAAGCGCATCAGGTGGGTTACACCTTCGACAGTGCCGAGCAGTGGTGGGAAGTTGTGTGGAATGCCGGTTATCGCGGCCTGCTGGCCGGATTGGACGAGGCGCAGCTTGAGCAGTTCCGCCGTGACCACCTCGGAGAGATCGCAGCGCTGGATAAGGGCGAAGGCATTCCGCTCAACATCGAAGTGGCGATCACCCGCGCCCACCGCTGATTCAGGCGAGGCACCTTCTATCCGATGGATGGGATCGTGCCGTGGTTAAAGCGCCAATAAATCCGCTGGTGGCCCGGGCGTTGATCGGCTATGTTTGCCTCCCCACTCCTGCCGAGCCACTCACCATTAAAACCAACACCAGAATCGATGCCCTGGTCCCGTGGCGGCCTGACTTTCACGTCGGCGTGCCACTGTTCGATCCACTGCGTCCGCTGCTCGACACCTTTTCTGCCTATCAAGAGTGGCCGGGGCTGGATGCTATGCAACGCCTGCTGGATCAGCGCGCCGAACCGCTACGCACCCTGCACGGCGCCGCACTCAAAGTGGTCGCCCAGGCGGGCCGTCCGGACCATTTCGAACAACACTATGCCCCGCGCATCTATCTTAGCGGCGAGATTCAGACCCGCACCTGCAACTGGCACGATCTGTTTCAACTGCTGATTTGGTTTGTCTTCCCCCGCACCAAGGCGGTGATCAATGCCCTGCACGTACCGAAGGCAAAACGGCGGCTGGAGGTAGATCACGAACCGGGGCGGCGCACCCCGCTGGAGAACACCCTCTCCCTTTTTGACGAGGGCGGCGCGGTACTGGTGGCGAGTGACGAATCGCTGCTGCAACTGGTGCGGGAGTTTCGCTGGAAAGAGTTGTTCTGGCAGCGACGCGCCGAACTGGCCGATCATTTCGACTGTGTGGTCTTCGGCCACGCGATGTACGAAAAGGCGATGGCGCCCTATCTGGGGATGACTGCCAACACCATTCTGCTGCATGCGGGCGCTGACTATTTTGACCGTGACCGCGAAGGGCGACTGGCGTGGATCGATGAGCAGTTAGCGGAGATTTTCGAGCGTGGCGATCGCTACCAGCAACCGCAAGACCTGCAACCCTTCCCCATCCTCGGCATGCCCGGCTGGGACCCGGCCAACGCCGACGAACACTACTACGACAACACCGATTATTTCCGTCCCGGCCGTCGCCTACGCACTGCCTGAACCCGCTACTTCTGCGCTGGCGGGCAATCCTCTTTGGTACAGCGGGAGAGCAGCGGCCGCAAAAGCAGTGGCGCCAGCACCGTGGTCACCACCGCCATGATGACCACCGCGGAGAAGAGATTCTGCACGATCTCCGGCACCGGCGTCGGCTGGTCGAACAGCCCGGCGCGCAATGCGATGTCGGCGATAATCAACTCCACCGCGCCACGGGCGCTCATGCCGATCCCCACCGCCGTCGCCTCGCGTCGGCTGTAACCCATCAACCAGGCAGGCAACCCGGCGCCGAGCAGCTTGCCGAAAAAGGCGATGGCGATCAGGGTCAGCACAAAACCGGGCACGCTGAGCGCCGCCTTCAGATCCAGGTTCATACCGATAAAGGCGAAAAACAGCGGAGCAAAGAAACCGTTGACGAAGGTGGTGAGCTTGCCCTTCATGTTGTCGTAGACACCGGGCGCGAGGGTGTGGCGCATGAAGAACAGCCCGGCGAAGAAGGCGCCGAGAATAAAGTGCATCCCCAGCGCGTGGGCCAGCCATGAATAGGCCAGCGCGGCGATCAGCAGACCGCTGAAATCGAATTCCGAGGCGACCATCGCCTTGAGCGCATGCCCGAACAGCGGCAACACGTAAAAACCGATCAGGGTGGCGAGAATAAAGAAGACGCCCACCTTGGCGAAGATCAACGCGATGTCGAGAAAACCAGGCATGGTGCCGGTGTCGATCAAGGCGGTGAGGATCGCCAGCAACGCCAGACTAAGCATGTCGTCCACCACCGCCGCGGAGATAATCGTCTGGCCGACCCGGCTCTCCATCTGGTGCAGGTCCGACATCACTCGCACCGAAACCGGCACCGCGGTGATCGCCAGCGCGGTACCGAGGAACAGCGACTGGGCCAGATGGATATTGGAGTCGGGGATAAACCACCAGGCGAGGGCAAAGCCAGAGACCAGTGGCAACAGCATGCCGCCGACAGCGATGGTGAAGGTTTTACTCGAGCCGCGCGCCATGTGTCGCGGGTGCAGCTCCAGTCCCGCCAACAGCATCAGGAAGAATACCGCCAGATCGGTAATGCCGATAAAGATCTCGTTATGCGGCAGATGGTTGAGGGTCGGGAAAAGATGGGAGTAATTCTGCGCAACCTGACCGAGAGCAATCCCCGCCACCAGCTCGCCGAGGATCAACGGCTGCCCCAGACGTTCGGCGATCTCACCGAAAATACGGGTTACCGTTAGCAGCACCAGCAGTACGTAAAGCAGGTCCATCGCCATCCCCCGGTTATACAGACTCTATAGTCATATAGAGAGGTTTTGTGTGCAATGCACTGAAGACCCGTGTAAATCTGTGGCTTTGGTTCTGCGATAACAGAGGTTCGCCATGCAGACAGGCCCCCGGGAGATTCTCACCCCCTTCCGCCCCATCCCGCTCGACGTGCCGGAGGGGATGAAACCGAACGAGTTTTTCAACAGCACCGAAAATCTCGACGATCTGGTCAACAACAACGGCCTGCTGCTCAACCCGGAAAACCTGCTGCTTTATCGAAAAGCGCTCGGCCACTCCAACGAGTTCGACGCCTCCATCATCTATAACACCTCAAAAACCATTCTCAACCCGCTGGGCCGTCCAGTGCGCCGCACCCAGGTGCCGGAAAACGTGCGTCATGTCTGGAACCGCATGAACCAGATCATGATCCAGTACATGCTGGAGAAATATCCCGACCCGGCCAAACATCTGGTACTGGCGGGCGAAGCAAGCCTCGACGCCACCTGGCCGCTCACTTCACCCGGCGTACCAAGCATTCGCATGCTGCACAACCACTTCATCGTCTTCCCGATGGAAGAGCTGCGCAACGCCAAGCTGGCCGATCCGAAAAACCCCAACCTCACCGACGGCGGCCAGCACTCCCTGTTCGAAGAGCACATGCACGATGTCTATCGCGAATTCATCTGCAAGGCGCTGCATCTGGAAGTGCTACGGCCGATCAGCGACGACTCGGCACGACTCAACCTCACCGGCTATCCCCACGGCCTGCCGAGCTGGGAGATCCCCGGCGGCGCGGCAACCCTGGAAGACATCCGCTTCTGGCACGAATACGAGCTGGTGCTAAAGGGCTTCATCGATTTCTATCGCACCTTCTTCAGCCAGGTCTCCAGCCGCAACGCGCCAAAACTGCCCGATCTCTATTTCCCCGAGCAGGTGGAAAGTGTGCTGCTGTTCGACAACGACTTCCTCAAGACCGCCAAGATGGTGCGCGACCGCTGCATCAGCGACCCGGCCTACGCCAACGCCATCCGCTGGCAACCGGCGTTCAAGCAACTCATCTACCGCAACGACGACGGCAAACTGATCGTCACCATCAGTCAGAACTCCATCGGCAACGCGATCACCGAACTGCTCGGTGTGGTGGTCAATCGCGCCCCGGACGCAGAGGCTTACGAAAAAGCCGAACCGGCGCTGATCGAGAAGCTGCTGGAAGTGCGCCGTCGTTTGATCGAAGCGGACCTCGGCGAGGGCATCGCAACGGCGCATTGGGGAAAAGATTAAAACCTTTTCCAAGCAATCGGTGTTAACCTGAACATCCCTGCACCACCAATCACGTTACATCGATGTTCCCTGATTTCACCACCGGGCAGATCCTGCTCACCGCCGTGATCTTCGTCTGGTCCGGCTTCGTTCGCACCGGCCTCGGCTTTGGCGGCGCCGCGCTTGCGCTGCCGGTACTGCTATTCATCAATCCTGATCCACTACTGTGGCTACCAATGATCGGCGCGCACCTGCTGTTCTTCTCCGGCATCACTCTGCGCACCCGGCTGCATAACGTCGACTGGACATTTCTCAAACGCGCAGCGCGATTCGTCATCCCCGCCGCTATCGTTGGCGTGCTCGGTCTGCTCAACCTGCCGACACTATGGGTGCTGATCTTTATCTACGGCGTGTCGATGTTCTACTCGGTGATCTGGATGCTCAACCGCGCCATCCACAGCCACAACCGCTGGGTCGATCGCTTCCTGCTGATCGTCGGCGGCTACATCGCCGGCACCACCCTCTCCGGCGCGCCGCTGATGGTGGCGGTATTCATGCGCAACGTGCGCCGCGAACAACTGCGCGACACCCTGTTCGTGCTCTGGTTTATTCTGGTTGTGATCAAAATGAGCACCTTCGTCACCTTCGGCGTCAACCTCAACCTGCTCACTGCCCTGGCACTTCTACCAGTGGCAGGCATTGGCCACGTCATCGGCCTGAAAGTGCACGAAGCGATCCTGCGCAACGATCAGCAATTCAAACCCTGGATCGGCGCGGGGCTGTTCGTGGTCAGTGCATTAGGATTGTGGAACCTGTTATAGCCTTGCGTAGGAGCGGCAAAGCGCAGCGTGTCCATCACCCTGTTTTTGTCTTCCCGATATATCCAGGCGGCGCACTTTCCAAACCCATCCCCATGGACTAAACCCTGTAGGGTCCCCATAACGTATTTATACCGGATCCTTACAACTCAGAAGCTTTCTCAAAATTAGGATTCGTGGCCGCAGACAAGGTGCACCGCAGGTAATGCCCTTGGGTGCGCAAAGCCTGCGAGGAGCGCAGTTTACCGGTAGTAAATGAGCACCGGAGAAGGCTTTGCAACGCAGTATCCGGGTACGAAGACAATTTTGAGCCACTTCGCACGGAGGTGAATTATGAAAGTCCTTATTCCCTACTACTCCATGTATGGCCACATTCACTACATGGCCTCTGCGGTTGCCGAGGGGGTTAACGCAGTGGACGGCGTCGAAGCCGTGCTGTGCCGTGTACCGGAAACCCTGCCGCCGGAAGTGCTGGAAAAGATGGGCGCCACCGAGGCACAAAAAATCATGAGCGACATTCCGATCTGCACAGTCGAACAGCTGGGCGAAGCCGACGGCGTCATCTTCGGCATCCCGACCCGCTTCGGCAACATGTGCGGCCAGATGCGCCAGTTCCTCGACGCCACCGGCCAGCTCTGGATGAAAGGCTCACTGATCGGCAAGGTCGGCAGCGTCTTCACCAGCAGCGCCACCCAGCACGGCGGCCAGGAATCGACCATCCTCAGTACCCACACCACCCTGCTGCATCACGGCATGGTGATCGTCGGCCTGCCCTACTCCTTCACCGGGCAGAACACCATCGACGAAATCACCGGCTGCTCACCCTACGGTGCCTCCACCATCGTCGGTGGCAAAGGCGAACGCCTGCCCAGCGACAACGAACTGGAAGGTGCGCGCTACCAGGGAAAACATGTGGCGGAGATTGTGAAAAAACTGGCGGGGTAAACAAAAAGGTATATGTAGGCTGGGCAGTCATGCCCAGCTTACAACACACCGACCTACGATCTAATCTTCTTTAATCGGCGGCAATAAACTCTCAAGTAATACGATGAGTTCAGGCACATCACCAATCACTGTTTTATACAGCATTTCATGATCAATCTGGCCATACTCATGCGCCAGGATATTTCGTTGCCCGATAATTTTGCGCCAGGGAATCTCCGGGTGTGACTCCATGAAGGATAGCGACACACGTCGCGCGGCCTCACCGATAATCTCCACACCACGCTCAAGCGCACGTACCAACACACGGTCATTTAGAAATGCAGATAAATCACGACTCCCCATCATTGATTCCACTTCCCTGGCCGCCTGCAACATATCTCATAGATAAGCCGCATCCCTTTCCTCAGGCTGCATACAGTTCCTCCATGTCCTTCTCTATCGCTTTCCGTCGGTAGGGATTATTTAAAATGGAAGGTGTCGCGACATCCACCTTACGCCCCTGAAACAGTTCGACAAAGGCATCCTGAATTTCCACCATGCCCGCCAGGGAAGGTGCTGCCTCGTTCTCAAACTCAATCAATAAGTCGATATCACTGTCGTCACTCAACTCGCCGCGTGCCGCGGAACCAAACAGCGAAAGCCGACGAATATGGAATCGCTGTGCAATCTCCTGTAGATCAGAGTGCGAAAATTCAATCTTCCCACCAATCACGACTTTGTTTTGATTTTGCACAACGTATTTTTCCTTCGCCTGGCCCCTTAATCGTTTCACCAATTCCTGCATGGCGATGTCACGCTCCCGCGCACGTCCGCCGCGAATCGCATCCACAAGTACTAACAACTCATACAATGCCGGATCACGCCTGGCAGCACCTGGCACAGATTTATACAGTGGTGAAAACGCCATTCCCCGAACTTCGCCTTCCGGGTCCGGCCATACCGGTGGTGGTTCGTCATCGGCTACCATCTTCTCCACCAGGGGCGAAGCCGCATGCGCAGTCGGCATGCCCCGACTCATCAGCCCCAACTCCGGCACAAAGACATAACGAAGCCCTGAGAGCAGAAACTCCTCCAGGTTACGGATATTGGGCCGGATGGATTCTTCACCTTGTACCGCCAGACCAGCGGCCATAGCGCGCTTGATTGCGGAGTGAACCTCCGAAGCACTCATGCCCAGCTCACTGGCCAAACCGCCATAACTCCACGGCCCGGGACCGAGTGCAACCAGCTTGAGTAGTACCAGGACATCTTGGGGTTTAAGGATCATATCTGTTCTCTATTCGTAATTCGCGAATAAAGAATAGCAGTAATCTATCCCCATAGAAACAACCACTTGTCATTCCGGCACACGCCGGAATCCAGAATTAGATCTCTATCACCCGCCCCGGCTCGTAACCCCACATCTCCTCATTCTCATAACCGCGCTGATTGGAAACCAGGCGGCACTTGCCGACCTGCGTATCCAGATTGGCGTGGGTATGACCGAAGCACCAGAGATCGGCCTGCCCAATCAACTCGGGAAGATCACTCAAAAACGCCGTACCGAACTCATCCATAGGAAAATGGGGGTGTTTGCACAGCAACGACGGTGCGTGGTGCGTGATCACCACCGTCCTGCCATCGAACGGCTGCGCCAGCCGTTCCTCCAGCCAGGCACGAGATTCCCGGTGCAACGCCAACGCATCCTCGGGCAGGAAAAGGCGATCACCATGACTGATCAAATGATGGTCATTCAGCCGCTCACGCACGACCAACTTCGCCAACGTCGGATCACCCACCGCCCGGTAATCGGTCCACAGGGTACAACCGAGAAAGCGCACCCCATCGATCACCAGCGCGTCATTCTCCAGGAAATGCAGCGACTCATGCTGCGCGGCAAAGGCGCGCATGGCTGCGGTCAATGAAATATCGTAGCGGTAATACTCATGGTTGCCGGAGACATAGATCACCGGCTTACCCAGCCGCTCCGCCTCACCCGCCGCCCACTCCAAGCCATGCAGACCCGTATCGATATCACCGGCCAGCACGATCAGATCCGTATCGGTCTCCGCGATGGGCGGCACCGATTTGGAACGGAAGAATTCGTTGTGGAGATCGCTGAGGAGGTGGAGTTTCATTGTTTATCCTGCTCCTGAATCCTGGTCGGACTCAGCAGTATGTAGCTTGAATTATTTTCATGTGTAAGCCCGGTTTTTACACACAAAGGTTCTTGCGTAATTGGAAACCTGTTATCTAATGGGAAACCTCTAGATAAAAAAGAGGTTTGCTATGAGTGTTATTTCTGAAGTCGCTTCAATGTTGGTACGTAACCAACATATGCTAGATGATTACGCACTTTTCTATGTTGAGAAAATGGAAATGGACGTTCCACCTGAATATCGAAATGACGCGATACTCTTCTACGAATACTTGTTGGGATGTGAAACACCAGATGAACTATTACCCGATTATCCTAACTGATTCACACACCGTACTACTATTCCAGAATAAAGCGCGCCCTTAAATCTTGTAGTAACTGGAAAGTATTGACGTAATCAACATCAAACGCTTTACAGACGTTGGGTATTTTTATCTTTTTACTGGTATCAGGCACCAGCACTTCGTGGGTTACCACAACAGCCCCTATTTCACGTGCCTTAGCGATTAACCAGGGATCGGCACCCCGAAGGAACTCCTCAAGCGCGCCCGGTTTTAAATCGGCAATTTCTGCCACATGCCCGGCAATTTGTGCAAAACGATCTTGCGTGGATTCATCCGACACATCCAGAAAATGAATCTGGCGCGCTTTTACCCAGTCCGACAACTCATCACCGAATTCTTTGAGCTCATCGTAAACCGGGCCAACGCTGGCAAGATTCCCATCGGCAAATTGCCGATCCAGCCAGTCCCAATAGGCTGGGCAAAATGGCATCTGGTAGTACTCGTTTTTTGCCTGAATATAGGTATTTGCATCCAGCAAATAATTCAAATGCCAAGCTCCTTAGCATATTTGTTGATATGGTTGGGTTTCATACCCAGCAGACGTCCAGCATCCCTGAGAAGCAGTCGCCCGCTGAGCGCCTCACCGACCACTGCGCGGGAGAAACGATCACTGAGTTGGGAATGCCGTGCTCTATAGTAAGGTACCTTGCCGCTTTTCTCACGCTGCCGATACTTCTCCAATAATTCGTCAACGTACTCCTGATACTGCTGCAAGGTGATTTTGTTCAGTGTCTGTGCCCGCCGTGCCAACGCCCACTTACTCACATGGAAATGGGCTTCCAGCGGCGCAAGATTATCTCGCCAGTTTTCCAGGCCATCCTGCCACAGTTGGAGAAACTCAACCTCCGGCACAAGGAATTCGGCGGCAACGGCATTGCACAAGATTTCTTCCCTGCGCTGGCTAGCCGGATCACCATTAGAAATACCACTCTTTCCAAGCCATATATGAACCAGCTCATGGAGCAGGGTAAAGAGCTGCGCGCCAGGTGCATCGGCCGTATTGACGAAAATAATGGGCGCAATCGGATCGGCGATAGCAAAACCACGAAACTCACTAACCTGAAGCGGACGGCTCCAGTGCCCAACAAAGCTTTGGCGCATCACCAAAATGCCAAGACCTTCAATCTTCTTGATCAGCTCACGATTGTAATCATCCCACTTACCGCGCTCAGGATGTGCGGAAACGCCAAGACTTTTCCGTATATCGGCAACGATATCGGCAACGGCGGCATCAACATCAAAACGGCCAACGACCGGATTCCGATCCACCTCCTGTTCACTCAGGTAATCGAAATACCACCCCTGGCGCTGCATGATGATCCGCGCCATATCCAACAACTCGGCACTCGGGCGCTGCGGTTGCACACCACCCACTGTACGTAGATCAGGAAGTGGTAACAGCTCTTCAGGACGTTGTTGAAGAAAGAGGTAACCAAAAGGGATATGGGTCTTGCTGGCAAAGGTCTGTGCCTGACGGAAGGTCAATGGCTTTTCGCCGTCCTCCCAGGCCTCCAGCTTCTCTTCGCTGATACCGAGCTTTTTGGCAAGCACAGAGAAACTCAGCTGCGCCCGCTCCCTGGCCCAACTAAGAATATCCGGATTTATTTTTGCGTATGCCGTTGCCATAACTGCCAGTTGGCCTGGTAAACCTACTAAATTCTATACATTTCAGGGAAAAGTCGCCAAAGCTTTATGACCCTTCCTAACCTGTGCGGTTCATTCGGGAATCCCATAATACCAACCTGGTCATTAACCATAACCTCATGATAAAGCGATATTTTCAGTCGTCTGTCGGCTGCTGACCGTATCCTCAGGCGCAGCGCTCTTCTCGCAGTAACACGCCTCAGCAAAACCTGTGGAGAGCAAACAGCTCCCCACAGCCTTGAGTGCCCCATCAGTGACGGGTTGCGTTATCGCCAAGCTGGCGAGTGAGGCGGTGTACCTCTTCCCACAGCTTTTCGTTGGCTTGCTGTGCCTCCTGAATCAAATCCTGAAGCAGCATCGCGGTGATCCGGGTGGCGTGTTCCGGTGGATTCTCGGCAGTTTGTATCAGATAGGTCAGGGCATCGGCGCGGACGAGGCGGTCGGTGATGAGGTCGTGCAGTGCGAGTAGCTGACGGCTCAGTTCACCATAGTCGTCGCCATCCTCGCGGACATGCCAGCGGGAAGGGTCGCGGTCGGTGGATTGGGGATAGGTAACGTTAGTATTTACGTGTGACATATTTTCGCTCCATGAATCAATGAAAGGTGACGGGAGATTAGAAGCCGTCGCAAACAAGGATTCGCGCCCGGAGCCACGGCGCAAAGCCTGCGAGGAGCGCAGTTTACCGGTAGTAAATGAGCACCGTAGCAGGCTTTGCAACACCGGATCAGGGTGCGAAGACCATTTTGAGAGTGCTTCTAGCTGCCTCTCCTCTCTCGCTGTATATAACCCCACATCCTGTTACTGGTGGTCTGAGCCTGCTCAATGTGTTCCTCAATGGCGCCCAGCGTATGCTGGGTAACGTCATCCGCCTGAGTCTCGGCGGTTTTCAGCAGGTGGGTGAGGGCTTTGGCGCGGTCGAGCTGTTCGATGACACGGTCATGCAGGTCGGAGAGGGAAACGCGCTGGACGTTACTACTATTGCCTTTGTCGTAGTCGTCGCCGTCTTCGCGGACCTGCCAGGAGGCAGTGCGGTCGGTGGATTGGGGATAGATGATATTGGTATTTGCATGTGACATAGCATTTAGCTCCTTGTCGTTCCGGTAGTTACCGGGTTGATGGAAGCTCAACGCAAAGCGGCCCCGACGTCATTGAGACAGAAGGGCCGCCAGTCACACAACAGTGTTGTATACTCCATGCAGCCCTAAGTTCTGCGTGTTCAGTCTTAGGGTTAGCCGGGCGGATGATGTTGCAGCATCGCCGTCCGGCGCTTTGTTTTGAGCGGTATTGCACTGTCCAAAGTAAGGAGAAAGGGAGGGAGAGTCAAGGGAAAAACGCGGGGGAAATGCAAAGAATTATTAAATAAAATTTCGGGCAAATTATGGCGTAAAGGCCGTTACTAACCAGCCATTTTCTTACGCGCGATGATCTTCTTGTGACAGCGATTTAGAACGGAAGAATTCGTTGTGCAGAGCACTGATTAGGTGGATTTTCAAATCACGAGACTGTAAATGAGTTTATTTTAGCCACGTCAGCACATCGGCCAATAGTACCTCTGCTGCATAGGCAATGCGCAATTAAGAAATCAGTCCACTATCGCAGACATGTCTCTATCCAATTTCTCTTGGATAGCTGACTTAATCCATTTTTGATAATTTGTGTCTTTTGACTTTATCTCGAAAATATCGTTTATCATCTTTGATTCTAATGACACCACGATTCGCTGCGTCTTCGTTTCAGTAAAATACAGGAAAAGCATCAAAACCATCACTACTAATGCTGCGCTGCCAGGAGTTATAAATTTCTTTGCCCAGCCTTCCTTATTCACAACATCCACAATGACTCCCCGCATAACATATGGGAACACGGCAAAAATCACTGCCACCACAACCAAAATCATAAATGAGGCATATCCTGCTACAGCTAAAGAAATAAATAACCCGACAAAAAGAAGAAATAGATAGAAATTTTTTGCACACAACTCATCCACTGCGGTTATCAATTTCCTCAGCACATTCTCAAATCTACTCCTGACAGGGGAGAAAAGGCTTTTTGGCCAAAATGAATATACAACTGCCAGCACAAAAACTATTAGGCATCCAAAAAGCACAGATTGCAGCACCATCTCTATTTCATAACCGAGTGATTGAAACCACAGTTCACCACCAAGCCACAGGGCTAGCATCATGCCAGAAAACAAAAGTAAAGGAATCCAGAACTCCTTTTTGTTTGTTGCTAAAAACTTATACAGCTCTCTGACTTCTTCCATATCAGTTCGCTCCCTACCTTGCGCATTAGTGCCATAATTGATTAATAATTTCAGAAACAGTTCTTAATGTACCCCATGCGGCACTATCCAGCATGGTACTGCCGTGTGTTTGCGCATTCCGTAATCCGGGCAACGACTTTGTTAACACTTCTACATGGTCGAAATCCCAGTCTTCCTCAAGAATCTCAATATCCGCATCGTCATATTCCATTTTATCCAATTCGAGCTGACTCATTAGTTCCATGCTTTCATTAAAATGACGATTTCGTGCATTCATCGATGCTTTATGTCGCGCCGCTTCGAACATTTCGTTCTTCAAAATCCTCTGTTCTTTGCAATAACGCAACATGCTCTTTAGATAGAGCTTTCCATCCCGGCTGCGATACTTCGATTTTTTCTGGATCACCTTATCCAAACGTTCACGCAGTGCCAACTCCAGAACTGTTAGTACGTGCAATCTTGCGACTGGAATGAAACGGTAGACAAACCAACTATAGAGATAGATATTCTTTGATGTTTCAAACTGGACAGCGATATCTTCCGGCACGGTCTCATTCAGCTTCAATTTGTCTACTGCTTGATGCAAGTCATCCAGTATTTTTGGCCTTTCTCCTTTTTCATCGAACACGACGAATGAGAGATTTCTCATATCCGGTTCACACACAGTTGCCGGTGTTCGAAGATGGTCCGGATGCTGTTCTTCCTTTGTCATAGCACTATGCCTTCCTGCATATAGGGCTGTCTTTAGAGTTCTACGTCACCGCCCAAATCTACTGCAATCTCCCTGAACTGCTCCAACGCCGCTTCCATATCTACCACAATTTCAGCAGCCAATTCATCTGGTGCCGGAAGATTGTCGGACTCTTCAAGTGACTCATCTTTCAGCCAAAAGATATCCAGACTTGCCTTATCACGAGCGACAAGGTCTTTGTAATCGAATGCCCGCCAACGGCCATCCGGGTTCCGCTTTTCAGTCCAGGTGGCCTTACGACTGTGGCGGTTCTCCGGGTTATAACACTTTACAAACTCATCAAGATCCTCACGCTCCAGACGGTTTGTCTTGAGTGTAAAGTGCATATTGGTGCGCATGTCGTAGATCCAGAGTTTCTTGGTCCACGGTTTTTCACTGGCCGGTTTCTTGTCAAAGAACAGCACATTTGCCTTGACGCCCTGAGCATAAAACAGGCCCGTAGGCAAACGCAGCAGGGTATGGACGTCACACTCATGCAGGAGTTTGCGGCGAATCACTTCACCTGCACCGCCTTCGAAGAGTACGTTATCAGGCACGACAACGGCCGCACGACCATTTTGTTTCAAAAGCGTTTTAACGTGCTGGACAAAATTGAGCTGTTTGTTTGATGTAGTGGTCCAGAAGTCACTACGTTCGAATATGTCACGCTCTTTGCTTACTTTGCCTTGTTCGCCCACGATGGTGAACGCACCTTTCTTGCCAAATGGCGGATTTGTGAGCACAAGATCAAATCGTTCACCCGGATCTGCGGCTAATGAATCGCGCACCTCGATCGGCTCAAATTCCTGGCTACCGATGCCATGTAATAACATATTCATGGCACAGAGCCGTGCTGTCGCGCTGACCAGTTCCCACCCCTTGAATGTCCCTTCCTTGAGCTTATGTGCTTGCACCTTAGTCATGTGTTTGTTTTGGTGCACGATGTAATCATGTGCTGCCAGCAGAAACCCTCCGGTACCGCACGCAGGATCGGAGATGGTTTCACCAGGCTTAGGGTCCATGACATCGACAATAGCCTGGATTAAGGCACGCGGAGTAAAATACTGCCCCGCACCTGACTTCGTATCCTGTGCATTTTTCTCCAGTAGTCCTTCATAGGCATCGCCTTTTACATCCGCACTCATCGATACCCATTCTTCCTTATCGATGAGATCAACCACCAATCTCCTAAGCTTGGCCGGATCCTGAAATTTGTTTTGCGACTTGTTGAAGATAAGACCAAGCATCCCCGACTTTTTGCCCAGCGCTTCCAGGGTTCGACGATAATGATCAAAAAGCCCTTCGCCATCACGTTTCAACAACTCAGGCCAGGACCATTTCTTCGGTATCGGACTGTCCTGGTTGTAGGGCGGCTTGCTGCGCTCATCGCTCATTTTCAGGAATAGCAGGTAGGTGAGCTGCTCAACGTAGTCGCTATAGTGCATTCCATCAGCGAGCAAAACATTGCAATAATTCCAGAGCTTGTTGGTAATTTCGGCAGGACTCATCGGTGATTTCCTAATATTTCGTTTCTATATAGTTGCCTGTTCGTCCCATACATGGATATCCGCTCCTGTCCTTGTGGGCGTTTAATTTGGCGTTATACGAACCCCGGGTGAATCGCTTACCGCATAACGGGCACTCGAAAATGTATTTCGGACCACTGCCGCGACTAACGGCACGTCGTGCTCCAAATGGGCGAGATGTCGTGAATGATCGTGGTTGTCGTTCGGGCCTTACTGTTGGTGGTGCGGATATTGGCCCAACCGGGGTCAGTTCGACAAGGTAACGAGGGGTAAAAGCCGTCGTTGTCGCTGATGCACCTTGTATCCTGTCGACACGGTAGGAACGTGGCTCACCGGTATCGTGCTTTATCGCAAACAGAAGAAGATTGTTATCCCGCGTCCGGCGTAAAGAGTAAGGCTCGATTATCCGGTGACTACCCTGATACTGTAGGTCGACACACAGATGGTTAGCGGCGGCAAAGCGGATAATTTCCAGCGGTGCTTCCGTTCCCCACACATGCGCCATAGCCGGTGGCTTCCATGTCTCGTCCACATTTGCAGCCGCCATCTGTAGCGCAGGCCTGACAGCCTTTTCAGCCCCCCTATGCAGCCAGTCGAAAACTGCCGGCAAGTCGGCCCAAAACTGCGCGAATGGCGGTAACGCAGGCAACTGGTGCCCGAGCATCGTTTCCCACTCGGATTCAAGTTCGGCCCGCCCGGTGCCATGCTCAATTGTTGCCAGCGTAGGTACATCAATACCTTTAAATCGGCACTTTTGCTCCAACGTGGTAAAAATTACCTCCCGATCCGGGCGCAGTTCATCATGCCGGAACAGATGGATGACGTCGTAGAGATCGCGTGGCCGCTCCCGCTCCGCCAGGGCACGGAGCTTCTCTGCAAAAACCTCTTCAAAGCCGTAGCACTGAACCTGTATCCCCTCCGCGGGCCGATCCGAATAGGGGTGGTGCACTTCGCGCATGGCCGGTTCCAGTACCAGGATTTCGTCGTCTGTCAGGTCCAGTTTGATACGGGGCGCATCGCCTGCGCGCCGCATCGGACCGCGATAACCTGCACGTCCTTGGGCCGAAAGATTACCGCGTGGATTTTCATAGACCTCGAAACGGAGTGTATCCGCCGGAATTTCGATACCGCTATGGTCGTAAATCCATTCGGCAACCTGGCCAAAGCGCTCCAGCAGAAACTGCTCATTCAGCTGCTCCGGCTCGGTGAGGGTGAAATCCAGGTCCTCCGAAAAGCGATAGGTCTCGAAGTAACATTTCTTGAGACAGGTACCTCCCTTGAATACCCAACTCGGTCCCAATTCCGGATGAGCGGTTATCCCCGCCAGCATCCAACCCAGCGCATAATCTTTCTCGATGACATTGGCAGCAAGCCCAAACTCGCGCGCCAGTTCCATAACTTCCCGTCTATCAATCACTGTCTACTCCTTTATCCAGCGACTCGGTACCCACAACCGCCAGCGTGTAACAAGCCGTTCGGCGGGCAACTTTGGGTCGAGTTTTGAATTACCGGTTTTCAGGCGTCGGCGACACGTCGCTATAGCTTCCATCTCACCTGACGCCATCCGTTCCAACAAATATCCCAACCGCTTGTACACAACGCCGTTTCCCAGCCGCTCCGCATAGTTCAACAAAAGGGCTAGGTCCTTGCTTCCTGAACCGAGGTAATTGCCAAGCATGTCCGACACTGAGCGAATCCCACCGCCCAGCAACGGATCGGCAAGCATATCGAGCATCGTTCGTGTGGGATCAGAAACATCGACCTTCACCTGGCCGCGCCATACCGATTTCAAACCGAACAGGTTCTCCGGTGCTGTCGTGCGTAATAGGAACTGCGTGCCTTTGATGTCCGGTTTTCGATCTCGCGGACGCTGTGTGGTAATGACGACCACGGTCCTAAATATCTGCTCGGTCAGGTCCCAATGCTCGGCAGCGCTCCACCCGCCGATATAGCAGGGGCTATACAGGCGCATGGCAATGGTCCACGGATCTTCGAGGGGGATGTCGGCAGTGCTGGATTCCAGCGGGACAGGGACATAGAGGCCGCGGCGGACGCGGGATAGCCACCCCTTGGCCGCCCAGCGCGCCAGCATTTTCGCGGCGGCGGAGCTCTCCACGCCCAGAATCTCAGCCGCCTCGCTAACCGAAACAGCCCCCTTGGCGCCCCGCAGCACAGCGGAAAGACGCTCCCGGTCGGTTTTTCCAAGGCCTGCGAGAACTATCATAGTATATGAATTACGTATTTATTCATCATTAAGATGAATTTACGCGTATAACATATACCAAAAATCTCCTAAATACTATACAAAAGGCGATGAAAGAGGCCTATTCTATGAATTACTGCACAATAGACATACCTGCACACTATGTCGCTATCATGCAGATTTTGCAGGAAAAAATATACGAAGATTGCACGCTAGACCGTTTGAAATGAAATATTAAAGCCGCCTTGCTCAAGTTCACGAACAAGCCTTGCAACCCCACATTTTGCAAAGAACGGCAGGCTGTTAGCGTCCTTGCCCATTGAGACCAGACATAAATTCCATTCGTGCCTATGGGGGCGACTGTTTAACCATGTTGTGTCCTTGCTCTCATCGTATTTAATAATGCGTTTTGCCAACTTTGTTCGAAACTCATCATCCGTTGAAAAGAAGTTTGCGACAGTTCTACGTAATTGTTCACACAGATGACTAACACTCGCAGAACCGCTTGGATGTTTTACAAAGTACAGCGTCTTGGTCGGTAAGTGCATCAAATCGCAAAATTCAAATTTTGACCGGCCTCCACCAAAGTTCACCAGCTTTTTATCTAACCACCACAATGACGCATCACTTTTTGGTGCATCTTCGTTGTATTTCCCTTCGTCGTCCTTTTGATTCCAACCCGGTAGGGTATGTGGCGGCAATGCCAAATTAGCAATTAGCTGATTGGTCTCGTGCACAAATCTATGTTTTGCTTCATACCAAACACCGGCGGCAAGAACAAATGGCTTACCATTCACGCTTACCTCAGCACCAAAACATTGATACATCGTACAACACTCGATCTGCTCTTTGTCTTCATCCAACAAATGCACTGTGGTTTCGAGCGACGAATTCACACCTAACGGTTTATTTACTCTGCGAAGATAGGTATCCCAGCTACCAAAACTAAGATAGGGCGCTGTTGTCGGTTCTTTGCGCATACGACCCAACGCATAATGTTGTGGGTATGGTTTATCACCGCTCCTCATTGCAGGCGCTGCCAGAGAAATTCTATCTTGGGGATTTTTTCCAGTAAGAATTTTATCGAGTTCGACATCTAACGTTATAAATAGGGACTCATCACGCACAACAACTAAATTATCGACCTGCGGCCACGATTTCTTATAATCTCCAGAATCAAACCGCTCCGCCACGACATCTAACGTTTCCAATAGCTTGGAAAAATGAACACCGAATTTTAGTGCCGTACCACCCCGCAGCTTATTACCAAAAACGGGAAAATATTTAGGGCTAGGGACACCTTCGACGGCCGAGACAAGATCGCGATCAGGCTCAAAACCGAAGTTCCGTACAGTAGATGCGCGGGGTGCTCGTTCACTTGCAATATGCCATCTTGCAAATACTTGTTCTGCACGGACTTCTACCACCTGCCCTTGAGGAATAACACTTAGTGCCGTTTTCTTCCCGAATTCCGGTTCAAGCCACTCGTCTTTAAGCTTTGCATGCGCATACCCGAAGGTGAAGACAAACGTTTTTTTGCCGCGAGGTATCCACAGAATCCCACCGGCACTTTGAGCTAATAACTCAAGAGTGTCTCCATCCGTAAGCAACGCCTCCACTTTCGATGCCCATTTCGGTGGTTTTGCCTCCATCGGTAATGCCAGGAACTTGCCGCCCGGAATATCGTTTTTAAGCGGTTGAGGAAAATCTGTGCTCGATAACAATTCGCTCTCCGCAATGGGAGATTGTGCGGCTTTTATTAGGTAGATGCTAACGTCAAAGCGACCCTCTTTACCGGCTTTAGGCATAAATGCTCTCCTTAGCTGAGTTATCTCCTTCTAGGCAACTTCTCCGATATTAATGAGTGATCCGGAAAAAGCACGCTCTAAAATCGATTGACGTAAGCGCTCTGCTCGCCTCAGGTTAACCTCTACATGAATCTCAACTTTTCCCATAACAGAAAGGCGCCGATCTACTTCGGCAACAACACGTTGCTGCTCAATAAGTGGAGGCAACGGAACCGGTAAAGAACGTACTTGTTCAAGGCTCAGACCAGGCTTCCCTGCACCATATGCCCATGATTCAAGAATCATGCGACCATTCGATGGCGACACAATCCAATGGAAGATGAAAGGGGCTATATCAATAAAATTCAGCTTCAACAAAGCAACATGCTGGCTTACATAGGCAATCGTGTCCAATTTAGGCACAAGTGCAGATTTTGTTACATTTGCCCCCGTGATCGTGATCAATATGTCATGAGACGAGACACTGCTTCGTGTGCCTTCAGCATTCTTGGGAATCGAAACATATGCTATGCCGTCAAACTTGAGACTGTCCGTCTTTATATCTTGCGCGCGTATAAAGAGCACGCCATCGTTAGAGTAATAATCACCCCAGCCACGTGATCCACTAGTAACCAACCAAGTTAATTGCTCGATCGTCGTCCATATCCACCCTTCAGGTAATTCAGGTAGATCGCTAGTATCCGGTTCAGCGGGTTCTTTGTATTTTCCCTTGCCTTTCCACTGGCTTTGTCGTGTTTCAAGGATGCGTTGTAAAAGTTGCTCACCGGTTTCGTAGTCACGGCCTTCGCGTCTGGCAAGTTCGGCTTCGGTTTCGACGAGACACCCTTCGACAGCCGCTTTGAGTACGGCGGCTTTATAGCGCTTGAGGTTAGCCTTGACACGTTTGAGGTTAGCGACGGCTTCATCAAGGCGGGAAAATTGTTTTTCGATTTCTGCAACAATGTATTTTTGTTGATTTAGAGGCGCTACTGGTATCGTGCATTCTTTGAGATAAAACGTAGGTACGCGTCGCTGACCTACCGCACCACTCATATGTCGCTCGGCTTCTCTACGAAATGATTGGCTAGACACATAATAGTAAAGGTACTTGGCATCCATGCTCGACTTAGGGCGAAGCACATGAAATTCGGTGGAACCAAATCCATAACCATTCACCAACTCAGGCACTACAGCCATCTTTCCGTTTTCCATACAGGGCGTAATCTTGGCAAAAAGCACATCCCCTTCGAGAAAGGCTGTAAATCCCTTTTTTACTTCACCGGCTGGACGAGTCACTTCAACCTGAATTGATCCATCACCTGCACCTACAGCAGGCATTGGTACGAATGAAACAGGTAAATTATCAGGTATTGAGGATTTATCAGCGCGAGGATTTACAACGGCAATCTCCTCAATAGTCATTGAGGGCCACACCTGGGGCTCAACCAAAGTTACCAAATAATCTGCGTGTGCTTCTTTGACTCTCATACCGCCAACATCTCATTCAATTCTTCAATAATCGTGTTCAACTTGTCGCCAAACAGTTGATGTACCTTTCCAAGACCACCCTCTTGAGCAAAAGGCGCATACTCAAAGTCATCCGGCTCAATGCCCAGATTCGCGGCAATGTGATCGCGAATCATCTCCAGCCAATGCCGCTGCTCCTCGGTAAATTTCCTGCCGGTATTCTCCTGACTCGCCAGCCATATCTTGAAGTTGGTGTTGACGCGCTCTGGGAATGGTACAAGTTCGTTGTCCTGGTGGATGGCAAAACGAACCAGGGAGACAAGGTCGGTCAGTATACGCCTACCGCTGGCACCTTTGACCCTGGATTTTTCCAGCGCGGCATAGGCATTCCAGAGCTGGGATTCGTTCCAGAGGTAGGGTGGTTTTTCAATGGCCTCGGCAAGTTCTTTCACTGCATCGAAAGTAAGACGTTGTTTGTACGGTTTGCTATAGAGCACTTGCAGGGCAGTAATTTCGTCCTTGTGCTCCTGGATAAACTGCTCGAAGGAGTGGACCATGTCTTTGGCGCGGTCGAGGGCACCTTGCGAAAATCCCGCCTCCAATACTTCGTCGGGACTGATGATGTCGATGACGATTTCGTTTTTCTTTTTGATTTCGTCGATAGCCTTGCGCAACTCAGGATCGTGCAGTGGTTTGACGGCTTCCTGGATGATTTTTTGACGCGCGGCGTTGAGTGCCTGGTCCGAAACCGGTTTGTCATCGTCTGGCACGAGACCTTGGTCGATCTTGGCCTGTTCGACATGACGATCCGGATTGAGGGCGGCAACGATACGGTGGCTAAGGTCCCTTACACCCAAACCGCCTGACAATGCGCGAACGCGCTTGTCGTCATCGCTGCTCATACGATGCTCCATGCGGGCAAGACGCCCGGCCAGCGAAGCAAGCACGTCATCTTCCGTGTTACCAAAAGCGACGGCTTGCATGAGCCTCTCGAAACTGACTGTGGGTTTCTGCTCCATCGGGCGCGAGTCGGTTTTGTCCTGTTCGCAAACACCGACGGCATCGACGATGACGAAGTGGTCCTTGGCCTTGGCATCGGGGGTAATGCTTTGCAGATCGTCCGGCGTGATGACGCGCACGCCGCGGCCTTTCATCTGTTCAAAAAAGGCACGCGATTTGACGGCGCGCATGAACATTACCACCTCCACCGCTTTGATGTCGGTGCCGGTGGCGATCATGTCCACCGTTACGGCGATACGCGGCATGGGGCTGGTGCGGAATTCGTTGATGAGGTCCTTGGGTTTTGCACCAGTGGTGCGATAGGTGATCTTCTGGGCGAAGTCATTCCCCTTGCCAAATTCTTCGCGGACAATTTCGACGATATTCTCCGCGTGGGCATCGTCCTTGGCAAAGATTAGGGTTTTGGGTACCCATTCGCGTCCGGGGAATATTTCGGTGAACAACTTGTCGCGGTAGGTCTGGATAATCGTGCGAATCTGGCTTGGAACGACCACGTCACGATCAAGTTGGTTGGGATCGTAGCTGAAGTCGTCGTCGAGCTGTTCCCAACGCTTTTTGCGGGTATCACGTTCCTGGATTTGCACTGAGTAGCCCGCTTCCACTTTAGAGCCCGCTTCGGTGATCCGGGTGCGGATGCGGTAGACGTCGTAGTTAACATTAACGCCATCGGCCACCGCCATCTCATGGTTGTATTCCATCACCAGGTTTTGACGGAAAAAACCAAAGGTCTGTTTGCTGGGCGTTGCGGTGAGGCCGATGAGGTAGGCGTCGAAATACTCCAGTACCTGTGCCCAAAGATTGTAGATGGAACGGTGACATTCGTCGGTAACGATGATGTCGAAGGATTCGATTGGAATATTTGGGTTGTACTCGATGGGTTCCGGATCTTTGAACAGCTTGCCTAACTTGTCCACCGATTCCTCTTCCATGTCCTCGGGCAACTCTTTGCCTTTCAGCATGGAGTACATGCGCTGAATGGTACAAATGCAGACCCGTGCGGTGGTATCAAGCGTGTTGCCGGTCAGGCGCTGGACAATGTACTCCTCGGTGAACTTGAAGTTGTTGTAGGGTGAGGCGTATTGCTGGAATTCTTTCAGTGTCTGGTCGGCCAGATTGCCGCGATCCACCAGGAACAACACGCGCCGGGCACCGGCAAATTTAATTAGGCGATAGATGAATGAGATCGCGGTGAAGGTCTTGCCGGAACCTGTCGCCATTTGAATCAGGGCTCGCGGACGATTTTCTCGCAGGGACTGTTCCAGATTTTCGATGGCGGTGAGTTGTGCGGACCAGAGACCTTCTTTTTCAATGGGCGGCATGTGCGCCATACGGGAAAGGAATGTAGATCCTTTGTCGACATAGACCGGCGCTGGTGCTTCACCTTGCCAGTCCTGCCTGATTTCCAGCCATTCGGCCAACTGCTCTGGACGGTGGAATGCGAAGACCGGACGAGAACGTGGCTCTGGATCGATGCCGTTGGTGAAACGGGTTTCTACACCTGTCGATTGATAGGCAAATGGGAGCGGCCTGCTCCATGCCGGTAATTCTTTGGGCAATCCATTACGGTATTTCTTTGACTGAACTTCAACACCTGTGAGGGTGACACCCTCCTTTTTTGCTTCGATAACGGCAGCAGCCTTGCCATCCACATAGAGCAAATAATCCGCAAAACCATGGCCAGGAAGAGGGAACTCACGAATAGCTACGCCGCGGGAGGCAAAGATATTGGCATCCTCTGCATGACAGACGTGCCAACCAGCTGCGGTAAGTAGCTTGTCAATGGACTCCCTGGCTTGTTGTTCTGGTTGTGTCACGCCCTAATCCCTCCGCGGAAATCCTATCACAATCAATGCGCAGAATGGCTTTCTGCTTGTTCATTTTCGTTCAGTTCCGGTTCAGCCCCTCACGCGTAGCCTGTAGGCGTACAAGGCAAAAAACCTACGCAAAGGAGGCACGACATGAACAAGAAAACTCTGATTTCCGCCCTGATTCTGGCCCTTGGCCTGGGGTCCCTGGCCCTGCCGGGCACTGCTGCGGCCCGTGATTATGGTCGTGACGGTGACCGTCAGGAGCACCGCCGCGATCGTCATGACAATGACCGTGGCCGTTACGAGCGCCGCGACCATCGTCGTGACCGCTATGAGCATCGCCGTCATGACTACGGCCATCACCGTGGAAGCCATTTCTGGTTCGGCTTTCCCTTTGTCCGTTACGGCCACTACGACTATGGCCACCACCACGGTGGTCATCACAACCCGGATCGCATTATCCGCATCCAGCCCCGCTGGTGATCGGTCGGCCGGGAGCTTGCTCCCGGCCATCGCTTAACCCCCTGTTATTTCGATAAATCGCCTTCCCTGAAATCCATTCAGTTTCGTTCAGTTCCGGTTCAGCCACCGGCGAGTAGCCTGAAGGTGTACAAGGCAAAAACGCTCACGAAAAGGAGAATGCCATGAATACCAAGACCCTGATTTCCACCCTGGCCCTGACCCTCGCTCTGGGTACGCTGGCCCTGCCGGGCACTGCCGCGGCACGCGACAACAACCGCGACGGCGACCGCCGGGAGTACAACCGTGACAACGACCGTGGTGAACAGCGCCGTCACGATAATGACCGCCAGCGCCGCGAGCATGAGCGCAACCGCCATGACAACGGCAAGCACTACGGCCGCATTCACTGGGCGCCGTACATCCCGAAATACCAGCCGAAGCACCGTGTTTACAACACCCATTACGACGGCGGCTATTTCGACCCGCGGGTGATTATCCGCATCGAGACTCACCTGTAACGAACCCTGAAGGAGATGCCATCATGAACAAGCGAATCCTTATCCCCCTGATGCTGGCCATGGCCGTCGCGCCGCTGGCCGCCGAGCCCTTCGACCCGCCGGTGGAGTACGAGCGGGCCAAAGTGATTCGTGTTGATCCGATCTATAACCTCATCGAACACGAGCAGCCGCGCCGCGACTGCTATACCGAAGAGGTTTACGGCAGCCGCACTCACAGCGACCCGGGCGCCACCCTGGTGGGCGGTATTCTCGGTGGGGTGATCGGCCACAATCTCGGCCATGGCGACCGCGGCGCGACCGCCTTCGGTACCCTGGTCGGCGCGACCATCGCCAGCAACAACAGTACCTACGAAGAGCCCTATAGCCGCGATGTGCGTCGCTGCACCGTGCGCACCGACTATGTTCAGGAAGAGCGGATGGTCGGTTACCGCGTGACCTACCGTTATCGCGGCCACGACTACACCACCCGCATGGACCGTGACCCGGGCAAATTCGTGCGCCTGCGTGTGGAGGCGACACCGGTAGATTGAGCCGGGGCGCTGCGTGTATGCTCATACATGCCGTCACCCCGGCGCAGGCCGGGGTCCAGATTAGAATTCCTGGATTCCGGGTCTCCACTTCGCTCCGCCCGGAATGACGAAAACACTGGATTCCGGCCTTCGCCGGAATGACGATGCGGACATGCCATGAAACACCTCGCTACGACACTGCTGCTACTCCTGGCCCTGGGCGGCAACGCCGCCATCGCCGCACCCGCCTGGGCAAAACAGGGCGACGCGCCGATGGCGAAGAAGTCGCGGGTCATGTCCCTCGACCAGGCCGTGGCGCAGGTGCGCAAGCAGACCGGCGGGCGCGTGCTCTCCGCCGAGACGGTGCGCGAGCAGAACCGCCTGGTGCACCGCATCAAGGTGCTCACCCAGGAGCGCAAGGTGCGCGTCATTACCGTACCGGCGGAGTAAGGCCCGGTGCGTATTCTGGTGATCGAGGACGAGGCGCCACTGCGCGAACAGCTTCGCCTGCGCCTGGCCGACGAGGGTTACACCGTAGACGCCAGCGGTGACGGCAAGGAGGGGCTGTTCTTCGCCAGCGAATATCCGCTGGATCTCGCGATTGTGGATCTGGGCCTGCCCGGCATCTCGGGCCTCGATGTGATCCGCACCCTGCGTGCCGACGGCCACGATTTACCCATCCTGATCCTCACCGCCCGCGGCAAGTGGGAAGAGAAGGTCACCGGCCTGGAGGCCGGGGCCGACGACTACCTGGTGAAACCCTTTCACATGGAAGAGCTGCTGGCGCGGATTAAGGCATTGCTGCGCCGCGCCGTCGGCACCGCCCGCGAGGTGATCGCCTTTGGCCCGCTGCAACTCGACACCGGCAGCCAGTCGGTGACCCTCGACGAACAACCGGTGGAACTGACCGCCTACGAATACCGCCTGCTGGAATACCTGGCCCGCCGCCACGATACCGTGGTGCCCAAGGCGGAGCTGGCCGACTACCTCTACCCCCACGACGACGACCGCGACAGCAATGTGATCGAGGTGTTGATCGGCCGCCTGCGGCGCAAGATCGACCCGGACGGCAGCCGCAACCCCATCGAAACCCTGCGCGGCCGCGGCTACCGCTTCAACGGCACCCCGGCATGATCTCCCTCTCCGCCCGCGTCAACCTGAGTGCCGCCGCGGTGCTGACCATTTTCATCGCCCTCACCGCCCTGGCGCTGGAGCGCGCCTTCGAGGAGAGCGCCACCTCGGCGCTGCGCGAACGGCTCTTCGGCCAACTCTATGTGGTGATGTCCGCCGCCGAGGTCAGCGACAGCGGCATGCTGGCGATGCCGGGCCACCTGGCCGAGGTGCGGCTGGAGCAGCCCGGCTCCGGACTTTACGCCCGCATCGGCAACGGCAAGGGTGAAACCCTCTGGCACTCCCCCTCCGCGGTCGGCCTGCTACTGCCCGTGCCGCCGAATGCTAGTGAAGGCTTACTTCGGCTGCCCTTCGACGGCCAGGACTACTTCCTGGTTGCCGTCGATATCGAATGGGAAACGGTGGAGGGCAGCGTGCCGCTGCGCTTCAGCGTGATGGAAAACCCGGCGGTGTTCGACGAGCAGATGCAGCGCTACCGCACCAGTCTGTGGGGCTGGCTCGGGGCGATGGCCGCGCTGCTGTTACTGGTTCTGGCCGGGGCACTGATCTGGGGGCTTCGCCCGCTGCGCACTGTGGCCCGCGAGGTACGCGCCATCGAATCGGGCGGACAGGAGCAGCTGCACCATGAGTACCCCAAAGAGATCTGCCGCCTCACCGACAACATCAATACCCTGCTGCAACACGAGCGCTCGCAGCAGGCGCGCTACAAAAACGCCCTCGCCGATCTGGCCCACTCTCTCAAGACACCTTTGGCGGTGTTGAGAGGTTTGAGTGAGAGTGAACGCTCACCTCAAATCGATGAGCAGGTGGAGCGGATGGACAACATCGTGCAGTACCAACTGCAACGGGCCACCACCGCCGGACGCTCCGCCCTGGCCGCGCCGATTGCCGCCGCGCCGGTTGCCGAACGGTTACTGGCAACGCTGGCGAAGGTCTATCACGACAAGCCGATCAGCGTGGACAAACATCTCGATCCCGCCGCCTGTTTCCGTGGCGACGAGGGCGACCTGATGGAACTGCTGGGCAACCTGCTGGATAACGCCTGGAAGTGGGCCGAGGGGCGGGTCGCCCTGCGCCTGGAAAAGGACGGCGAAGCGCTGTCGATCAACGTGGAAGACGATGGCCCCGGCATCGAAGCGGAAAAAGCCGAACAGGTCCTCGCCCGCGGCGTGCGCCTGGATGAGGCCACCCCCGGCCACGGCATCGGCCTGCCGATGGTGCACGATATCGTTGAGGCCTATGAAGGCACCTTGCAGATCGACCGCTCGACACTCGGCGGTGCGCGCATCGCCATCCGCCTGCCCTGAGCATTGCCCGCGGCATCGGGCATCCCCACTTTATATATTCACCTGAACCAAGCGGGGTAGCCGCCATGACCGCCAAAGAGAGAACCGACGCCGAATGGCGCGATGAACTCACACCCGAGCAGTACCATATCTGTCGTGAGCGCGGCACCGAAGCGCCGTTCACCGGCAAGCTGCTAAACAATAAAGAAGACGGTATCTACCGCTGTGCCTGCTGCGGCGCGGAGCTGTTCGACGCCAAAACCAAATTCGATTCCGGCACCGGCTGGCCCAGTTTCTGGGATGCACTTGGTCCGGATAAAGTCACCCTGAAAGAGGATCACTCCCACGGCATGACCCGCGTCGAGGTTACCTGCGCCAACTGCGGTTCACATCTGGGACATGTCTTCCCCGACGGGCCGCAGCCGACCGGGCAGCGTTACTGTATCAACTCGGTTGCGTTGGGCTTCGAGAAAAAAGAGTAACGATCTGGTGTAGGCTAGACTCGACTTACCCGAGCAATAAAGAAGAAGAAATGAATCCACTACTGCAAAGCGCCGTCGATCAAACCAGCCAGTTCATTCTTGGCAAGGAGCATCAGATCAAACTGGCCATCGCCTGCCTGCTGGCACGCGGCCATCTGTTGATTGAGGATGTGCCGGGGGTGGGCAAGACGATTCTCTCCCATGTACTGGCGCGAACCCTTGGCCTGGAATTTAATCGCATCCAGTTCACTTCCGATCTGTTGCCCGCCGACATCATCGGCGTTTCCGTGTATGAGCGTGACAGCAGCGCGTTCAAATTCCATCCGGGGCCGATCTTCTCCCAGGTGATCCTCGCCGACGAGATCAACCGCGCCACGCCGAAAACCCAGAGCGCATTGCTCGAAGCGATGGAGGAGCAACAGGTGACGGTAGAGGGACAAACCTACGCATTGCCACAACCGTTTTTTGTTATCGCCACACAAAACCCGGCGCACCAGATCGGCACCTTTCCCCTGCCCGAGTCGCAGCTGGATCGTTTTCTGATGGTGCTCTCCCTCGGCTATCCCGAACACAATGCCGAACGTGCCTTGCTCATGGGTAAAGAGCGTCGCGATATGTTGCCGGAGATTAAGCCGGTGATCACACCACAACAGCTGCTTGAACTGCAGGAGCAGGTGAAAGGTGTTCATGCTTCGGAAGCGTTGATCGATTATATCCAGGCGTTGCTCGCCTTTTCCCGCCAGTCGCCGTTTTATCTGGCCGGACTTTCGCCGCGTGCCGGTTTGGCACTGCTGGGTGCGGCCCGTGCCTGGGCGTTGCTCAACAATCGCGATCATGTGATGCCGGAAGATGTGCAGGCGCTGCTGCCTTATGTTGCCGCGCACCGTCTACAGGCCGCGGATGAACAAGGCGCACGCAGTGTCGAAGCATTGGTGCGACCGCTGCTGGAAGTGCCCATCCCCTAGCGCCATGATCCTCACCGCATATCGAAACTGGCGAAAAGAGGTTAACGACTTCTGGCGCCGGTTGCTGGACCGTAACCTGGTAGAGCACGGCACCGTAACACTGGGCCAACGACGGGTCATGATTATCCCAACCCGCAGCGGTTTTGTCTTTGCGCTGGTGTTGCTGGCGATGTTGCTCGGCGCGATTAACTACCAGAACAGTCTCGCCTTTGCCCTCACCTTCCTGCTTGCCGGGCTGGCGGTGGTGTCGATGGTGCATGCAGTGCGCAACCTGTATGGACTGCGTATTCATGCCGGTCATCCGCGTCCGACCTTCGTTGGTGATCAGGCACGCTTTCCCATCTATGTGGAGAACGCCGGTGATCAACAACGCATTGCGTTGAAGATGTATCTGCCGGATCAACCGCCGCTGGTTTTTGATCTGGAAGAGAACGGTGGTCGGTGGCTGGAGCTAACTTTTCCCGCTTCGCGCCGCGGTTATCTCATACCGGGGCGGATCACCCTCTACTCCCGTTTTCCCCTCGGCCTGTTCCATGCCTGGAGTTACATCCATCTGCAGATGCACTGCCTGATCTATCCACGACCCGATAGCGAACGTGGCCTGCCGCCACTCTCGTCACAGGCGGAAGGGAGTAGCCATTCCGTTCAGCGGGGTAACGACGATTTCACTTCGCTGCGCCCCTACCACCTCGGCGACTCGATGCGCCATGTGCACTGGAAGGCGCTAGCCCGCGAGCAGGGAATGCAGACCAAGCTGTTTGGCGGCGGAAGCGATGAGGAGTTATGGCTGCACTGGGAACAGTGGGGCAATCTCGCTGTGGAAGCGCGCCTTTCAAAACTGACCCGCCAGGTGCTGGAAGCGGACGGAATGGGTCTGGCCTACGGTTTGGCCCTGCCGGATCGAACCATTCAGTCGGCACGGGGCGATAGCCATCGCCACCGTTGTCTTGAGGCGTTGGCGCTGTTTGGCCTGAAAGATGCGGAGCAAGATGATGGCTGATTATGAGCGCAGTCTTGCGCCGCCCATCGTCGGCCGCCACTGGTTGTTGGGGGCGCTGTTTCTGGTCAGCCTGCCGCACTTTATCCGTTTGCCCTGGTGGTTCTCGGCACTCTGCATTGCGATCTTTGCCTGGCGTCTGATGCATGAGCTGCGCGGTTATGATCTACCCAACAAACCGGTTCGATATCTGCTGGTATTCCTCGGAATAATGGCGGTCGGCGCGGCGTATCGCACCTTCGTCGGACAGGATCCCGGCGTGGCGCTGTTACTGTTGATGCTCTGCCTCAAACTGCTGGAGCTGCGTACCATGCGCGATGCGCTGATCGCGCTGTTCATCGGTTACTTCATGGTCTTTAGTGGCTTTCTTTTCAGCCAGTCGATCCTGATGGGGGTTTATCTCTTTCTGGTGGTGCTGGCGCTGACCGCCGCGCTGATCACCCTCAACCATCCCGCAGGGGATAACCGCCACTACCGATTCTATTTCACCGCGGGCGGCAAACTACTGTTACAGGCGTTGCCATTGATGGTGGTCCTGTTCGTGCTCTTTCCGCGACTCTCTTCGCCACTGTGGGGAGTGCCGGAAAGTCGTGCAGCAAAAACCGGTCTCTCCGATTCCATTGAGATGGGCAGTATCAGTCAGCTGGTCGACTCAGCCGAAGTGGCGTTTCGTGTCGATTTCGATGGCCCCATTCCCGACGCCAATCAGCTCTATTGGCGTGGGCCTGTTTTGTGGCGAACCGATGGCAAAAGCTGGAACATGTATGTGCGGCGTCCGGGGAAACGACTGCCCGAATTTTCATCGGCCAGCGATCCCATCAGTTACACCGTCACCATCGAACCGAATAATCGTCACTGGCTCTTCGCCCTCGACTTACCGCTGGCGTTACCGCAGGGCGTTGGCGATATCTATGTGCAGGATGATTTCCAGTTACTGCGTCGCGAACTGGTGAGTAACAAACTCCGCTACACCCTGCGCTCCAGTACCAACTATGCACTGACCGAGCTGGCGCCATGGATGCGCTCACTCGGCACACGACTGCCGCGCGATACCAATCCGCAAACGATCGCGCTGGTCAGGGAGTGGCGCGATGAAGGCCTGACGGGCAACGCTATCGTGCAACGGGCGCTGACGATGTTCCGTGAACAACCCTTTTATTACACCCGCCAACCGCCTTTGTTGGGGGACGATGCGGTGGATGAGTTTCTTTTCACCACCCGCCGCGGTTTTTGCGAGCACTACGCCACTGCTTTTGTCACCCTGATGCGTGCGGCAAATATTCCCGCACGGGTAGTCACCGGTTATCAGGGTGGAGAATTAAATGAGCTGGGTGGCTACCTGATCGTACGCCAATCCAACGCCCACGCCTGGGCCGAAGTGTGGCTCGATGATCGCGGCTGGGTAAGGATGGATCCGACCGCCGTGGTTCCCACCGAACGCGTCGACGACACCACCGATGCGGCACGTTTTCGCACCACTGAACTGACCGCAGCCGATGTGCAGGGCAACTCACTGGTGCGCGAGATCTACTGGAAGTGGATCCACGGTTGGGATGCACTCAACCATAGCTGGAATCGTTGGGTACTCGGCTTTGACCGGGAGCGCCAGCAGGAGCTGTGGCAGAAACTGGGGCTGGGCGGACTCGACTGGCAGTGGATTATCGCGATACTGGCGGCGGTAATGATGTCGCTGTTGGCAGGGATTGGTGCGTTGACCTTTTTGCGCCGACCGCAGCAACGCGACCCTGTGTTACGTCTCTATCAACAATTCTGTACACGGTTGGAAAAGGCGGGTTTTGTGCGTGAAGCCAACGAGGGGCCGGACGATTTTGCCCAGCGGGTGATCGCGGCACGTCCCGATCTAGCCGCAGCGGTGAATCAGATCAACAAACTCTATGTCCGCCTGCGCTATACACCACGGGCCAGGAACGAACACTTCGAGCAGTTGCGCCGCCTGGTTGCGGGCTTCCGCCCGGGCAGCGCTTAACCCCGGTTGTTCTTCTCTTCTTCCTTCTGCTGCTGTATCTCGACGATCTCCAGAATATTCTCCTCGATCCAGTCGGCCAGCAGTTTCATCCGATAGGCCACCTCTTCACCCATGGGGGTCAGACTGTACTCCACATGGGGTGGCACCACCGGGTAGGCGGTACGCAGCACGATGCCATCACGCTCCAGCCATTGCAGGGTCTGCGCCAGCATCCGTTCGCTGACCCCGCCTATTTTGCGTCGCAGCTCGCTAAAGCGGTGGGTACCATCCAGCAAGGCGGTCAGGATCAATACGCCCCAGCGGCTGGTCACATGGTTAAGTACCTGACGTGACGGGCATTTTTCCGCAAACAGGTTTCCCCGTGAGTGGCCCCCCATGATGGCCGCCGTGGTTTCGCTGATTTCACCCATGACACTTACCTTTATGTGCGTACTTACTTTGAGTTAGTGTTGGCGCTAGTATGCCTCCTCGACGCAACCAAAGAAAGGGGTACTGCGATGATTGGAGTCACAGGTGCATCTGGCCAACTGGGCCGATTGGTCATTGAAGAGCTACTAAGCAAAATTCAACCTGAACAGGTCGTGGCGCTGGTGCGCGACCCGGTCAAAGTTTCGGATCTGGCTTCACGCGGCGTGCAGGTGAGGGAGGCCGACTATAACCGACCAGAAACTTTGAACACCGCTTTGGCGGGAATCGATAAATTGCTGCTGATCTCATCCAGTGAGGTGGGTCAACGTGCACCGCAGCATCGCAACGTTATCGATGCGGCGAAGCAAGCCAACGTCGGACTGCTGGCCTATACCAGCATCCTCCATGCCGATACTTCACCACTGGGCCTGGCCACTGAGCACCAGGAAACCGAAGCGGCGATTACGGCTTCAGGCTTACCGGCAGTGATCCTGCGCAATAGCTGGTACAGCGAAAACTATCTCGCCGCGGTTCCGGTGGCACTGGAACATGGGGTAGTCCTCGGTAGTGCCGGTGATGGTCGCATCGCTTCGGCACCACGTGCCGATTACGCCGCCGCCGCGGCTGCCGTTTTATTGGCCGAAAACCAGGCGGGCAGGATCTATGAACTGGCGGGCGATACCAGTTACACCCTGAGCGAGCTGGCGGCAATGATCGCCGAACACTCTGGCAAGGCGGTGCAATACCAGAACCTGCCGGAAGAGGCCTACAAAGGTGCACTGATGGAAGCCGGTTTCCCCGAGCCGTTTGCCGCACTGCTGGCCGACTCGGATGTGGGTGCTTCAAAGGGCGGACTGTTCGATGACAGCCATCAGTTGAGCCAATTGATTGGACGTGCCACGGTGCCGATGAGCGATTCGGTTAAGGCGGTAATAGGGTAATGCGGAGTGCGGCCATCCACGGGAGGCCAAAAGAAGAAGCTGTCCCAAAACTCAGATTCGTGCCCGGAGACAAGGTGCCCCGAAGGTAATGCCCTTGGGTGCACAAAGTCTGCGAGGAGCGGAGTTTACCGGTAGTAAATGAGCACCGGAGCAGGCTTTGCAACGCAGGATCAGGGTGCGAAGATTGTTTTGGGATGGCTTCTATTTACCGATGCAGAAGCTGGAGAAAATTTTGCCCAGCAGATCGTCAGAGGTCACTTCACCGGTGATCTCCCCCAGCGATTCCTGTGCCTGACGCAACTCTTCGGCGAGTAGTTCCCCACTACCCTGTTGCAGGAGTTGATCGCCGGTTTGCAGATTTACAGCAGCACGCTCCAGTGCATCGAGATGACGGCGCCGCGCCATAAAGGCACCTTCACCGGTACCCTGGTAACCGATACTCTGTTTCAGGTGTTCGCGCAGCAGCTCAATCCCCTCGCCGCTTTTTGCCGAGAGCCGGATCTCCTTGCCCAATTCGCCGTCGATGATCACCGCCACGTTACCACTGACATCGATCTTGTTACGCACCACTGTAATAGGGAGCCCTTTGGGTAACTTTTCTAAAATGGCGCGTTCCGCTTCGGTAATACCCTGACTATCGTTGACCAATAACAGCAGTTGATCCGCCTGCTCGATCTCACGCCAGGCACGACGAATTCCTTCCTGTTCCACCACGTCGTCGCTTTCGCGCAGACCCGCGGTATCGATGATATGCAGAGGCATCCCATCAAGATTGATCTGTTCGCGCAATACGTCGCGTGTTGTTCCCGCGATGTCGGTGACAATGGCCGACTCCTGTCCGGCGAGCTGATTGTGCAGGCTCGACTTACCCGCATTGGGTGGGCCAGCGATCACCACGGTCATCCCCTCTTTCAGCAAGGCACCCTGTTGTGCCGCGGTCATCACCGAGGAAAGAGCAGTAATGATCTCGTCGAGCCTTCTCTGTACTTCACCGTCAGCAAGAAAATCGATCTCCTCCTCGGGAAAATCGATCGCCGATTCCACATACATACGTAGCTCGGTAACTTTTTCCACCAGCTCGTTGATGCGTGCAGAAAATTCACCGCGTAGTGATCGCAATGCAGAACGTGCCGCCTGCTCGCTACCGGCGTCGATCAGATCGGCGATCGCTTCGGCCTGGGCAAGATCGAGTTTATCGTTCAGAAAGGCGCGTTCGGAAAATTCACCGGGACGGGCAAGACGCACACCAAATTGTTGCGCCAGCGCCAGCAGTCGATCCATGACAATCGGGCCACCGTGACCCTGTAATTCCAGTACATCTTCACCTGTAAAAGAGTTCGGTGCGGCAAAGAAGATCGCAATCCCTTCGTCGAGCACTTCGCCATCAAGGTTTTTGAACGGCAAATATTCAGCCACTCGCGGTTTGGGACAGTGTCCCAAAATCTTCTCTGCACATTCGCGACTCAACGGACCGGAGATGCGCACGATACCAACACCACCTCTACCCGGTGGTGTTGCCTGTGCCGCAATGGTTTCGTTGGTCGGTTTCATACGTTTGTATTTTTTAGACAAAAAAAGCGCGATGCACTACTGCAACGCGCTTTTATTGTGCGTTCATTCGTACCTACTTTTCCGCAATTACCACCCGGGTGATGTAGTACTGCTGAGCGATAGAGAGGGTATTATTCACAACCCAGTAAAGCACCAGCCCCGAGGGGAAGAAGAGGAAGAAGAAGGTAAAGGCGATCGGCAGGATCAACATGACTCGTGCCTGGATCGGGTCCATCGGTGTTGGGTTGAGCTTATGCTGGATCAGCATGGTGGCACCCATCAACAGCGGCAACACATAGTAAGGATCGGCGGTTGAGAGATCCTGAATCCAGAGCATAAACGGCGCCTGACGCATCTCGACCGATTCGAGCAGCATCCAGTAGAAGGCGATAAAGACCGGGATCTGCACCAGGATCGGAAGACAGCCGCCAAGCGGATTGATCTTCTCCTCCTTGTAGATCTTCATCATTGCTTCCTGGTAAGCCTGTTTGTCATCACCGTAGCGCTCTTTCAGTGCGGCCAGTTTTGGCTGCATTTTGCGCATGTGCGCCATCGACTTGTAGCTGGTCTCCGACAGTTTGTAGAAGGCCGCTTTGAGCATGATGGTGATAATGATGATCGACCAACCCCAGTTGCCGATGAAGCTGTGGATCAGTTTCAGGATCCAGAACAGCGGCTCTGAGAGGATGGTAAGAATGCCATAGTCGACGGTCAGCTCCAGACCCGGCGCAACCTCGGCCAGATGATCCTGCAGCTTCGGTCCTACATAGAGACGAGACTTCAGTGTTTCGCTGGCACCCGGTGCAACCGTGGTAGCAGGAGACATGGTACCGAGAAGATAGGTGTTACCCGGTGCCTTGGTGTAATAAGTGTCGGTTTCCTCTGCCGGTGGAATCCAGGCAGAAAGGAAGTAGTGCTGGATCATCGCAGCCCAACCACCCTTAATGCTGCGGTCGAGGTTACTATCTCTCATCTCTTCGAAATCGATCTTTTCGTATTTTTCTTCTTCGCTATAGATCACGCCACCAGTGTAGGTGTAGATAAAGTTCGACTGGCTCTCTGGTTCGGTGCGCTGCAGCTGGCGATAAGCGTATCCGGTCCAGGGCCTATCAGAACCGTTCTTGATCTCGAAGTTAACGTCGATGACGTAACTATCACGATGGAATGTGTAGATCTTGTCGACGCTGAGTCCGTTGCCATCATTCCAGTTCAGGCGTACTTCCAGGGTATCGCTACCCTCGGCCATGACGTATTCGTTTTTCTCTGCGCGAAACTGCTGCTTGTGGTTCGGTGCAGCACTACCTTCCGCTCCGAGCAACGCGGATTGGGCAACATGGAAGAGATCACCATCGTCCATCAGGCGGAACGGGTGATCGGGCTCGTCTACGGAGACTGGATATTTCCGCAGGTCGACCCGGCGCAGATCGCCACCGGTACTATTGATAACGACATCATACACATCGGTTTTAACCTGTATGCGCTGTTCACCGGCAACGGCCTGCATCGCCGGTTTATTTGCCTGCCCGGCAGAGGGGTTGCTTGGCACATCTTTGCCAGGTGCTTGCGGCGCATCATTGGGCGCGCTCGGCGCAGCCGCCTGATCAGTGGCAACAGGAGTTGTTGGTTGGCCGTAATCCTGTTGCCATGCCTGCCAAAGCATCAGCAGGGTAAAGGAGAGGGCGGCGGCAAGGAGAAGTCGTTGCAGATCCATGATTCACTCTTTATATAGGTGTTCGGTTCCGGGCACCGGGTCAATGCCCCCTTCGTTCCAGGGGTGACAACGGGCGATACGGCGCATTCCGAGCCAGCTGCCACGCAGGGCGCCGTGCTGACGGATAGCTTCTTCGGTATAACAGGAACAGGTGGGATAAAAACGGCACTGATTGCCCATGATCGGGCTGAGGATGGCGCGATAGCCCTTTATAAGCAGAATCAGGATTTTTTGCATTTTTCGGCCAACTCTTGCCAGTGCTTGTCCAACTGCGCTCTTAGCTGACGCCGATCTACTTTATCGGCACCGGGTTTTGCCATAACTACCACATCAAAGTTACCGATTATATCCTGATGCAGGCGGAAACTCTCTCTGGTTTGGCGCTTGATACGATTGCGCCCTACGGCCGTCTTGACGTTTCTGCGCGATATTGCCAGACCCAGGCGAGGATGATCGTGTTCGTTAGGCTTGGCCAGCAGTGTCAGGTATCTGCCGCCGATTTTGCAGGGGTTGGCGAATACGTGTTTGAAATCCGCCGACAGCAGCAACCTGAGGTGGCGATCAAAGCATTCCGATCCCTTACGGGACGGTACGCCTGACGCCACTTCTTGAAGATTCCGAAAATCAGGCGGACAGGCGGGCACGGCCCTTGGCGCGGCGGGCTTTAATGACCTTACGACCACCGACGGTGCTCATGCGGGCACGGAAACCGTGGGTACGGGCGCGTTTGATACGGCTGGGCTGAAATGTTCTTTTCATGGCGGTAAATCCGGTTCAATGTTTCCAGAAACAAAACCCCGTAATCACGGGGCGGAAAAGTCGGCAACGATACTGCCTCGACCCCCTTTTTGTCAATAGCGACGGGCAGTTAAAGGTGATTTTGTGGGGTTGTGGATAACTTGGGTGAATGGCTGTAGACTCCGATCCTTTCCCCAGGATTCTTCCGTCGATTTCGAGGTTAGGCGATGAGTGTCGCGCTTTGGGGCCAGTGTCTTGCCCGCCTGGAAGACGAACTGTCCCCGCAGCAATACAACACATGGATCAGGCCGCTGCAGGCGGAGATGATCGATGGCACCTTGCGCCTGCTCTCTCCCAACCGCTTTGTCCAGGATTGGGTTAGCGAACATTTTCGCGAACGCATCAACGAGATGCTGTTGCAGATGAGTGAAGGCGAGCCGCCACAACTGGAACTGGCCGTCGGCAGTCTGGCGCCCGTCGTCGAACCCCAGATTGTTAC
Organism: Thiohalomonadaceae bacterium; assembly: GCA_050299175.1. GTDB lineage: Bacteria > Pseudomonadota > Gammaproteobacteria > Thiohalomonadales > Thiohalomonadaceae > JAPHTQ01. The sequence goes on from JBNKVM010000082.1 coordinate 43,985, forward strand.
CCCGCAAGCGCGTGAGACCAACAGCAACATCCAGGCAGCGGTCAAGAAAAACAAGGAACAGGCGCGCACCAATCCTAATTTCACCTTCGCCAATTTTGTCGAAGGTAAGTCGAACCAGCTGGCCCGTGCTGCCTCGATGCAGGTGGCGGAGAATCCAGGCACCGCCTACAACCCGCTCTTTATTTATGGTGGTGTTGGTCTGGGCAAGACTCATCTGATGCACGCGGTAGGTAACCTGATCCTGGAAAAACAGCCCGGGGCCAAGGTGATCTACCTCCATTCGGAACGTTTCGTCGCCGACATGGTTAAGGCGTTGCAACACAATGCGATCAACGAATTCAAACGTTACTACCGCTCGGTCGACGCCCTGTTGATCGACGATATCCAGTTTTTTGCCGGCAAGGAGCGCTCCCAGGAGGAGTTTTTCCACACCTTCAACTCCCTGCTCGAAGGCCAGCGCCAGGTTATTCTCACCTGTGACCGCTATCCGAAAGAGGTGCAAGGGCTGGAGGAACGGTTGAAATCGCGTTTCGGCTGGGGGCTTACCGTGGCTATCGAACCGCCGGAACTGGAAACCCGGGTCGCGATCCTGATGAGCAAGGCGAGCCAGTCCGGGATCGAACTACCGCACGAGGTTGCTTTTTTCATCGCCAAGCGCATCCGTTCCAACATCCGTGAGCTGGAAGGCGCGCTGCGCCGAGTGATCGCCAACGCCCATTTTACCGGTCAGCCCATCACCCTCGATTTTGCCAAGGACGCTCTGCGCGATCTGCTCGCCCTGCAAGCCAAACTGGTTACAATCGATAATATCCAGAAAACGGTCGCTGAGTATTACAAGATACGGGTGGCTGATCTATTATCGAAGCGGCGTAATCGATCCATCGCGCGCCCACGGCAGATCGCCATGGCCATGGCCAAGGAGTTGACCAATCACAGTCTGCCTGAAATTGGCGATGCCTTTGGCGGTCGCGACCACACCACTGTGATGCATGCGTGTAAAAGGGTCGCGGAACTCAAAGAGAGCGAACCGATGATTGGTGAGGATTATGCAAACCTGTTGAGAATCCTGACAACATAATGTGCAAGAGTTGTGGATAAACTGAAACGGCAAAAGTTATCCTCATCTGTGGACAACTTATCCACAACATATCTTGAGTCTGGATGCGGTAGTTATACAGTCGGTATTTAACTCTAACTTACTGTATATAAAAGGTTATTTATTGTTATCCACGTCTATGGTCGTGGCTAATAACAACAGCAGTTTATATATATCTTTATTCATTTATATAGATAACGGGATATAAGGATGAAATTCAGAATATCGCGTGAAGCATTGCTTAAACCCCTTCAGGTCGTCAGCGGTGTGGTGGAGAAACGGCAGACGCTTCCTATTCTTTCGAACGTTTTACTCACGGTAAGTAACAACCGTCTTACCCTGACAGGTACCGATCTCGAAGTCGAGATGACCGCTTCTACCGATCTGCAGAGTGCCGAAGAGGGAGAGAGCACACTCCCGGCCCGTAAATTTATGGATATCTGCAAGAGCCTGCCGGAAGGTGCTGAAATCGATATCGCAATCGATGCACAACGGGCCCAGATTAAATCGGGAAAAAGTCGCTTCACTCTCGCCACTATTGCGGCCACCGATTTTCCTGCGACAGAAAAGATCACTGGTGCCAATGAGTACACCCTCTCCCAGGCACAGCTCAAACAACTGATCGAGCAGACAGCGTTCTGTATGGCCAACCAGGATGTACGTTATTACCTCAATGGCCTGTTGCTGGAATTGAAGCAGGATGCGCTACGTTCAGTTGCTACCGACGGACATCGTCTGGCGCTCTGCGAAGTGAAGTGCGATCTGGTGCCAGGGGATGTCACCCAGGTTATCGTTCCGCGCAAAGGTGTGCTGGAACTTTCCCGCCTGCTTAGCGAGAGCGATGCGGTTTGCAAACTGGAATTGAATGCCAACTTCCTGCGTATCAGTTTCGACGACATGGTTTTCACCTCAAAACTGATCGATGGCCGCTTCCCCGATTACGACCGGGTTATTCCCAAGGGTGGCGATAAAATCGTAGTTGCCGATCGCGAGGTTCTGCGCCAGGGTTTGCAGCGCGCTTCCATTCTTTCCAACGAAAAGTATCGTGGTATTCGTCTGAGTTTCGGCAAGGATGTCCTGCGCGCAACGGTCAATAACCCGGAGCAGGAAGAGGCGCTGGAAGAGATCGATGTGAATTATGGCGGTGATGAGATCGAGATTGGTTTCAATGTCGCCTATTTGGTCGATGCCCTGAATGCGATTAAACAGGAAAGTGTCGAAATGACCCTTATCGATGCGAATAGCAGCTGTCTGTTGCGGGGTGTCGATGACAGTGCTTCCCGCTATGTCGTGATGCCGATGCGGTTGTAATAGAAATTGGTATGCAGCTAACGCGGATCGATATCCGCAATCTTCGTAACCTGGCAGGGGTCTCCCTACACCCCTCGCCAGGTTTAAACATTCTTGAAGGCGAAAACGCTAGCGGTAAGACTAGCTTCCTTGAAGCAATCCATCTTCTGGGTCTTGCCCGTTCTTTCCGCACTCTCAAAAGCGAACATCTGGTTCAGCATGAAAAGGAGTCGCTGACCCTGTTTGCTGTTTTGGAGAAAGGCGCGACACATCGCATTGGACTTCAGCGTTATCGGGATAACCGACTCGATATCCACCTGGATGGATTAAAGTCGGAAGGACGCAGTGGTCTGGCTGCCCTGCTCCCGCTTCAACTCATTACACCAGAGTCCATTTCACTGCTGTTGGGAAATCCCTCGGAGCGGCGGCAGTACTTGGATTGGCTGCTGTTCCACGTGGAACAATCTTTTCATTCCACTTGGAGTGGGTACCAAAGATATCTGAAACAACGTAATGCCCTGCTTCGCGGTGAACAGCATCAGACGCTAGAACAGTGGACCCATGGATTGGTTGAGGCAGGTGAAGCGATAAATCGTATGCGCCAGGCACTGCTGGCTGAATTGAAGCCCCACATTGAGCATTATGTTTCTCTGCTACTATCTGAGGTCCCTTTCAACCTCGCTTATCGCCAGGGTTGGAAAAAGGATCTTTCCCTGAGCGAAGCTCTGCAGAAGGGGCTCGACGCAGATATCAAAATGAAATACACCACCTCCGGTCCCCATCGGGCCGATCTGATTTTCCGTACAGGTGACGATAAGGTGGTGGATGTTTTCTCCCGTGGGCAACTGAAGTTAATGCTGGCGGCTTTAAAGCTGGCGCAGATGGCCCTCTTCTGTCAGAAATTGGGGACGACGGCGATTGTCCTGATTGATGACCTGCCTGCTGAACTGGATAGCAACCACAGGAATCTACTGTTGGCCCAGTTGCAGGCGTTAGGTACCCAGATTTTCGTTACAACGACCGATAGCGGCTTGCTGGAATTTTCCGCCTGGCCCGATACAAAAGTGTTCCACGTGGAACATGGTGAAATCAAAGAAGTGGTATAATGGCCCGTCATACGGCCGGGGGTAATTCATGAGCGAATATAATTCATCCAGTATCAAGGTGCTGAAAGGTCTGGACGCGGTACGCAAGCGTCCTGGCATGTACATCGGCGATACCGATGACGGTACCGGCCTGCATCATATGGTGTTTGAGGTCGTGGATAACTCCATCGACGAAGCCCTTGCCGGCCACTGCAGCCAGATCGATGTCACCATCCACAGCGATGATTCGGTCTCCGTTCGCGACAACGGGCGCGGTATCCCGGTCGACTGGCATGAAGAAGAGAACCGCTCCGCCGCTGAGGTTATTCTGACCGTTCTCCACGCGGGCGGTAAGTTCGACGACAACTCCTACAAGGTTTCCGGCGGTCTGCACGGGGTAGGTGTCTCCGTGGTGAACGCCCTTTCCGAGAGCCTGAAGCTGACCATTCGCCGTAGCGGCAAGAAATACCAGCAGGAGTACTCCCTGGGTGAGCCGCAATATCCGCTAAAAGAGATTGGCGAAAGCAACGAAACCGGCACAGAGATTCGCTTCAAACCCAGCGCAACCATCTTTACCCAGACCGAATTTCACTACGATATTCTGGCCAAGCGCCTACGCGAGCTCTCCTTCCTCAACTCCGGTGTACGTATTCATCTGGTAGATGAGCGCAGCGATAAAGAGGACACCTTCGAGTACGAGGGTGGAATTAGCGCCTTCGTTGAGCACCTAAATCGCAATAAAACCCCGCTCCATCCGACCGTATTGCATTTCACCGCCGAGCGCGACGGTATTACCGTCGAAGTGGCGATGCAGTGGAGTGACGCCTATCAGGAAAATATCTTCTGTTTTACCAACAATATTCCGCAGCGAGATGGCGGTACCCACCTTGCCGGTCTCCGTGGTGCCCTGACTCGCAGCGTCAATGGTTACATCGAGTCAGAAGGATTGGCGAAGAAGGCGAAAATCTCCCCCAGCGGTGATGATGCCCGCGAAGGTTTGACCGCGGTGCTCTCAGTGAAAGTGCCCGATCCTAAGTTCTCCTCTCAGACCAAGGACAAACTGGTCTCTTCCGAGGTGAAAGGAGTGGTCGAATCGTTGGTGGGTGAGCGTTTCCAGGATTTCATGCTGGAAAATCCCACCGAGGCGAAGACGATTGCTGGTAAGGTGGTCGATGCGGCCCGTGCCCGTGAGGCAGCGCGCAAGGCCCGCGAGATGACTCGACGCAAAGGCGCTCTGGATGTAGCGGGTTTGCCCGGTAAGCTGGCCGATTGCCAGGAGCGTGACCCGGCTCAATCCGAACTCTACCTGGTGGAGGGTGACTCTGCCGGTGGTTCTGCTAAACAGGGTCGCGACCGTAAGAATCAGGCGATCTTGCCGCTAAAGGGTAAGATCCTTAACGTCGAGAAGGCCCGTTTCGACAAAATGCTCTCCTCCGCTGAGGTTGGCACTCTGATCACCGCGCTCGGTTGCGGGATCGGCAAGGAAGAATTTAACCCGGACAAGCTGCGTTACCACCGCATCATCATCATGACCGATGCCGACGTGGACGGGTCGCATATCCGTACCCTCCTGCTGACCTTTTTCTATCGGCAGATGCCCGAGCTGATCGAGCGAGGCCATATCTATATCGCTCAACCACCACTCTACAAGGTGAAAAAGGGCAAGCAGGAACGTTACGTAAAAGACGATGGTGAATTGAACGGCTATCTGCTGCAGATCGCCCTCGAGGGTGCCGAGTTGCACGTAAATCCTGAAGCCCCGGCCATTTCTGGTACCGCGCTGGAGCAGCTGGCCCAGCACTACCAGCAGGTAATGGCGGCGATTAAACGCCTCTCCCGCCGCTATAACGGTACCGTTCTGGAGCAAATGATTGTCCAGCCCAGTATCAGTGAAGACGCCTTTGCTAATGGCAGCGCTGAAGTGTGGTTCAATCAGCTACTGGAAGACCTGAATCGGGAGAATATGCCTGAGCGTCGTTACACCGCTCAATTCAACAAGGCGCCAGACGGGTCAGTGGAGAGCGTGGTACTTAGCGAATGGCGCCACAGCGTTCCCAGCGAAACCATCTATCAGGCCGATTTCTTCGATTCAGCCGATTATCGGGCGATTCGCGGCTTGGGCGAGGAGTTGCACGGGTTGATTGGTGAGGGGGCGTATGTCTCCCGCGGTGAGCGACAAAGTGAGATCGGTGACTTTACCGGTGCCCTGATCTGGTTACTGGAAGAGGCCAAGCGCGGCCAACATATTCAGCGCTATAAAGGGCTGGGTGAGATGAATCCGGAACAGTTGTGGGAAACGACCATGAACCCGGAAACTCGCCGCCTGCTCCAGGTGACCATCGAGGACGCCATCGCTGCCGACGATATCTTCACCACCCTGATGGGTGACAATGTGGAGCCGCGCCGCGACTTCATCGAGCAAAACGCGCTGCAGGTGTCCAATCTCGATATATAAAACTCTATATTTTTCAATACGTTAAAAAGGGAGGCGCTGCCTCCCTTTTTGTTGGAGTGAGTAATAACTTAATCCTTGTGGTAAGAGACGATGCGCTCCACCTCATTTTTCGAACCCAGGATCACCGGTACACGCTGGTGCAGGTGCTTGGGCGCGAGTTCCATGATGCGCTCGCGACCGGTGGAACTGGCGCCGCCCGCCTGCTCAACGATGAATGACATCGGGTTGGCTTCGTACATCAGGCGCAGCTTACCCTCGGTACCCTTGGCTTTCATCTTCTCATCCAGCGGATACATGAAGACGCCGCCGCGGGTCAGGATGCGGTGAACCTCAGCCACCATGGAGGCAACCCAGCGCATGTTGAAGTCTTCGCCACGTGCACCCTCTTTACCAGCCAGGCATTCATCAACATAACGCTTAACCGGGGCTTCCCAGTGACGCATGTTGGAGGCGTTGATGGCGAATTCCCGGGTATCTTCAGGAATGGTCATGTCGGGATGAGTCAGGACAAACTCACCGATGTTCATGTCCAGGGTAAAGCCGTTGACGCCATTACCAGTCGTCAGTACCAGCATGGTGGAAGGACCGTACAGGGTGTAGCCGGCGCAGACCTGCTCGGTACCGGACTGTAGGAAATCCTCGGCGGTGGGATTCTCAGCATCGCCTTTGAAGCGCAGGATAGAGAAAATGGTACCGACCGAGACGTTGACGTCCATGTTGGAAGAGCCGTCGAGCGGGTCGAAGGTCAGCAGGTATTTACCACGGGGGTTACCGGCGGGGATCTGGTAGATATCTTCCATCTCCTCGGAGGCCATGGCGGCCAGGTGACCCGCCCACTCGTTGGTCTTGAGGAAGACTTCGTTGGTAATGATGTCCATCTTCTTCTGCTGTTCGCCCTGGACATTCTCGGAATCGGCGGCGCCGAGTACGCCGACCAGCTCACCGTGGTTGACCAGGTTGGAGATCACCTTGCAGGCGGTGACGACGTCGTTGAGCAGCGAAGTAAAGTCGCCGGTAGCGCCCTGCAGCTTGCGCTGCTCCTCGATGATGAACTGCGTAACGCTTGTGCGATGGTTATGCATCTTGTTTAACCCTCTGAAATATAAATAAAAAACCGTTCCGAACGCGGTGCGCCCGGTAATAATTCTGTATTGGCTGGAAAGGCCCGCGGATATACCGTGCGGGCGGTTGCTTCTCAGCTAGCGTTATAGCGGAGGCAAAACGGCGGTCATTGTAGCACAAATGCCCGTATTAAAAATTCTTTGGTTAACCACAAAAGTGTTATGGGATAAGGGTTGGAGACTATTTGTTCAGGGTGGTGATGCGTTGGTAGGTGTCCGTGATCCACGCCTCCGCCAGCTCGTTGATTTCGCCGGCGCGTTTGCCACGGGTATCGATGGCGGGTCCGATGACCACGGTGATGGCGCCGGGGCGTTTGATGAACTCACCTTTGCCCCAGAACTCGCCCGCATTATGGCAGACCGGCACTACCGGGTAACCGCTTTTTTCCGCCAGCATGGCGCCACCGATGGCGTAGCGCTTCTGCTCACCGGGAGTGGTACGGGTACCTTCCGGGAAGATAATCAACCATTGGCCACGTTTAAGGCGATCCGTTCCCTGTTTGATCACTTGTTTTAGTGCCTTTTTCCCAGCACTTCGGTCGATGGCAACAGGCCGCATCATCGCCAGACCCCAACCGAACACCGGTAACCAGAGCAGTTCGCGTTTCAGTACCCAGGTCTGTGGCGGCAACACCATCTGCAGAGCGATGGTCTCCCAGGCGGACTGATGGTTTGCCAGAACGATGGCCGCACCTTCGGGAATATTTTCCAGACCCTCGACCCGCATATCGAGGTTGCAGGTCCATTTGAGCCAACGCACCACGAACCAGGCCCAACGGGTCATATGAAAATAACGTACCTTGAATGGCGCGAAGTAGAACAGTGGACCGACACCGACGATATAGAGGAGAAAAGCGTAGATCCCCAGGTAGAAGATGGTGGCGCGCAGATAGAGCATCAGCCCTCATCCTCCAGTAGTGCGGTGACCGCCGCGGCAAGATCGTCGTACACCGGGATTCCGTCAAGTCCTTCGCCTTTGGCCAGGGTGCGCTTACCTTTACCGGTACGAACCAGTATGGGTCTTGCGCCAACCGCTTGCGCGGCCTGCAGGTCGCGCAAAGAGTCGCCGACGATCGGGATATTGTCCAAAGAAAAGTCGAGGCGATCGGCTATTTCACGATACATGCCTGGCTTTGGCTTACGGCAGTCGCAGTGATCGTCGGGTCCATGGGGACAGAAGATAATCATCTCGATTTCACCGCCGACTGCGGCCAGCAGGCGTCGCAGTTTCTCGTGCATGGCATTGAGGGTGGCCACATCGTAGAAGCCGCGGGCGATTCCCGACTGGTTAGTGGCAACGGCTACCCGATAACCGGCCTGGTTGAGGCGGGCAATGGCCTCCATGCTCCCTGGGAGAGGAATAAACTCGTCGACGCTTTTAACGTAGTCGTCGGAGTCCTGGTTAATCACGCCGTCGCGATCAAGGATAATTAAACGCATGAAAGTAGTTTGTATTATTAGGTCGAGGCAATTCTACCCTTTTCGTTGAGCTGGATCAGGCTTGGCTACACGAAAATGGGCAAACTTTACGGAATGGATGGTGCCGGGTTTCCATTCCAGTGATGCAGCTCATTTGTAACCGCTCGAGTGGTATTTTTGGATTATAACGCGGTACTATTCCACGGTCTTGGTGTGTCTTTATTGGCGATCCAAGGCAAAGGCTGGATATGGAACTTAATCATCCGCGAATTACCCGTCAGGGTAAGAGAGATGAAACGAAAAGAAAAGATAAAGGAGAGATCTGATGAAAAAGCAATATTTGGGTGGGATTGCCATATTGGGGGCTACCTTGATGTTAACTGCCTGTGGCGGCGGCGGTGGTGGTGGGACAGGTAGTTCGGGTTTGTCGGGTTCGTGGAAGGGTATATATGACATAGGCTCACTTTATGAGATGGATGTTGTTGTAAACGGTACTTCCATTACAAGTGTGAGTTTAGGGGGGACGTCGACCGGTGACACGGGCTCATTTAGCGCTGTTCAAAGCAACATCTACGAATATGTGTTGACGCCGAGTGGTGGGTACGGAGGATTTTTGGCGGATAGCTCGGAGACACATGCGGCACTGCTGGATCTTGCGACGCCTGGTTTCGCGGTACTACAAAAAGGTGCGACTTCTCTAACCACTTTTTCAGGAAATGAAGTTGCAGGAAGTTGGTCGGGTTATTATGTGCATTTGGATGCGTTGGAAAATATAGATAATGTGGGTAACTCGAGTGTTACTGTCAGTAGCTTCAACGGTGCAAACTGGTCATTTAGCGGTACGGGACCAAGCGGGGCATTTACCGGATCATTTACTGTTGGTTATACCGCGGGTATTTGGTACGGTACATATACTGTTACCAGTAGTGCGGTGACGGGGGATGTGTGGGTTTATCTTGCGCCCGATGGAACCTTTGCTGCATCGTGGGCGTGTGATTATGGCGCGACACCACCATCAACTAACTGCTCGTATAACTCTTGGACTAAGCAGTAACCTGTTTTTGTTTTAGAAGAGTAAAAAGCCTGCTGTATGTATTTACAGCAGGCTTTTTTATTACTCTAAATTTTTGAATTCAGATACGCGAATCCGCCCATTTATCATCTTCGATTCGCGCTGCATGATTTTATCCATCTTCTTCCAGAAGGCTTCTTTCAGATCGAAATCGGCGGAGATGGCAGTGCCGATAAGCAGGATAAACAGGTCGGCAACCTCTTCGGCTAGTTGCTCTTTCCCTTTGCCCTTGGTGATCGCAGCACCGATCTCCCCCAACTCCTCGGCCATTAGCGCCATACGGTAGGTCAGATCTTCACCACCAGTGTGTTTGAAATCGTGCTTGTCGTGAAAGGTTTGCACCGCATCGAGCATCGCCTGGTAGGAGTCGGGGTTGCGCTTGGACAATCGCTTATCCTTGTAACTGTGACAGGTCGGCGACTTCCAGGAACAGGCCGCGCAGTTGTCCGAGGAGTGCCAGGCGATTAGCACGGATCGAAGCATCTTCCGCCATAACCATCACTTGATCGAAGAAGTTGTCTACCACTTCACGCAATCCAGCCAGCTGTTTGAGTGCCGCTTCGTAGTCACGTTTGGCAAAAAGCGGGGCGACCTTCTTGGCCATGGCCTCGACTTCTTTGTGCAGCGCCTTTTCTGCGGCCTCCTGCAGGAGTTTGCCGTCGACCTTTGCCGGAATCGCCTCTTCGGTCTTCTTCAGGATATTGCCGATGCGCTTGTTGGCGGCAGCCAGGGATTCTGCTTCAGCCAGTTGGCGGAAAGCGGTAACGGCCTTGAGTCGGGAATCGAAGTCCAGGGGACGGCTCGGGCGCTGGGCCAGTACCGCCTCGAAGGTATCGGGGGCAATCCCCTGCTCCTGGTAGTAGGCCTTAAGACGGCCCATCATGAAGTCAAATACCTGGATTGTGACGCTATCGTTATCGAACAGGTGCTTATTGGCTTCAGTGGCCTGGTTGAGTGTCTCAAGCAGATCGAGGTCCAGGTTTTGCTCAATGATAATGCGTAGCGCACCCAGTGCGGCGCGACGAAGGGCGAAGGGGTCTTTGTCACCACTGGGCACCTGACCGATACCGAAGATACCGATCAGGGTGTCCAGCTTGTCGGCAATGGCGACGGCCTGACCGGTTTTGCTGGTGGGCAGGGCATCACCGGCAAAGCGTGGCATGTACTGTTCGTCGAGGGAAGCGGCTACTTCGGCGTGTTCGCCGTCGTTTTCAGCGTAGTAACGGCCCATGATCCCCTGCAGGTCTGGGAACTCCCCTACCATCTCACTCATCAGGTCGCACTTGGCCAGGGTGGCGGCACGCTGTGCCAGCTTGGCATCGCCGCCGATATCGGTGGCGATCTTCGCTGCCAAAGCAGCAACACGCTGCGATTTGTCGTAAACCGTACCGAGCTTTTGTTGAAACACCACGGTTTTGAGGCTTTCACCGAAGGCCTCAAGCTTCTGCTTGCGATCCTGATTCCAGAAGAAATCGGCGTCGGTGAGGCGTGGGCGGATCACCCGCTCGTTACCTTCACGTACGTATTCCGGGTGACGGCTGTCGATGTTGCTCAGGGTGATGAAGTTGGGCATCAGTTTTCCTGCACCATCGACCATATGGAAATATTTCTGGTGGCCCTTCATCGCGGAGATCAGACATTCTGGCGGCACATCGAGGAAACGTTCTTCGAAGCTGCCGACGATCGGATAAGGCCATTCGACCAGGCCGGTGACTTCATCAAGCAGATCCTCGTCGATCACCGTATTGCCCCCAGCTGCTTTGGCGGCGTCGATAACCTGTGTGCGGATTAACTCCCGGCGCTCGGCGAAATTTGCCAGTACCTTGCCGGTTTCCCTGAGAGTGGCGGCATAGGCGGCGGGTTCACTGAGACAGATCGGGTCCGGGTAGTGGAAACGATGACCCCAGGTATCGCGGCCGGAGCGAACGCTGAGAATTTCGGTGTCGATGATTTCATCACCGAACAGCAGCACCACCCAGTGAACCGGACGGACGAATTCGGAATCAAGGTTCCCCCAGCGCATCCGCTTGGGGATCGGCAGCTTGTTCAGGGAGTCGTTGAGGATCGTCGGAATCAACTCGGCAGTGGCCAGACCCTTTTGGTTGCTGCGGAAGACCAGCCAGTCGCCCTTATCGGTCTGGATGGTTTGCAGTTGATCCGGGGTCACGCCACAGGAGCGGGCAAAGCCTTCGGTCGCCTTGGTCGGGTTGCCGTTGCCATCGAAGGCGGCAGCGACCGCCGGGCCACGACGCTCGACTGCTTTATCGGCCTGGGCAGTGTCGAGCCCTTTAACCAGCACGGCCAGGCGGCGCGGGGTGGCGAAGGATTCCATCGCGGTGAAATCGAGTTCGGCCTTTTTCAGCCCCTCTTCGATACCGGCGGTAAAGGCATTGGAGAGCTTCAATAATGCCTTGGGTGGCAGCTCTTCGGTGCCGATCTCGATAAGGAGGTCGCGTTTGTCACTCATCTTATTCGCCCTCCTTTTTCAGCATGGGGAAGCCAAGCGCCTCGCGGGCGTCGTAATAGGCCTGGGCCACGGCGCGGGCCAGGGCGCGCACGCGCAGAATGTAGCGTTGACGTTCGGTTACCGAAATGGCGTGGCGGGCGTCCAGTAGATTAAAGGTGTGGGATGCCTTGAGTACCTGTTCATAGGCGGGCAGCGGCAGCCCGGCTTCGATCAATTGCTGGCTCTGCTTCTCACACTGGTCGAACAGGGTGAAGTGAAAGTCGACATCGGCGTGTTCGAAGTTATAGGTGGACTGCTCCACCTCATTCTGATGATAGACATCACCATAGCTGATCGGGCCGTCGGGGCCGTTGGTCCAGATCAAATCGAAGACACTTTCGACCCCCTGCAGGTACATGGCGATACGCTCCAGACCATAGGTGATCTCACCGGTGACCGGTTTGCAGTCGAGGCCGCCGACCTGTTGGAAGTAGGTGAACTGGGTGACTTCCATACCGTTGAGCCACACCTCCCAGCCAAGACCCCAGGCACCAAGGGTCGGTGATTCCCAGTTATCCTCGACAAAACGAATATCGTGTTCCAGCGGATCGATGCCGAGCATCTTCAATGAACCGAGGTAGAGCTCCTGAATATCGAGCGGTGATGGTTTGAGGATCACCTGAAACTGGTAGTAGTGCTGCAGGCGATTGGGATTTTCGCCGTAGCGACCGTCGGTGGGGCGACGCGAGGGCTGCACATAGGCGGTGCTCCACGGTTCCGGGCCGATGGCGCGCAGGAAGGTAGCAGGATGGAAGGTGCCTGCACCGACCTCCATATCGAGAGGTTGCAGGATCACACAGCCCTGTTCCGCCCAGTATTGTTGCAGCGCGAAGATCAGGCCCTGAAAAGTGGAGACGTCTACCGGTTTCATCGGTGCTCTTCTATCAATTTGATCAAAGCGTGGGATTATAACGTGCGGGGCGCGCCCGATAACAGGGTTTTGCCGGATACCTGCATCGGAATCCGCTTTAGGGTAAAATTGCAGACCGTTTTTTCGTACCTACGATTCCCATATGACTCAACCAAGAAAAGCCGTGGCGCTGGTTTCCGGCGGTCTCGATTCGATGCTTGCCGTGAAAGTGATGCAGGAACAGGGCATCCACGTGGAAGGGATTAACTTTTTTACCGGCTTCTGCGTCGAAGGCCATACCCATGCCATCCGCAAGAAGGATCAGGCCAAACCGAAGCGCAACAATGCGCTGTGGGTGGCAGAGCAGTTGGGGATTAAACTGCACATCATCGACATTGTCGATGAGTACAAGGATGTGCTGCTCAATCCGAAGCACGGCTACGGCGCCAACATGAACCCCTGCCTCGACTGCAAGATCTTCATGGTGCACAAGGCGCTGGAGTGGGCGGAGAAGAAGGGCTTCGATTTCATCGTTACCGGTGAGGTGATCGGCCAGCGGCCGATGTCACAGCGTAAGGATACGATGCCGGTAGTGGCGCGCGAGTCGGGTGCTATGGATCGTCTGTTGCGACCACTCTGTGCGAAGAACCTGCCGCCGACATTGCCGGAACGTGAAGGCTGGGTGGATCGGGAGAAGTTGTACGATTTCTCGGGCCGAAATCGCAAACCGCAAATGGCACTGGCGCAGCAGTTTGGATTTGAAGAGTGGGCAACGCCGGCTGGCGGCTGTTGCTTCCTCACCGACGAAGCCTATTCACGCAAGCTGGTCGACCTGTGGCAGGGGCGCGGTAACCGCGAGTACACCATGGACGATATTATGCTGCTCAAGGTGGGCCGCCATATACGTCCGGCAGAGAACTATAAGATCATCGTCAGCCGCGAGGAGGGGGAGAACAATTTCCTTAGCGGTTACAAAAAAATCTATACCCATCTGTTTGCTACTTCGCACACGGGACCGCTGGCGCTGATCGATGGCGAGCCTACGGATGCGGATCTGGAGCAGGCGGCACGGATAGTTGCCCGTTACGGTAAAGGTCGAACCGCCGAACTGGTAACGGTGGAGATCCATTTCCCGGGCGGTGAAACCCGGGAATTGCAGGTTGAGCCGATGCCACCGCAAGCAGTGAAAGAAGAGTGGATGATTTAAAAAACGGGGCATTATTGTTTCGAACATAGCTTTTTTCTTTATTTTCAATTGGATAATTGAGTGTAAGGTTATCCAAATTTAATTTTCATAGAGTAGTTCTGAGTTATCTGACAGATGATCGATTTGTCAGAAAGCGTCGTCTGTCAAGTCAAATTCAGTAATTTTTGACCGATATAGTGGGTTGCACCGCACAGTTTTGCCTCTGCATAATGCCTGTATGACATAAAAAAATGCCATGTAAAGGAGTACACGCGTGTCTCTGTCCGAGTTTTTTCGTCCTCTCTCCGCCCTTGCACTATCATTTCTCCTGATTTTTACCGCCGAGGCGGCCACTACATTTAATACTGACTATGCTGGCGCACTATGGGTGGCGGAATCGGATGGTATTCTTAAACTGGCGACCGCCGACGGCGAGGTGCTGTTTGAGATCGGTGATGTGGAGGATGTACAGCAGCTGGCCCTGGATGAAAACCACGGCGTGCTGTGGGCCTACGGCAAAGACCAACTCACCGCCTTTGCCTTCGACGGCAGCGTCAGCGGCCGTTATGACCTGAGCTGCAAAGCGAAAAGGAAACCGCGCTACCCGGAACGCGACGACTTTCACCACCGCGAGCGAGACAACGACCGACGACACTGCGAAGCAACAAAAAACCAAACCGCCGCCATGGCAGTCGATCCCAACGATGGCTCCGTCTGGTTGGCACGCGATCGCCTTTTACAACACTACGCCAGTGATGGTGTCCTGCAGGCCGAATTAACGGCAAGCCAACACATCGTGGCACTGGCTCTGTCGCCGCTCACCTCCCAGGTCTGGCTCGTAAGCGACAAGCGACTCTACCGTGTCGACGATCAGGGCACGGACCTCGAATTACACAAATTGTTGAAAGAGAGAAAACCGATCCAGGCCATCGCTTACGACGATTACCTGCAGGAGCTGTGGTTGGCGACCGAAAAAGCCCTCATCCGTATCGATGAAAACGGCAACGAGCAATTCCGCCAGCGCTTCAAACACATCGAGCGTATGGTGCCCGATCACCGGGGTGCTCTCTGGGCCGTCAACCACCACGGCATTATCAAACTCGATGGCACGGGACTTTTACTGCTGGAAACCGATCCCTTCCGTGGCTCACACCATGGTGGCAACATCACTTCATTGGTTGCCGATAACGCCGACGGCAGCGCTTGGTTGGCCAATCGAAAACAATTGATTCATCTCGATTCTGACGGACAGGTTTTGCACGATATTGGCGGCAGAGACGAGCACTACAGACATCACAAAAGTGAAATCCGCGCCCTGGCGATTTACCACGATACTGTGGTGCCCACCCTCAGCATCACCCTACCGCTGGATGGCAGCTACCTCAACACCCACACACCACTCATCAAGATCAATTACAGCGATAATGGTATGGGTGTTGATGGCGACACTTTACAACTGTTTATAAATGATGCTGAAACAACAGCTAGCTGCGATACTACTGATAGCACTGCTCAGTGCACATTGGCCAGCCCGTTACAAGGAGGTGGCACAGTCCTCGCAGCGCAGGTCGAGGATTATGCTGGTAATGTTTCAGAGAAGGCAGAAATCACCTTCACAATTGATGCTGTTGATACTCTTCCGCCTGAGATCACCATTACCAATCCAGAGAATGGTTTCCTTACCAACCAGCCTTCACTCACTATTACAGGTTCAATCAACGAAGCGGCTACGGTTACTATCAATGGAACTCCATTGATACTGAATGCGCAAAATCAGTTCAGTTTCAATACAGAGCTGACTGAAGGCAGCAACAGCTTTACTGTTACGGCTACTGACCCGGCAGGCAACAGTTCAACCTATACCCTCACTGGAACTCTAGATACTGTCGCCCCCGAACCTTTGAACGCCAATTCGATAACAGTGTCTATTGAGGCGGGCAGTGCAATTCTCACCGGTGCAGCAGGTAGCGCAGAACCGGGCAACTGGATCACCATCACTAATGTCTCCACAGGAGCCTCGGTTACTGTCCAGGTAGCCGCGGATGGTAGTTTTACTGCACAAATTACCGTTACTCCTGGAGATAATCTGCTGCTCTCGGTGAGTGACAGTGCCGGCAACACTGCAGCTACAGATATAACAATTCCTACTACTGGTGACACTCTTCCGCCAGAGATTAATGTCATCAGCCCGGCAAACGGATTCGTTACCAACCAGCCACAAATGACCATCAGTGGCTCGGTGAGTGAAATCGCCACACTCACAGTCAATGGTGTGAGTCTGCCCCTGGATGCGCAAAACCAGTTCAGCCATAGCACCACGCTTACCGAAGGTAGCAACAGCTTTACCATTGTTGCTACCGATCCGGCAGGCAATAGCTCAACCTATACCCTTACCAGTACCCTGGATACCGCTGCCCCGCAATCGGCAAACAGTGGTTTGATCGATGTGGTCGTCACGGCAGGTACCGCAACGATCACAGGAGGCGCAGGAAGTGTCGAAGCAAATGCTTCGGTAGTGATCACCAATTCTACCTCTGGTGCATCAGTAACCATCCAGGCGGCAGCGGACGGCAGTTTCACTGCACAACTGGCTGTTACCTCTGGCGACAACTTGCTTATTACCGTGCGTGACGCTGCGGGTAATGTATCACAGGCGATCACTATCACCGTCGATACTGTCCCGCCAGTAATCAACGTTAGCAGTCCAGTAAACGGTTTCCTCACTAATCAGCCACAAATGACTATCAGTGGCTCAGTCAGCGAAACGGCCACGGTCACTATTAATAATGCGGCAGTGATCCTGGATGCACAAAATCAATTTAGTCACAGTGCGACTCTGGCCGAAGGTAGTAACAGTTTTACAGTTGTCGCCACAGATCTGGCAGGCAACAGCGCAACGACTACCCTCACAGGCACCCTGGATACCGTTGCTCCGCAATCGGCAAACAGCGGTTTGATTAATGTGTCCGTCACAGCAGGCACCGCAACAGTGAGCGGTGGCGCTGGTAGTGTTGAAGCAGGCGCTTCGATAGTGATCACCAATTCGAATTCTGGTGCGTCGGTGATTGTCCAGGCAGCTGGGGATGGCAGTTTCACTGCGCAACTGGCTGCTGCTTCTGGCAATAATCTGCTCATTACTGTGCGTGACACTGCGGGCAATGTGTCACCATCGCTCACTCTCGTCATCGACACCACCCCGCCGGTTCTCAGTGTTAGTAATCCAGCAGACGGTTTCCTGACTAATCAGGCCGCACTCACTATCATTGGTTCGACCGATGAAGCGGCTACAGTTACGATCAATGGTACGACAGTACTACTGAATGCACAGAACCAGTTTAGTCACAGCGCCATGCTTACCGAAGGCAGTAACAGCTTCACCATTGTTGCCACCGATCCGTCAGGTAACAGCTCAACGGTCAATCTCAGTGGAACGCTGGATACTGTTGCACCGCAATCGGCAAATAGTGGTTTGGTTAATGTGGCTGTTACGGCAGGTACTGCAACTGTCACTGGAAGTGCTGGAAGTGTTGAAGCAAGTGCTTCGGTAGTGATTGCCAATTCTAATTCTGGTGTATCAGTAACCGTCCCGGCAGCTGGGGATGGTAGTTTTACTGCGCAACTGGCCGTTACATCGGGTGATAGCCTGCTTATTACCGTGCGTGATGCCGCAGGCAATGTGTCTTCAGCGATCACCCTATCTATCACCATTGACACGGCACCACCTGTCATCACCGTCAGTAGCCCGGTAAATGGTTTCGTTATCAACCAGTCACAAATGACCATAAGTGGTTCAGTGAGTGAATTGGCAACGGTCACGATCAATGGCTCGACAGTGACACTAGATGCACAAAACCAGTTTAGCTACAACGCCACCCTGACCGAGGGTAGTAACAGTTTCGCTATTGTCGCCACCGATCCGGCAGGTAACAGCTCAACCTATACCCTTAGCGGAATCCTGGATACCACCGTTACACCACAGCCTCAACCCATACCGGATTATGTGCCAATCGATCCGGCCACGGTCGCACCGCCGCTCAATCCGAATGTACCTACATCGCTCTATGATTCCACCGCATTCCTTTACAGTGGTAGTCAGCCTGTTCAGTTCGATGTGCAACCGAATGTGATCGAAGCACGCCGTGCCGCGGTACTTCGCGGCAAGGTTGTTACCCGTGGTGGGGCAGCGTTAGAAGGTGTGACGATCACTATTCTCAACCACGGTGAATTTGGCTGGACAGGTACCCGTACGGATGGACTATTTGACCTTGCTGTTAACGGCGGTGGTCTTCTTACCGTCAATTATGAAAAAACGGGTTATCTGCCGGTGCAACGGCAGGTCAAAGTGCCGTGGGAGGATTACGCATGGTTACCTGATGTGGTGATGATTCCACTGGACAGCAACGTCACAACTATCGATCTAGCTTCTGCAACACCCATTCAGGTGGCGCAGGGTAATGTCGTGACGGATGTTGATGGTAGTCGTCAGGCGACAATGCTTTTCCCGCAAGGGACGCAGGCCAGCATGGTAATGCCGGACGGTACTACTCAGCCGCTTACCACGCTTACTGTACGTGCTACTGAATATACTGTCGGAGTGGAAGGACCTGACAGTATGCCTGGTCCGTTGCCACCAACCAGTGGTTACACCTATGCAGCAGAACTGAGTGTGGACGAAGCCATCGCGGCTGGGGCGAAAGAGGTACGTTTCAGCCAACCGGTCGCTTTCTATGTCGATAACTTCATCGGCTTCCCTGTGGGGGAGATCGTTCCTGCAGGTTGGTATGATCGTGATAAGGCGGCCTGGATTCCCTCGGATAATGGACGTGTGATCCAGATCCTCTCGATCACAAATGGTTTGGCCGATATCGATGTGGATGGCACTGGTCTCCCAGCCGATGCAACGGTACTTGCTGGGTTAGGTATTACCGATGCAGAGCGTACAGAACTGGCAGGGTTATACAACGCGGGTGATAGCCTGTGGCGTACACCCATTACGCATTTTACACCCTGGGATTGTAACTGGCCCTATGGGCCACCACCCGATGCTGTCCCACCGCCTGCAGATGATCCAAAGCCGGAAGATGATGACAACCCCGATGATCCTACCGAATGCCCCGGTTGCATCATCGAAGCCGAAAACCAGGTTCTTGGTGAGTCGATTCCAATCGCAGGGACGCCGTACACACTGAACTATCGTTCCAGTCGTGTCCCTGGCTACGTCAAAGGACGTAGTGCCGAAATCCAAATAAGTGGCTCAAGTGTACCGAGCACACTAAGGCGTATCGATCTCGAAATACGGATAGCGGGTCAGGTACATCGTTACAGCTATCCAGCTTCACCTAATCAACGTATGACATTCATCTGGGACGGTAAGGACGGAATGGGGCGTCCTGTTTGGGGGGAAGCCACACTTACCTATCACATTCACTACACTTATGCAGTCGTGTTTGTTGGGGCCTCCAATGTTGCTTTGGCCTTCAGCCAGGCGGGAAATGGCATTGCTATCAACGGGCGTCGTGGTGCGTCTGAGATCAATTATTCCAGGCAGTACAAAGTGACATTGAGCAACAATGAAGCAGTTTGGAGTGGAATGGGGCGCTGGACTCTGGATACGCAGCATGCTTACAGTAATGCGGAGTCCATACTCCACCGGGGCGACGGGGCGAGGAACCGTATTGCTGCTCTGAACAGCGTCATTACTACAGTGCCTGGTACCGGTAGTAGTGAGGGTGTCCCGGCTGCCACTGCACCACTCCGTTCACCCCGCGGCGTAGCTGTCGGCACCGATGGCAGTCTCTATATAGCAGATATGGAATACAGAAGAATCCGCCGGGTAGGGCCGGATGGCGTTATTACTACCGTGGCTGGTGGTGCTAGCTATACTGACGTTAGCCTTGGCGACGGTGGCCAGGCCACACAGGCATGGCTCTGCAATCCAAGCGATGTTGCCCTTAGTACTGATGGTAGCTTTTACATCGCGGACGCTTGTCACAACCGCGTTCGCAGGGTGGGGCCAGACGGTATTATTACCACCGTAGCAGGCACCGGCGTGCCTGGTCAAAGTGGTGACGGTGGGCCAGCCACCCACGCGCAACTCGGCCAGGTGCACGGTGTGGCCCTTGGCGCTGATGGTAGCCTTTATATCGCTAGCCTTGATATGGCAGGTCTATCGAATAGCCGCATCCGCCGGGTAGGGCCGGACGGTATCATTACCACCGTGGCTGGCGGCGGTAGTGGCGGTGTTGGAGGTCTAGCTACCCAGGCGCGACTTAGCTATCCAGCTGGTATCGACGTCGGTACCGATGGTAGTCTCTATATTGCAGATCTGAATTACAGAAGAATCTTCCGGGTGGGGCCAGACGGTATCATCACCACCGTGGCTGGTACCGGTTCTTATGGCAATTTTGGTGACGGTGGCCCGGCCACCCAGGCAGTGCTTAGCTCTCCGTATGGTGTTGCTGTTGGGGCAGATGGCAGCTTCTACATTGCCGATTATAGCAGTATGACCATTCGCAGGGTGGGTCCGGACGGTATCATCACCACCGTGGCCGGTAACGGCATGGTCAGTACTTTTGGCGATGGTCCAGCTACCCAGACGGGTCTAGCCCGTCCGTACGGTGTTGCCCTTGGTCCCGATGGTAGCCTGTATTTGTCCGAATCATCTTCAGGAACAATCACAAGTTATGCCCGAATCCGACAGGTAACTTCGTCGAAATTCGAGTTGGCGGCCGGGGAATTCATGGTTCCTTCCGCTGACCTCGCTGAGAACTACATATTTCACACCTCTGGTCGACATCTTCGCACCCTTGACGGCGTGACCGGCGCAGTACGTCAGTTGTTTATCTATGATGTTGACGCGAATCTTGTAAGTTTTGAAGATGGCGACGGCAATGTCACTGCCATTGAGCGTGATATCGACGGTAAACCAGTGGCAATTATTGCGCCTGATGGTCAGCGTACCGAAGTGACTTTGGATAACAGAGGTTATCTTGCTACGGTAACCAATCCTGCGGGTGAGATATACCGAATGAGTTATTCACCGGATGGTCTTCTTACATCTGTCGTAAAACCATCTGGTGCACAATTTTCCTATCAATATGAGGCTTCGGGTCTACTAACTAGTGAGAGTCAACCCAATGGCGGTGGGTGGAACCTTTCACGAACGGAGACAGTCACTGGCTTTGAAGTGCAAATGACGAGTGGTGAAGGTCGAACCTCCCAGTTTGGCGTCGAGCAGTTGAGTGAGACAGAAACATTAAGAACAATAACAGCTCCAGATGGTACGATGTCGACGCACCTTACCATCACAAACATTACTCCGGGTAATCCTGCAACGAGTAACATCACCGAAGCGACAACATTCGCAGATGGCTCCACTTTAGCTATACATAAGGTGTCAGATCCGCTACTTAGTATGCAAGCACCTTACGTGGATGCTTCAACACTAACGGTGCCTAGTGGTACTCAACTTTCATTGAACGCCACACGTGCGGTGACGGTGACTAATCCTGCTGATCCACGTAGCCTAACTGCGTTGTCTGAGAGCACAACGATGAATGGTCGTACTTCGACGAAGGATTACACAGCTGCTACGCGTACCTGGACAACAACTACTCCCACTGGTCGCCAGAGTTTCGTTGAGGTCAACGGGAGCGGGGAACCTATACTGAGCCAGAGTTTCGATCTGGAAGCTGTAAATTATGGCTATGATGCCCGTGGCCGTTTAACGAGTATATCAACTGGAACAGGCACCACTGCCCGTGATCTCGCTTTTAGCTACGACGTACTAGGCTACCTGGGCAGCATCACAGATCCGCTTGGGCGCAGTGTCACTTTCATTAACGATGCTGTGGGAAGGATTACCGAACAGACATTACCTGATGGTCGCATTATCCAATACGGCTATGACGCCAATGGCAATCTCACCAGTCTGGTTCCGCCAGGGAAAAGTGCCCACGTCTTCAGCTACAACGCTGTTGATAAGGAAACCGATTACACACCGCCAGCACTGAGTGGTGTGCAGACGGTAACTCAGTACAGCTATAACCTCGACAAGCAACTGACCGAAGTGCTGCGTCCTGACGGGCAATCTGTGTCACTTGGATATAATGGCGGCGGTAAGCTCGCAACCATCACTATTCCTCGGGGCCAGTACAGCTATAGTTACAATGCCACGACAGGTAAATTAAGCACGGTGACCGCACCTGATGGCGGTACCCTTACTTATAGTTACGATGGTTTCCTGCCACTCTCTACTACCTGGACAGGTGATGTCAGTGGCAGCATCAGCCAGAGTTACGACAATAATTTCTGGATCACCAGTCGTAGTGTCAACGGCACTTCTGTCAGCTATGGCTACGATGATGATGGCCTGCTGATCCAGGCGGGCGATATCACCCTCACCCGTAGCGCCACCAATGGTTTGCTCACCGATACGACTCTGGGTAACGTTACCACCAACCGTACCTATAACGGGTTCGGTGAAATGAGTGGTGAAACCGCGCAAGTCAGTGGTGTACCAGTGTTGGGTGCCCAATATGAACGTGACAAACTGGGTCGCATAATCAAAAAGACAGAAATCATCGAAGGGGTCACCGCTGTTTACGATTACGGTTACGATCTGGCAGGTAGGCTGAAGACCGTGAGCAAGGATGGTGCGATTGTCTCCACCTACACCTACGATGAAAACGGCAACCGTATCGACCATAACGGTACCGGTGCCACCTACGATGAGCAGGACCGGCTGTTGACCTACGGAGCAGCGAGTTACTCACACACCCTCAACGGTGAATTGCAGAGCAAGACTGAAGCAGGTTTAACAACGCATTACAGCTATGACATGCTCGGCAACCTGATGCAGGTAACGCTTCCCGGTGGTATGACCATTGACTATCTCATCGATGGGCAGAACCGGCGAATCGGTAAGAAGGTCGATGGTGTCCTGACTCAAGGTTTCCTCTACCGCGACCAGCTTAATCCGATTGCTGAGCTGGATGGGACAGGTAATGTTGTTGCAAGGTTTGTCTATGCAGAAAAAGGTAACGTGCCAAGCTACATGGTGAAGGGTGGTGTGACCTACCGCATCATTAGTGACCATCTCGGAAGTCCGAGACTAGTGATTAACAGCACTGACGGTACCATCGTCCAGAGAATGGACTACGATGAATTCGGCAATGTTATCAACGACACCAACCCCGGCTTCCAGCCGTTTGGCTTTGCCGGAGGCCTTTATGACCAGCACACCCAACTAACAAGGTTTGGGGCGAGGGATTATGATGCGCGGACTGGGCGCTGGACCGCAAAGGATCCGATTGGCTTCAATGGAGGTGATACGAACCTATATGGATACGTGCTGAACGATCCTATTGGTTTTATTGACCCCTCTGGACTAATACACTACAACGCTCCTGCTCCAAGGACGGTGCCCGTCCAGGGAGCAACACAAGCCGCGTTGGTGTGCACGGAACAGTGTCTCCAACAAGCTACTGGAAACTCGGGACTTGATCTTTTAATTACGGGTGGAGCAGAGCAAAGTGGCCATAGTCAAAATAGTCACCACTATAGTGGTGAGGCTTGTGATGTGGCTGGAACAAAGTTCAATGATGTGACTGACACACAAGTTAAGGCGTGTGCGGCAAGTTGTGGTTTTAGTGCCGGACAGTATGAACAGTTTAAGAATAGACCTAATGCAGATCACTGGCATCTTCAATTGTCGCCAGGTAATGGTGTTCCGCGTCTTCCACTACATGTTTCTGGCGGATCGTGATGAACAAGCTGAAGTATTTCTTTTGTACTGTTGTTGTGATCTTTGCTGGTTCTGGGTTTTTTGCTAATGAAGTGATTGCTGGTGATCTTCCAGCTTCACTTCAATATGTTGAGCAGAAGTTTCCAGATAGTGTCCATGTATTTTCTGATAAAAAAATAGAGTTTTGTCCAGACAATAGTTGTGACGTTTTTTCAGCAAGTGAGCATATTGATGCTGATGTTTTCGGTGATGTGGTGTTTTTGTATCTTTATTGCCAGTCTGATTTTTATGTGCTCAAGACATGGAGAGGCGAAAGTAGCGTGCGCAATATGGTCGATACGATAGTTTCAAAATATATGCCTCATCATCAGTGTGATAAAGGACGTGTGTCTGCTGAGCATGTTTCTTGTTTGTTGCATGAGCTAATGCATGACTATGGTATTGAGGTATTATACGGCAGGTATGATGAGTCAACGCGCACAGAAAGTATGCGTAAGTAGAATCTATCTTAAAAATCTAAGAAAAGCCCCGCCTGCCTCTCGGCAAGCGGGGCTTTATCATTGTTCCCTTACTCCTCAACCGTCATCACCAAACACCCCTGACAAACTCTTACCCTGACCTTGGCCCCAATGGCAAAGCCAGCCTCATCGAGCCATCGGCCCTTGATGTTAAGCGCGGGCACCTCAACCGAGCTATTGGACGTGCCGGGTGGGGCGTCTTGGATGGGGGTGTAGTAGTAATAGAACCTACCAACGGTAAGCCATTTATGGGTGGGGATTTTTCCTGGGCGTGTTTTACCCGTACAATCGCGTTTAGCCATTGCTCAACTCCTGGTTAGTTGGGTTATGGTTAGCTGGCCGGTTGGGTTGCCCCCCTTCCGGTCAGCGCCTTCTCTATCAAGCCTGTTGTTTGAGTAGTGTTTCCAGTATCTCCGTAATGAATTTCTGTTTGGCACTGGGTAGCGTGCCAATGTGCTCCATCTGTTGCCGCAGCTTTGGTGTAAGGCCGTATTTCTCGCTCTGTTTCCGCAGTAGTAATTCGTCGATGGATGTGTCCAGCATTCTGGCCAGAGGCGGTAGTGCCGATACCGGAATGCGCCGCCGTCCCACCTCGTAGGAATTGATCGTCTGTTGGGAGGCGCCCAGGGCTTCGGCCATCTGGGTTTGAGTAATTCCCTGTGTCTTGCGTAGCTCGGCTATACGTGCGCCCAGCGCCACAAAGAAAGCACGCTCATCGGATGAAATCGCCATTTCCACAGTCCCGGTCAGCTTAAGATGCTGCATAGGATAACACCTGGGCTCCACAACGAAGTCAGGGATGTTGCAAAACGAAGTATTCCTTACGATCGCAGTAGGTTTAATGTGCGACATAGAATAATCCATAACTCACATTTCGGAGTTAACTTTACTGCGAAATAAAGTTATATGCAAGTAAGCCCTTTTCGGGAAAAGGGCTTGACGGTTATTGAGAAAACCCCGATCCGGAGTAAAAGAGCAATTCGACAAGTAATGCCAATAACAAAGATTGTTAATTATCGCTATACTTCGGTATTGCTTGTTACTTGCTCCTGGAGACCAGTGCCATGAATGTATCACTGACACCTCATTTAGAATCGTATATAAACCAGAAGGTTGCAGGCGGAATGTACAACTCTGTGAGTGAGGTTATCCGCGAAGCACTTCGGTTACTGGAAGAGCGCGATGCACTCCAATCCATGAAATTAGAGGCGTTACGCCAGGATGTTAACCAGGGGTTGACCTCTCTGGACAATGGCGAAGGCAAGCCACTGGACATAGATGCGGTAAAAGCCAAAGCGCGATCCACCCAGAAAGGCAATCGCTGATGCCAATCCTGCTCATCTCACCGGAAGCAGAAGAGGACCTGGTTGATATCTGGCTACATATTGCCGAAGATCAGCCAGCCAATTGACCGCTTTCTGGAGCGGTTGCAGGAAAAGGCGCAAAAGCTGGCGGAGTTTAGTGATATGGGAGTTGGGCGACTGGAACTGGCTCCCGGCATTAAAAGTTTCCCCGTTGAACGATACGTGTTGTACTACCGTCCCAATGAACATGGCATCGAACTGGTTCGAGTACTGCATGGATCGCGTGATGTAAATCTTCTTTTTAATCCCGCCTGAGTAATCATGAAATACCAACTGGATGCCCGACGACTTCTCTGCCCCATGCCGGTAATCCGCGCCCAGAACAAGGTCGAAGAACTACAATCGGGTGACGTGCTTGAGGTCTTCTGCACCGATCCGGGTGCGCTCAACGACATCCCGGCCTGGGCCAGGATCAATGGCCACAAGGTGCTGGATCGGCGCCAGGAGGGTGATGAGGTGATAGTGACGCTAGAAGTGGGCGAGTCCCAGGAGTAGTTCTGCTATTGGTATCGGTCGTCGTAGTGCTCGAACATCTCCATGAGTCGCTCGTGGATCTGTTGGCGCTGCTCCTTGTTTAGGCTCTCGTGCAGGGCAGCGTAGGCACGGATTATCTCCGGCGCTTTCTGTTCGATAAAATGGGTTTTCTCCTGAATCATCTTCAAGGCACGCTGCTGATCAAAGCTTTCTGCCTGAACCATCTCCAGTACAGCCGCCCGATTCTGTTGCCTGTCTTTATAGAATTCACTGCGGCTTTGCATGACCATCGCTACCAGTTGTTCCAGTTTTTGCCTCTGTTCATGGTTTAACTCCAGTTCGTCACTAACCTCCGCCGTGATCCACTGCGCCCGCTCTTCCGGGGTCTTGTGCCAGAAACCGCAGGCACTGAGTGAGCCGAGGGCAATAAAAGCGATGCCAATAAGGCCAACAATGGTCAAAGGTCGGTTTCTCATGTTCGAATCCCTGTCATGGTTGTGAGGTGTTGCGCCGGTACAGGTGGTTGGGAAAGCACACTCTGTGCATGGCCTTGGTGAGCACGTATACTTGCTCTTCCCTGTCGTCCGCTGCAGCGGACGTCTCTCACATATATTGGGTTAATAGGCAGAATTTGCCATGGGCGGACACCACCACACCACACCACAGACGATAGCCCCCGACGACAGGCGCTATCGGGAAATCCGCAAGGTGACCTTAATCGGTTCCGCGGTGGACCTTTCCCTCGGCGTGGTCAAACTGATTGCCGGTTTTGTCGCTAATTCACAGGCGTTGATCGCCGACGGCGTTCATTCACTCTCTGACTTAGCCACCGACTTCATGGTGCTGATTGCTGCCAAGCACGGCAGTCGCGATGCAGATGATGATCATCCCTACGGTCATGGCCGCTTCGAAACTTTGGCTACCGTTGCGCTGGGGATTGCCCTGATTGTTGTTGCTGCAGGGATCGCCTGGGATGCAATCGAGCGTCTATTCAATCCGGAGGAGTTGTTGCAGCCGGGTATCTGGGCGTTGTTGGTAGCTGCTATCTCGGTGCTGGCCAAGGAGTGGACCTACCACTACACCATGCATCTGGCGCGTAAGCTGAAGTCCAACATGCTCAAGGCGAACGCCTGGCACAGCCGTTCCGATGCGATCTCTTCGGTAGTGGTGATGATCGGTGTTGGCGGGACCATGGCGGGTCTGGAATATCTCGATTCAGTGGCGGCGGTACTGGTTGGCGCGATGATCGCCAAGATCGGTTGGGATCTGGCCTGGCAGAGCGTGCATGAACTGGTCGATACCGCCCTCGATCCAGAACGGGTAAAGATCATTCGTGATGAGATCATGAATGTGGGCGGCGTTCGCAAACTGCACATGCTGCGTACCCGCATGATGGGCGGTGAGGCACTGGTAGATGTGCATGTCATTGTCGACCCGAAATTGAGCGTCTCGGAAGGACACTACATCGGCGAAACGGTACGTAAGCGCCTGATCGAGGCGGTCGATGAGGTGGCTGATGTGATGGTGCACATCGATTCCGAGGATGATGAAAAGCTGAAGCCAAGCCTGAATCTCCCTGGCCGAAGCCAGGTGGTAAAAAAATTGGAAGAGTGCTGGACAGGAATCCCGTTGGCGAGCAAGATCGAGCGCATTGTTTTGCACTATCTGGATGGCAAGCTCGATGTGGAGTTGTGCTTGCCTGAACCAGAGACGGCCGAACATGGTGAAGTTGAAGCCTTACGTCAGGCAGCGAGCAAGGCCGAAAATGTACGTGAAGTGAGTATCTATTTCCGTCCCGCACCAAAGTAGTGCCTTTTGGCGAGTTGCGCACCAATGTGGTGCTTAAATAACCCTTCTGGCATAGGAAAGAAAAAATATATCCATGAACTTCAAATAGTTACATCATGGCATATTTCATGCACTGATACAGCGCATTGTTTCATGCCCGTTATAGGGCGCTGATTATTGTTAAACCCAGATTGGAGGCACCGAATGTCTGCTAAAGATGTACTGAAACTGATTAAGGATAGCGGAGCGAAGTTCTTCGACTTCCGTTTCACCGACACCCATGGCAAGGAACAGCACGTTACCGTACCTGTCAGCCAGATCGATGAAGAGGTCTTTACCGACGGCAAGATGTTCGACGGTTCCTCCATCCAGGGTTGGAAAGGTATCAACGAATCCGACATGATTTTGATGCCCGATCCGTCCACCGCTGTACTGGACCCGTTCTCTGACGAGCCGATGGTTAACATCACCTGCGATATCGTCGAGCCTTCCACCATGCAGGGTTACGAGCGCGACCCGCGTTCCGTTGCTCGCCGCGCAGAAGAATATCTGAAGTCCACCGGTATCGGTGACTCCGCCCTGTTCGGCCCTGAACCGGAATTCTTTATCTTCGACGACGTTCGTTGGGGTGCCGACATGAGCGGTTCCTTCGTTAAAGTCGATTCCGAAGAAGCTGAGTGGAACTCCGAGAAGGTTTACGGTGACGGCAACATGGGTCACCGCCCGGGCGTTAAAGGTGGCTACTTCCCGGTTCCGCCGGTTGATTCCCTGCACGACATCCGTGGCGCGATGTGCCTGGCGATGGAAGAGATGGGTCTGGTTGTTGAGGTTCACCACCACGAAGTGGCTACCGCCGGTCAGTGCGAAATCGGCGTTGGCGCCAACACTCTGGTGAAGAAGGCTGACGAAGTACAGACCCTGAAGTACTGCGTACATAACGTTGCTCACAGCTACGGCAAGACCGCTACTTTCATGCCCAAGCCGCTGGTAGGTGACAACGGTTCCGGTATGCACGTGCACATGTCACTGGCAAAAGATGGTACCAACCTGTTTGCTGGTAACGAGTATGGCGGTCTGTCTGAAACCGCTCTTTACTACATCGGCGGTATCATCAAGCACGCCCGTGCCCTGAACGCCTTTGCTAACGCTTCTACCAACTCGTACAAGCGTCTGGTTCCCGGCTTCGAAGCCCCGGTTATGCTGGCCTACTCTGCCCGCAACCGTTCTGCTTCCATCCGTATTCCGTTCACCAGCGCTAAAGGCCGCCGTATCGAAGTTCGCTTCGGTGACCCGACCGCTAACCCGTACCTCTGCTTCGCTGCCTACCTGATGGCTGGTCTGGACGGTATTCAGAACAAGATCCACCCGGGTGAAGCGATGGACAAGGACCTGTATGACCTGCCGGCAGAAGAAGCGGCAGCCATCCCGACCGTTTGCCACAGCTTCGATATGGCGCTGGATGCACTGAGCGAAGACCGCACATTCCTGACTCAGGGCGGCGTATTCACCGATGACATGATCGATGCCTACATCAACCTGAAGATGGATGAGGTTACTCGTATCCGCATGACCACCCATCCGGTCGAGTTCGACATGTACTACTCCTGCTAAGGAGCGGTATTCACCGGATAAAAACGCCCCTTATGGGGCGTTTTTTTTGCCTGGAAGAAGATTGTTGTATGTGGGAGGCTGGATTATGCTTGGTGAATGAAACGGATGATTTCACTTACCCTGCTGCTATTCTGTTCGGTGTTGCCAGCCGAAGAAACGACCGGCTATCGCATTGTTCATCCTGACGGCACGGTGGAGTTTACGGACGATGCCACCCGTGGCGGTGAGGAGATACAGCTCCGCGATATACCGACGTTCGGTACTCCTGATCTGGAGGGCGTGGGTCGTTCGTCTGAGTTCAATAATGAGGCAAAGCCACAACCGCAGGAAAAAGCCAGCAAATACACTGGCCTGAGTATCGTCAAACCAGGGGGTTCCGAAACCATCTGGTTTAATGAAAGTGGCGTCACTGTTATGGTCTCTGTTCAACCCAAGCTGGGCCCAAAAGATAGTGTTGTGCTGAAGCTCGATGGAAAGGTTGTGGCCCGGGGGAATAACACCAGCTTTAATATCGGACAGGTCTATCGAGGTACGCACACCCTTTCCGCCAGTATCAGTAACCCGCAGGGCCAGACTCTGCTAAGTTCCCCCTCTGTAACCTTTCATCTCCGCCAGCATAGTAATTAAACTCCCCTCCTTGTAATGCACTACATCGGTGCATATCCTTAATTGAACCAGAATGGTGCGCGCCAAAAGGAGGGTGCCGTGCCCATCTGCGTCCAACAATCAGAACATATGCTTTATTTTCAATAGATTAGATATGTGAAAAGGGTTTGGTCCATTTTGGTGTGTATCTTGCTTAAAGCTGAGGATGACAATGGCGATAGACAAGGCCTGTGCCCTGCAGTTAAGGGTTTTGGAAAATCTGCACTCAGCGGTTCTGCTGCTCGATAGTACGCTACGGCTGCGCTTTATCAATCCAGCGGGCGAGATGTTGTTCGCGGTGAGTGCACAGCGTTTTCTGGATCAACCGGTGCAGAACACCCTTTTTGACAAGGAAGTGAGCATGGCACTGATGCAGGTGTTGCAAACGGGCACACCATTTACCGAGCGAGAACTGGTGCTGGATCTGGGTTATCGCAACAAGGTCACGGTGGATCTCACCGCGCTACCCCTTTACGAAGGTGCTGGCGGCAAGGTTGAGTTGCTGGTGGAAATGAAGCAGGTTGACCGACAGCTACGTATCACCCGCGAAGAGGGTCTGATGGCGCAGAGCAACGCGACCCGTGCTCTGGTTCGTGGCCTGGCCCATGAGATCAAAAATCCGCTGGGTGGACTGCGCGGTGCGGCGCAATTGCTAGAGCGAGAGCTCAATAACGAAGAGTTGAAGGAATACACCAATATCATCATTAGCGAAGCGGATCGCCTGCAGGAGCTGATGAACCGCATGCTTGGTCCGAGTACGCTGCCGCGTAAGCGCGAGATCAACATACACGAGGCGATGGAGCGGGTACGCCAGGTAGTGGGTGCCGAGTTGAGTGATCGGATAAAACTGATTCGTGACTATGATCCAAGTATCCCCTATGTCTATGTCGATCTGGATCAACTGATCCAGGCTTTGATGAATCTGGTACGCAATGCTGCACAGGCAGTGGGTGAGGAGGGAGAAATAACCCTACGCACGCGTACTTTGCGTCAGTACACCATTGGCTCGGTGCTGCACAAGTTGGTTGCTCGGGCTGACGTTATCGACAACGGTCCGGGTATTGCGCCCGAGATGCGAGAGAGTCTTTTCCTGCCGATGGTAACAGGGCGTGCCGACGGTACTGGCCTGGGGCTGCCTATTGCTCAGTCACTAATCAATGCTAATGGTGGTTTGATTGAGTGGGAGAGCCGACCAGGGCAAACAATCTTTACCATATTGATACCGATCGATGTTGATCGGGAAAACAATCAGGATGTAGCAGTATGACAAACGAAATTACGGTTTGGATTATTGATGATGATCGTTCGATACGCTGGGTGCTTGAAAAGGCATTCAAGCAGGCTGGGATGAATATCCAGAGTTTTGAGAGTGCTGACAAAGTACTCAAGCTGCTGGAGCGGGAAGAGCCGGACGCGTTGATTACCGACATCCGCATGCCCGGTATGAGCGGACTGGATCTGTTGCAAAGTATCAATGAGGCTCACCCCGATCTTCCCGTCATCATTATGACTGCGCACTCGGACCTTGATAGTGCTGTCTCAGCCTACCAGGGCGGTGCCTTTGAATATCTGCCCAAGCCGTTCGATGTGGACGATGCGGTCGAACTGGTGCGCCGCGCTGTGGCCCACCGCCAGGAGCAGAGTCGTGGCGGCGCAGAAGAGAATCGCCTTGAGAGTATGGAGATCATCGGTGCCGCGCCTTCGATGCAGGAGGTGTTTCGTGCTATCGGTCGCCTCTCCTCCTCCAATATCACCGTACTGATTAATGGTGAGTCGGGTACCGGTAAAGAGTTGGTGGCGCACGCCCTGCACAAACACAGCCCACGCAAGGAAAAACCGTTTATCGCGCTGAATACGGCGGCGATTCCCCGTGATCTTCTGGAGTCGGAACTGTTCGGTCATGAGCGTGGCGCCTTTACCGGTGCGCAGTCGGCACGTGAAGGTCGATTTGAGCAGGCCGATGGCGGCACGCTGTTTCTTGATGAGATAGGGGATATGCCCGCTGAACTGCAAACCCGTCTGCTGCGGGTACTTGCCGATGGCGAGTTCTATCGCGTCGGTGGTCGTTCGCCGATTAAAGTCGATGTGCGAGTGATTGCTGCAACCCACCAGGATCTGGAGCGCCGGGTACGTGAAGGACTGTTCCGCGAAGATTTGTTCCATCGTTTAAATGTTATTCGTATTCATATTCCGGCACTGCGAGAGCGCCGCGAGGACATACCGCTGCTCATCCGTCACTTCCTCAAAAAGGCCAGCGAAGAGATCGGTGTGGAGAGTAAATGGCTCGACAAGGCAACGGAAAATTATCTCTCTAGCCTGGATTGGCCGGGTAACGTGCGGCAGCTGGAGAATACCTGTCGTTGGTTGACGGTGATGTCACCCAGCCAGGAGATTCACCTGGAAGATCTGCCGCCGGAATTGAAGGCGACCGGCGATCAACAGAGTGATGACCGCGACTGGCTTACGCCGTTAAAGCGTTGGGCGGAGCAGAAGCTCAATGGTGGCGCGTCGAATATCCTAGATGAAGCCGTGCCGCAGTTCGAGCGTCTGATGATCGAGGTGGCACTAAAGAAAACCGGTGGTCACCGTCAGGAAGCTGCACAACTATTGGGCTGGGGGCGCAATACCATTACGCGCAAGATAAAAGAGCTTGAGATGGGGCAGGACTAAGGAATCATCACGTCAGGGAAGCATTATTGTTACAGTAATCTGGCGTGAGGCGGTTATGTCCCCCAGCCCGTTACCTGCCTTACCTGTACTGGTAATAACCCGCATGGTTTGTCCACCAACGACGGTGTCAGCTACAGCAACATCAAACCAAGCCCTGCCTGGAATGACGACTTGATTTACGGCGTCGTTAATTGCCGGGTTGTTATACATACGCCAGCTAACACCACTCTCTGCAGCGTAAAGTGCCTGAGATGCATACCATTCCTGCATTGTTTCGCCAATGCCAACAATCAATAGTCGTGATAAAAGTGCACCGAGTATCGACATTCCAGTTAACAAAAAAATAGCAGCGACAAGTGATACACCTCGCTGATTTCGGATAGTGTTTAGTTGTAGCATTGCCACTACATAGAGTTCCTGATCTGTATTTCCTGATAGAGATTGATGGCTTCAGTGCCATCTGCCAGTGTGAGAGTCATACTTAATACTGCCACACCAATGGCAGCTCCCGCATCGTAGGCAAAAATCAGACCTGTAACGCCGTTTACCAACATTGGATCGGCAGCACCCCAATCGCCATTAATGTCGTACCCAGCCAACCCGGGAGCAGTGTGCCAATAAATAGCATTACCAAGAAGACCGACTTCATGGGTGGTATCGGCAATAAAATAGCGTCTGCCAGCGGAGCCACCAGGAAACGCATAGGCGTTGAAATTTAAGATCTGACCGATGGTTGTTGCACCGTCAATAACAGGATTGATTGCGGTTACACCAGTTAATGGCACTACAGTAGTGCCTGCAATCAAATCCGCTGGTGCCGTGTTGGCCACGATCAAAAGATCATTTGCCTGGGCAGTTTTGCCTAAACCTAGACTGTACAGCTGAGTCGTTGCTACGCCACTATTGAAGCGCTTCACTGGATCGATAAAAGCAGTGACGCCGAAATTATCAATACCGTCGATGTAGCGTCCTCCGCTACGTGCCTGTAAGTATTCGATACCTGCGTTACCTGCGCCATCAGCGACTATTGATAGTGAGTTTGGTACAGCTTCACGTACCTCACGGGCAATTCTTTCGAGAGCAAGCCGTCCTTTTTGTACCAAGGCAGCGCGGGAACGTTCAGCGGCATAAATTTCCACACTGTATTGAATAACGGGAGCAACCACCGCTCCGATTATGCCGAGTAGAACGATGGTCATGATTAGTTCGATAAGGGTAAAGCCCTTTTCCTGATGGCTGCCCATTAGTAATTTACTCTGTATGCGGTAAGCGCATAACTGTCAGCACCCTTCGTTACAGTCACGACTATCTGCTTACTATCTAGTGCTGGAATACCATTGAGTGCGGTATTTGTAACGGCGACTTGAACATTGTAGCCGCCATAACCTGGTACAGCTGCGCCAGTTGCATCCTGTGGCGGGGTGTCGTTAACACCATCATAGTCATCGATGTCGTCGAATGATGCGCGGTTTTCGCCAGCTTCTGGTCCAGGAAGAGCCGGTGGGACGGTTGCGGTTGGCGCAACGCAAATACTGTTAACTGTATCGAGCGTGCATGTTCCGCAACTGGGATAAACACGACCTGCACAATAGGTATTGCAATAGCCACTGGTAGTTTCTACGCAACCCCCACCAAAGGGAACATTCTCATCCCAGCGCTTACGCATAATCTCGTCCATATAGGCGTTAGCAATCGCGATGGCGCGTTGCTGGTCAAACGGATAATTGCCGCCGACGGCGCTTTGCACAAAGAGACCAATGATGCCAGAGAGGGAAACCCCCATGACGATAATAAAAATAACGATTTCTATCAGGGTGAAGCCGGATTGTCTGCGCATTAATGAACGAACCCCGTAAAGCGTTCAAGGGTAATGGTATCATCCGCAACGGCGATAGTTTCATTGGCAGCGGTACACGCTAATCCGCCAGTACATGTTGGTTGACCGCGCCCATCGAAGGTAATGGTGCCAGTATCCCCGAAGGTTCCAGCACTAAACATTCGCACGTAGGGAGCAGTGGGAGCGGCAGGATCAGCCAGTGCTATACCGTTAGGATCAAATACCGTAAAAGCTCCTGCGTTGATGGTGATATAAAAACCAGGTGTTGCAGTTTGATATAGTGATTGAGATTGGGCATAACGGATACCCTGTATCAGCTCTAAATTGGCACGAGTGTCTTCATATCCCTGTAGGTTGAGTCGAGGAACAACATAAACTGACAGTATGCCGACGATGACTAAAGTGACCGTCAACTCGACAATAGTAAAACCCGATGAGTTTCTACCTGTTCTCATTCCAGTAGAGATAGTTATTGTCAGACGGTATCGCACCAAAGATAGCAGTGGCGTTGGGCGTCCCCGGTAACCAGGCAGGCCATGTGAGTGTGAAAACGCTATAGCCACCTGTATCGCCACCAGTATCGGCTGTCAGTGTAATA
The DNA here is from genome assembly GCA_050299175.1 of Thiohalomonadaceae bacterium. GTDB lineage: Bacteria > Pseudomonadota > Gammaproteobacteria > Thiohalomonadales > Thiohalomonadaceae > JAPHTQ01. The sequence continues at coordinate 79,315 of JBNKVM010000082.1, forward strand.
GTCAAGTCACCTGAACCGCTGTTAAAGATAACAGGGCTTGGAGTTGGAGTAACACTTGTGTTAATTCCTGTATCGACCTTGCTGTAACCGACCGAGCTGCAGACATCATCAGTGTTGGTAACAACAGTGCCAGTAGCATCAACATATTGTGCGGTAATCGGCAGTGTCAAGGTTGTACCAAGGGCAGTTGATGGTTCCAGTGCGTCAGTAGCGATACCGATGCCATAGCGTAGTGCGGCACCAGTAATGCTACTAATTGTAATCCCTGTCGCCGTACCGGCACCTCCAGCATTACAAACCGCATTCGCTGGGTCAAAGCAGACGCCGTCACTGTCAGTCAGATCAGCTGCAGTAAGGTCGAGATCAACATCGGCGTTACGAGCGCTTATTGGCGCAACCGTTCTGTTATAGGTAAAGCGGTCGCCATTAATCGTTAATGTTGGTGGTACAGGATCGAAATTGTCACCGAGCAATGTCGCATCACCGCCATCTGTCGTACGGGCAAAGCCAGGGATAGCGGCAACATTATTTGTGTAGGCGCGGTTAGAGAGAGCTGTATTGAGCTTCCAGAACGGGCCACCATAGTTGCGTGTAAATCCGCCTGCAGTGTTTTGTGCTGTCACTGTAATTACAGGATTACCGCTATAGCCAAAATCCTGATCCAGATAGGTATAAGGGTTTGCGCCGAGGATGCAGGCATTATCAAAGACCGGCGCATTGGCAGTAACAAACAGGCGTGCTGGTATAAAGCGTCCAATATTGTTGCTAACACCTTCAATCAGATGGTTACCTGGTGTAGCGGTAACACCGAGATAGCTATCCAAAGCGGCGTTGATGGTAAAGACACCGACCTCATCAATAGATTGGTTATTGATAGTCGCTGAGCCACTGTCAGCAGCGGCGATGTCGATAGAACCATTCCCAAGGGTACCCGCTGATCCTGCTGCAGGAGCAATCAGGTTATGCCCCAGAGTAATGCCATTCGCTATGAAATTAGGGGTTGTGGCGTCATTAGCGCATGCAGCACTAACCGTCAGGTTGAATGCTTCTCCTGCCCGGTTAAAGGCGGAACAGGTGGCATCACCAGTAGCGCAGTCTGCATTGACATCACCGCTGGCAACGATAAATTTTGCCGGGACGGCGACAAAATTGTCGTTGCCAATCATAACCAGCCCTTCCTCTTCGGTGCCGACTGCGCCATCAAAACGGGCATTGAGTTGCATTTGCCCGGCGTCGGGATAGGTGACGTCAATAGTGCTCACTCCGCTGGCATTGAAGTTGAGTGAGATATTCGTGCCAGGTGCCGATGTTGATACGTTGGTGCCGTTGACGTTAACGGTGTTTGTACCTGTTGCCGGGCTGACATAGTCTGACCAGAATTTCAGTGTCGCGGTACGATTACTGAAGGCGGGTACACAGGTTTGTGAGGTCAGGTCTTTGCGTACTGCGCTGATAGTAATGTTCGTTTCGGCAGCGCAGGAAGTCGTGTCGGGTACGTCGAAAACAAAACCGCTATCATGGAAGGTCAGTACGCAACTGGCGCTATTATCGCTCGTATTCAAACACTCGGTTGCGTTTGTGGCGGCAGGCGTTGCACCACTGAGCCCCAGAGTAATCGCTCCAGCAGTATTATTTCTTATCGCAATTGATGCGATGCCACTGCCATCGGTGATGCTTAGTGCATCGCCAGTTGGGTCAAGGGTGGCGCTGACAGTGCTGTTGTAGAAACTGGTACAGCCCGCATCCATACATGCCTGTACGGTGACAGTTTCGCTATTGCAGGTCAGGGCGGAACCGTCATGCAAAATGCGATAGTGGTGTACCTGATTAGCCATGCAGGCATGGGTTGCATTCATGTCTGCTGCAATTTGTGCGGTCGTCTGGACGAGATTGTAAATCCGAATCTCATCGAATGATCCGTCGGCGGAGCGCCTGGTGGCGTTTCCTGCAAGATAATTGGATCGGTTATCACCGATGTAGAGTGTGTCCAGATCGCCGATAGCGCCTGTAGAGTTAATGTTGTTTGAATTCGATAGTGCACCGTTGACGTATATTTCAAGTTGGTCCGCAGTCAGATCCCAGGTGACCGCGACGTGAGTCCAGGTGTTTGCGGCGATATTCAGTCTATTTGTACGTACTGAGTGATTGGCATCGGCGCTGTCTTCCAGCTCAAAACGGAGACGGCCACGGTTATCCAGCATCAATTGGAAATACTTCCTTGTAGTGCTGTTTGATGCATCGAATAACTGACGGTCATTGCCGCCGTCCCAGATGGTATTGCTCTTGTACCAGAAGCTAATCGTGCCCTGATTGCCAACCTGGGTATCGATATCGATACCGGAATCGATGGCATCCATCGGAGTAGTCGTGTTGTTATTAGGGACATCAGCATAACCGCAGGTGCCAGGATCGCCAGCGATGGCCGGGCTGGCGCTGCTGGCGGTTACCGTGCCGACGGTGCTGCCGTCATTACTGCCGCCACTGCTGTCAACAACAATACCCCATGCACTTTCATCCAGATGGTAAAGCGCGACCGGGGTAACCGGGCAAGGGTGGGTGGCCAGCATGTCAGCATTAACCTGCGCCTGGCTCTGCTCGGTGGCGTAGACGCGTACCTCGTCAATCAGGCCGTCAAACTGCCGCCCGGCATAACCCTGATCGCCACCGATGTGTAGTGGATCGGCGTTGGTGAGCAGGGTTCCACTGTAGCTGCTACTGGCCAGTGGAATGGCATTGACGTAGATCCGTTGTTGGCCTGAGCGGTAGGTGATAGCTACATGGTACCAGTTGCCCGCAATAAGATTGGCTCCGGATGTCGCTAGGCTACGTACGTTGCCGTTGCTATCGTTCCACCACCAATATATTTCACCTGCGGTGTTGATATGAAATTCGTAGTTCTCGTCCTTGGAGAGTATGGTCTTAAGCCCTGAGCCAGGTATGGCGTTTGGTTGGATCCAGGCCGAAACGGTAAGCTCATCGGAGATATCGAGCAACGCGTTGTCGGCGATTTCCACCGGTCCGTTGACACCGTTGAAATTGCCGCCGCGACAGACTTTGGCGGTTGCCGTGCTAAGCCCGTTCATTGCTGTGCCATGGAGCCCGTTGCCAGAACCATCTGCGACTTCACCGCTCGTGCCGTTCCACGAGGATTCGTCCTGGGCGTAATAAGCGACCAGTGCGCCCGCGCTGGAATCACCGACACAGACGTCGTCCACGTGCCAGTAATCCCAGCCGACGCCACTACCATTGGTCATGTAGAGTCGTACCTGGAAGTTGGCGTGGATGGCGGCTGCTGGCAGCGCATAGGAGAGATTAAGAATTTCGCCTGCAAGGCCACCGCCTGGCAGGGTATCCAGGGTGACCCAGTTATTGCCGCTGTCCAGATACTGAATTTGCAGGTTTTCACCGTTCTCAGGGTATTCACTGAAGCCATCCAGGTTGTCCTGTCCCCGGCGGACCCAGAGGGACAGATAGGGTGTGGCTGCACTCGATGTATCGATAGCGGCGCTGGTGACGTAGACCTGGCCGTTTGCCAGATAGAGGGCGTGGGTCGGTGAGTTGACGGTATTCACCCCCGCCGCAATGGCAGCGGTGCCGGAAATAGTCGTAATGCTCCAGTTGGTGAGGCCACTCTCGAAATCATCACAGCTGCCAAGGGCGACTGGAGGAGGCGGTGCGACCTCGGTCAGAATGACATCGTCCACATGATAGTAATCGAAGTTGTTACCCGAGCCGCCGGTCTGACTGACACGGATCTGGAAGTTGGCGTGCATCGCGCTAGTCGGCAGGGTGTAGGTGCGGTTATAGATCGCGCCCGCCGTATGAGCGCCGCCGACAAAGGTCTCCAGTGCAACCCAGCCGGAGGCGCTATCAAAGTACTGGATAACCAGATCTTCACCGGCTGAATCCGGCCATTCGCTGAAATTGGCATTGATATCATCGCCGATTCGAATCCACATGGAGAGTTCGGCGGCGGGGGTGGCGGAGAGGTCTACGGGGTCGCTGGTGACATCGACGGCACCACAACAGGTAAATAGGGAGCGGCTGCCAGAGTTTGCGGTTTGGGTGCTGATGCCTGCGTGCTGATTGCTGCTGCGCGTCCATTGACCCAGCCCCGTTTCAAAATTATCGCTGAACAGGATGTCACCAGGCGCGGCAACGGCTACATGGAACAGGCCAAAGCACATCATCAGCACAAAGCCGAATAGTGAGATAAACGGTGTCCGCAGCACACGTTTCATGCCAAAAACTCCTCTGCATATCTTTATTATTCTAGATGCCGTAAAGAGAGCATCAATGTTAGTAAGGTGGTCCGCAGGCTCAGGATGACTCTCTGGTCACTTGCCAATTGCCGAAAATCCTTCTTTCGAGCAGATATTTTATCTATCTAGACGCGAAATAGTAGCAAAATGTTGCCATTTATACCTTAACAACCGCTTGTGAGCGTCGAAATTGTTGGGGGGGGGTTGCCCAGAGTTGCATTGGCGCACTGCACATAGCAGTTGTTGGCGCTTGGCAGACGGTACTGGTCGGTAGCCCCCGTTATACGAGCCCCATGCTATCGACGATCCACTCCATCGTGGGCTCGTCAGAGCTGTTCGGATTAGATGGCCAAAGGCGCAAAGGAATCATAGGCGCTGTCGCTGTCAGATCGGCGGTTGCGCTGGGAGCGAAGATGTCGACACCATTAACAGTGGGTTTGCATAAGCTAGTGTGTCGCCAGTGGTGATCGACCTGTCGTGGTGCTCGCTGTGAAGATTTGCGAGCATCTGAATCCTAATCGATAAACTGAGGAACAGCTGTCGAAGAACGGACACCAAGGATTACGATGATCATGATGGACACAATTCAGGGTAAAAAAACTGATGGGGTGGAATGCATCGGTATTGGGTAAACTACTTTCCAGACCGCAGCCATAATCACCATCCTATGGCATCGCGCTTACTGGAACAAGACGCGCCGCTTAGCCTGGTGAAGAGGTGAGTGGGGGCTAAGTCGGGTAAAGTAATTACGTTTTTCAGTACCCCACAAGCGAAACCGCCAACCCGATAGGGTTGGCGGTGGTCATACGCTGTTCTCTACTTATTTAGGATCTAGTCAACAAAGTGCAACACAAAAGGAAGTACAACGGCATTCCCTTGGGAATCAACTACGTCATTTCCGTTTGTGTCGACTACTTTGCAGTCCCAAGAAGCCCCAAATGCCGTAGCACTAGCAAGGTTCCCGGTGTTGTATGTAACGCTGAATTGCGTCGTATCGAGTCCTCCATTGAGGAGCGCCGATACAGTAGTGGCGTCACAGCCGCCCAACCCAGCCCCATTGCCATCGGTTCGGATGACATCAGGATTGGTGACGGCGTTATAGGGACCACGAGCAGCGCGAGTCGCATAATTTATCGCGCTGGCGCTGGCGATTGAACCTGCTGTTCCGCGGGCGGAGGCAACTGTTGCATCAGCGGAAAGATCAACAAAACGTGGGATGGCTGTTGCGGCAAGGATGCCGAGAATTACGATTACCATGACCAATTCGATCAGGGTAAAACCTTGTTGGGTACTTTTCATTTTCTTTCTCCGAATGTTTGCAGACCGCGGTCTGTGCTTAACAACATTACTGTGGTACCACCGACCGTCCCTACAGACTAGACGCTATTTCACGGAGATACCGTTACAAAGTTAGCATTTTATTCCGATGTCTTCAATGGGTTATTGCTGCATATTGAGGTAAAGTCGACCTACGTTATTTATCTTATTGATATCATTGATATTAGGTAGGTGGACAGAACCAGAATAATAATTCCCAGTGCTCGTGGTTGGTTTCTCAGGTACCCGGTTGACGGGCCAAGCCGGGTTTTCAGCCAGAGGGTCTTTTTCCGTGCGGTGAACCAGCGATTGGCACGTGCTTCAAAATCCTTGAGGGCACTGGGACGGACGTAGATCACAAGGCCGATAATAATGGCGAATAGATTACCCAAAAGCAGTGCATATTGCAGAGAGGCAACTAACCATTCTGCTACAACAGGGGGGTATTGGAAAATCAGTGAAATGGCAACTTTTCCCGGCACTATATCGAACATGGCTCGATACAGGGTGAAGGTGCTGGCGGCGATCACCAGCAGGCCGATAGCATGATGGTGGCGATAGAAATAGCGATCGATATTACGTGATATATCGAAGGGACGCAGGCCCCGGCGTAAGGAAAAAGGCGCTCCGGCCATGGCCTCGAAACGGGCAAAACCATTAGGGGAGATTAGCAACCAAATGCCCGAGACTAGGCCAATCAGTGCGGCGCCAATCGCAAAGGCGAACAATAATGGTCCGAGGGTATGCAACAGAGAATTCATATCGGTAAACCCAAATCCGTGCGGAAACGCGATCCGCAAGACTCTACACAATCAGTTAACTCTAGTCAGCCTATTAGATGATGCTTCAACCCAAGTTGAGGACTTCGTCGCAACATAATTACTCGCCCGCAGGCAGATACCCCACATTGTAGCCGGAGATAGCCACCGTTGCTTGACTCAGTGGGCAAATTTGGTCATATCCCACATTGGTAAGAAGACGCCAAGGGCAATGATCAGAACCATGATGCCGATGGAGATGATCAGGACGGGCTCAATGGCCGAGCTAAGGTTTTTCAGTTCATAATCCACTTCACGTTCGTAAAAATCGGCGACGTCTTCCATCATCTGGTCGATGGCGCCTGTCTCTTCACCCACGGCAAACATCTGCAATACCAGTGGTGGAAAAAGACCCGTCGCGGCAGCGGTACGGGTCAGGTTTTCCCCGCGCTCCACGCTGTTACGCATGCTTAATACCCGTTCCGCCACATATTCGTTATCCACCGCACGGGCAGTAACGGTCAGCGCCTGGATCAGTGGCACCCCGCTCTTGAAGGCCATGGCGAACGAACGGGAGAAGCGCGCCAGGGTGCTGCGGGTGATCAGGCTGCCCATGATCGGTAGTCGTAGCTTGAGCTTGTCCCAGTTGTATTTGCCTTGGCCCTGAGAAACGTACTGACGAACGCCGAAAAACAGCAGAATTGCACCAGTGAGCATATAGGGCCAGTAGGCAACCGTGAAATCCGAGATATTAATCAGTAATTTGGTCTGCCACGGGAGTTCGGTTTTCATTTTGGCGAAAACCCGGGCAAAGGCTGGAATCACCAGGGTGTTGATGATGCCAATGGCAATCATGATGGCAACGATGACGAAACTGGGATAACGGATCGCCATCTTGATCCGGTTGCGAGTATCGCGTTCCATCTCCAGATATTCGGAGAGTTGCAGGAAGGCTTCATCCAGACGACCGGTGGTTTCGCCAACACGGATGATGCTGATAATCAGATTGTTGAAGATTGCTGCTTCCATACCCATGGCAACGGAGAGCTCATGGCCGCCTTCAATATTGCGTCGAATTCTGTTGATCGCAGTAGAGAGAGAACGATTTTTGGTCGTTTCAGCCAAACCGGTCAGGGCGCGAATAATCGGTACACCGGAACGGGAGAGGGTATACATCTGGCGACAGAAGAGGATCAGATCGTCCAGACTTGGCTTGGTATTGGTAAGTAGCTCTTCCAGTTCTGAAATGAAATCGCGTTTTTCCCGCACCTGGCGGATATCAACCGGGGTGACACCGCTACTGACCAGCTGGGTCGCCACAGTATCGGCTGAGCCCGCTTCGATTTCGCCAGAGACCGAATCACCGCGGCTATTGCGCGCCTTGTAGCGGAAGAGTGCCATCGCTATTCAATCCCCAGGGAGATGCTTGATGGTGTGGGTGTCTGTAATGCGTCGGCCTCTTCCACCCGTTCACCGCTGGTGACACGTATCGCCTCTTCCAGAGTGGTAATCCCCAGCTTGGTGAGTTCCAGTGCATGTGTTGCCAAAGGATGGAATGCGGAACTGCTTTTCGCGGCACGGGAAAAAGCGGAGGTATCGTCACGCCGCAGGGCATCGGCCATCGGTTCGTCCAGTTCCAGTACTTCGAAAACCCCAACCCGGCCTCGATACCCGGTATTGCCGCAGTGCGGACACCCGGCGCCATATTTGAACGCGGCATTGCCTGAATAGTCCGGCTGAACAGTTTTGATCCAGGCCAGTTGTTGTGGGGTAACTTCCTGGTCAGTAATGCAGCTATCACAGATACGGCGCACCAGACGCTGCGAAACCACGGCTTCTAACGAAGTTGCCACCATGTAGCCCGGCACGCCCATATCGATCAGGCGAATGGCAGTGCTGATCGCGTCGTTGGTGTGCAGGGTGGAGAGCACCATGTGGCCGGTAATGGAAGCGCGCATGGCGATCTCGGCGGTCTCCTGGTCGCGGATCTCGCCCACCAGGACGATATCGGGGTCCTGGCGCAGTGCCGTACGCAATACACTGGCAAAGGTGAGGCCGACCTTGGTGTGGATCTGTACCTGATTGATCCGCGGCAGGCGATACTCGACCGGATCCTCGACAGTAATGATCTTTTTTTCCGGTTCGTTGAGTTCGCTCAGCGCACCGTAAAGGGTCGTGGTTTTACCGCTACCGGTCGGACCGGTGACCAACACCATGCCGTGCGGTTTGCCGATGTTGTTCTTGAAGATAGTAAGCAGATGGTGCGGCATACCCAGCTGATCGATGTCGAGGATGCCACCGCTTTGATCCAGTAAACGCATAACCACCGATTCACCGTATTGAATCGGCATAGTGGAGACACGCACGTCGATATTGTGGTGTTTGACGCGGATGTTGAAGCGCCCATCCTGAGGCAGACGGCGTTCAGAGATATCAAGGCCCGACATCAGCTTGAGACGTGATACCAGCGCATTGGCAATGCGCTTCTCTTTCATGATCTGTTCGTTGAGCACGCCGTCGACCCGTTGGCGTATGCGCAACTCGTGCTCGTCAGGTTCAATATGGATATCGGAAGCGCCGATCTGTACTGCGTCTTCGAAGATCGACTGCAGCAGTTTGACTACGGGTGCTTCACTCAGATCTTCAGTTTTGAGCAGCTCTTCCAGGTCAAAGTCGGTACGTCCCAACTCCTCGCTCAGCTCTTCGGCGAGGATGCTGATCTCATCGGTGCGGCGGTAGACCGCATCGATAGTGCGCAGCAGATCGGATTCACGTACCACCGCCAGATTTACATGGCGGCGCATGACCTTAACGATTTCGTCGTAGGCGAAGATGTCGGTCGGGTCAGCCATGCCCACTAGTACTGCCTCCCCCTGCTCCGCCAGAGCGATAGCGCGATAACGTCGCGCAATGGTTTCAGGCAACAGACGCACCGTTTCGGCACTGTATTTGTAATGCTTGAGCTCGATGAAAGGGAGTTTGAGCTGTTTCGACAGCAGCTCCAGCAGCTTGTCCTCGGTAACGTAACCGAGTTCGATCAGGGTGCGGCCCAATTTGTGGCCGGTCTGTTTTTGTTCGGCCAGGGCACGCAGTAGCTGGTTTTCTGTGATGAGCTGCTGTTCGACCAGCAGGTCACCAAGACGGATCTTTTTGCGCGAATTCATGCCATACCTGTCTGAGATAATGGTACTGCTTCAAAGCATAGTGCATTGAAACGTGCCCGCGGGCAAATAGTACTTACGGCTCAGTATGTTGCAGTGATCAATCGTCGCAACCACAAGCCGAGGTAGCGCTGTTGAGTTGCAATGTGCCGACCAGTTGTGAAACCTCGGTCAATCCATGGCGCTTGAGGTAGTCGGCGATCCCCTGATTAATCTTGGGACAGATCAACGGATCGTAAAATAGTGCAGTTCCCACACCCACGGCGCTGGCGCCGGCGATAATGAACTCCAGCGCATCTTCGGCACTGGTAACACCACCTTGGCCGATGATCGGAATACCATGTTCGCGGCACACCTGGTAAACCTGATGGGTACGCAGCAATGCCACCGGTTTAATCGCCGGGCCGGATAGCCCGCCCTGATTGTTGCCGAGGATCGGGCTACGGCTCTCAATGTCGATGGCCATGCCCATCAGGGTATTGATCACGGCGAAGGCATCGGTACCCGCATCGATGCAGCGTCTCGCGTTGGTTGCGATATCGGTCTGGTTAGGGGAAAGTTTGGTAATCAGGGGTTTCTTGGTGACCTTGCGTACCGCTTCGACGACCCGTGCCGACATTTCCGGGTCGTTACCGAAGGCGACGCCGCCTGCCTTGACGTTGGGGCAGGAGATGTTGAGTTCGATGGCGTTGACCGGTGAGTCTTCAAAAGCTTGTGCCACCTCAATGTAATCTTCCAGGGTGGAACCGGCGATGTTGGCGATAAAGCGTGTTTCGTCGAAATCGAGTTTGGGCAGGATTTCGTCGATCACATAACGGGCGCCGGGATTCTGCAGGCCGATGGCGTTGAGCATCCCTTCCGGGGTTTCGTAAACCCGGTGGGGCTGGTTGCCGAGACGCGGTTCGATGGTGGTGCCCTTGAGACAGACCGCCCCGGCGTCCCGGTTGGAAAAGCCCTTAACCCGGGTATACTCTTCGCCGAAACCGACGCAGCCGGAGAGTAGTACCAGCGGCGTATCAAACTTCATACCGCAAAAATCGACGCCAAGCATGGCCTTGTCAGCCTTATTCATACCGGTCCCGTGGGTTGAGCAAACGATGGCGGGAATTCTACATCAAACAGCGGAGTTCTACCTCTCGCGGAGATCAAATGCTGCATATCGTCCTCTACCAACCGGAGATCGCCCCCAATACCGGTAACATCATTCGTCTCTGCGCTAATACTGGTGTCAGTCTGCATCTGATCAAACCGTTGGGTTTCGAGCTGGATGACAAGCGTCTGCGCCGTGCTGGGTTGGATTACCATGAGTTTGCCGTGGTGAAGGTGCATGAATCGTTGCAGGAGTACCTAGAAAGCGAACAACCTCAGCGGTTGTTCGCCTGTACTACCAAGGGCAGCCGCAACTATTCGGCGGTGGAATATCAGGCGGGAGATGTCTTGCTCTTCGGCCCGGAGACCCGCGGCCTACCCGATGAGGTACTGCAGGAAATTAAAGCGGAAAACTGTCTGCGCCTGCCGATGCTGTCACACAGCCGCAGTCTCAATCTCTCCAATGCGGTGGCGGTGTTTGTCTACGAGGCGTGGCGCCAGTTGGGTTTTGTGGAAGGCTAATCCAGTTCCGCCTTCTGTTCCCGATGTAACAGGGCGGCGACCGCTTCTTTGGCTGGTTTGCCCTCGCAGACCACGCGGTAGACCTGCTCGGTGATCGGCATCTCTACACTGTGTTGCTGCGCTAACTTAAATACTTCGGGTGCGCTTTTCACCCCTTCCACTGCCTGACCAATCGCCTTAATCGCATCTTCCAGGGTTTCGCCTCTGCCCAGAGCGAGACCGACCCGGCGGTTGCGTGACTGATCGTCGGTACAGGTGAGCACCAGATCGCCGAGACCAGCCAGGCCCATGAAGGTTTCCGCCTGGCCGCCGAGGATGACGCCGAGGCGCATCAGTTCGGCCAGACCGCGGGTGATCAGCGCGGCGCGGGTATTGGCGCCGAAGCCGAGCCCATCGGCGATCCCGGTGGCGATGGCGAGCACGTTTTTGCAGGCGCCGCCCAACTCTACGCCGACCATGTCGTTGGCGGTATAGGCGCGGAAAGTGCCTCCGTGGAGGCAGGTGGCGAAGTAATTAGCAATGGACTCGTTGCTGGAAGCAACGGTGACGGCGGTGGGCAATCCCTGCGCTACCTCTTTGGCGAAGTTGGGGCCGGAGATCACCGCGGCCTGTGTCGACTCACCCAAGACCTCTTCGATGACCTGATGCAGCAGCTTGCGGCTGCCCGGCTCCAGTCCCTTGGTAGCCCAGGCGATGGAGATACCGTTTTGTAGCAGCGGTTTGATCTGCTCCAAGGTATGGCGGAAGGCGTGGCTCGGGACGACCAGTAGCACACTTTCAGCATCGGCCAGCGCCTCGTCTAGTTCGGCGACCGGGGTCAGCCCGGCGGGTAGCTCAATTTCCGGCAGATAGTGTTCGTTGCGGCGCGATTCGGCCATCGCCGCCATCTGTTGCGGGTCGCGTCCCCACAACGTGACGGGCTTGCCGTTACGCGCCAGTTGGATCGCCAGGGCGGTGCCCCAGGAACCTGCGCCGAGGACGGCAATGGGGCCGGAGCAGAGTGCGGCGGTCATGGTGCGGTGGCGGGTTAGTGAACCGGCTCGGCCTGTCCCTGCTGTTTCTGCAGGTGCTGGGCGTAGAGGGCGTCGAAGTTGATCGGTTGCAGCAGCATCTGCGGGAAGCTGCCCTTGCTTACCAGATCGGAGACCACTTCACGGACGTAGGGGAACAGCAGGTTGGGACAGTGGCTGTGGATTAGCGCGTTGAGCTCCTGATCGCTGAAACCGTTGAGGGTGAAGATACCCGCTTGTTGCACCTCGGCCAGATAGGCGGTCTTTTCGCCCAGTTTGGCGGTGACGGTGACTGAGAGTACCACCTCGAAGATGTTGTCGTCGGTCAGTTTGTTACCGGTGGAGTTGAGCTCGACGTTGACCTCCGGTTCCCACTGTTCGGTGAAGACAGCGGGAGAATTGGGAGTCTCGAAGGAGACATCCTTGGTGTAAATTCGTTGCAGGATAAATTGCTGGCCCTCGGGCGCAGCGGCGGTGTTGTTGTCGCTCATGCGGATACCTGTCGATGTTGTTTTCGGTTTGGCCGATTCGGTTAAAGGTGCTGTCGGGTCCAGGCCAGCAGGCTCTGCAGATCCATGGCGCCGGCAACGCGGGCTACCTCACGACCGCCGCGAAACAGTGCCAGGGTCGGGATGTTGCGAATGCCAAAGTCGGCGGCCAGAGCCTGCTCGTTTTCGGTGTTGACCTTGGCCAGGCGAACGTGGGGCTGCAGTTCCGCTGCCGCCTGGGCGAAGACCGGCGCCATCATTTTGCATGGCCCACACCAGGGTGCCCAGAAGTCTACCAGAACGGGGATGTCGCTACGATTAAGGTGGAGACGGAAAAAGGCCTGCTTCAGTTCGACCGGTTTACCGTCGAACAGCGCTTCCTTGCATTTGCCGCATTTACCGCCGTTGGCCAGCTTCTCCTGCGGGACGCGATTGACGCTGTGGCAGTGGGGACAGACGATGTGCAGGCCGTCGTTCATGGCAGGCGTTACAGTCCCAGGCGTGTATCCAGCTCGCCGTCTACGTCCAGTTCGGCCATGTCATCGAAACCGCCGACGTGGAAATCGTCGATAAAGATTTGCGGTACTGAAGTCTTGCCGCCTGCGAGCTGGATCATCTCCGGGCGCAATTCCGGGCGCTCGTCGATACGGTGGTCGGTGTAGGAAACGCCTTTCTTGTCTAACAGGCTGCGCGCACGAACGCAGTAGGGGCAGTGCGCGGTGGTGTACATCACAACATTGGCCATGACAGATTACCTATTTACGTCGCTTTTTCTTGCCGGGTTTCTGCAGCGGGAGTCCGGCGCTCTGCCAGGCCATTACGCCGCCCTTGAGATTGTAAACCTTTTCAAAGCCCTGTTTGCGCAGCTGGGCGCAGGCGGTGGCGGAGCGGTGGCCGCTACGGCAACCGATCACCAACGGCTTTGATTTCAGCGCTTCCAGTTCGTCCAAGCGGCCGGCTAGCTTGCCCAGCGGAATGTGAATGGAATCGAGGATGTGGCCATCCTGGTATTCCTTGTCTTCGCGGACATCCAGCAGGGTAGCGCCTTCGTGGTTAATCAGCTGTACCGCCTCGGTCGCGCCGATCTCGGTGAAGCCGCGCAGACGGCTGGTGAGGCCACCGCTGAACATCATGAACAGGATAATGGCCAGGGCCAGGAACAGATCCCAGTGCTTAATGGCAAACTCGATAAACTGTGACATATCCGAATGTGGTTATAGTAAGCGGATCGATATTCGGCGGGTTGATACCCGCCGAATGTCAGAAATTAAGTTGTATTAGTCCAGCGTACAGAAAACGACGCGCATCATGCCGATCAACTGCAGTGTGCGTGAGTCGACGACCTTGTAATAGACGCGGTTGGCGTCCTTGCGCGAAGAGAGGATACCCTTGTCGCGGAGAATAGCAAGGTGTTGTGAAATATTGCTTTGAGAGGTTCCGACACGGTCGACGATATCCTGAACACTGACTTCTTGATCCCCCAAAGTGCAAAGAATCTTCAGTCGTAAAGGATGCGACATCGCCTTCAACGAGCGGGAGGCGCGGTCGATATCTTCATCCCTGGTTATCAGTCCCATGTGTGAATTGTCTGACATATTCAGATCCCTGACTGCGGCGTAATGGGTGTGGTGGCTTGTCTCTCCACCGTCAATATCAGCAAAACAATATACAATAATAAAACGTTTGAGAAGAGCTTTCTTCGGGTAAGTGATTTATTCATCAGGAATCACTTACCCCTACACTCAACATGGCCCTGAAAACGCAAGCAGGATAGAATAGCGTTGATTCCGAAAAATAACTGACTAAATTGGTTTGATATATGTCCGCTTCCACCCGCCATCGCCCATTGTTGCTGACCGTACTGGACGGCTGGGGTCATAGCGAAAATACCTATTTTAATGCCATCCATGCGGCCAAAACCCCGGTGTGGGATGAGCTGTGGAGTAAGTGCCCGCATACCCTGATTCGTTGTTCTGGCGCAGAAGTTGGCCTGCCAAGCGGACAGATGGGCAATTCCGAGGTAGGACACCTCAATCTCGGTGCAGGACGTGTGGTCTATCAGGAGTTCACCCGGGTCAGCCGTGCGATCAAGACGGGTTCTTTCTTCACCAATGCTACCCTGCTGGAGGTGGTCGATACCGCCATCGCTAACAACGGTGCGGTGCATATTCTTGGTCTGCTCTCTCCGGGTGGTGTACACAGCCACGAAGAGCACATCCACGCCATGGCCAAGCTGGCCGCCGAACGTGGGGTGAAAAACATCTACCTGCATGCCTTTCTCGATGGTCGGGATACCCCGCCGAAGAGCGCCGCCGAGTCGATCCGGCTGATGCAGGCAGTTTTCGACGAAGTGGGCAACGGGCGTTTCGCTTCGATTATCGGCCGTTTCTACGCCATGGACCGGGATCACCGCTGGCCGCGTATCCAGGCCGCGTACGATCTGATCACCGGCAGCCAATCCGAGTATGTCGCAGCCGATGCGATGAGTGGCCTGGAGATGGCCTATGAGCGCGGTGAGACCGACGAGTTCGTCAAGGCCACCGCGATTCAGCCGGAAGGTGCAGAGCCAGTCCGCATGCAGGACGGCGATGTGGTGATCTTCATGAACTACCGCTCCGACCGTGCACGGCAGATCACTCGCCCGTTTATCGAAGCCGATTTTGACTGCTTTGAGCGGAGCATCAAACCCAAGCTGGGAATGTTTGCCAGCCTGACCGAGTACAGCGCTGGCTACACTATCCCGGTCGCTTTCCCGCCCGAGCGCCTGGTTAACGTCTTCGGTGAATACATCTCCAAGATGGGCATGCACCAGTTGCGTATCGCCGAGACCGAGAAATACGCCCACGTTACCTTCTTCTTCAACGGTGGCCGTGAAGAGCCGTTCGAGTTCGAGGATCGCATCCTTGTTGCCTCACCGCAGATCGCCACCTACGACCAGCAGCCGCAGATGAGTGCGCTGGAGGTAACCGACAAGCTGATCGAGGCGATCGAGAGCGACCAATACGATGTCATTATTTGTAATTTCGCCAATACAGACATGGTCGGCCACAGCGGTAATTTCGACGCGACCGTTGCGGCGGTCGAGACCATCGATACTTGCCTCGGTCGCCTGGTGGAGACGATCCGCAAGCAGGATGGTGAGATGCTGATCACCGCCGACCACGGCAATGCGGAGCAGATGAAGGGTGAGGATACCGGGCAGTCGCACACCGCCCACACCTCCAACCCGGTGCCGTTCATCTATGTCGGTAAGCGGGAGATCAGTTTCAGCGATAAGGGCGTACTGGCTGATGTGGCGCCGACCATGCTCGATCTGCTCGGTCTGGATAAGCCGCATGAGATGAACGGTCAGGACCTGATTGTCCATCCCGATGGGGAGGCGCAGTAAAGTGTTGCGGCTGTTGTCCGGGAACGTGCGATGACGGCCCCGCGACAACGTCATATTCTGTTTGCCCTGATCCTGCTGCTGCTCGCTGCCCCATTGCAGGCTGAAGATAAGGCGGCCAAACGGGCTGAGTTGCAACAGCTGCGTGAGCGCATCGCCGAGCTGCAAAAGCAGTTGCAGAAAGTACGCAACCGTTACGATGAACTGCGCGAGGATCTGCGCAAATCGGAACAGCGCATCGCCTCCCTCAGCCGCAGCATTCCCCGCCTCGGTCATGAACTGAAGCAGCGCCGCGAGCGCCTCGACCAATTGCGTGGCGAAGAGCGCGAGTTGCAGCGTTCCGTGGCGCAACAGCGTAGTTACCTTGCCGATCAGGTGCGTGCTACCTACGCCATGGGGCGTCAGGAGTATCTCAAGATCCTGCTCAATCAGGAGAGCCCCGCCACCGTCGGCCGGGTGGTCACCTACTACGATTACCTCAACAAGGCGCGCAGCGAGCGAATTGATCGCCTTAGCGAGACCATCAATCGGCTCGAACAAGTTCGCCTCAAGGTCGAAGAAGAAACAAGGCGGATGCGTGCCCTGCGCGACAAGCAGCAGCAGGAGAAGCGCGATCTGGAAAACACACGTGGCGAACGTGAAGCGGTGGTGGCCAAACTGGAGGATGAGATCGGCAGCCAGGACCAGCGCCTTGCCTCGATGCTCGAGGATGAGCAGGAACTTAAGCGGCTACTCAATGCCCTGGCCGACGCGTTGGAAGATATTCCTGCTGAAGCAGGGAACCGCAAGCCCTTCCCCAGTCTCAAAGGGAAACTGCGTTGGCCCGCCACAGGACCGTTGCTGGTGAGTTACGGTAGTCCCCGCAAGGTAGGTAAGTTACGTTGGATGGGGGTGATGATCGGTGCAGGCCGAGGTGATGAGGTCAAGTCTATCTCCCACGGTCGCGTCGCCTTTGCCGACTGGCTGCGTGGTTACGGGATGGTGATCATCCTCGACCACGGCGATGGTTATATGAGTCTCTACGGTCACAACCAGAGTCTCTACAAGGAGACCGGAGACTGGGTGGAATCGGGCGAAGTTATCGCGACGGTTGGTGATAGCGGCGGTGCAGAGCGTAGCGGGCTCTATTTCGAGATCCGCAAAAACGGCAAACCCACCGACCCGGTACGCTGGTGTCGACGCTGATTTTGCCCGGCGATTGAAGTACTATCCTTAACTACCAGCCGGAAGGCAGTTAATAAGTAAAGGGGCGGACGATAGTCCGGTCCAGGAGCATTAGATGAAGTCATCAGCAAGATTTACTCTGGTTCTGGCAGCGGGTATGGCCCTGGGTGCGGCGCTTAGCGTTGGCACCAGTGTAATGGCCGACCGTCAGGCCGCTGCCAGCAACGGCAGTAGCACGCTGCCATTGAGCGAATTGCGCAGTCTCAGCGAGGTCTTCGGTCGGGTCAAAGAGGACTACGTCGAGTCCGTGGACGACAAGAAGCTGTTGGAGGGTGCCATCCGTGGCATGCTCGCCAGCCTCGACCCCCACTCTGCCTATCTCGACATGGAAGAGTTCAAGGATCTCCAGGTCGGTACTACCGGCAAGTTTGGTGGTCTTGGTATCGAGGTCACCATGGAAGATGGCTTCGTCAAGGTGGTCGCTCCCATCGACGACACCCCGGCGATGCGTGCAGGCGTCATGGCAGGTGATCTGATCATTCGCCTTGATGACACCCCGGTGAAGGGAATGACCCTGACCGAAGCGGTGAAAATGATGCGTGGCGATCCGGGCAGCGATATTACCCTGACCATCGTTCGCGAGGGGGCGCAAAAACCGCTCATCGTCACTATTACCCGTGACGTAATCAAGGTGAAGAGCGTCAAGAGTCGCATGCTGGAGAAAGGTTTCGGTTATGTGCGCATTACCAACTTCCAGACCGCCACCGGTGAGGATGTACACAAGGCGGTGAGTAACCTGAAGAAAGAGAGCAAGGGTGCGTTGCAGGGGCTGGTGCTGGATCTGCGAAACAACCCGGGCGGTGTGCTCGGTGCCGCGGTCAGTGTTTCCGATGCCTTCCTGCGTAAAGGCAAGATCGTCTATACCGAAGGCCGCGCCGCCGATGCGCAGCTGGACTTCGTCGCCACTCCGGACGATGTACTCAGCGGAGCACCGCTGGTGGTGCTGGTCAATGGCGGTTCTGCCTCCGCTTCGGAGATCGTGGCCGGGGCGCTACAGGATCACAAACGTGCGGTGATTATGGGCTCACGTACTTTCGGTAAGGGCTCGGTGCAGACCATTTTCCCCATGAGCAATAATACCGCGGTGAAAATTACCACTGCCCGTTACTACACTCCCTCCGGTCGTTCCATTCAGGCGGAAGGTATCGTGCCTGATATCGCCGTCGAGCCGCTCAAGGTTGCCAAGCTGGAAGGTAACGGTGTCGAGCTGATCAAGGAGGCGGATCTGGCAGGCCACCTGGTTAACGGCAACGGCGAAAAAGAGAAAAAGAACAGCAACAAGAAAAAAGGTGCCGCAGAGGAGTCACTGGTCGATAGCGATTACGTGCTTTATGAGGCGCTAACTCTGCTCAAGGGCCTCACCATCATGCAGAGCCGCAACGGGGAGTAATCACCTTTGCGCGGTATCCGGCAGCGCACTCTGGCAGCAGTGTTGGTAACACTGCTGCCGCTCTGCGTTGCCGCTGAAGAGAATGTCCCTCCCCTTCCGGCGATCGCCATCATTGTCGATGACCTGGGTGATCGACTACAGGATGGTTTGCGTATTACCGCCCTGCCCGGCCAGGTGACCTGTGCCGTTCTGCCCCAGACCACCTACAGTCGCCGTCTCGCCGAGGCCGCCCATATAGCCGGCAAAGAGGTGATGTTGCATCAGCCGATGGAAGCGACCAACGGCCAGCCGATGGGGCCGGGCGGGATTGGCCGCAACATGGATCGACAAACGCTATTACAGACCCTGCAGGCGAATTTCGATTCAGTGCCCTATGCACGGGGAATGAACAATCACATGGGTAGCCTGCTGACCCGCATGATCGAGCCGATGGTCTGGCTGATGCGCTCACTGCATAGCCGCAAGGATTTTTACTTTATCGACAGTGCAACCGCGGTACAGAGTGTGGCCCAGCGCATTGCTTTGGAACAGTCAGTCCCCAGTATGCGCCGCAATATCTTTCTCGATAACAATCGGGATGAAGCGGCGATCATGAGGCAGTTTATTCGCCTGGTCACGCGGGCAAGGCGTGACGGTGTGGCTATCGGTATTAGCCATCACTACCCTGAAACGGCGGCGGCGCTGGAGAAGATCCTGCCGCATGTGGAAGATTTTGGCGTCAGGCTGGTACCCGTGTCGCAACTGATTAAGAAACACAGCAAACAGGAGGAACGGCTATGGCAAGCGTCCTTGTCCCCCTCGCAGCCGGTTGCGAAGAGCTTGAAGCAGTAACCATCATCGACCTGCTGGTGCGAGCCGGCATCGAAGTGATCACCGCCGGACTGGAGCCGGGTCCGGTTACCGCTTCCCGTGGCGTGGTGATCCTGCCGCAGATGGATCTCGATCAGGCACTCGAGCGTGATTACGACATGCTGGTATTGCCCGGCGGTTTACCCGGTGCCACCAATCTCGATGCCGATCCGCGCATCCATATCCTGCTGCACAAAATGGCCGATGACGAAAAATATATCGCCGCGATCTGTGCTGCACCGCGGGTATTGGGTAACGCCGGACTGCTCGACGGCAAGCAGGCCACCAGTTATCCGGGCCATGTGGACAAAATGGATCTGCCGGGCGTCACCTATGTGGAGAATCCGGTGGTCCAGGATGGCAAGGTCGTGACCTCGCGTGGTCCCGGCACGGCGATGGACTTCGCCCTGGCATTGATTGAGATCCTGGTGGGAAAAGAAAAGCGGGATCAGGTTGAGGCGGGGCTGGTACGCCCATAAATCGTTTGCCACGTACCGCAAGAGTTGTTGCATAATTTGCTGCAAAAATAATGACTAAAGGAATCGCATGAGCTTTTCAATTAAGGTGTTGCCCAGCGGGCACGAATTTACCGCCAATCCCGACGAAAGCATTCTCGACGCTGCCCTGCGAGCCGGGCTGGCCTTTCCCTATGGTTGTCGCGGTGGTGCTTGCGGAGCCTGTATCGGCCAGATTGTCAGCGGCGAGATCCGCTATGACGACGAGCCGATGGGGCTTTCCGAAGAGCAGGCAATGGTTGGGATGTCGCTCTTCTGTGTCGCCAAACCGATAACCGACCTGACTATCGAGATCCATGAAGTCGGTGCCGTGGAAGAGATCCCGGTGAAGAGCATGCCGACCAAGGTGGCTAAACTGGAACAGCTCAACGACGAAGTGATGGCCCTGTTCCTCAAGCTGCCCGAGAGCGAGCGGCTGCAATATCTCGCCGGACAGTATGTCGATTTCATCATGGCCGATGGTCGTAAACGTGCCTTCTCCATCGCCAACGCGCCGCATCACGATGAACTGCTGGAATTCCACATCCGTCGCATCAAGGGCGGTGAGTTTACCGAGCACGTCTTTACCGAAATGAAGGTGGGCGAGATCGTCCGTATCGAGGGTCCCAAGGGAAGCTTTTTCCTGCGTGAGGACACCGAGCGGCCGATTATCCTGCTCGCTACCGGCACCGGGTTTGGTCCGGTGAAGGGTATTATCGAGCATATGGTGGCGGAGCAGTCGAGCCGTCCCGTTTATCTCTATTGGGGTGCGCGTAGCCGTGAAGGTCTCTATGCCGATGCGCAGATCCGTGAGTGGGAGAAAAATTTCCCCAACATCCGTTACCGCCCGGTACTGTCACAGCCGGACGATGCCTGGGATGGGCGCAAGGGCTATGTGCAGGATGCGGTGCTGGCAGATTTCAAGGATTTGAGCGGTTTCGAGGTTTACGCCTGCGGCCACCCGGATATGGTCTACAAGGCACGTGACGCGGTGGTAGCCCGCGGTGTCGATCCGGATCACTGTTTCTCGGACGCCTTCTCCTGGGCTTCCGACAAAAAGTAGTTTCTCTGCGCTAGCGCTGGTTGGCCAGATCTGAACCTTCGTCTTCTTCCACCGCAACGGAAAGGGATTTCCGTGCTTCGTGTTCATCTGCTTGTGTTGCCGCGTGGCGCTGTGCTGCGCTGATGGTGATATTGGTGCACTGGCCGCCGCTGGCAATCTCCAGACCCTGACGGAAGTAGTTGGCCGCCTTCTCCTTTTCTCCTAACTGTTGCAACAGGTTGCCCAGTTCGCAACAGGTTTCGGCCATCGGCTTGATCCCCAGACTGGCTTCCAGATAACTGCGAGCCTTGCCCCAGAGCTGGTTGCGCAGGCAGATACGTCCCAGCGCCAGCAGCAGTTCCGGGTGTTGACCGTGTTCCTGTAACCACTGCTCGGCAGTGGCCAGTTGCCGGTTGGTGTCATTACCCTTGAGTTGGCCGAAGAGGCGTATCAGCGCAGGATCGAATTGTTTTTTCAGGAACTCATTGGCTACGTCGCCTGCCAGTTCCTCCGCATCGAGTCGTTTCAGGTTGGAGGCGTATTCGTGCAGCAGTTGCGGTGACTGGCGTAATCGTTTCGGTACCTCCTGCCAGTTACGCTCCAGCCGCTCCAGATCGCGGCTTTCGTGCAGGCGGGTGTGATGGACCTGATACTCCAGCGTAGTCATCGCCGATTCGTTGAATACATGGTGTTTGCGCAATTCGGCAAGCAGGGTGTAGAGCTCGTCCCAGGCCTCCAGCTTTTCGTAGAGCTTCTTCAGCAGGTAGAGCACCTGAGCATGTTTCGGTGAAATGGTCTGCAGGTGTTGCAGAGTGGCGAGCGCCTGTTCGGTCTGGCCGTGGGAGATCTGCGCTTCGGCCTGGGTCAGACCGACTGCCAGTTCCGCATCGGGCATGCTGCGGAAGGCCTGGGAGAGGTATTCATCGCGACGTAGATCGAAGCCGAGTTTCTGTGCTGCCTGGGCGGCGCCGATATAGTTGATCAGCGGGGTGTCGCTGTGCGCCGCGGATTGACTGAGTAGTTTTTCTGCCCGGGACCAGTTGGCTTCGGCAAGGGCGATCAATCCCTGATTGGTCAGCTTGCGTGCATGGGCGGCGCGGCGACTGTGGCCCCAGAAGGACATCCGTGAAGGCAGGTGCCAGGCGCCGAGGATCAGACGTACGCTGAAATAGAGGGCCAGAAAGCCCAGTATCGACAGTATGACGAAGATGTTAAAGCTGGTCTCCACCGACCAGCCGCCGTAGTTGAGCATTACATAGCCCGGATCCTGCTGCACTACGGTGACGGTGATGCCGACCGCGAGGCCGAGGATCAGCAGACCGAGAAAGAGCCATTTCATTGGTTGCCCTCCTTCGTCTCTGCTGCCGGGACGGACGGGGCATCACCGCTCGGCGCCATCTCAGTTGTTGCTTCAGGTGCCTTTTGCACCGGGGCGGGCGCCGCTTTTTTCGTTGCCGGTTTGGCCGGTTCCGGCTTCGGTTCAGGTTTGGCAGCGGGTGCCGTGTTGCTGCTGCTTGCCGCTTGGCGGGAGAGTTTCTGCAGCAGGTCGCGGGTGCTGCTCAGGTCGGGTAGCGCGGGTAACAATTGGGTCCCGGCGAGTCGCTCAAGGGTAGCCTGGGTCTCTTTGACCAACGCATCGTTGCTGTCGAAGTAGCGTTTGCTCCAGTCGCTCGCCTCGTCGAGGCTCGCCTTCCAGGCGGCGGTGTTGTCCATCAACAATGCCAGCCGGGCCGACTCCAGCTTGAGTTGCAGGTTGCGGCGCAGGAAATAGCGCTGCTCCGGCGGTAGCATCGGTTT
This sequence comes from Thiohalomonadaceae bacterium, assembly GCA_050299175.1. Classification (GTDB taxonomy): domain Bacteria; phylum Pseudomonadota; class Gammaproteobacteria; order Thiohalomonadales; family Thiohalomonadaceae; genus JAPHTQ01. The sequence continues at coordinate 102,103 of JBNKVM010000082.1, forward strand.
AGCCACCAGTTCTTCTTCGTGGCGGACGGTGATCAGGTTACCCAGATCAAACCAGAGCTTGTCCCAGCCGGAACGTTGTTCGCTGGCGGGTTGTTCTTCTGGCGCCTGGGGTGCACCGCTCTTTTCCTGGCGTAATAGCGGCAGTTCGTCGATTTTGTCGACCAGTTCAGCTAATTCCTGCGCCAGCGCCTCACGGTCGGGTAGCTGTATCCGGGAGAGTGCATTGATGTCGCTGTCGATACGGTGGATAGGATTGGCGAAGGCCTGGCGATCTTCTGCCTCCAGTCGGGCGCGGGCGCTCTGCAAGGCGGCGATGGCAGTGATGGTGCTGTGTTTGAAGCGCAAATCGTGATCAGCGATACGCACCAGATATTCCGCCTCGGCCAGCGCCCAGGTGTGGCGGTCCTGACCAATACGCATGCGGGTGTCGGTGAGCAGTTGCTCGGCCTGCGCCAGGCGGTTGGCCAGTTGCGGGTGGTTATGTTCGGGGACGGTTTTGAGTCGTTCCAGTACGTCGTTACGGTTTTGCTCCACCACGCCGAGCATTTTGCTCAGACCTTGTTGCAGCGCCTGCACGTCGCGTTTGAGGAACATTTGTTGCTGGTAGAGATAGAGCACGCCGCCGACAGCGATCAGCGCGATCAGGGTGGCGAGAAAGATACCGGCCCCACCGCTGCGTTTTTTCTTTTTCGGCGCAGCTTCGGTCTGTTCAGTGTCGATTTCGACCTCTGCTGTTTCCGTCTCGTTGACCGTTTCGTTCATGGTGTCTGCTCCGTCCCGGATTACGCTGCAGTCCAGCTTAAAATCGCATTCAATATTGCTTCATCGTCGGCGCCGCCGGCGACACGCACCTGATGAAATCCTGCATCTCTCGCCTGTTGCGCCACTCGTTCGCTGACGGTGATCAGCGGCTTGTCGAGCAGGGCTGACCACTCTGTTTCTGTGGTCACGGCGAGCAGGTTTTGTAGTGCCTCGCCACTGGTAAGGGTAAGCATATCGCTTTTTTCCAGCCATCCCGCTTCGGCGTCGTCTGCTTTTGGCGCTTCGCGGCGGTAGACCTCGGCGTAATCGACCGTGGCGCCGCGCTCGCGCAGGGTATCGCCGAGCAGTTCACGGCCGCCGTTACCGCGCAGGATCAGGATGCGCTTTCCCTCCACCGCCTGCAATCCCGTCAGGGCCAATAGCCCTTCGCTGTCGAAACGTTCGGTCGGCAGCAGATCGGGTGTCCGTCCCAACGCCTTTTCCAGTTCGCGTGCGGTGCCGCGGCCCACTGCGCCGATGCGTGTGCTATCCGCCAGTCCTCCGTGGTGGGCCAGGGCAGCAAGGCCGTATTCCACGGCATTGGGACTAATAAAGATTGCCAGATCGTAGATGGCGGGATCGCGCAGGAGTTCATTCACTGCTGGCGAATCGCTGTTGTCTACGATGCGTAGCAGGGGAAAACGAATCGCTCGTCCGCCAGCGGCAACGATGTGCTGGCAGAGGGGTTCGGCCTGGTGCGCAGGCCGGGTGATCAGGACGCCAAGACCGTCCAGATCACTCCTGCCCGGCATAGAGTTCGGCGAGGATTTCGTCGGCACCGCGGGCCAGCAGGTCTTCGGCCAGGGTGATCCCCAACTCTTCCGCCGCTTCCGGGTGGCCGCTGATACTGCCGCGAACCACGCGTTTGCCGTCGGGGGTGGCGACCAGACCGTGCATCACGATCACACCGTGGTCCAGCTCCGCGTAACCGGCGATAGGTGCCTGACAGCCCCCCTCGAGACGGCGGTTCATTGCCCGTTCGGCGCGTACCCGGGCGGAGGTTTTCGGTTCGTTGAGCGCTGTCAGCATCAGGTTGAGTTCGTCGTCGTCTTCGCGGCATTCGATACCCACCGCACCCTGGCCGCAGGCGGGTAGCATGGTGGTGATTTCGAGCAGCTCGGTGATGCGGTCTTCCAGCTCCAGCCGCTTGAGACCGGCGCCGGCGAGAATAATGGCGTCATACTGGCCTTCGTCCAGCTTGCGCAGGCGGGTCTGCACGTTGCCGCGGAGGAAGTTGATCTGCAGGTCGGGGCGCTGTATCAGCAGCTGAGCCTGGCGGCGCAGGCTGGAGGTGCCGACCACCGCGCCCTGGGGCAACGCATCGAGATTCGGGTAGTTGTTGGAGACGAAGGCGTCACGCGGGTCTTCACGCGGGCAGATCACCGCCAGGTGCAGCCCTTCCGGCAGTTCCATCGGTACGTCCTTCATTGAGTGAACCGCGATGTCGGCGTCGCCGTTGAGCATCCCCTCCTCCAGCTCCTTGACGAACAGTCCCTTGCCGCCAATCTTGGCCAGTGGGGTGTCGAGGATCACGTCGCCCTTGGATTTCATTTTGATCAGCTCCACTTTCACTCCAGGATGGGCGTTTTTCAGGGCGGTGGAGACGTATTCCGCCTGCCACAGGGCGAGCAGGCTTTCACGGGTGGCAATGCGGATAAGTTTTCTGGTCATGAGAATAGGTAGTCCTGATTTCTTCTAATAGTGTTGCCGAGTATTCGGTGCAAAGTGCCGATCATACACATCCCTGCCCTATTGGCATATTGCAGTGGGCAAATTGGCCGCCTATCCTGTCCGGCCTTCCCCTGGAGTCATATAGATGAAGAGTACCGCAATTCGCCATTCGCTTCTCACCCTGCTGCTGCTGGCAGTGCCATCCCTGCCCGTTGTGGCGGCGGATGATGAGGTGCGCGAGGTGAGAAGTTTCTACCGTGTCGGGCAGCAGGCGGATCTGCAGAAAATGCCGATTCTGCTGATGTTTGCCGCCGATTTTTGCGCCTATTGTGAGCGGCTGGAAGAGGATTTTCTCCGGCCGATGCTACGCAGCGGGGACTATGAGGACAAAGTACTGATCCGCAAGTTGCATATCGATAGTGATGAGATGGTCCGCGATTTCAACGGCGATGAGATCAGCCCGGCAGAGATCGCCGAGCAGTATGCGGTGACTCTGACACCCACTGTGGTGTTTATCGATGGGGATGGGGTGGAGCTGGCGCCGAAGCGAGTGGGGCTGACCACACCCGATTTCTATGGCGGCTATCTCGACGATTCGATCAATCAGGCGCTGAATATTCTGCGTCGCAACACGCCGCTGCGGGTCAGGCTCTCAGCGCTCCATTAACCTCTGGCTTTAAGCACCCGTCGTACTTCGGCCAAGTGTCGGCGCGAAATCTCCGGGCCGCAACAGACACCACGCAGGTTGATGTGACAGCGCCCATCCGCGGTCTTTTCGATTCCCTCCAATGCCTCCAGTGCGATCAGTGCATTGCGATGGACCCGCAGGAAGCGTGAGCCGAACTCTTCCTCCAGTTGCTTTAGCGATTCCTCCAACAGCTCTTCGCGTCCGTTCATGAAAGCGGTGACGTATTTGTTGTCGGCCTGGAAATAGAGGATTTCATCCACCGGTATCAGGTGCAGGTTACCGTGTTTACGCACCGTGAGGTGGCTGCGCCCCTGCTCCGCTTCGCTGACCAATCCCCGTTTGTGCAGCCGCGCCAGCGCCTGCTCCAGCCGTTCCTGGCGTACCGGTTTAACCAGATAGTCGAGTGCCTCCGCCTCAAAGGCTTCCAGCGCGTGTTCACTGTAGGCAGTTGTAAAAATAACGGCGGGCGGGTCGGGGTGTTTTGCCAGCTGTTGTGCTGCCGTCAGTCCGTCCATACCGGGCATGCGGATGTCGAGCAGGATCACATCGGGTTGCAGTTGTTCACTGGCCTTCAAGGCGGCCTCACCATCGGCGGCCTCACCGACGGTGGTGGTGCCGGGAATGTTTTCCAGCAGGCGCCGCAGCCGTTCGCGGGCCGGGGCCTCGTCGTCGACGATCAACACCTTCATTCATCCACCTCCAGCGGCAGGGTCAGGGTCGCCAGGTAGTAACCTTCCTGCTTAATCGTTTCCAGCGAGGCGTGCTGGCCGTAGTGGGCCTCCAGCCGTTCCCGGATATTGCGCATCGCCAGTCGGTTACCTTCCCGATGTGCTGTTTCACCTTCGGGCAACGGATTACCAATCTTCAATTTCAACATACCGTTTTTCACGCTGCCTTCCAGGCTCAGGGTGCCGCCGTCAGCGCGCGGCTCGATACCATGATAGACCGCGTTTTCCACCAGCGGCTGCAGCATCAGTGGCGGCAGCAGTGCCTCTTCGGGGATATCGTCTACCCGCCAGTCCACCGTGAGTCGCTCGCCGAGACGTAGCGACTCCATATGCAGGTAACGCCGGGTAAGCTCCAACTCCTCGCTGAAGGTGATGTGGCGCTTCTCATCGCGCATGCTGGCGCGAAACAGATCCGCAAGGTCGAGCAGTGCCTCTTCCGCAATGTCCGGCTTACCGTGGATCAGGCTGGTTACCGTATTAATGCTGTTGAACAGAAAGTGGGGACGGATGCGTGCCTGTAGTGCCTGCAACCGAGCCTCCGCTTCGGCCCTTACCCGCTCTTTCCACTGGTGCTGCAGGAAAAGATAGCGCAACACCAGCGCGCTGATGATCGCGCCGATGGATAGATTGCTCAGCAGGAAGCCGGTGTGGTGGGGACCGTAGAGCGGCAGAGCGGGATTGCGCACCACATGGAAGGCGGCCTCTGAGAGGATCAGGATCACCAGCAGCAGGATCAGGTAACTGACACCCGCTGCCGCCAGCATATCGAGCTTTGCCAGCAATGGCCGGGCGCGGCAAAGTACTGCGGCACAGCAGAGCCCAACCCACTGCATGAATAGTGAAGTCATCGCCAGGTAGCGCCAGGGATCGATGGCCACATGGCTGGCGGCGAGGGTCAGGATCAGGGCGAACAGTTCGGAGAGGATCACCACCGCGAACACGGAGTTCAGGCCGCAGAAGTCGGGCAGGAAAAAGTTGCTGGTCTGGTCTTCTTTGCTGGCCAACTTGTACGATCCCCAAAAAGACATCCGTTTATCATAGCCGCATTCCCGGCGTAGAGACGAGGGAGCCGTCGCGGTTGGCGCATCGAATCGGCTATACTGCGCCGAATTCCCACTTGAATCAGCCAGATGGATAAGCCATGAGCGAAGAGAAAACCGTCGAAAAACCGTGGACCGGCCGCTTCAGCGAGCCCACCGACGCCTTTGTCGAGGCCTTCGGCGCCTCGGTCGGTTTCGATCAGCGCATGTACAGCCAGGATATCCGTGGCTCCATCGCCCATGCGCGGATGCTGACCAAGGTTGGTGTGCTGACCGAGCAGGAGCGTGACGACATCATCCGTGGCCTGACCAAAATCGAGGCGGAGATCGAGGCCGGTGATTTCCCCTGGTCCATCGCCCTCGAAGATGTGCACATGAACATCGAAAAGCGCCTTACCGACATGATCGGCGACGCGGGCAAGAAACTGCACACCGGCCGTTCACGTAACGATCAGGTGGCCACCGACGTGCGTCTCTATCTGCGCGACGAAATCGACGGCGCCATCGCCCCGGAACTGAAACGCCTGCAGGCGGCACTGATCGATCTGGCCGAGCGCGAGGCCGATACCATCATGCCCGGCTTTACTCACCTGCAGACGGCGCAACCGATCACCTTCGGCCACCACATGCTGGCGTGGAACGAAATGCTGCAGCGCGACAGCGAGCGTCTGGTCGATTGTCGTAAACGGGTCAACATCATGCCGCTCGGCTCCGCCGCGTTGGCGGGTACGACATACCCGATCGATCGCGAATTTACCGCGAAAGAGCTGGGCTTCGACATGGTCGGGCGTAACTCCCTTGATGGCGTTTCCGATCGCGATTTTGCTATCGAATTTCTAGGCTGGTCGTCGCTGCTCTTGATGCACATGTCGCGCTTCAGCGAAGAGCTGATCCTGTGGAGCTCCAGCCAGTTCGACTGGGTCGATCTTGGCGATGCCTTCTGCACCGGTTCTTCGATCATGCCGCAAAAGAAAAATCCCGACGTACCGGAACTGGTGCGTGGTAAAACCGGTCGCGTCTTCGGTTCGTTGACCTCCATGCTGACCATCATGAAGGGCCAGCCGCTCGCCTATAACAAGGACAACCAGGAAGACAAAGAGCCGCTGTTCGATGCCATCGATACTGTGAAAGGATGCCTCAGGGTTTACGCTGACATGATGGCGCAGATCAAACTGAAACCGGAAAACCTGCGTGAGGCGGCGCTGCGCGGTTTCTCTACCGCCACCGACCTAGCCGATTATCTGGTACGCAACGGAGTGCCGTTCCGTGATGCCCATGAGATTGTCGGTAAGGCTGTCGCTCTTGGTGTGAACACCAAACGTGATCTTTCGGAGATGAAACTGGAAGAGCTGCAGCAGTTCTCGAAAGCAATTAAGGGAGATGTGTTCAGTTATCTAACTCTGGAGGGTTCCGTAGCCGCGAGGAATCATCTCGGCGGTACCGCGCCGGAGAGAGTCAAAGCAGCGGCAAAACATGCGAAGACTTTGCTGTAATAATCAAAAAAGAAAGGCCGCGTTAAGCGGCCTTTTTTTCGTATAACAAAGAAATCGTTGATGTGTTTTTGCTTTAATTATTCACCAAGAAACTCATCGGCAATTTTGTACTGCTCTTCATTTTCCGTGACGAGGTGTTCCTTGTCTTGTGCCACGTCCTTGGCCAGCAGCGCCATGCGTGCGCTGGTGGCGGCGCTGTAGGCGGGAATATCGACACCCGGGACGATGGTTGACTCCGGGGCAACGATGGCACTAATACCGCAGGCAACATGGTGGGCGGCCATGGTGTGCCAGTCTGCTTCCTGACCGCAGGCGGCATAAGTTTCCACTGCGATGCTCTTGGCGGTACGGTAGGCATCGAGCAGTTCGGAATCGGACGGATCGCTGGAGGAGGCGCAGGCGAGGGCGGCGTTGAGGCGTGAGTCGGGGGCCAGTTCCAGGACCCGACGGATGAAGCGGGCCCCCAATTGGCGCTGGCGGTTGACTGGCAGGTCGGCCAGCGCCTCTTTGAAACTGGATTCGTCGCTGATGGTCGCCATGGTTGTTTCCCCCTGATGTGGTCTCCGTGCGGTATACCAAGCGTAGACCATGACAGCGGAATGTGGCTGCGACCTGGGGCGGCAATTTGCTAAGATGGGCCGAATTAGGCAGTGGCAGGCAGGTGTGCGGTGGTTCTCCTTAAACACTCTCTTGAGGCCTGGGGTAGTGAGTCCTTTGGACGTACTTTCCAGAAGGAGGTGGAGCAGTTGCCGATGTCGGCATTGCCGCTGCAGGCGGGGTTGGCGCACAGCTCCGCGGTGGCTGATGAGCCGTTTCGGGTGGTTATGCTGGGTGTGGACGACCAGCCACAGGAGCTGCGGATCCGAGCCGGGATTTTCTACAACGGTATCATCGCAGGTTGTAACTGTGCCGACGATCCAACCCCACCGGATCTGGAGCAGGAGTATTGCGAGCTGGAGTTCCTGATCGATACGTCCACCGCGGGTGCGTCGGTGAGGCTGCTTTCGACCGAATAACGATTAACAAAACAGGTAGAAATATGTCTGAGCAACCCCCTTCAAATACCTTCTGGCTCGGCAACGCGATTCTTGCCGCAGCGATGCTGATGCTGCTATTCATGGGCAGCGCCTGGGAGAGCCTGGGCATTGGTGCCATGGTGCTCTGGATTGGGCTGGTGGCGTTGGGCGTCTACCTGGTCATGCTCAAGGACAAATCCTAGAGAACCGCTGAATAAGTCGCTGCGTGGGCGATCCACCGCTCGCGTACTTCTTCGGCGATTCCCGCAGGCCTAGGCCTATCCAACGGCCTCACCCGTATCGACAAAGCGTATCTTGCGGGTCTCTCCGGCCATGGTGATCTCGGCCTCTTCCAGCGCACCGCTATCGTAGTAGCCGTAGCGGTGCTCCATCTCAACCTCGCCGTAGACCAACTTTTGGCATAGCAGCATCTTTCCTTGCGCATCGTAGCTGGCACGAAAGTAAGTGTTGCGGTTTTCGGTTTCGCCTTCCTGTAGCTCGCTCATCAGTTTCAGTGGCAGTTTGACGCCGCTGTAAGTGAGGAAGTAACGCCAGTTGGTGGTGTCGTTGCTCATTTTGCCTGGCCGATTGTGTCAAAAGTAACACCGTATCCAGTTTGTTCCCGGCCTGCCATCAGCTTTGCTGATTGTCGTTTTAACAATGGTCACCATCTGCTTTTGATCCAGATCATAAGTAAGTGAAAAACCGCTTTTTACACGGCTAGAAGTCGAGAATGTTTGATCGACATCAATGTTTGTCCGGAGATCAGAGACTTGAATAGAGTTTGTCTGGAGGCCGTACCTCCGGGCATCTTTGAGCTCATTTTGTTAGTTACGGAATCCGTAAAAGGAGTATTGCAATGCTTGAATCAATTATTGCACCGCTGATCTTTGGCGCAGTGTTCTTCTTCCTCTTCTCTGCGTTCATCTTTGATCACTAAGTAGCTCCTCAGAATGGACCCTTTTATATACTCCCCCCCATTCTGAGCTCTCAAATACAGCCAACGAAATGTTGGCTGTATTTTTTGTCCCCCCAAAGCTCTTTTCCTGGCCGAATACCTCTATTGATGGGGTGCAAAGGGGCCTTATTGCGTTTACAGTTTAGAAACAACTAAGGGATACGGGTTACTAGGGAGGGTGCAGATGGAACATCAAATACCGCTTTATACTCTGGACGGGGTAAAGAACGCCGAAAAGAGTAATCACCCTTTCTCCACCGATGACGGTCTGGGTCTTTCCCTTGAGCGATTCCAGCGTGATGAGTGCGATGACGTGGTGGTGCTGATTCACGGCCTCACCAGTTCCAGCGATATGTTCATCATGCCCGAGCACTACAATCTGGTGAGTTATCTGCTGGACAACGGCCTCACCGATGTGTGGTGCCTCGATTACCGTATGAGTAATCACTTCAACTACAACCTCTACCCCAACAATTTCAGCATGGATGATGTGGCGCTCTACGATCATCCGAAAGCGATTGAAACCGTGCGGGAGATTGTCGGGGCTAACAAGCGTATTCATGTGATCGCTCACTGCGTCGGCTCGCTGACCTTTGCCATGGCGTTGGCGGCAGGGACAGTAAAGAATATCTCCAGCATGGTGGCCAACAGCATCTCCCTGACCCCGTATATCCCGGGCTGGTCGCGGTTCAAGATTAATGTATTCCCGTTTTTTCTCGAGCGTGTTCTGGATATCGCCTACGTTTCACCGGGTTGGCCCGGCGAGCCACGCCTGACTCGCGGTAAGCTAATCTCCAAGGTGATCAGCCTGTTTCACCGTGAGTGTAATGAGCCTGCCTGCCACATGCTGAGCTTGATGTGGGGTAGCGGTTTTCCTGCGCTGTTTGAGCACGAAAACATTTCTGAGGTGACACACCGGCGTCTGGCGGATTTGTTTGGCGGTACCGGACTGAATTACCACCGCCATGTGGCGAAAATGGTGAACGCGGACCACCATGCAGTGAAAATGCACACCGATGATCACGGTTATGACTCCCTGCCCGATGATTATTTCGAGGCAGGGCTTTCCATTAAAACACCGATTCTGTTTACTACAGGTAGTCGCAACCGGGTTTTTGCCGACTCCAACATCCACTGTTATGAGCGGATGGTGGCGCACGGGGTGAGGCGTCATCAGCTAAAAGTGTTTGAAAAATACGGCCATCAGGATATGTTTATAGGCAAGCATTGCGACAGGGACGTATTTCCGCAGTTGCGGAGTTTCATCAGGGAGCATCAAATCACGCAATGAGCTTGATCAGGGAGATGGAGAACGATAACGCTATGGACGGCGAACTACGACCACATAGCGGAGCGGGCCGTCGCGACAAGCGCGGCACTATCACACCTGCCATGAACAAAAAGCTTAACCGCGAGTTAGCCAAGGAGTACTACAAGCTGGCGCCTATGGCGGCAAGCAGCTTTTATGGTCTGTTGGCCATTGTCCTGTTTTTCTTCTGGGGTGAGCTTCCTAATTCCATTCTGCTGACCTGGGTTGCGGTTAACTTGATTGCCGCGACCTCTTTTCTTGTTGCTGCCCGGTTGTACAAACGCCACGGTACGGATGACAATTCGGAAACATGGTTGCGTATCTACATGTTCCTGGTGTTGTTGCAGGATGCGCCGTACGGCCTGATCGGCCCGGTGAGTTTCATGGTCGACAACGAAATCTATCGCATGTTGACCCTGTTCATGCTGGGCGGTATGACTGCGGGCGCGATTACCACCCGTGGTCTGGTGCTGCGAATCTATGTCGTATCGATTGTCACTCTGTTGTTGCCGATCGGTATTACTCTCGCGGTTCAGGGCACCACGGTTTCCGAAGGGATGTTGGCGTTGGTGGTGATCTATGTCGCCTTCATGCTGTCAGTGGCAAAAAGCTACAGTGCCAGTGTTAACCGCAATATCCTGCTCTGGCTCGATAACGAAAAATTGCTTGGCCAGCTCATGCAGTCGCACGCCGAAATAGAAGAGGCCAACCGGGTATTAACTCGTGAGATCGAACACCGTAAGAAAATTGAGGTTGAGTTACTGGAAGCGAAGGAACGTTCCGAACGGGCCAGCGAAGCAAAGAACCAGTTTCTGGCGAATGTCAGTCACGAATTACGCACCCCGCTTAATGGCATTATTGGTTTTTCCGAATTGCTTCATGGTGAGAGTCTAGGCGAGAAATCGGCACGTTTTGCCGAGCAGATAGGTCGCTCGGCGCAGACTCTGTTGCGTATCGTTAACGATATTCTGGATATTACCGCTATCGAAGCGGGGCACCTCAGCTTTTACGAAGAGACTTTCTCACTGCGAAATGAACTGGATGGGGTTGTCAGCATTTTGCAACCGATGGCGGAGCGCAAGAACCTCAAGCTGGAAACGAGTGTGGATGATGAGGTGGATGACGCACTTTACGGAGATGCTAACCGTTTGCGCCAGATCGTCAGCAACCTGATCTCCAACGCGGTTAAATATACCGAGAAGGGGCAGATCCATGTCCACGTCAGCCACCAGGATGAGAATGACGATCAGGTGATAGTTCGCTTTGATGTGGAAGATACCGGGATCGGTATCGCCGAAGAGGCTCAGGCAGCTATCTTTGACAATTTTACCCGGGTCGAAGGTTTCGAGACACGGCACAATGAAGGCGTTGGCTTGGGTCTGGCGATCGTCAAAAGTCTGGTGCAGCGTATGGATGGCCGAATCAGTCTGCGCAGTAAACTGGGCGAAGGCTCTTGCTTTACCGTTGAGTTGCCGTTTGTACGTAGCGCCGAAACTGCTCAAGGCACACAAACGATTGAACCACCAAGCCTGACGGTGGAGCAGTGGAGTGAACTGAAAGTGCTGGTAGTGGACGATAACGACGTCAATCGCATGGTGTTGGGTGCTTTCCTCAACAAGGCCGGTATTCCCTTTGATGAAGTAAGTAATGGTCACGATGCGCTTGAGCGGATACGCGTGGGCGGGCTCGATGTGGTCCTGATGGATATCCAGATGCCGGATATCAGTGGCATCGAAGTGGTGAGACGGCTACATGAGGAAAGGGTACCTCTGCCGGTGTTAATTGCGGTGACGGCCCACGCCTTCCCTGAACAGCGTCAGGCAATTCTCAACGCAGGCTTTGTCGATTTTCTGATCAAGCCAATATCCGAAGCGTCTCTGCTCAAGACTCTGACCAGGGCCTATATGGGCGGTTACGATAATAGCGAATTGAGACACTTGCCTGTCTGAGCCTCGAATAGAAACGGCCGCCAACCGGCGGCCGTTTTCACTACTTACTGTTGCACGCCTTCCAATGAGAGCAGTAGTTCTGCAGTCGTCGAGGCCGGACCAAGGTTATAGGTCATGCCGAAGTCAGCCAGGGTGATCGTTGTGGTACCGAAAAAGCCGCGGCGGTAACCGCCCCAGGGATCGGGACCTGCACCGATCTGTTTGATCTCGACAATGATCGGCTTGGTGACGCCATGCAGGGTAAGGTTTCCTTTCAATACGCCTTTGCTATTTCCTTTAGGCTGGTAAGAGGTAGTGACGAATTTCGACTCGGGATATTTCTGTACGTCGAAGAAATCCTCGCTACGCAGGTGTTTGTCGCGCTCGGCGTGATTGGTGTCGATGCTTGCCGTCTTCAGGCTTACCGATACGCTGGCATTTTCGGGATGTTTTTCGTCGTAACTGAACTCGCCCTGGAAATCGTTAAAGCGGCCATAGAGCCAGCTATAACCCAGATGCTGAATACGAAACTGGATAAACGCGTGGGCATTCTTGGTGTCGATGACATAGTCTTCAGCCTGCGCGGTGAGCGGGGCGGCAACAATGCCGAGTAGCAACAGGGCTAGTAGTTTCTTCATAGTGGTGCTCCTTTGTCTGGCTTGGTTGTTCACAATCCGAGCATGCGCAGCAGGGTGCGATCCCGGTCGAGAAGGTGGTGTTTAACGGCCGCGCCTGCATGCAGCAGGGCAAGACCAATGAGGACGGATGCCAGGATGAGATGCAGTGTCCCGGCAATCTCTTCCTGGTTTTCCCGGTCGGCCAAGGTGGCCGGAACGGAGAACCAGTTGAAGACTTCCACTGCGCGTCCGTCGGCGGTGGAGATCAGGTAGCCGCTAACCATGACGGCGATCAGCAGCAGGTAGAGCAGGCCGTGAACCAGTCGTGCCAGCAGTTTTTCCCACGGCTTGTGGTTGGCCAGCGGCGTGGGCGGCGGGTTCCACAGGCGCCAGCCAAGCCGCAGCAAGGTGGCGATAAACAGCAGCACGCCGATACTGCGATGCAGATGAGGCGCCTTGTGATACCACGGGTGGTAGAGGTTGAGATCGGTCATATAGAGGCCGAGGCCGAACATGCCGAACACCACCAGCGCGGTAAGCCAGTGCAGGGTGATGGCCGTTGCCCCCCAGTTATTGCCCGTGTTGCGCCATCTCATCGATTAGTGCTCCACCACCCGACCGAAGTCGCCACGACGATAGTCGCTATAGGCCTGGCGAACCTCTTCGGGGGTATTCATGACGAAGGGGCCGGAGCGGGCTATCGGTTGGTTAAACGGTTTGCCCGCTACCAGCAGGAAGCGGCTGTCGTTCGCTGCACTAGCCGACAGGCGATCGCCATCGTCAAGTACCGCGAGGGTGCCCGTGGTGACGCTCTCTTCGCCGATCATCAGTTCACCTGAGATAACGTAGACGAAGGCGTTGTGTTCTGCGGGTATCGCTTCCTCGAAAACGGCGCCAGCGGGCGTGGTGACGTCGAAATAGATCGGCTGTGCGGCGATTTGATGCACCGGTCCGGCAGTGCCCTGGGAGGTGGTACCGGCGATGATCCGTACCTCGGTACCGTCGTCGCGCCGCTCCAGCGGGATCTCTTCGGGTTCGTACTCCTGATAGCGCGGCTGTTGCATCTTCTGCTCAGCAGGTAGATTGACCCAAAGCTGAAATCCCGAAAGCAGGCCGTTCTCCTGCTGCGGCATCTCGGAGTGTTCGATGCCGCTGCCTGCGGTCATCCACTGCACGCCGCCGGCGCGCAGAATTCCCGCGTGCCCGGCGCTGTCGCGGTGCTGCATACAGCCTGCCAGCAGGTAGGTCACGGTTTCGAAGCCACGGTGAGGATGGGGTGGAAAACCGGCGATGTAGTCGTCCGGATCATCGGAGCGGAAGGCGTCGAGAAGCAGGAACGGGTCGAGCATATCCAGCTCCGGACTGCCGATGATGCGTCGCAGTCGAACCCCCGCGCCGTCGGAGGTTTCGCGGCCGTGGACAACACGGCTGATGCGGCGTGTGGTGTGCTGGGACATAGCTTTTCCTCAGTAACATGGTTGGTTACTGCATAGTATGGTGTTGCGTATCCGAGGATAAAGGTGATAATTGCGAACATGCTGTTCTGAATGTGAGAACAATCATGGATCGTTTTGACGAAATGCAGACCTTTGTGCGGGTGGTGGAGAGCGGTGGCATTAGTGCCGCCGCTCAGCGCCTTGATGTGGCCAAGTCGGCGGTCAGCCGTCGTTTGCAGGAGCTGGAGAACCGTCTCGGTGTGGAATTGCTGCGCCGCACTACCCGGCGTATCACCCTCACCGAAGAGGGGCGGCAGTTCTACGAGCGCTGTGTGCGTATCCTCGACGAGGTAGCCGAGGTCGAAAACAGCCTGATCAACGAGCAGCGTCAGGTGCAGGGACTGGTGCGTATGGCGATTCCCCTGTCGCTACCCATCTGGCCGCTGTTGGGTGAGTTTCTGCAGCGCCACCCTGGTGTACGTTTCGATCTGGACCTGGAAGATCGCTATATCGATATTCTCAGGGAGGGGATGGATCTGACCATTCGTATCGGTCAGTTGGACGATTCCAGTTTAGTGGCGCGTCGCCTGGCTCCCGTCCGCACAGTGCTGTGTGCTAGCCCGGCCTATCTGAAGCGGTATGGTGAACCGAAATCGCCAGAGCAATTGGGGGAACACATCGGTCTGAGTTACGCCAATCTCACCGAACAACAACAGTGGCGCTTTACCGATGACGCGGGAAAAGTGCATATTGCCCGTCCCGATATTCGTATGCGTGCCAACAACGGCGATATCCTGTTGCAGGCGGCGCTGGACGGTTTGGGGGTCGGGGTGATGCCGCTCTTTATCTGTTATCGGGAACTGGCGGCAGGGCGATTGTGCCGCCTGCTCACGGATTACCACACCGATGAGAGCGTTGCCTATGCGCTCTACCCTTCGCGGCGTCATCTGCCACAACGGGTAAGATTGTTGATCGATTTTCTGGTGGAGCGTCTGGGTGATGAACCGCCCTGGGAGCAGGTTGCCGAGAGGCACGGCGGATAAAACTGAAATGAGCGGAGAGCGATAATGGAAAACTACAGCTTCACTCTGGAGATGCACGTACGCGATTACGAATGCGATATCCAGGGTATTGTGAATAACGGTGTCTACCAGAACTACCTGGAGCACGCGCGCCACGTTTTTCTCAAGGAGATCGGCGTCGACTTCGCCGCGCTGGCAAAACAGGGCATCAATCTGGTGGTGGTGCGGGCCGAACTGGATTACAAATTTCCGCTCTCTTCTGGTGATACCTTCGTTATCGGCCTGAATCTCAAACGCGAGTCGAAACTCAAGTTCGCCTTCTATCAGGACATCTACCGTCTGCCTGAAAAGAAGCTGATCATGAATGCCAAGGTGATCGGTACTGCACTCAATGAACGTGGTCGTCCGGAACTCCCGGTGGAGCTGGATCGGGTGTTGGAGGCATAGTGGCGCGTCTGCTCTATAAGCTCAACGGCGTGCCCGAGGATGAGGCGCAGGAGCTTCGAGAGTTGCTCGATGCAAACGCTATCGACTACTACGAAACCGAGGCCGGTCGTTGGGGGATATCACTGGCGGCATTGTGGTTGCGTGATGAGACGCAGTGGCAGCAGGCCAACGAGCTGATGGATGCCTATCAGCAGCAGCGTTACCAGAATGCCCGTGCTGAGTATGAACAGCTGCGGGCGGAAGGGCGTCTGGAAGGATGGCTGGATCGTTTTCGTGCGCGCCCCATTCAGATGCTGATCTACCTGCTGGCGATTGCTGTCGTGCTATATATTTCCATATTGCCCTTCATTCATCTGTTGAACTAGCGGCGCGGTGCGTCGCCTGTCTCGGGAACGATCATGGCGAAAAGCGACGCACAGCCACCACTCATCCAGGCACTGCTGACGCAGTCCTGTTTCGATCATCCAGCCGAAGCACGGGAACTGATCGAAACCCATATCTCCTGGGTGATCCTTGCGGGAGATTACGTCTACAAAATCAAAAAGCCGGTCGAGTTCGGTTTTCTCGATTTCTCTACCCTGGAAAAAAGGCGTTACAACTGTGAGGAAGAACTGCGTCTCAATCGCCGTCTCGCCGCGGATATCTACCTGGAAGTCGTCGCGATTGGTGGCACGCCGGAACGGCCACAATTGAATGCCCGCCGGGACATTTTGGAGTACGCGGTAAAAATGCGTCGTTTTCCCCAGGGGGCGCAACTGGACCGGATGCTGCAACGGCATGAATTGGACGGCAAGAAAATCGATGCCTTCGCTCGTATGGTGGCCGATTTCCATGGATGCGCAGCAATCGCCGATGCGGAGAGTAATTTTGGAATACCTCCGCGGATATGGCAGCCGGTGGAAGAGAATTTCATCCAGATCCGCGAGCAGATTACAGATAAGCACTGGCAACAACAGCTGGACCGGCTAGAGCAGTGGAGCCGAGATCGATTTCAACAACTACAGCCCATCATGGTACAGCGCAAACGCGACGGTTTTATCCGTGAATGTCACGGTGACCTCCATCTGCGTAATCTGGCCTGGATCGATAACAGGGCGGTAGCTTTTGACTGTATTGAATTCAATCCTGGCCTGAGCTGGATCGATGTCATCAGCGACATCGCCTTTCTGATTATGGATCTACGTGAGAAAGGTGAAGCGCATCTGGCTCAGCGTTTTCTCAACGGCTATCTGGAGATCAGCGGCGACTACGAAGGATTGTCGTTACTCTCGTTCTATCTCGTCTATCGTGCCATGGTACGGGCCAAGGTGGCTGCACTCCGTTTTGGGCAGTCAGGCATCAATGACAGCGAAAAAAACAGAGCGAAAAATGAGTTTGTTGTGTATCTTAATTTTGCCGAGCGTTGTATCGAAAAGGGCGAACGATTTCTTGTCACCACCCGTGGTGTTTCTGCCTCGGGAAAGAGTAAACATAGCAGTATGCTGCTGGAGTGGTTGCAGGCGATCCGCTTACGTTCCGATGTGGAGCGGAAACGGTTGTATGGTTTGCGTGCCGACGAAAGTGGTAAAGCGAACCCTGCGGAGGGAATCTATAGTCACGATGCGAGTGAGAGAACCTATGCACGCCTGAAACAACTGGCGAAACTGACGGTCGAGGCCGGTTATCCTGTAATCATCGATGCTACCAGCCTGAAATTTGAGCAACGGGAGCAGTTCTATCAGTTGGCAGATGAACTGGGTGTTCCTCGGGTATTGGTGGAGTTTACCGCGCCTGCTGAGGTGCTGCGGCAACGGATTGTGAAGCGTAAGAAGGGCGCTTCAGATGCGGATCTGCAAGTACTGGAATATCAGCTTTCACAGTGGCAGCCCGTGACGCCAAATGAAGAGCCGTATCGGCTAAGCGTCGATACCAGCGGCCCATTGCCTGAGAGCGGTGAAAGATTGGCGGCTTTGGTCAGAGATAAACTGGGACTTAACTGATCCTGCTCATGAGTTCAAAGTGATGCAGGAAAGGATTACTCAGTGAGATATTACGGATCATGCGTCGGTAATCGCCGGTGACAAACTGTAGTGCGCCGGTTGCCACTGCCGGTCCAAGCTTGCTTAGCCCGAATCCACCGTCGATCCATTCGGACCACTTTTCCGGGGTAGCACGTAGATCCCAGTCGAGGATGGTACCGTCGTAGATGCCGGACTCGATGGCATGGCCGTTTTCGATGACCAGTATGCCGCGTGGCTCAGGTTCGCTTTTAAAACCATAACCGATGCGGGCGGAAAATCCGGCACCTTGCAACGGTGTGACGATGTCGCTGCTGCTGTTCCAGTGCTGCTGTAATTGTTGCATCCAGTTTTGTGAAAACATCTCCACCGCTATCTCCCCCTAAGCTGATACTATTTCCGTATGTGGTGCAGAGGCTCGGTGCCAGGTGCCGAGTCGGCATAGTGTAACAGCAATGTCTGGCTAGAGAGGAGCATGACAATGAAAATGTTTGTGATATTCAGTGTGCTGGCGCTGCTGTTTGTTGTTGGGTCAGCGTTGGCGTTGACTGCCATCGGACGTAACAATCCGCCGCAGCGAAAAGATAAGCCGCAACAGGGAAAGGAAGAGGAAAAATCAGGGAAGTGATTGATGCGTGTTATGCGATAAATTTTAAGGTCAAATTGTCAGCAGCAGTGTCATGCCGTGAACGCGATGAGGAGCGACATGTATTCCAGACTGCTGCCGACAATTTTTTGTTGCCTAGGCACCTGCAACCCACATGGTGATTTGTGAATTAAAGAAGGTACCGAGAGTTATGGTCAGGCCAAGGATAACGATCAGACCATCACGCAGTGCGCGAGCGATCTTTGCCGGGTAGTGCATGGTGATATATTTTTTCATGGTTAATTCCTCCAGGGGTTGTGTGACAAACAACTTGCCACGGTTTGTAGTCTAGTCACTACGACTTAAAAAACACTGAACGGTTTTGCATGGATGCAGATATTTTTGTGAACTGTTTGGTAAAAAAAGCAGTAATTACCGTAGTAACCATGCCGGCGTTGTGCGTACTGTTTGTCGTGTTACAGAAGTGTGATGTTTAACTTAAATTTCGATTAATAAAAAAGGGGCCGCTTGCGGCCCCTTTTTTGTTTACCAGCCCTGGTAATTTCGGCGGCGGTCGTCATCGTCACCGCGTTTGTAGGACCTCATGTCCTTTAATTCTTCCCGCTGTTTGTCGGTCAGTATCGCGTTAATCTTGTCACGAATACGGGCGCGGGCCATGGTCATTTCAGTCACCAGTTCACCACGCTTCTTTGCCAGCGGTTTGATTTTGTCGGCATCGGCGTTGTCCTGGTTTGCCTCGAACATGGCATCGCGATTTTCCTGCATCGCGTCCATCAGATCGCGCATCGATTTGCGTTCTTCCTTCATCAGTTCTTTGATCTGAGTGCGTTGCTCGTCGGTCATACTGTCGAGCTGATAGAGCGCACGCATCGGAGAAGCTTTGTAGCCACCGTAGCTGCCAGTATCATAACCATGACCGTGACTGCCAAAGGCGAAGGCGCTGCCAGCGACACCGAGGGTTAATCCTGCGGCAAGCAGGGTAGCCCGTGTTTTGTTTGATGCTTTCATTACAGTACTCCTGTTAGGTGTATAAGCGCTGTCTCAGCAGCGGACGATGAAAGCTTATCTGTGCCGCAATTAAAGTTGGGTCGGGGTGGGTGAAGTAATGCAAAGAAGTGCAAATGGTATGACAGCTAGCTTTCAACGCGGGCAAACACGGCGCATCATATGGGCATGAAACAGCAAATACTGCTTGTCGACGATGATCGTGACCTGTGCGAGCTGCTTACCGAATACCTGGAAAGTGAGGGGTTTGAGGTGGCAGCGGAGCACGATGGTGCGAGTGGCGCTGCGCGCGCTCGTGCACAGGACTGGGACGCCATTATCCTCGACGTGATGATGCCTGGCATGAGTGGTTTCGATGTATTGAAGCAGATTCGTCCATTGGTGAAGGCTCCCGTGCTGATGCTCACTGCCCGTGGCGAGGATACCGATACCGTGGTCGGGCTGGAGCTGGGCGCGGATGAATACGTGGCCAAACCCTGTAGTCCGCGGGTACTGGTCGCACGCCTGCGCGCCCTGTTGCGTCGTGGCGGCGGCAGTGAAAATCCGGAGTTGCTTCAGGTCGGCGATCTGGAACTCGACGTTGGCAAGCGTAGCGTCACTGTTGCCGGGGCAACGGTGGAACTGACGGGCGCGGAATTCAACCTGTTGCACCTGCTGGTGGCACAGGCGGGCAAGGTGGTGAGCAAGGAGGTGCTGGCCAGCGAGGGATTGGGGCGGGCGTTGCAGACTTATGATCGCCGCATAGAAACCCACATGGCACAGATTCGGCGCAAATTGGGGCCGCTACCCGATGGCGGTCAACGTATTCACACAGTGCGTGGCACTGGTTACCAGTACACAAGAGATTAATGGATTCCCTGTTCGGAAAAATTTTCGTCGCCTTCTGGCTGAGCATGATCCTGCTTGGCGTGGTGATGTTTGTCGGCGAGCGCAGCTTCGGCGAGCGTGAAACCGAGCAGGCAGAACACTGGCTTAATGCCCATGCAGAAACCGCCGCCACGCTGCTGGCAAACCGCGAAGAGGACTCACTCAAGCGCTGGCTGCGTGGTATTCGTCGTGAAGAGGGTCGCCCAGTTCTGTTGCTGGATGACGATGGAGAACCGGTGTTGCATAAGCACCTGCCAGAGAATCTGTTGCAGGAGTTAAAACGTGCACCAATGGTGTCGGGTAGCCATCGCCTGCGCCTCGGTCACTATCTGGTGATTGCGCAGATACCCGGCCAGCATGAATTATTCCTTGCCACCATGATCGACCCGGGACACCTGCACAGTATGCCGCCCTGGGTGCGGGCGCTGGTTGCGCTCCTGATCACGGGCCTGGTCAGTTACGGTCTGGCCAACCTGTTAAGTCGGCCGGTACGTCGCCTGCGCCGTGCGGCGCAAACCCTGGCCGATGGTGATCTCACCGTGCGCGTGGGCAATAGCGGCGGTGGTGAGGTCGGCGCGCTGGGCCGCGATTTCGACATCATGGCTGAACGTCTGCGCGAGATGCTGGAGAGTCAGCGTCAATTGCTACGTGACGTTTCTCACGAGCTGCGTTCCCCCCTGGCGCGATTGCGTATCGCGCTGGAGTTGGCGGAGAAGGAAGGTAATGCCTCGCGCAATCTGCAGCGGGTGGAAAAAGAGGCCGATGAACTGGAACGGCTGATCAGCAATCTACTCTCATTGGCGCGCCTGGAATCGGGGCAGTCCACACTGGAGCGTAAACAGGTCGCACTGGAAGAGCTGTTGGAGGCGATCGTTAACGATGCTGATTTCGAAGCCGAGGCACTGGGGCGCAGGGTAGAGTTAAAGGTAGATCAACAGGCAGCAGTCAAAGGCGATCAGGTGCTGCTCCGTTCCGCCATTGAAAATGTAGTACGCAATGCGGTGCGCTACACCGCCGAAGGCACTGCGGTAGAGGTCTGGCTTGGCGTGTCAGGTAACGAGGCTATCGTGCAGGTGAGCGACCATGGTAGCGGTGTTCCCGAGGAGGAACTAACACGAATGTTTGAGCCCTTTGCCCGAGTGGGTGAAGCGCGTGACCGCAACAGTGGCGGTTATGGTCTTGGGCTGGCGATCACCGGCAAGGTGATTGCGGCACACGGTGGTCAGGTGCACGCTTGGAACAGCGACAAGGGCGGCCTCTTTGTCGAGATTTGCCTGCCGCTGCAACATTGAACTCTATTTAACCGATGCTTGAGTGGTAAAGGTATTCCATGGACAAGAATGAAAAATCGATCCGCAAAATCCTGATGCTGGACAAGCAGGGTAAGCAGCGTCCGCGCTGGCAGATCTGGGGCGGTGCGGCACTGGCACTGTTGATCGTCGTCATCCTGTTCAATCTGATTTTTTCCGGTAACGGCAACAATATCAGTTACAAAACTGCTGAGGCAAAACGTGGCGATCTGATCCTGAACGTTACCGCAACAGGTACTCTGCAACCGGTCAGTCAGGTGGATGTGGGCAGCGAACTTTCCGGCACGCTTGCCACGGTGGAAGTCGATTTCAACGATACGGTGGAAAAGGATCAGGTGTTGGCGCGACTCGACACCACTGCACTGGAAAGTCGTATCGCCGAAGGTAAGGCGTCATTGCAGCAGGCGGAGGCCAAGGTGAAAGAGGCCCGCGCCACGGAGCAGGAGACCAAGGTAAAGGCCACACGCTGCAAGGAATTGGCAAAGCGCAAGATGTGTTCGGCTAACGATGTGGATATCGCCGAGGCGGCCCATGCGCGAGCGGTCGCTGCCGTTGCCAGTGCCAAGGCGCAGGTTGCCCTGGCCAGGGCAGCGCTGGATGGGTACGAAACCAATTTGCAGAAGGCGACTATTCGTTCGCCGATCAAGGGCATCGTGCTGGATCGCAAGGTGGAGCCGGGCCAGACCGTGGCTGCTTCACTACAAACCCCGGTACTTTTCACCCTGGCGGAAGATCTGACCAAGATGGAGTTGAATGTCGCTATCGACGAGGCAGACATCGGCCGCATCGAGAAAGGAATGAAGGCGCAGTTCAGTGTCGATGCCTATCCTGATCGTCGCTTCGACGCCACCATCACCCAGATCCGTCATGCACCGCAGACCGTTGATGGTGTCGTGACTTATGAAACCGTTCTTGCAGTGGAAAACCCTGAGCAGTTGTTGTTACCGGGTATGACCGCCACCGCCGATATTCGTACCCGCCATCTGCAAAATGTGTTGCTGGTACCCAATGCGGCGTTTCGTTACAGCCCACCTGCAACGGCCAGGGCGAGTCAGAGTGGCGGCAGTCTCTTTAGTCGCATGTTTCGTCCACCACGGATGCCACGCGGTGGCAACGGTGACAAGAAGGCGGAAGAGAATACTCACGAACGTAAGGTCTGGTTGCTGCGTGAGGGTAAAAGCGAGGCAATGAGTATTACCGTTGGTGCCAGCGACGGCATCCATACCGAAGTAACCAAGGGACCACTGCAGGCAGGCATGGCCCTGATTACCGACAGCACGGTAAAAGGCCAATGAGTGACACGCTGATCGAACTGGAGGGCGTGACCAAAATCTATGGTAAAGGGCAGGCAGCGATGCATGCCCTCGACGGTATCGATCTCAAAATTAATCAGGGTGAGTTTGTCGCTGTGATGGGCCCGAGCGGTTCTGGCAAATCGACTTGCATGAATATCCTTGGCTGCCTCGATACCCCCAGCGGTGGTCAGTTTCGTTTTCAGGGCGTTGAAGTGGGAAGTCTCACTAACGACCAACGTGCGTTACTGCGTCGCAACTATCTCGGTTTTGTTTTTCAGGGCTTCAACCTGCTCAATCGCACCTCGGCGCAGGAGAATGTCGAGTTGCCGCTGATCTATCGCGGTATGCCTGCCGATGAGCGACATCGTTTGAGTAGCGAGGCGTTGGAGCAGGTCGGTCTTAAGGGCTGGGAAGATCATACCCGGGGCGAACTTTCTGGCGGTCAGCAGCAGCGGGTTGCCATCGCTCGCGCTATCGTCACCAAGCCTGCAGTACTGCTTGCGGACGAACCGACAGGTAACCTCGATACGGCGCGTAGCCATGAAATTATGGATCTACTCACCGAGTTCAATCGCGAGCTCGGCATTACCATCGTTATGGTGACCCACGAGGCGGAGATCGCCGACTACGCCGAGCGTGTGATCCATTTTCGCGATGGACGGGTGGCGGAGGATAAACAGCGAGGAGGGGCGCACTGATGTTGTGGAATGCCCTGCTGTTGGCGCTGCGTTCGATCCGTCGTAATGTACTGCGTTCTTTTCTCACTACACTGGGCATCGTTATCGGCGTCGCTTCGGTGATTATCATGGTCAACCTCGGCAGCGGTGCAACGCTGCAGGTGAAGCAGCAGATCGAAAGTCTCGGCAGTAACCTGCTGTTCCTCACTGTCGGTCAACGGCTCGGCCATGGTCAACGCACCAAGGCGCCATCGTTTGAACTGGCAGACGTGGAGGCGATTGCCCGTGAAGTACCTGGCGTGGCCGAGGTGGCGCCCACCGCCTCACAGGCGATGGTGGTGATCTACGGTAACGAAAACTGGACCACGGGCGTGACGGGTAGCGATAACCGCTACTTCACCGTCGGTAACTGGACCCTGGAAACCGGGCGTTATTTCACCAACAGCGAACTGCGTGGTGGCAAGGGCGTTTGCGTTATCGGCGAAACGGTGCGCGAGAAACTGTTCGGTGCCCAGGACCCTATCGGCAACAAGATCCGTTTGAAGCAGGTCTCCTGCGAAGTAGTCGGTCTGCTGCATAGCAAGGGTCAGTCGATGGGTGGTTCTGATCAGGACGATACCATCATTGTGCCGTTGCGTTTCTTCTGGCGGCGTATTGCCGGTAATCAGGATGTGAACCGGATTCCTATCTCTGCACGTGACGGTGTTTCCACCACCAAGGTGGCGCGCGACATCACCATTCTGATGCGTGAGCGTCGCCGCGTCAGTTCGGGTGAAGACGACGACTTCAGCGTGATGGATCTGCAGGAGATTACCCGTACCCTGACCAACACCACCAAGGTGCTGACCGCGCTGCTCGGCGCGGTGGCGGCGGTGAGCCTGCTGGTCGGTGGGATCGGCATTATGAACATCATGTTGGTGTCGGTGACCGAGCGGACCCGGGAGATCGGCATACGTCTCGCCATCGGTGCGCTGGAGCGGGATGTGCTAACCCAGTTTCTGGTGGAGGCGGTGGTGCTTTCTTCCTTTGGCGGGCTGTTCGGTATCCTGCTGGCGCTGGCCGTCTCCTGGTTTATCGCCAGTGCGCTGGGTATGCCCTTTGTGGTGGAGGCGGGGATGACCTTTTTTGCTTTCCTCTTCTCTATGGTGATCGGCGTGGCGTTCGGCTACTTCCCCGCACGCAAGGCGGCGCGGCTCGATCCGATCGACGCCTTACGTCACGAATAGATCGTCAAACCGGCAGGGCGGTTTTGTCGACCACACGACGCAGGACGAAACTGGAGTGAACACCACTGACCCCTTCGATGCGGGTGATCTTCTCCAGTAGCAGTGCCTGGAAGGCGTCCATATCTTTCACCACTACCTTGAGCTGGTAGTCCGCATCCTGACCGGTGATCAGCAGGCACTCCAGCACCTCGGGCAGGGCGGCAACCTTCTCTTCGAAGTTGGTGAAGCGCTCCGGGGTGTGACGATCCATGGAGATATGGATCAGCGCCACCAACGACAGCCCCAGCTTGTTGGCATCGAGTAATGCCCGATAGCCACGGATCAAGCCCGTCTCTTCCAGTGCCCTGACCCGTCGCAGGCAGGGGGAAGGAGAAAGGCCGATGCGTTCGGCCAGTTCCTGGTTGCTGATGCGGCCGTCCTTTTGCAACTCTTCAAGGATGCGGCGGTCGTAGCGGTCGAGTTCCATAGCTCTTCCTTTGGATATCTTTGGAATAATCTACTGCGTATAAACAGTATTTGGAAATATTATTCCAAATAATCGCCGATGGCTGTGATATGACCGTCATTGGCGCTAGAGTAGAAGCCATCTAACCACCCGCCCCACAGGAGGGTCCTGCCATGAACAAGCCACTCTCTACCGGAGTTCTCCGGATCGCAAAGGTCTGTTCATCTTTGGAGAGGGTTGGTTATGGCAAGAAACGATTCGTGGCTGGTCGCCACAAACCTGCACTATGCACTGCCGAATGGCCGGGAGTTGTATCGCGGGCTTGAGCTTTCGCTCGGCCCAGGTATCACGGCGCTAATCGGAGAAAACGGCGCCGGTAAAACTACCCTGGCTGCACAACTGGCAGGCGTTATCCCTGCGGATAGTTCGATCCACATTCAACGTCACGGACGTATCGGTTATTTGCAGCAGCAGACGATACGCCCCGAGCCTGGCACACGTCTGGTCGATTTTCTGGGTTGTTCCTCCCTGTTTACTGCACTACGCCGCATCGAAAACGGTGAGGGAGAGATCGCCGACTTTGAGATCGCCGAGGGAAACTGGGACCACCCTGCCCGACTGGCAACACTACTGAGTAATCTCGGTCTGGCCTTCCTTGAACCATTTTCCTTGATCGACAAGTTGAGCGGCGGTGAGCTCGCACGTCTGGCGTTGTTGCGGGTGCTGTATCACGACCCCGGCCATCTCATTCTCGACGAGCCCGGCAATCATCTGGATCGGGAATGGCGTACTCAGCTTATCGATCTGTTACGCAGCTTCCCCGGCGGCATACTGCTCATCAGTCACGACCGTCAGATGCTTGAACTGGCAGATACATTGCTGGATCTCGGTTCATGGGGACTGCGTAGCTTTAGCGGTCGTTACGCGGAGTATCGTGAACAACGCAAAGCACTGCAGGAAAAACAGCAGCGCGATATCGAGATGGAGCAACGCCGTTTGCAACAACAGCGGCGCGAGGCGCAACGTGATCTGGAAAAACATCAGCGCCGGGCAGCGAAGGGGAAGGCGGCCAGACGCAGTCGTAGCCAGTCGATATTGATACTTAATCTGCAGGAGGAGCGTAGCGAGCGTACTCAGGGACGTCTGCGGCAACTAGCGGAAGTCAGGTTGCAGCGTGCAAACGAACGTCTGGCCAGTGCCGAGGCAAAAAAAGATGAAAAGGGGTGTGCACAGCTTGCCGTTGCCGGGGTAGCTATGAGTGGTGGTGTGCGTCCGATCCTGCATTGTGAAAATGTGCACTACCGCTACCAGAGCGCACAACCACTGATTGAGGGATTCGCGCTGCAGCTTGCGGCGGGTGAACGGATAGAACTGCGTGG
This sequence comes from Thiohalomonadaceae bacterium, assembly GCA_050299175.1. Lineage (GTDB taxonomy): Bacteria > Pseudomonadota > Gammaproteobacteria > Thiohalomonadales > Thiohalomonadaceae > JAPHTQ01. Next base: position 128,065 of record JBNKVM010000082.1, read on the forward strand.
TCCAAACGGTAGCGGTAAAAGTACCTTGCTGAGGATTTTAAGCGGTGAGCTGACAGCGCAAGGTGGTGAGGTCCAGCGGCGTGTTCCGCTTGCTCGCCTCGATCAACATCTCTCGTTACTTACTCTCCACTACGATGCCGTGGAGAACTTTCGCTATTTGGCACCGGGACTGGAGCTGTATGAGTACTATGCGCGCCTGGCAGCGATGGGCTTACCACGGGAGCGTACGAGTTTTCCGGTCACGGCACTCAGTGGAGGAGAGCAGGTGCGCCTTGCTCTGGCTTGCCTGTTGTTAGGTCCTGAGCCGGCAGAACTACTGTTGCTGGATGAGCCGAGCAATCACCTCGATCTGATCGCCACCGAAGAGCTGGAAAGTGCCTTAAGGGCCTATCCCGGTGCCCTGATCGTTGTCAGCCACGACGATCGATTCTTGCAGCAGATTGGTATCTCCAGGGTGATTGATATATCGCCAGCAGGAGAATCTCTGGAATAATATTGCTTATATTTTGCTTATGAAGGCAATTTAATGCGTAATAATGATGATGTCAGATAAATTCGCAAGATAATTTCCCGCCCGGTGGCGTAATCTTTCACTATCCGCCGAAATGGCGGCATGACCTGCCGGACCGCTTCACAAGAGCTGTTCGGGCACTCGCCTCACAAGGGCCTCGGTCGAAAGCCTGTCCATCCCCACGGGATGGCGGCGGAAACTTATCCAGAGTAAGTAAGGAGCTGAAAGTGAAACCCTTTGATCACCGCAAATACCGTCCCGCCCCCACCGTTCCCATGGCGAATCGCCAGTGGCCGAACCGTAGCCTCGACAAGGCACCGATCTGGGCCAGTGTCGATCTGCGCGATGGTAACCAGGCGCTGCTGGAGCCGATGAATGTGGCACAGAAAAAGGCGATGTGGGCGCTGCTGGTCAAGCTGGGTTTCAAGGAGATCGAGATCGGTTTCCCTTCCGCCAGTCAGCATGAGTTCGATTTTGCCCGTTGGTTGATCGAGGAAAATCAGATCCCCGATGATGTTAGCGTGCAGGTGCTGGTGCAGGCGCGTGAGCATTTGATTGTGCGAACCTTCGAGGCGCTGAAAGGTGTGCGCCGCGCTATCGTCCATGTCTATAACTCCACCTCCACGGTGCAGCGTGAGCGAGTCTTCGGCAAAGGACGTGACGCGATTAAACAAATCGCCGTCGAGGGTGCGGAGATGGTGAAGCGCGAAGCGGCGAAGTATCCCGCCAGTGAATGGGTATTCCAGTACTCGCCCGAGTCGTTCTCCAACACCGAGATGGATTACGCTGTCGAAGTCGTCGATGCGGTAGTCGACGTCTGGCAACCGACGGCGGAGAAGCCGTGCATTATTAATCTGCCGGCGACGGTGGAGAGCGCCACGCCGAATGTGTTTGCCGATCAGGTGGAGTGGTTCTGCAATCACGTGGCAAAACGCGACAGCATTGTTGTCTCCCTGCACACCCATAACGATCGCGGTACCGCGGTGGCCGCGGCTGAATTGGGTTTGCTGGCCGGTGCCGATCGTATCGAAGGCACCTTGCTCGGTAATGGCGAGCGCACCGGCAACATGGACATCGTCACCATGGCGATGAACCTCTACAGCCAGGGGATTGATCCACAGCTGGATATCTCCAATCCGGATGAAATTATCGATACCTACACCCGCTGTACCGGGCTGCCGGTACACCCTCGCCATCCCTGGGTCGGCGAACTGGTCTACACCGCCTTCTCCGGTTCACATCAGGATGCGATCCATAAATGTCTGCACAAACAGCAGGAAGACGAACATTGGCAGGTTGCCTATTTGCCTATCGATCCAAAAGACCTTGGGCGTGATTATCAGGCGGTGGTACGGGTTAACAGTCAGTCGGGTAAGGGTGGTGTCGCCTTCGTTATGGAGCGCGATTACGGTCTGACCCTGCCGCGCTGGATGCAGGTGGAGCTGGCACAGATCGTCCAGCGCGAAAGCGAAAAACAGGGCGGCGAAATTAACGGTGAAACGATTTATCAACTGTTCCGGGAACATTTTATGGCGAGCAACGATTCGCCACGGCTGAACGGTTATCAATTAGAACGTAACGGGGGAAGTGACGTCATCGAGGCGCGTATCACCGAGGGTAATGTGGAACAGGTGATACGCGGCGAGGGCGAGGGAGCCATGTCGGCGTTTATCCATGCGTGGCAAAAACACAGTGGGCAGAATGTCTCGGTGGTGGATTATAGCGAACACGCCGTGGGTGCAGGCACCGATGCAGAAGCCGCGGCCTATGTGCAACTCAATATCGACGGGCATCGTATTGGTGGCGTTGCGTTGGATCATGATACGGTGAGTGCTTCGTTGATGGCGGTGATTGCGGCACTTAATAGAGTGAGGACGGAAAAAAGTTCAGCAGCATAAGTGACTCAGAAAATCGAAATAACAGGGGCAGGCATGTGTAACATGTTCGCCCCTGTTGCGTTTGTGGTATGTTGCAGGAAGAGCTTTCTAACGGAAGGAGAGACATGTGCGTATCGCATCACGCGGAATACTAATAACCTTTCTGGGTATACTCTGGAGTAGTCACGGTCAGGCAGCAGGCATCAATGGAAGTGTCGATTTTGGTGTGATGCCGGAATTCGAAGTTGCCCTATTGAGTACCACACTGGATAAGATTCCGCCCTTTAGCTTTTGGCCGTTTAAAGATGACCCGACTGAAGGGTACGGCATACTCTATATCCGGAAAGGTTTCGGAAGTGGTAATTTTTCCCAGTCGCTTGCTGCAGGTAGTACGGTCGAGATTGAAGGTCATGGTGTGACATTTTCCGGACCGACGGTAATCGATACGGACGTTAAGTTCGAAAATTTCGCCATGGGGGTTAAGTACTATAAACACCTGAATGAGCGATTTGACTTTATCGGTGGATTTGGGATCGGTCGATTAGCCCAGAGCATCACCTCTAAAGATGGCACGCAGTCGATCGACTATGAAAGAAACGATATTGACTTGATGCTTAACCTCGGTTTCGGATTCAGGGTGAATGACTGGTTACTTTTAGAATTAGAAACAAATCTGGATACTAATTTTGTAGATACGCTATTCCCCGGCCCCGGCGATTCTTACTATATGAATCTGACTGATTCCTTCCTTCGATTAACAGCAGTGCAGAATAGCTGGATTCGTTACTATCTCGGATATCGTACGATGAAGTACTCCTATATAAATCCTGACAGGGACAACGACCCGCGGATTGTGCACCTCGATTACTCCGGCATGTATGCTGGAATTTCGCTACAAATTTAAAGGGGAAAAATAGAGTGCTATCAGGTCAGCGAAGTTTATTGGGGACTGGGACACTATTTCTGGTTGTGGCGTTACTCATCTCAGGTTGGCAACCTTATGATCGAGTAACCTGGTTACTTGAGGTTTTTCCCGTCCTAATTATCCTGCCCCTGCTCTGGTTAACGCATAAGCGATATCCACTGACTTCTTTGCTGCTGATTCTGATCTTTATTCATGCTCTTGTGCTGATGATGGGTGGTGCCTACACCTACGCACGGGTGCCATTAGGGTTCGAGATTGCCGAGCTGTTTCAGCTGGATCGCAATCCTTACGACAAGATTGGCCATTTTGTGCAGGGCTTTGTGCCTGCGTTGGCGGCGCGTGAAATCCTCTTGCGCGGTGTCTATGTGCGCGGTCGCAAGATGCTGGCATTTATCGTCATCTGTATCGTCCTCGCTATCAGTGCGACCTATGAACTGGTTGAATGGGCCGCAGCAGTGATTATGGGGCAGGGTGCCGACGAATTTCTCGGTACTCAGGGTTATCAATGGGATACTCAGTCGGATATGTTCTTTGCCTTGATCGGTGCGATTGCATCACTGCTGCTGTTATCGCGTTTTCATGATCGGCAATTGTCAAAATTGGATGGTCGCTAATGGGACAGTTACATAAGGCAATTTCAGAAAAACTGCAAAAGTTCATTGAGGCACAGAAGATCTATTTTGTCGCTACAGCGGCAGCGAATGGGCGGGTTAATGTTTCTCCCAAAGGGATGGATTCTCTACGGGTAATGGACGCCAATCGTGTCATCTGGCTCAATCTGACAGGTAGCGGCAATGAAACCGCGGCACATCTTGCGGAGTCGCCACGAATGACCCTGATGTTCTGTTCTTTCGAGAGTGATCCTTTAATCCTGCGACTGTACGGTACAGCAAGGGAAGTGCAGCCTGGTGATACAGAGTGGGAATCGCTCTGTACCGAGTTTCCACCTTCAATGGGAGCGAGGCAGATCTTCGATATGCAGGTGGATCTGGTGCAGACATCCTGCGGCTTTGCCGTGCCCTTTTTTGACTACCAGGGTGAGCGGGACAAGCTGCAGAAATGGATTGAAAAGAAAGGGGAGCAGGGCATCGAAGAGTACTGGCAGGAAAAGAACAGCGTGAGTCTGGATGGCAAACCTATCAAGACGCCCTGATCGCCAGGTTTACTGTTTTATCTCCGAGCGAAGTTTGTTTCGAATTTCCATCAGCATCTTTCCGAAAGCGTTGTCGCCACGCATGTCTCTGCCACTCCCCCAAAAGTAGTCGTACTGACTGACTTCAGTGATTTCGATATCGCCGGTATCCAGCAAGGCCTGTGCGACTTCTGGATGGGTACGGCATTTTATGTAGGTGCCACGGGTCATGTAGGTCACCCTGACCTTGTTCCAGTCTTTGCGCCGATCGTGTTTTTTACTCTTGCCCAGTTTGGTGGCGTCGGCAGGGTGGGGAGTTTGACGGATCTGTTCGCGATATTCGGCATCACCAAACTTCATCGCCTGATAATAGTGTTCCACAGAGGGCCACTCGTAGCCGTCCAGTTCGAATGCGTGCTTGGAATAGGACGCCAGCGGGTGAGTGGGGTCAATCCGCGAAAGGGTCAGGCGCTTTTGTTCTTTCTGCTCGAAAAACATGGTTCTATCCAAAGTGTGACTGCAGATAGTTATACCATGAAGTGATCATCCCGGCATGAAAAAAGCCCGGTCGCCCGGGCTTCTTCTATCACAGACATCCAGTGTTATGCGCCGCCTTTCGGTTTGGTGGAGATGCCGAAAGGGGCATAAAGCGGGCACCAGCCGATGAGACTGGTCACCAGGAAGGCAACGGCGATCACACCCAGAATAATCAGGGCCAGGCCGCTGATCTGGTTGGTGAAATAGAGCGCGGCGATGATGACCACGACGATAAGGCGAATTACCCTGTCTACTGTACCCATATTCGCTTTCATTTTGACTCCTCCTTATTTATTCCACTCCAAGTGTAGGCGGTATTAGCTGCCTAGCCAGTCAATTAATAGAGCGAGCAGTACGGCAATGCCGATACACAGCGCGCAAACCAGAATAATTTTAAACAGTTTCACACGCGGGAGCTTTCATATTTGCACTATGTTGGGTAATTCCCAGCATAGCAGAGGATGCGCCTGACAGGATGGTTGTAATAACACAGATGAGTCAACTGTTGCTAAAGGCGGGCCCTTTGTGACGGTTGTTGAGCCGCTGTAGCGAGCTATTGAGAAAATTCATGACTTCATCTTTGGAACCGCGGCGGGTGCCAGTAATTTCAGTGACCCGGTTAGCGATGGTGTAGCGATACCAGTTCCCCTTGTGGTTGGCGATCGGTGCCTGCGTCCTGACCAGATTCACAACCTCGAATTCCCACATGACAGCCTCCTGTCTCTGTTGTACCCAATAGACAGGTGGATGGTAGGAAAGGCGGATGTCAGGGAGATGACGCTACGGTTTAGGCATCGTGACAGCAGCGACTTTCGGCGCATGCTGGTATTATCTGCCCATGCCTGTCTCTGCAATTTCACCTATTGGCATTCTTGACTCTGGTGCTGGCGGCTTGTCGGTGCTGCGGCATATTCATGCCCTGCTGCCTGCCGAGTCTCTGCTCTATGCCGCCGATAGCGCCCATCTCCCCTATGGCGATAAAACCCCGGCTTTTATCCGTGAACGGGTGAATGTACTGGCCGCAGCGCTGGTCGAGCGGGGTGCCAAGGCGCTGGTGGTGGCCTGCAACACCGCCACCGCGGCAGCGGTGGAGTCACTGCGCGAGCGCTACACCATGCCGGTGGTCGGCATGGAGCCGGCGATCAAACCAGCGGTGCTGGGTAGCCGTAGCGGTGTTGTGGGTATTCTCGCCACCGCGGCGATGGTTGGTAGCAACAGGATGAAAGACCTAGTGCAACGTTACGCGGGAGAGCGAGAGGTAGTTATCCAGCCCTGCCCCGGACTGGTGGAACAGGTAGAGCGCCACGCCCTGGAGACACCCGATACCGCGCATTTGCTGCAGCAATATCTGGCACCGATCCTGGAAAAGGGCGCAGACACCCTGGTGCTGGGTTGTACCCACTATCCGTTTCTGCGGCCCATGATCGAGCGCTTGGCCGGGCCCAAGGTCAGCGTGATCGATACCGGTGAGGCGATCGCTCGCCGACTCAGGTCGCTGCTGGATGAGAGCAGCCTGCTCAATCCGGCCAAAGACACCGGACAGTTACAGTTTTTCTCCACCGCCGCAGGCGAGGCGCAAACGGTGCTGTTCTCCGTGCTACTGGAACAATCAGTTGTCGTCGAGCCGCTAACGGAAAACGCCATCGTATGATTATTTCTCCACAGGAAAAGAAGCATTACCGCATTGCCATTAGCCATCTCGGTTTTCGTCCCTTCTTTCTGCTCGGAAGTCTGTATGGCGCGATAGCGATGGCGCTGTGGTTGCTGACAATGCAGTTCAATCTGCAGTTTGACGCGATCAATCGCATCGGTGCGATCAACTGGCACGGCCATGAGATGATCTACGGATATGGCATGGCGGTCATTGGCGGTTTTTTATTGACCGCGGTACGTAACTGGACATCGATACAGACACTACACGGAACCGGTCTGATCGTGTTGGCACTGTTCTGGTTGCTGGCGCGAATCGCGTTGCTGATTCCCGGAGAGAATTATCTGTGGTTGGCCGCCGTTTGCGATCTGGTGTTTAACCTCTGGTTGTGCGCCGCCCTGATACAGCCTGTCGTCAAAGTCCGTCAGTGGGCACAGGTCGGTCTGCTCTCAAAGGTGATATTGCTCGCGGCAAGCAATGCACTGTTCTATGCCGAGCTGCTGTACGGTATGGAGAACGGCATACGCTGGAGCCTCTATAGCGGTATCTATCTGATCATCTCCCTGATCTTGTTAATGGGCCGTCGGGTCATTCCCTTCTTTATCGAGCGCGGTGTCGGTTATATGGTCAGCTTGCGTAATCGCAACTGGGTCGATCGCAGCAACCTGATCGCCATGCTGGTTTTCTGGGTGGTGGCGGTCTTTACCCCCTATACAACTGTCGCTGGCGTATTGGCGTTGGCGCTATCCATGTTACAGGGTATCCGCCTCTACGACTGGCACACACCGGGGATCTGGAAAAAACCGCTGGTGTGGGTATTGTACCTGGCCTACATCTGGTTGACGCTCGGCTTCCTGCTTACCGCGCTGGCGCTGTTTGGTCTTATCGATGGTAAACCGGCACTGCATGCACTGAGTGTCGGTGGTATCGGCATGGTGACCATGGGGATGATGGCGCGGGTCGCTTACGGTCATACCGGGCGCAATGTGTTTGAGCCACCGCGTTATCTCGGACCACTGTTTGCGCTGCTGTTTACTGCGGCAGTGATCAGGGTATTCGGTGCGCTGTTCGACATGAACCACTATCTGTTGTGGATCGGCAGTTCGCAACTTCTCTGGATTATCGCGCTGTGCGGCTTTGGCCTGCTCTATGCGCCACTGCTAATCAAACCACGAGTCGACGGTTCTTACGGCTAGGAAATCATGAATACAACACAACGCAACAACGCCTTCCGCAAACTGGCGGAGGAGCTGACAGGTATCGATCTGCCTGTCTATCAGGAGTACAAACGCAACCCCTTCGATCCGGTTATTGGCATGGGTGATCCCGATACGAAGATCGCTTTTTTCGGTCGCGATCCGGGCCGCGATGAAGTGCAGCATCACATGCCATTTATCGGTGCCGGTGGGCAGAAGGTGCGCACGGCGATTTATGAATATCTTTACAATAAACCGCTACCCGATTTTGCCGCTTCGGTTGAAGTGGGTAAGGGATTTTTCTGGGCGAATACCGTTCCCTATAAACCGGTTGGCAACAAAGCCTGGTCGATGAAGGTAAAGAAAACCTTTCAACCGCTGGTGGCCGATCTGCTGATCAATGGATGGAATGGTACGGCGGTGATTACCCTTGGCCGAGAGGCCTTCCTCTGGTTTGCGATCAACCAGCCACGTGAAGTGAAGCAACAACTGGAAGCGTTCTGGGAGCGGGAGGACCGCTTTGAAACCTTTACCGAGGTAGAAGTGGCAGCAGCGGATGGCAATCGACGCAAATTAAAACTCTACCCGTTACCCCATCCCTCGCCGCTTAATGCTACCTGGTACAAACGTTTCCCTGATCTGCTCAAGCAACGTCTTAGGCAACTCAAGGTCAAGGGCTAATCTTTCCCTGTTTCATTGGCATATCACACTTGGCGCTGTGTGATATGCCGCATCCACACTCTCCACTCTGCAGTAAATCAGTAAGTTAACGCTGGCGCGTTTTTTGCCACTGTCCCCTGGATTGTCTACCACAATAATCCACGGGGAATAACATGAAAAAAGCCACCTGCCTGTTGCTGCTATGTGCAGCACCGCTGTGCGCAGAAGAGATTCAGCCGCCAATCATCGAAGTCGAAGCAACCAAACTCAGTGACATCAGTGGCGAAGAGCTGAAGTCCGCCGACGTTGCCGAGGCGCTTGCCAGTCAGGTGCCGGAAGTTTCGTTGGTTCGTCGTAGTGGCATCGCCAATGACATCATTCTGCGCGGTCAGAAGAAGGACAATATCAATATTCTGATCGACGGTGCCAAGGTTTATGGTGCCTGCCCCAACCGTATGGACCCACCCACCTCACATATCCTGGCGAACAATGTCGACGGTATCGATATCACCGAAGGACCGTATGACGTTGAGAACTTCGGTACTCTGAGCGGTGCGGTGATGATTACCACCAGGAAGCCGGAAAAAGAGTTTAATGGCGAAGTCGGGGTTAACTTCGGCAGCTGGAACTACCAGAAAGCCTATGCTTCCATGAGCGCAGGTGTCGATAACGTACGCTTCCTTCTCAGTGCATCACGCGAGAGCAGTGACCAGTATGAAGATGGTGATGGGAATACCTTTTACGATCAGATCGAAAATCTGAATCCAGCTTCAACCTCTCAGTACAAACCCGAATACAAGGATCAACAGGCCTATGTGAAGCAGACGGCAATGGCCAAGTTGTTCGTCGATACCGCCGAGAATCAGGAGTTGCGTCTTAGCTATACCGCCAACCGCAGCGACGATGTGCTCTATCCATCCAGCGGCATGGATGCGCTCTACGACAATTCTGACATCGTGAATGTTGAATATACCCTTCGTGACCTGGGTAGCTATTCAAAGTCACTCGACTTCCAGTACTACGACAGCAAAGTCGATCACCCCATGTCGACCTATTATCGCCTCGCCTCCGGCACAAATTCAGCTAACGAGATGATTAGTGCGTTAACCACGGCGGTACAGGGATTTAAGGTGAAAAACCGCATGGAACTGGACGCCGATACCGGGCTAACCGTCGGTGTTGATACCAGCAAGCGTAACTGGGATGGCCGGTACATCGTGAAAGGCGGGATGATGGTAACGCCTATGGATGGTCAAATCAGCATTGATGATGTGGATACGCAGAATCAGGCATTGTTTGTGGAGCTCGACAAACGCATCGATGCCTGGAATGTAAAGGGTGGATTGCGTACCGATAGCACCAGCATCAAACCAGGCAATGCCTATGCCCAACAGGATAACGATTACAGTAGCGTGGGCGGTTTTGTCTTTACCAGCTACAACGCCAGTGCCGCAACTCGCTATTTTGGTGGTGTTGGCGTCTCATCACGAGTGCCCGATGCCCGCGAACTTTATTTCCATGGCCCCAGTATGATGGGACCTGTCGAGACGGGTACACCCGATCTGAAGCAGACTACCAATACTGAAATCGATCTCGGTGTGGAACATAAGTACCAAAGCGCCAATGTGAAGGCCAAAGTTTTCCACAGCACGCTGAAAGATTACATCTACTACAACTCAGATAGCGCAACAAACAACTTCGAGAATATTGATGCGGTGATCTACGGTGTTTCACTGAGTGGTGCATGGTTTATCAACGATCAATTTAGCCTCGACTACGGTATTGCCTGGCAGCGTGGTGAAAAGAGTGAGGCGTTGACTGGACAGACCGATAAGGACCTGGCGGAGATCTCACCGACCAAACTTAACCTCGCACTCAACTACGACTATTCGTCCAATGGCAATGTCCGGTTGGAGTACGTCGCTGCAGATAAGTGGAGTAACTTTGATGCGGACAACGGTGAACAGTCTATCGATGCCTATCAGGTCATTAATCTCAAGGCCCAGCATCTGGTGAATAAAAATATTGAGTTGACTCTCGGTGTGGAAAACCTGACTGACGCGACCTATGCCACTACCAATACCTATAAGGATCTGAAGTTGCTGGCAGATGGCAGCGGTAATGTCATGCTGATGAACGAACCGGGTCGATACATTTATCTGAACGCGGCATATAAATTCTGATCTAAGTTGTACCCCTATTTGCTGCGACAACTTGCGGCTGTATCGCAGATACCCCGTCCCTCTGGCGGGGTTTTTTTTGTCTTGCTTCAGGGCTACGCTTGCAATATCAGTAACGCACAAGTGGAAGCGTTGTGGCGCAAAATTTCCAAATAACGAGTGAGGCGGAACAGCTTCTTCAATTCTGGTTTTCGGAACAGTCAGCCAAACGCTGGTTCCATTTCACACCTGAGTTTGATGAGGAGCTGCGGCAGAGTTTTGGTGAATGGGTCGAGGCCGGTTTGCTTGGTGAACTCAATCACTGGCTCGAAACGCCTCGTGGTGTCCTGGCGTTGGTGATCCTGCTGGATCAGCTGCCACTCAATATCTATCGTGGTACAGCCCGTAGTTTTTCAGGCGAGGCGGCATCCATAAAGGCTGCTGCAACCGCCATCGAAAATGGCTGGGATCAGCAACTCTCATCACGGGAAAAGGCCTTTCTCTATCTGCCCTTCATGCATAGTGAATCGTTAGAGGATCAGGAGCGTTCCGTCGAGCTGTTTCGTGCGGCAGATTTAAAAGACAATCTGCGCTGGGCGGAACACCATCGCGAACTCATTCGTCGCTTCGGTCGTTTCCCCCACCGCAATGCGCTGCTCGGACGTGAGTCGACTCAGGAGGAGCAGAACTACCTCGCCTCGGACCGCGCTTTTCACGGCTGACTTGAATTAAGCCGGTTTTCACACTCTAATGAGGGCCAATTACCCGGTTCCAAAAGGAAGTCATATGACTGAATGGGAAACGCCTCCTCCGGTTGCGACACAGGGACAAGGCGCAGCCATGCTGGCTTATCTGTTGCTGCTGGCGTCACCGCTGACTGGTGGGATTAGTGGTCTGTTTGGTGTCGTGGTGGCCTATGTCTATCGTGATGAGGCACCGGAGTGGTTGCAGAGTCACTACACGCTGCAAATTCGCACTTTCTGGATCAGCACGCTGATCAGTATCGTTGGCGCACTGTTACTGGTATTCATGATCGGCTATCTGATATTTCTTGTCTTGCTTATCTGGTTCCTGGTTCGTTGTGTCAAAGGGGTTCGCCTCCTGAACATGAAGCGCGCCTATCCCGATCCGCAAGGCTGGTGGTTCTGAATTTGAGGTAAACGAAATGGCGGTAACAGCACGGCGAATTCCCCTTCTTATTCTGCTTGGCGTAAGCCTGGTCTCCTGTTCGGCGCTCAAGGAGAGCATCAAAAAGCCCGAGGTCGCGGTGCAGAAGGTCAACGTAACGGGTATCAGCCTGAGTGGTATGGATGTGGCCTTTGTTCTGGGGGTGAAGAACCCCAATCCTCTTGGGGTTTCGCTGGAGGGGCTCAGCTACAAGCTGGATATCGAAGATAAACAACTGCTCAAGGGCAAAACACAGCAGAAACTCAAGGTGGCGGCCAACGGTAGCTCCAGTCTGACCCTGCCCCTGGCGTTGGCCTACGGGGATATGTTCGACGGTGTCTCGGCATTGGTGAAACAGGACAAGGTGCACTATGCCCTGGGCGGCGAGATCGATTTCGGCCTGTTCCAGTTACCCTACAAATCCAGTGGCACCATCGATCTGCCGTCCCTGCCCAAGGTGAGTATTGGTAATCTGGGGGTCAAGCGGGTAACTCTTTCGGGGGTGGACATCGAGGTTGGACTCGCTGTGAAGAACAGTAACCACTTTCCACTGCGCTTTGAGGGGGTTAGCTATGACCTGAAAATTGCCAATACTGCGGTGGCCCGCGGCAAGAGTCTGGCGCCAGTTTCATTGGGGGCGGGCAAGCAGGGACAGCTTAAGCTGGGCATGAGTCTCGGTTATCGGGAGGTGGGGAGTGTCATCGCCCGTCTCAAGAGCGGTGGCAGGGTGCCAGTGGTCTTTGACGGCCAGATCAAGGTACCTGGACTAGGTGTTGTACCGCTGCGTTGGAGCGGTAGCGTCAAGATCGGCGGCTGAGTTTTACCGTATTCCGCTTTCCCTGCCCGTCGTGGCAGGGAAAACCCCCATAGATAACCATAGTTTTTACAAAAGTTTGCGCTGGTTCACAAAAACCACACAAATCGCCTGCTATTACTTTTCTACTAAGGGTCAGGAAGTCATTCGAAAGTGGTAGCAATACCTTTCATGGCGCCGCTTTCTGGCCGAACAATAAGCAACGCGGCCCAATTGTAAGGAGTACCTTACAGGGAGGTTTAAAATGGACAACATAACGGCAGTACGCCACCTGATTAAGTCAGTTCACTACAAATTACACGATGAAATCTGCATGCTGCAGAAGACGCTCAACAGCATCGATCGCCAGAGCGGCAGGCATGTGGATGAATGGTCACACGGGCTTTACACCCGCCTGATCGAGCGCCGTCGCCGCATGCTTGAGCGATTGGCAACTGAAACCGCTTAACTGTCTGTAACTCCTCCTCATTGTTCCCCCCTTTGCCGACCTGCAAAACAGGTCGGCTTTATTTTGCCTACCGTTGTCCACTCCATGCCTGATACCCTGAGTATCTGAACCGGCCAAGGGGAAACCACCATGCAGGACTCACTGGAACAACTGCGCCAGCGCCTTGCGGCTTTTGCCGGGGAGCGTGACTGGGAGCAGTTTCACTCACCAAAAAATCTCTCCATGGCGCTGATCGCCGAAGCGGCGGAATTGGTGGAGCATTTCCAGTGGCTCACCGAGGAGCAGAGTTATGCCCTCTCGGCAGAGAAACTGGATGAAGTACGGATGGAGTTGGCGGATATCCTGATTTTTCTTATACGGACTGCCGATCGCCTCGGGGTGGACCCTGTACGGGCGGCGTGGGAGAAAATCGAGATCAATGAAAAGCGCTACCCGGCGGACAGGGTTCGGGGTGATGCCCGCCGGGCGGCGGAGTATGAGCAGGGGTAGCCTGGCGCTAGTGCTGTACCATGTCGCCGGGATAGGAGTAGCCTTCCGCCTCCTCGCCCGGAGCGGGTAGACCGGCTATACGCCACGCCTCTTGAGGGGTGTGGAAGAGTTGGTCCACGCAATGGGGCTCCAGCCGACTCACATCGCAGGCAAAGCGCATCGGCGGTAGCGCACCATATTGGATGAAGTGGCTGCGGAGGGTGTGAATGACTTTCCAGTGCGCCTCGGTCAAGTGTCCCAACCCTGATTCCCTGGCGAGATTTTCGGCAAGCTTCTCCGTCCACGGCTGCCTCACGGTTATTGCGTTGGGTTGTTGTATCTCGTGTGTAGTGGTCATCGTAGGCCTCCAAAATGTCCTACTTGGTTACTCGACTATAGATGTGGGGGCCGATATCTGCGACCCCAAGAGGTAAAAAATATGCGTATCGGTGTTGATTTGGGGGGCACCAAAATCGAAGCGATTGCCCTGGCCGCTGAAGGGCACGAGTTGGCCCGACGTCGGGTCGATAGCCCGCGTTACGACTATGCTACGACGTTGCAGACCATTGCAGATTTGGTGCGGGAACTGGAGGCGGAACTCGGGCAGCAGGGAAGCGTGGGGATTGGTATCCCTGGAGCCATCTCGCCCGCAACCGGGCTGGTGAAAAACGCCAACTCCACCTGGTTGATCGGGCGGCCGATGCAACAGGATCTGGAGCAGCATTTGGGGCGTCCGGTACGCCTGGGCAACGATGCCAACTGCTTTGTCGTTTCCGAAGTGACTGATGGTGCCGCTGCCGGTGCGGCAGTGGTCTTTGGTGTCATTGTTGGTACCGGTACGGGAGGGGGTATCGCCATTCGCGGCCGCCCACTGACCGGGCCGAACGCCATCGCCGGCGAGTGGGGACACAATCCGCTGCCCTGGCCGCGAAACGATGAATTGCCCGGGCCGGATTGCTACTGCGGTAGGCAGGGGTGTATTGAAACCTGGCTTTCAGGTCCCGGGTTGGCGGCAGCATATGAACGGATGGGTGGCGAGGCACTAACAGCAGAACAGATCGCCGAAGGTGCATTAGCGGGGAACGAACTAGCCGAAGCGGCGTTGGTTGCTTATGAGAATCGGATGGCCCGTGCCCTGGCAACGGTAATTAATCTGCTCGACCCTGAGGTGATCGTGCTGGGGGGCGGCGTGTCGAAGATCGACAGGCTCTACCAGAATGTGCCACGGTTGTGGGGCGATTACGTTTTTTCGGATCGGGTGGATACGCAATTACTGCCGCCAAAACATGGTGATTCGAGTGGCGTACGCGGTGCTGCCTGGTTGTGGGAATGAAAAAGCCACAGGGGTGCGCTTCGCCCCTGTGGCTTAGCCAGGTTACTGACGGTCTGCCAGTTTGTAGCCTTTGGGAACGTCGAAGGCGCTGTCTTTAATCGGTTGCTGTTTTACATCAGTGACTTCGTAGATGTACCGCACCAGTGGCTCCTTGTCCCATTCGGCGACGATGGCCTCTTTCTTCTTTTCCAGGAAATTGCCCAGCATGCTCTTCGCCATTCCCGCCAGATCGGTGGGGGACGAAGATTTACTCGCCGTCTTCTTCTCCGTCACTTCGCAGGCGCCACCCTTCTTCTGGAACCACTCCGCCTTGATGGAGAGCGGGTAACCTTTGATAGTGGCTATTTTTCTACTGAAGGCGTTGTATTTGGCCTTGTCGGCTTTTTTAATATCGCCGGTAAAGGCCGCCAATGCTTCGAAACCTTCCTCACCCAACAGGCGCAATAGTGGATCGCTGCCTTTGGCAGCAAGGAATTTTTCCATCGCCTGACGATGGACTTTCCATGCCTGTTGCATATCGGTGGTTGGGGTTGAGGTCCAGAAGACAAAGCGCAGGTGATTCAGATCGATCTTGCCGACTTTGTCCTTCATTTCCACTTTCCAGTCCACGGTGTACTCGTTGGCATCCAGGCCACCGAATTTACGCGTGTTACCCGTAGCTTTGACGTCGAACTTGTTGCTTGCCAGTTTCATCTGGCAGCCACGTTCTTCATAGGATTGATACTGCTCTTCATCCTCGGACTTTTTGCCTGCCTCCTTCATTCGCTCCATCAGGGATTTGCTGATGCAACCACTGAGCGGGCATTCCATATAACTCTTATCGTCGTGATCGACGACGTAGAGTTTCCTCTGATCCATGCGGAAGATATCTGAGATGTTGAAGTCGGCCCAGCCCATGAAGAAGCTGTCATGTTCGACCTTATCTTGAATGCGCCGCATATCCGGGCGGGTGTAAACAGTCTGGACACCGTGACTATCCGGAATATAAGGGCCTACGATGGAGGTCTTTGCGTGGATGACTGATGTTGGGTGAGAGGGGGAGTTATCTACCATTTGAGTGGCGCAGCCTGTGAGTGAAACGATGGCGGCTGCCAACAATCCTTTCCTGTACATAATCTTGCTCCGTTATTACTGAATTGCCCGCGGATATTACCATGGTGATGGCCGGGCAAAATAAGAGCTGGATCAAGGAATGGGAGATGGATTGTTTAGTGATTATGGAGCCAGTTTTCCAGTTCTTTGGCGGGCATCGCTCTGGCGAATAGCCAACCCTGACAAACGTTACACGATTCGTTGCGCAGGAACTCCCACTGCTGGGTATCCTCCACCCCTTCAGCAACGGTCTCCATGCCAAGGTGAGCGGCCATGGCGATAATCACCTGGCACATCTGTGCGTTGTTGTGATCGTGCGGCAGTCCCCGGACAAAGGTGCGATCGATTTTCAGTCGTTGCGGACGCAGACACTGCAGGTAACTGAGTGATGAATAGCCCGTACCGAAGTCGTCGACAGCCAGTGGAATGCCCAGTTCGGCGGTGGCGGCGAGAATATCTGCCGCTACATTTGGATTGACCATAATGGCTGTTTCGGTCAACTCCAGTTCCAGCATCTCAGGATGAAGTTCGTACTCCTGTATCAATTGCTCCAGTGTTGTGACCAGCCCATCATTGATCAGTTGTGCCGCAGAAATATTGATCGCTATCCGTGGAATTTTTATTCCGGCTTTGTTCCATGCGGACATCTGGCGGCAGGATTCTTCCAGTACCCAGTTACCGATATCATGGATCAGGCCACTTTGCTCTGCCAGAGGGATGAACTGATCAGGCAGGATGATGCCCTGCTCTGGATGGCGCCAGCGAACCAGCGCCTCAACCCCGGCGAGTTGTTTTGTCTCACTGAAGAGTTGCGGCTGGTAGTGCAGTTCCAGTTCATTCTGTCGTAGTGCACGGCGCAACCCACTGAGCAGCGTTACCCGTTCAAGTGCGGAGCGTGATAGTGCCTCGGAGTAGAATTCGACCTCTTGTGAACCCTTCTCTTTAGCACGGTAGAGGGCAGTATCCGCATTGCGGATCAATAGTTCAGGATTAGTGCCGTTTTCCGGGTATAGGCTGATGCCGACACAGGCGGTAATGTAAACTTCCTGGTCAGTAATCGTACAGGGCCGACCAAGGGCGGTGAGGATCTTTTCCGTTACCTCCATCACCTGATGTGGTTGGCGGATTTCGTTCAGCGCAATCAACATTTCGTCGCCGCCGGGACGGGCAACGATATCTTCGGCGCGTACGCATTCGATGATCCGTCTGGCGATATCCTGTAGCAGTGTGTCACCAGCCTTGAGGCCGAAGCTGTCGTTGATGTCTTTGAAGTTGTCCATATCCAGCATCAGCACGGCCAGCATGTAATCGTGCCGATTCGCCTGGGCGATGGCCTGTTCCAGGCGGGCATGGAACATCTGTCGGTTGGGCAAGTTGGTTAAAGCATCGTGGTTGGCCTGGAACAGCAGCTGTTCCTCGGAGCGTTTGATACGGGTGAGATCACTGAAGAAACCGATGTAGTTGGCCAGTTTGCCTGATTCGTCGCGCACCGCATTGATGCTGAGCCAGACCGGGTAGGTATGACCGTCTTTGCGTCGGTTCCAGATCTCACCTGCCCAGTTATCGTGGGCGATGATGCTGGCCCACATCTGGCGGTAGAACTCATCGGAGTGATAGCCAGACTGAAAGGCACGTGGATTCATGCCTTCCAGTTCTGTTTCACTGTATCCGGTGACGGCGCTGAAGGCAGGATTGGCGGCAACGATATTGCCTGCGATATCTGTAATGCATATGCCGTCGTGGCTGCTTTGATAAACCGCTCTGGCTAAGGCCAGCTCCTCTGTCGAGGTATCATCCTCATCATTATTCGGAATGGTGAGCGAGAGGATGCGACATTTGCGAAAGACGATGCCGATGAGGGTATAAAGCAGGAGTGCGGTCAGCGCGATGAACACGCCATCTTCGAGAAACTCGTATGAGGTGAGATGTTGCCCTTCTGCGAAGAAATGTCCACCTAACAACTCGGAGAAAAGAACCCAGAGCGCTCCGAGGAAGATATAGAGGGTCGTAATCCAGAGACGTGGATTATGGTGGAGTGACCGCATGATTGACTCGTTATTATCCTTTTTGGTCGATCTTGCAGGAGTGTTTTCTACGATAGAGACAAACTATCGTTACCCCGTGGTCGGGTCAAGTGCGATTTGAGCGCATTCCCTTGCGCTCGATCAGGTTCAGTAAGACTTTTTTACGAATTTGCTCCAGATAACGTTCCGCTGTCTGTTGACCGTACCTTCGATCTGCTCGGTATTGCCGGTGATCAGTGAAATGCCGCGCACAGCACCTGTTCTGTTGTCATGGTGTTTTCCTGCCAGTAAAAGCGCGTATTGTGCCTGTAGCCGAATGGGCTTGGCGGTTAACCCCGATGGCATCTCTGGCGAAACGGCGGGTTATCGCTACAATGGATTGCACTGCAACATAGAAAGGTCGCCATGAATTTCGTTTTGCCACCTGCGCCCGATGCACACGGTATTGCCGTATTGCTGCTGATTGTAGTGGCACTCTATCTCTTTACCCGAGAGAATATTCCACTGGAAACCTCCAGCCTGGTCGTACTGGTGTTGCTCGCGGTAGGCTTTCAGCTCTTCCCCTATCAGCACAACGGCACCACCTTCGAAGCGATCGAACTGTTTCACGGTTTTGGGCATGAGGCATTGATTGCGGTAAGCGCGTTGATGATCGCCGGACAGGGACTGGTACGAACCGGGGCGCTGGAACCTGTCGGGCGGATATTGGCCAGATTCTGGGTAATCAGCCCGTTATTTTCCCTGTTGCTGACCCTGGTGATCGGCTCGCTGCTCAGCGCCTTCGTCAACAATGTGCCCATCGTCGTGCTGTTGTTACCGATTCTGGTAAGCGTCGCCCTGCGTACGGGCAAGTCCGCTTCTTCCATGCTGATGCCGATGGGTTTCGCCACCCTGGTTGGTGGTATGAGCACCACCATCGGCACCTCGACCAATCTATTGGTTATTGCTGTGGCGGCGGATCTCGGATTACGTCGCCTGCACATGTTCGACTTCTTTCTTCCCGCAGCGATCGCCGGTGGCGCCGCAATCCTTTATCTCTGGCTGGTTGCGCCGCGCATCCTGCCTGAACGGATCGCGCGATTGAAAGACAGTTCACCCAGACTGTTTACTGCGCAGTTACATATCGAGGAAGAGAGTTTTGCCAACGGTAAAACTCTGGCGGAAGTGCACGACAAAGTCGGAGGCAAGATGCGGATTAAAGCGATCCATCGCGGCGATGCCCTAATCATGCCATTGCCCGATGCGCTACTGCAGGCAGGCGACAGTCTGGGAATTAACGATACACCGGAAAACCTGACCGAATTTGCCGAGGTGTTGGGCGCACGTCTCTATGCCGGGGATACGCCGGTGGATGAGGAAAATCCATTGCGCGCAGACGACCAGCAGATCGCCGAGATCGTGATAACTCAGGGTTCGCTGTTGGAAGGTTCTACGCTGACCCGTGCACGGTTTGCCGATCGCTACGGTGTAGTGACCATCGCATTACATCGCTCAGGTGCCGCAGTACGTACGATGAATACCGAGCTTTCGGATATCCCGCTGCGCATCGGCGATGTCCTGTTGGTACAGGGCCATCAGGAACAGATCGCGGCGTTAAAGTTAGGTGGTGGATTGTTGGTGCTCGATGCCACCAGCGACTTGCCGCATACACAGCGAGCGCCACTGGCCCTGGCGATCATGGCCGGGATCATCGTAGTTGCGGCAGTGGGTCTGATGCCAATTGCAATTAGTGCAGTCGGCGGCGTGTTGCTGATGATTGTGACACGCTGCCTGCGTTGGCAGGATGTGGTACAGGCGTTGAGTACGCCGGTCATTATGATCGTGGTTGCCAGTTTGGCGTTGGGAATGTCGTTGTTGGAAACCGGTGGTGCGGATTATCTGGCGCAGATCTATGTGGCGTTGGCGTCGGGCGCATCACCGACGGTAATGCTTTCAGGACTGATGCTAATCATGGCGGTGTTAACCAACATCGTTTCCAATAATGCCGCTGCAGTGATCGGTACGCCTATCGCCATCAGCATTGCCCAGCAGATGGGTTTGCCTGCCGAGCCATTCGTGCTGGCGGTACTGTTCGGTGCGAATATGAGTTACGCCACGCCCATGGCCTACAAGACCAACCTGCTGGTGATGAGTGCGGGGGGATATCATTTTTCCGATTTTATGCGGGTTGGTATTCCGTTGACCCTGATCGTCTGGCTCGTTCTTAGCTGGTTGCTGCCGCAGCTATACGGTATCAGTTAATACTTCCCACTCTGCGATACCGCCCCTGACTCGATGAAAGAGAGGGTGCAGGTGAATCGTTTTTACTCTGAGTAATTTTTCACGTCTGACGGGATCGCGCTGTTCCAGTTTGCGTAACAGATGATCAAATTCGTAACGAAGTTGTCCGCTACTGATAGCGATGGTTTTAGCGTAGCGGTTGCAGGCGATCTTGCTGCGATCAAAATGGTAGCCCCTGGCGTCAGCCTCGTCGGCCACCGTGCGCAAGTAGCTGGCAATCGCGCCAATCGGATTAGCTGTATCTTTAAACCGAATCAACTGCGGATGGTTGCGGTAACCTTTGGTTGCACTCTGTAATACCTTCTGTGCCAGCAGCGCTTCACGCCACAGGGCGACCAGCCCTTTGGCATCGAGGTAGCGGGGGTGGAGTGACCAAAGTCGCATTTGTCCTGGCTTATAGTGGTTGTGATTATGATGTAGTGAGTCGGTAGACCCGTAGTGCCTAAGGCTAGTGTTTTAGTCGTGTTCTTGCATGAGAACATCGGCTTGGACTATAACCACTAAGAGTGGGTTCATTATTATAAGTAACAAGTCTCCACAGCAGATTGTTACGGCATTTCGGTTTAGTACAAAAGTAGTAGTGCGTAGGATGATGGTACCGGCAGCGGATGCGTGTGTTGGCAGGTACCTTGTACCTTATGCAAGCCATGGAAGGGACAGGATAATTTTTGAATGCAATATGATTTAGACGATGTATGGGCGGACAAGATGGAGGGGCTGACGGGGCTCAGCCGTATCCAGAAGCGCCGACTCTACCGCGTAATTATGGTGTGCGCTGTTGGCATTAGCTACGCAATCGACACGGTTCTGCTTGTCCTGTTCAGTGGCGTGGGTGTTGGTGATTCCACCGTGGTCATGTTTTACGGTTACGCCGCTCTTGGGCATGTCGTGCTTTTCTCGTTAATTCACGGCAGTGGTCTTAGCGATAAATCCAGAAACCCTCACTGGACTATCTGGCAGATGGTTTATGCCATTACAGTTCAGGTGGTATCAGTCATATTAGCACCAAAGTTGACCGCATTTTTCATGGGCATCATGTTCATCATTTATGCTTTCGGGACTTTGCGTATTTCTCTCAAGGAAGCATTGTTGATTTGGTTAGGTGCCTCGGTTGCCATGCTACTTGCCCTGGTGAGTGTGAATGATCCGGTTATTGCGCTATGGGTACCGGACCACACACAGGGTTTGCTGGTTGCCATCGCCTTTTCACTCATCTTGTTGCGCAGCATTGGATTGGGATATTACTCCACCATGCTACGCGTGAAGATGTATGAGAAGAGCCATGACTTTGAAAGTGCTGCGACACACGACATGTTGACCGGACTTTATAATCGCAGTGTAATTTTGCCTGCGATTAGAGAATAGATTGCACTTATCAATCGAAATAAATCGATTGCAACATTGGCGATGCTGGATATCGATAACTTCAAAATTATCAATGACAGCATGGGGCATACAGTGGGTGATAATGTACTTAGTAGACTGGGTAATTGCCTTGAATCGCAGGTGCGTGAATCGGATATGGTTGGTCGTTACGGCGGGGAGGAATTTGTCTTCCTGATGCCGATGATGGAACGTGATGATGCAGCAGCGATGATGGAGCGGGTAAGAAAAGCTGTTTCGCAGCTGACTTGGAGTGAGATAGGTCAGGATGCGAAAATTACGATCTCTTGCGGTGTTACTAAAATTGAAGCGGGAGATAGTGTGGATAGTGTGATCAAACGCGCAGACGATGCGCTCTATGCGGCAAAGCGTGCGGGAAAAGATCAGGTCGTGACATACCAGGACGGTTTAACAGCGACGGAACAACTGGCGAATTAATGTTGTGCGCTTGCGCCAGACAAAACATGCGCGAGCGCTGGAACCATTCTCCAGTACAAGATTTGACTAAAGGATGTCTTTGACTCGGGCGATCAGCCATGGAGCGAACAGACTGGCTAACAGCGCAACAAGAAATAGATCGCCGCGTGCAAGATTGAATACCTGAAGTATTTCCCCCCAGGGTTTACCAACAACGTAATGGCCGAATAGAAATTCGAAAGCCAGCGTCATACTGATCCATTGCAAGCCGATAGCAAAGTAGATTCCAGCGCTCTGTATGCCCAGTAGTGGAAAGGCCAGATAGGTGACCAGTAATATCAGGAAGGAGAGCGTCAGTCCGCTTAGTGGTAGTGCCAGGTCAGCATCGAACAGATGGGCTAGTGCATGCTCGCGGAAAAGACCGTTGGCGATAGCCAGAAACATCATGCCCAGCCAGATCAGGCTGGCCTTGAGAATTAATTGCAAAGTCATATCGTCACCAAAACTGGACCGGTTTGGTGATCACTTTAGTCGTTCAACGACAAAGAAAAAAGTCGTTGCTTAACAGCACTCCTCTTCCAGCTGCTGTAGCAGGTCTAGCGCGGTTTCGTCCTGCCAGGTTTCGAAGAATTCACGGATCTGATTGATATTGGCATGAATCAGGTAGAGGTCATCCATTTGCGGCCCCGCTTCGCCAGCACGTTTCTTGTTGAAGTACTCCCAGAAAACATTGTTGCGACCTGGCTGGGTCAGCTGTTGATCGAGCAGTTCCATCAGGCGTGTGGCATTGCCATCGCAGTCGATGCCCTCGAAGGTGATATAGCGATCGGTTTTTTGCTGTTTACAGCCGCATTCGGAAGACATCGTTCAAACCCTCTCATACCTGTTGCCCGGTCAGCATAACCGCAGCGGAATTCGCTGTCTGTCGGCTGGCCGACACAATCATCCCTCCTGGGATAGATACATGGCGAGCCGCTCGCGGTCCTGCAACAGCAGGTTGCGGCGTCCCTGGCGCTGCAGGATGCCCTCGCGTTTCCATTGGTTGATCAAAGACACGCTTTGACGCGTGGTGCCGAGCAGACTGGCGATATCCTCCATCCCGAGATCCAGCGGGATCAACCAGCCGGAAGGATGCAACTGACCGCGGCGATCGGCAAGGCCGAGGAGGAAACGGGCCAGTCGTGCAGGCACTTCACGGAAGGTGAGATCCTCGATCAACTGGATCGCATCGGAGAGAAGTTGTCCGAGGACACGCATCATCTCGGGTGTCGCGCTGGGATCGCTGGCAAGGCGTTGGGCGAATCCACGGGTCGGCATCGTCCACAGGCTCACGTCCGATACCGCTTCGATATAAGTCGGTGTGTGTGTGGTGAAGATGTCCCCGGATTCGAGGAAGCTGAGGCTAAGGTCGCGGTTTTCGCCCGCAAGGTAGACCCGCAGACGTCCACTGCGCACCACGAAGACCTCATCTCGCTCGTTACCCGGCGTGGAGAACAGTTGGCCCTTGTTCAATTCGCGCAGGCTAAAACCTGCCAGCAGGCCCTCGGGTTTATCGCCCCTGGCCAGGGTGGCCAGATCCAGAACAGGTTTCATGCAGGCACGTGACATAACAGCTGCTTCGCAAAATAGGTGCCAGTAGATAAATCATTGAAATATAAAAGTCTGGCTGAGAAATGGCGTATAGATTGTGTGGTTTGCGACAGGCAGGCTCCGTCGTCACTCAGCAGCCATTGCCCGGTTTTTCAGGTGTTGCCAGATCCTGAAGGCGATCAGGATTGGTAACAGAAAGACAACCTACCAGCCAAATGCTAGCAGTGCGGATTCAAGCCATGAAGGCAGGATGCCTGCGTGCGGACCGGCGAAAAACCATACGACGACGAAAGTCACGATAGCGATGAAGGAGAGTGCGATCAGGTAGCTAAAGATGACGATGAGAGTGCGCCCAAGCAGAGCCTGCTTCATATCCACCTCCGTACTCGGGCCGCATAGGCATGGAATTCAGCGCCAAAGTTCTGTTGCAGGTGTCTCTCCTCAGGCTGGATCTGAAAGCGATTCATGTAAACCACAAACAGCGGTAGCAACAGAAACGGTAGATAGTTAGTCAGGTAACAGGCCCAGCCAGACAGCATCAGGAGAAAACCGAGATACATCGGGTTGCGGCTAAAACGGTACACCCCGCACACCACCATGCTTTCAGTCTGGTGTGGGTAACGCGGATCGGTCGTTGTCCTGGCCTTCAGAAATTCAAGCACACCCAATAGCGCAATGATCGAGCCTGTGCCCAATAAGCCAGCGGCGAGGATCAGCGAACCCGGGATCGACACATCCATTTCAGGAAACGCCGTTGCCAATGCCAGCATCGCGGTAGCAAGGATGAGTACTTGAGCAATCGGGGGAATTCGTAGCTCCAGGAATTGCACAAAAGACGTCCTGTTGTTTAATCGATCCATGGCCTGATTATGCCCATTACACTGTCTCATCGCATTGTCGCAAAGCAAACAAAGCCATCCGTAAATCACCTTTTTACGTTGCTAACTCATTGAAAGACGGCCATTCCTGCCCTGGCATAGCCTTTGCACTTATCAATAATACCCAGCGGTTAGGACCGAGAGCGCCTAACTTTTCGCATGCTTACACAGGTTATGCAGTCCATGTCTTTTGGCTTTGAGATGAATCAGTCGTTTGCCGGTTTTGCACCGCAAACCCCGCCGGATGGTTGTACCCAGTGCAGCATCTGTCTCACTGCCTGCCCGACCTTCGTCAAGAGCGAGGACATCGAACAGTCACCGATGGGGCGTATTCGCCTGATGCGTGCGCTGGAGAATGGCGAAAGCCAAGGACTGGCGGTGGAGAAGCTGGAGAGCTGCCTTGGCTGTTACAGCTGCGAGAGTGTCTGTCCTTCCAAGGTCGATTACGGCAACCTGCTGGATGAGTCGCTGGCGCGCCTGCGCCAGCAGCGTCCTGCGCCTGCAATCACCCGCATGATGCTGTTCCTGGCGGAAAGACGCACACTGTTGAAGACACTGGTTCGCGGCAGCTACCTCAAACAGCTTCTTGGCCTACGCAGCCTCATGGGTGGGTTTGGCCTGTATAAACTGATGGGGATGCAACGGGCCAATGCGCTAATGGGGCGTGTGAAATATCCCGGTCGGTTACGTAATCGCACCAAGCAGACACAACAGGATAAGCGCGTTGCACTGTTTACTGGCTGCTTTAGCTCGGTAATGGAGCAGGAAGTGCAGCAGGCCACCATCGACGTCTTCAATGCACTGGGCATGGAAGTAACCCTGCCCAAAAGTCAGGGCTGTTGCGGTGCGCTGCATCGACACAGTGGCGAACTGGATAAAGCTGCCAGACTGGCGCGCAATAACATCGAAGCCTTCGCCACCGAGCAGGCCGATGCCATCGTCACTACCAGTAGCGGATGCGGTGCGGGACTTAAGGCGTATAACCAGTGGCTGGATGGTGAAGAGCTCTCCATCCCGGTCATGGATGTGAATCACTACCTCGCCAACCTGTTGAAGCAGCGCAAGGTGCTGTTCAAACAGATGCCCGTAAGAGTCGCGCTGCATACCCCCTGCAGCCTGCGGCAAACCGAAGGGCAGGAAGCTGCAGTGGTTGAGCTACTGCGGAAGATCCCGGGACTGGAGATCGTACCGCTATCCGGTGAGCCGCGTTGCTGCGGTGCGGGCGGTAGTCAGATGTTAAGTCAGCCGGAGATGGCCGATGCCCTGCGTGACGATATGGTCGCCGAGATTAAAGCAATGGGTGCCGATCTGGTCATCAGCTCCAATCTGGGTTGCGCCATGCACCTGGGTGAAGGGCTGGCACAGGAGGGGCTCGATATCCCGTTAAAACACCCCGTGCAGTTGATTGCCAAGGCACTGAGTGTGGAGCTTGTTTTCGTCTCAAATTGAGTGCGCCGCCTGGTGTCTCAACCCTTTCAAATCCCCCCAGCAAATCCTTCTTCAGTAGCCGTCTAAGCATTTTCCCTAGTGTTTTCAGGATCTTTCAGGAACGGAAGTTGCTGATACCCGTAGTAACCACGTTTACGCGCCAATTCCAGAGTGATTTCGTCGGATTTGACACAGGAATAGCCGACAAAGGTTAGATTTCCGACAAATTCACTCAAGCATAAGGCGGCGTGGCAGAAGTGAAATCCACACGACTACGAGGAGAAAGATTATGGCTGAATTCTACGTTGAAAAGAGTGCAAACGAAGCGGGCGATCATCTGGTGCATTCATCGAAGTGCAGCTCACTGCCTGCGGTAGAAGCGATGCATTACCTAGGGGCATATAGCAGTGTGACTGCGCCGGTTAACATCAGTCTGGACCGCTATGTGAAAGTGGCTACCTGCCCGGATTGTCTGCCAGCGTAAGAATGAAAGAGGGTCAAAGGGCAACACGCTCTAGCAATAGAGTGGTTGCTCTCTGACCCTAATGGTTAGTCTGTTAGTAAATCCCTGGTACTAATCGATAACGCACACGCTGTGAATAATCTCGATAGCCCGGTAACTCTTCCTGCAAAGTCCGGTCTTCGAGTGACGTTCTAATCACTGCGATAATTAATGCGACAATCGTAGGAATCAGCGTCCACACTGAGCTTAGCGCGAGAACGATACCGAACAGTGCCAGCATATTTCCGGCATAACCCGGATGTCGCACAAAGCGGTACGGGCCACTATCACACACCGCATGACCACGTTCCGTTTGAATGCGTACCATACTGGAGAAGAAACGATTCTCTGCCACCGCCCATGATGCGAAAGCATATCCCAGAGCAATCAAAACGAATCCGGTCATGCTAAGCCATAGTGGAAATTCGGCAGTCCAGTTAAAGCGATGATCCAGCCCCGCCACAATGACCATAGGAAAGCTGATACTCACTGCCATCAGTGGCGCAAGTACCTTATCCCAGGCTTTGGCACTCTGGATACTCTCTATATTCTGTCTTTCGGCCGTTAGCCCAGGATGTCGCTGTTCTGCCCACATGCGACCACCAATGCCAGCAGTCATGATCAGCAAGGTATATACCCATGCCTGCCACCAGGCAGTATCACCAGCGCAGATAAATAGAATCAGGGGAATAAAGAGGTAAGCGATAAACAAGCGAATCCACTGGCGAGTGGATACAGTTTGTACTATTTCCTCATTAACGGGCTTTTCTGGCATAGCTTCCAAAAAAATGTGCAGGATTTAGTGTGTTGTATAACGCGTTGTTAAGGGGCGCTGCGCCGCATTGCGGCGAAGCGTCCCAGTGAGCGGAGCGAACGACTTAAACAAATAGTTAGATTTTCTACTTCGTGAAGTCATCAATTGGAGTCCTTGGTGATTCTGGCAACAAGCTTCTTTTAGTTGACTTCCTCGAATCAAACTCATGTAGCTGAATTTTCCAGTCATTGCTTTGCTTTTTGTATTCAACCGTCACTTTAATTGGTTCATACCTTTTTAAGCGATCATACTTGAATGCATTTATAGCAATAAGCTCAAGGTTAGCTCGCGTGTTAGATACGCATCGAACATTATATGAATACACAACCCTGACGGAGTTACCTATCAACAATGATGACGTGTATTCGTTTATTTTTCTTATAAAATCCGAATTTGTTGTTGCTTCTCTAATTTCCCTTATGGATGAATCGTTATATTCATCAGTGAAATAACCATACAGCCTTGAGTACGATAGGTTTTGCTTGTTTAGTTCAGATATATAATTCTTATACATTCGATATAGATGCTCTTTACTGACAGAGCACTTGTATCCAATATTTCCTGCATCAGCTCCACCACCTACATGATTGGGGCTCGCGCCAGAGAAGCAGCAGCTTGGTACCAGCATTATTAAAAGTAAATATAACCGTTCCATTGAGTTGCCATTAAATCTAACTATAATTCCACGTCGGAATTGACGTGTTGTAATACGTCGATATTGACGGGTAAAATTCCATTGTTTGTGTAAGTGATTGATCCGTAAAGATCGAGTATTTGTAAACACGTCGGTAATTTATGGAGGAAACACGGCTATGGAACAGCCCACCAAACCCCGTCTTCTTGATCTGGTTCGTAACCGTTGCCGGGTTAAGCATTACAGCATTCGTACCGAAAAGCGTTACCTTGACTGGATTCGCAGGTTTATCCGTTTTCACGGTATGCGACATCCTAATGAAATGGGTGCGCAGGAGGTCGAAGCGTTTCTGACGCACCTCGCCGTTAAAGGTAATGTTGCGCCGTCTACGCAAAATCAGGCGCTGGCGGCAATTCTCTTCCTCTACAAAGAAGTTTTGTCTATCGAGCTTCCTTGGCTGGATGGTGTAACACGTGCCAAAAAGCCTCCGCGATTGCCAGTTGTGCTGACTGAGGGAGAAGTCAAAGCCGTTTTGGCGCAACTCGATGGCGTCCATAATCTCATTGCTTCGTTGTTGTACGGTGCAGGGTTGAGATTGATGGAGGCGATGCGCCTGCGAATTAAGGACGTTGATTTTGAACGGTGTGAAATTACCGTGCGCGACGGCAAGGGAGGCAAGGATAGGCGGACGATGTTGCCTCGCTCTCTGTTGGAGCCTTTGAGTAGCCAGCTTGAGAGGGTGCGCATCATCCATGGCCAGGATATCCAAAATGGTGTCGGTCCAGTGTATCTACCCTATGCTCTGGAGCGCAAGTATCCCAATGCGGGGCGTGAATTGGGTTGGCAGTACATGTTTCCCGCGGCTGAGCCAGCTATTGATCCGCGTAGCGGGATTCTGCGTAGACACCACCTGGGGGAGCAGGCATTCCAACGTGCAATTAAAGGTGCTGTGCGGCGTGCAGGAATTAACAAGCCTGCTACCAGCCATACATTGTGTCACTCCTTTGCAACACATTTGCTTGAGAATGGTTACGACATCCGTACGGTGCAGGAGTTACTAGGTCACAAGGACGTTAAGACCACGCAAATCTACACCCATGTATTGAATCGCGGTGGTAATGCGGTGCGCAGTCCGCTGGATGTTTGATTATTCCCCGTACACCACACTCGGTAACCACGTCGCCAGTTCCGGCCACAGTGCCAGTGCGCCAAGTGCGATCAACTGAATAATGATAAAGGGAACCACGCCTTTGTAGATCTGCAGCGTGGTTACTTCCGGCGGTGCCACGCCACGTAGATAGAACAACGCAAAACCGAACGGCGGGGTGAGGAAGGAGGTTTGCAGGTTGATGGCGATCATGACGCCGAGCCATACGGGGCTAATATCCATCTGCAACAAAATCGGTGCAACGATGGGGACCACCACAAAAGTGATCTCGATGAAGTCGAGTATAAAACCGAGCAGGAACATCACCAGCATTACCACCAGCATCGCGCCGAATACACCGCCCGGCAGATCGGTGAGCAGTTCCTTCACCATGTCGTCGCCGCCGAAACCGCGGAACACCAGCGAAAACAGCGACGCGCCGATAAAGATCAAAAACACCATCGCGGTGATCTGTGTGGTGGAGCGCATTACTTCGTTAAGCGTTTCTTTGTTGAACTGCTTTTGCGAGATCGCCAACAGGATCGCACCGATGGCGCCGACCGAAGCCGCTTCGGTCGGTGTCGCCATACCGGCGAGGATCGAGCCGAGTACCGCGAGGATTAGTGCCAGCGGCGGCAGCAATACTTTGACTGCACGAGCCATCAGTTCGCGGTTGTAGGCGCCGCGCTCTTCGACCGGTGGCACCGGGCAGGCTTCTGGTTTCAGCCAGGCAACAAACAATAGATAGATGATGTAGAAGACCACCAGCATCAGGCCGGGGATGAGTGCGCCCGCGAAAAGGTCACCGACGGAGACGGTCTCCGGAGACCAGATCCCCATGTCGAGTTGAGCCTGTTGATAGGCGGAGGCGAGTACGTCACCGAGCAGGATCAAAATAATCGACGGCGGAATGATCTGCCCAAGGGTGCCGGAGGCGCAGATGGTGCCGCAGGCGAGTGATGGGCTGTAGCAGCGTTTGATCATGGTGGGCAGGGAGAGCAGGCCCATGGTGACCACGGTGGCGCCAACGATGCCGGTGCTGGCGGCGAGCAGCATGCCGACCAGGGTGACGGAGATCCCGAGCCCGCCGCGCAGCGGACCGAACAGTGCGGCCATGGTGTCGAGCAGTTGCTCCGCCACCTTCGAGCGTTCCAGCATCACCCCCATGAAAACGAACAGCGGCACGGCGATCAGGGTTTCGTTGGTCATGATGCCGTAGAGGCGGTTGGGCAGTGCCTCGAGGAAGGCGCCGTCGAATAGACCAAATTGTGAACCGAGGGCGGCGAAGGCCAGCGCAGTACCGCCCAATGTAAAGGCGACCGGGAAGCCGAGCAGCAGCACACCACAGATGGTGAGGAACATGAGGATGGCCATGATTTCGGGACTCATACTCAAACCTCGGTGGAAGCGTCGTGGGCCGGGGCATCTTCTTCATGCCCAAGCAGTACCAGTAACGAACGCAGTCCCAGTGAGAGCCCCTGTAGCAACATCAGGATCGCCATCAGAGGAATGGCTGTTTTCAGCAAATAGACGCCGGGCAGGCCGCCGGTTTCGCGGGAGCCTTCGTGCAGTTCCCAGGAGCTGGCAACGTATTCCCAGCTTACCCAGGCGATGAATACGGTGACCGGGACGAGCAACAATAGGGTGCCGAGCAGGTCGATCCAGGCGCGACCGCGGGGCCCGAACTTTTGATAGAAGATATCGACGCGGACGTGACCGTCGTGGCGCAGGGTATAGGCGGCGCCGAGCATGAACACCAGCGCATGCATGTAGGTGATCGACTCCTGCATCGCGATCCAGCCGACGTTGAACAGGTAGCGCAGCACCACCACGGCGAAGGTGACCAGCACCATGCCGAGAGTTAGCCAGGCGATGCCGCGGCCGGTCCATTCGCTGAGTTGATCGAGGCGCCGGGCAAGGCGGGCCAGTCTATTCACGTTATTGGTATCGTTTGTGGGTGACAGTGGGGACCTATTCTAGGAAGGGTGGAGAGAGGGGGCAAGCCGCGATAAGTCCGTGAAACTGTTGACAAGTGTCAATCGGCAGCGGTTTTCGTCGTCTCTTATGCACAGTGGCGGTGCACGATCCTGAGTAGAGTGTCAAGTGTGGAAGCGCTCACATAACGAAGTGCATTAGCAATATCTTATATCTATGTTTTTAAAAGCAATTTTGCTATTGGACAGAAGATGACCAATTTATGACTTTCGCTGCTGCTATGCGGACTTGGCGACCTTAACCGCAAACCATCCACAAAGTTATCCACAGGAATTGTGGATAACAATCAATTTCCATATCAGACAAGGGGTTATATAAGTCGGCGCTGAAATGACGCCGATTTTGCCGTGCGATGGGGAGCGAAAAAGGGTGCGGATTAGAGCGGCGGCAGCGGCTGGCTTTTCCGTGCCAGCAGGATATTGCGGAAGACCTTGGGGTCCTTGGTGTGGGTCAGCTCGCCCTCACGGGGGAAGTGCAGGTCGTAGAGACGCGAGAGCCAGAAGCGCAGTGCGCCTGCACGCAACATCACCGGCCAGGCCTCGATCTCTTCGGTGTTGAAGGGGCGGACCTGTTTGTAGGCGTCGAGCATGGCCTGGGATTTTTCCATGTCGAGGCTGCCATCGTCGGTGCTGCACCAGTCGTTGATAGTGACGGCGACGTCGTAGAGCAGCACGTCGTTACAGGCGTAGTAGAAATCGATAATGCCGGTGAGGCTGTCGCCCTCGAACAGCGCGTTGTCGCGGAACAGGTCGGCATGTATCACGCCACGCGGCAGGCTGTCGAAACGGTGCTGGCGCTGGAAGTTCAGCTCTTCGTCGAGCAGGGCCTGTTCATCGGCAGAGAGTTTTTCGAATACCGCATCACGGGTGGTGTGCCACCAGTGGGGGCCACGGTCATTACCGCGCTCACCTTCAAAGGATTGTCCCGCCACATGCAGCTTGCCGAGGTTTTTACCCAGTGCCGCGCACTGCGCCACGTTCGGCTGTTTCACATCGCCGCCGGTCAGGCGCATCACCAGTGCTGCCGGTTTACCGTTAAGCACGCGCAGATAGTGGCCGTCGTTGTCGGCGATGGGATGGGCGCTGGGGATATCGTGTTCGGCGAGGAAGGCCATCAGGTCGAGGAAGTAACCCAGTTCCTCGGTGGTGTGCTGTTCAAACAGGGTGAGGACCAGCTTCTTTTCGCTGGTGGTCACGAAGTAGTTGGTGTTCTCGATGCCAGCGCTGATGCCCTGGTAGTCGATGAGATCGCCGAGGGGATAGTTTCGGAGGAAGGCCTCCAGTTCATCCTGCTCGACTACTGTGTAAACAGACATAAAAGGTTTCGGTTGTTTGCCGCGGGTGCGATCTTAGCCGTCTGCGCGGAGGAAAGACAGTAGGGCACCTCTAAAAAACCACTCAAGCCGCGATTGCTGTGTTGAAAAGCGCCTCAAAATGCTCATTTACTCTGTGTAAACTCCGCTTCTTCGCCGCTTTTCGCCTTGCACTCATCAACTTGATTGAATTTTTAGAGGCACCCAGGCTTTACCAGGTGAAGATACGCCACTGAACAACCGGCGGATTCTCCAAATCGTTACGTCGAGTCTCCAGGCTGCCGTCGCCATCCATATCCATCAGGTAGTAGGGCAGACCTTTGCTGGGGATGATCTTGACCATATAGAGCTGGCCGCCGACCCGGTACTCCTCGATGGTCTCCTTGCCACGGTGGACGATGGTGACCTCCGGTTGCAGTTCCTGATCGCTGGTGGTGACCTCTTCTGCGTGAAGGGGCGCGAACATCAGCAGCGTGGCGGTAAGTGTTAACAGTTGACGCATGGTTTCTCCCTACAGGTCCAGCAAGATCTCACGCTCTTTGGCGGAGGGCTCGAATCCGGTTTGTTCATAGTGGCTGAAGATCGCCTCAACCACTTTTTCAGGTTCATCGATGATCTGCAACAGATCCAGATCTTCCGGGCTAATGACCTTCTCGTCCACCAGCGTGGTACGTATCCATTCGATCAGGCCTTTCCAGAACGGCGAATGGACCAGAATGATGGGGATCCGTCGGGTCTTGCCGGTCTGCACCAGGGTGAGGATCTCAGCCAGTTCGTCGAGGGTGCCGAAACCACCGGGCATCACCACGTAGGCGGCGGCGTATTTCACGAACATCACCTTGCGTGAAAAGAAGTGGCGGAAGCTGAGGCGGATGTCCTGATAGGCGTTACCCGATTGCTCGTGAGGCAGCTGGATGTTGAGGCCGATGGAGGGGGACTTGCCACGATAGGCGCCCTTGTTGGCCGCCTCCATAATGCCGGGGCCGCCACCGCTAACCACGGAGAAGCCAGCCTGCGACAGGGCATAGGCGATCTCTTCGGTCAGTTTGTAATAGGGGTGATCTTCGGGGGTGCGTGCCGAACCGAAGATGCTCACCGAGGGGCGGATCTCCGCCAGCCGTTCAAAGCCTTCGACGAACTCGGCCATGATCTGAAAGATCTTCCACGACTCGCGAGTCAGCATGCTGTCGTCGGGGATCACGCCGTGGTGAGGGGTCTTTTCGTTATCGCTCATAGGGAAACCGGAATCTGGTTCGAAAGCCGCATTATAGGTGGCTGGTGTGGCCTGTGCGAATAGGGATGAACAGGGGGCAGAAAAAATAAAGCCGGCATATGCCGGCAGAAAGCTCATTTTGTTTTTTTTATAACTCCCCCATTGCTCCTACGCTGTTAGTGCCTTCGACTCTCCGGCGCCTCTTTGTTTTTGTCACCGGTATGTCAACCAATATGCTGTGGTCGGCAGGCGTGTGGTGCAGGGTGAAACGGATTTAACCTGTTTATGGGGCAATAGTCAATACTTTGTATGAATGTTAGTGATTGATAATAAAGTGATTTATTTTACCGATTTGGGACGCGCAGCAATCGGGCAAGAGATGGTTTATCCTGCTTGCCCAATATCCTGAACTCGATAAAACAAAGCGATGCCGAACAAGGACAACAACAGACTGGTGCTGGTAGACGGCTCTTCCTACCTCTACCGCGCTTTCCACGCCATGCCTTCTCTGACCAATTCCAAAGGTGAGCCGACCGGGGCGGTCTACGGTGTGACCAACATGCTGCGTCGCCTGCTCAAGGATTACGACCCGGCGCATGTGGCGGTGGTGTTCGACGCCAAGGGCAAGACCTTCCGCGACGACATGTATCCCGAGTACAAGGCCAATCGCCCGCCGATGCCCGATGATCTGCGTAGCCAGATAGAACCGATCCACGACATTGTTCGTGCAATGGGTTTGCCGCTGTTAAGTATCGAAGGTGTCGAGGCGGACGACGTGATCGGTACGTTGGCGAAACAGGCCGAAGAGCAGGGCATGAAGGTGCTGGTCTCCACCGGCGACAAGGACATGGCGCAACTGGTGAATGAGCATGTCACCCTGGTGAATACCATGACCGAGACCACCATGGACCCGGAGGGTGTGACCGAAAAGTTCGGTATTCCGCCGGAGCGGATCATCGATTATCTGGCGCTGATCGGCGATACCGTCGATAACGTGCCCGGCGTACCCAAGGTAGGGCCAAAGACCGCGGTGAAGTGGTTGGAAGAGTACGGCTCGCTGGATGCGATCATCGAACACGCCGATGAGTTCAAGGGCAAGGTGGGCGAGTATCTGCGTGACAGTTTGCAGCAACTGCCGTTATCGAAAGAGTTGGTGACGATCAAATGCGATGTGGAGATGGAACTGAAACCTCTGCAACTGGAGCGGCAGACACCGGACAACGAAACCCTGCGCGATCTCTACCGCGAATTGGAATTCAAGAGTTGGTTAAGCGAATTACTGAGTAACAGCGATGCGCCTGCAGAAGAAGCGCAACCTGCCAATGTTGAAAGTGAATACGAGGTTATTCTCGACTGGAAAACCTTCGATGCCTGGCTGAAAAAACTGGAACAGGCGGAGCTGTTTGCCTTCGATACCGAGACCACCAGTCTCGACTACATGGACGCCATGATCGTCGGTGTCTCTTTTGCTGTGGAGGCGAGCAAGGCCGCTTACGTGCCGGTCGCGCATAGCTATGCTGGTGCGCCGCAACAACTTTCCCGCGATGAGGTATTGACGAAGCTCAAACCGTTACTGGAGAGCGATAAACATCTCAAGGTCGGGCAGAACCTCAAATACGATATGAGCGTGTTGGCCAACCACGGTATCGAGCTGCGTGGTATCGCCCACGACACCATGCTCGAATCCTATGTGCTCGATTCTACCGCTACCCGTCACGACATGGATTCGCTGGCGCTGAAATATCTTGGCCACAAAAACATCAGTTACGAAGAGGTCGCTGGTAAAGGTGCGAAACAGATCGGCTTCAACGAAGTAGCGTTGGAGCAGGCCGGTCCTTACGCTGCGGAAGATGCGGATATAACATTACGTCTGCACCAGACGCTGTGGCCAAAACTGCAAGCCATCGAACCGCTGGCAAATCTCTATCGCGAACTGGAAGTGCCGCTGCTGTCGATCCTCTCGCGAATGGAGCGTAACGGTGTGCTGGTGGACAAGGCGATGTTGGAGAAGCAGAGCGGTGAACTGGCGCAGAAAATGGAGGCGCTCGAAAAGGCCGCTTACGACGAGGCGGGTGAAACCTTTAATCTCGGTTCGCCGAAACAGATTCAGGCGATCCTGTTCGACAAGCTTGAATTGCCGGTGTTGAAGAAGACCCCCAAGGGCCAGCCCTCCACCGCCGAAGAGGTGTTGGCGGAATTGGCACTGGACTATCCATTGCCGCGGTTGATCCTCGATTACCGTTCCATGTCCAAGCTCAAGTCGACCTACACCGACAAGCTGCCGCAGATGATCAACTTCAACACCGGTCGAGTGCATACCTCCTATCACCAGGCGGTGGCGGCTACCGGGCGGCTCTCATCCTCCGATCCGAACCTGCAGAATATTCCGGTACGTACTGAAGAAGGTCGGAGAATTCGTCAGGCCTTTATCGCTGAGAAGGGCTATCGCATCGTTGCCGCGGACTACTCCCAAATCGAATTGCGCATCATGGCCCATCTCTCGGGAGATGAGGGTTTGCTCAAGGCCTTCACCGATGGCGAGGATATTCATCGCGCCACCGCTGCCGAGGTCTTCGGCGAACCGTTGGATAAGGTGACTGCAGAACAGCGCCGCAGTGCCAAGGCGATCAACTTCGGCCTGATCTACGGTATGTCCGCCTTCGGTCTGGCCAAGCAGTTAGGGATCGAGCGTGCCGCGGCGCAGAATTATGTTGATCTCTACTTCGCCCGCTATCCGGGGGTGAAGGCCTATATGGACTCCACCCGCGAACTGGCGAAGGAGCAGGGCTACGTCGAGACCGTCTTTGGTCGGCGTCTCTACATCCCCGATATCAAATCGAGTAATGGCCAGCGTCGTCAGTACGCTGAACGCACGGCGATCAATGCGCCGATGCAGGGTACTGCTGCGGACATCATCAAGCGCGCCATGCTGGCGGTCGATGCCTGGCTGGCGGATCAGCTGGACATCCACATGGTGATGCAGGTGCACGATGAACTGGTGTTCGAGGTGCCGGAGTCGAAGGTCGACTCGGTGAGCGAGAAGATCGTCGAGTTGATGAGCGGGGCGGCGGAGTTGCGGGTGCCTTTAGTGGTTGAAGCGGGGGCGGGCGCAAATTGGGATGAAGCTCACTAGAAGCCGCTCAAAATGGTTCTCGCACCCCGATCCTGCGTTGCAAAGCCTGCGGCGGTGCTCATTTACTACCGGTAAACTGCGCTCCTCGCAGGCTTCGCGCACCCAAGGGCATTACCTTCGGGGCACCTTGTCTCCGGGCACGAGCCCCGATTTTGAGTTGGCTTCTACAGGCGGCCCGATAAATGTCCGAGCAAAAAACTAAAAAAATTTCTCCGAATGCCTGAACTTTCCCGAAACGGCCCAGTCATAACGTTAGCGCACACATTGCGCATCCCGTTCTCTCCTTACGGGACTTGGTAGTACCCCGACAATTCCCCCCAAGGTTGTTGGGTAATTCTAGCCCCGGTCGTAACTCTCCTAACCTCCCCACGACCGGGGCTTTTTATTGTCCGCTGTTTTCCTCTGATCCCAGCTCTAACCACTCGGCCAGTTTGGTTCGTGCATCGTCGATCCCTCGTCGGTTGAGGGAGGAGAAGAGTTGCGCGGTCGCCAACGGGTAGTTGGCCTTCAGCTCTTTCCTGACCTTCTGCAGGGTGTTGCCTGCCGGGCCGTTGCCCAGTTTATCGGCCTTGGTCAGGAGTACGTGTACTCGCATCCCCTGATGCGCTGCCCAGTCGAGCATCTGGATGTCGAAATCCTTGAGTGGGTGGCGGACGTCCATTAGCAACACCAGGCCTTTTAGGCAGCGGCGGGTTTGCAGGTAATCGGAGAGCACCTGCTGCCAGTGGCGTTTGATCTTTTCCGGTACCTTGGCGTAGCCGTAGCCGGGCAGATCCACCAGGCGGTGTTCCTCATCCAGGGCAAAGAAATTGATCAGTTGGGTCCGCCCAGGGGTTTTACTGGTCCGGGCCAGATTGCGCTGTTCGGTGATGACGTTGAGGGCACTCGACTTGCCCGCATTAGAACGCCCGGCGAAGGCGACCTCGGCGCCAGTGTCCGGCGGTAGCTGATGCAGGGCATTGGCGCTGGTGAGAAAGTCGATGGATTTAAAAGGATTTCGCTGCATGTCTGCGGAATTTGTCGTGGTATTTGCGGTCACTTCATTAGGCCGTTGGCGGAACATCTATAACCAGCCGTGATTGACCCGGAGGGGCCAAAATTGGTATATAGACACGCTGCTTGGCTAATGTCCGGGGTGTGCATGAGGGTATCACGCTCGTCTTCCGGTCAAAACATAAAAAACCAACAAGGACCTGATTACGTAAAGAAGGTCCGAATCATCAACAAGATGAGGAGATGAAAAATGAAGAAGTTTGCTATTGCTGCTGCCGGTGCTGCTCTGATGATCTCTGCCCAGGGCGCTATCGCCGCCGACGGCGCGACCATTTACAACACCGTTTGCTTCGCCTGCCATTCTACTGGTGCTGCTGGCGCTCCCAAGACCGGTGACAAAGCCGCATGGGAACCGCGTATTGCCCAGGGCATGGATGTGCTGAAGCAGCACGCTGTCCAGGGTTTCAAAGGAACCAAAGGTGTTATGCCGCCCAAAGGTGGCCGTGCCGATCTGCCTGACGCAGATATCGAAGCGGCTGTTGAGTATCTCGTCTCCAAGGCTCAGTAATAAGCCCGGAGACATCAATCTGCAAAGTGTCTGAAATACTGGGGAACCAATGAAGAAATTAGCTTTTGCCGTTCTGGTAATGTTTGGCGCCACTGGCGTTGTCTCTGCAGCCGGTGACGCTGCTGCTGGAAAAACCAAGGCCATGACCTGTGGCGCCTGCCACGGCATGGATGGAAACAGCATGGTCCCGACTTTTCCCAAGCTGGCTGGTCAGCACGCTTCTTACATTGAGAAGCAACTGGCCCAGTTCAAGGCGGGTGAGCGTACCGACCCAACCATGAGCGGCATGGCAGCGCCTTTGAGCGCTCAGGATGCGGCTGATCTGGCGGCCTATTTCTCCACTCAGAAGCGCGTTGTTGGCGCTCCTGCCGATATGGAGAAGGCAGCGGCTGGTAAGAAGCTGTACGAAGGTGGTGATGCGGCTAAAGGTATCTCTGCCTGCATGGCTTGCCACGGTCCTTCCGGTGCCGGTAACCCTGGCGCAGGTTTCCCCTCTCTCAGCGGTCAGCACAGCATGTATGTGACCAAGGCATTGAACGATTTCCGTTCTGGTGCCCGTACCACTGACCCGCAGAAGATGATGCGCGACATCGCTGCCAAAATGAGCGATGCCGATATTGCCGCGGTAGCTGAGTATATCGCTGGTCTGCATTAATCTTCGTTGCAGATTGTTGTAACAAAATAGAGGGTGGCTCAGGCCACCCTTTATTGTCTGGAAGTCGCTCAAATTGATGCGCTCGCGTGTTTGAGTTGGCTCCCAGCTTATGATTTAAGTTTTCTGCGATGCAGCTTCGGCAAAGATCGCAGATGTGATAAAAAGCCGGTGAAGTTTTGAAACGGCGGCATAAGGCGCAACGCCGAAGATGGTGAAATCCTTGAACGATACGGCCCACACAGCGCGTCCACGACGCAGTTATTCCCTGGTTCTGGTGGAGTTTCTTGGCTCTATGAACCTGGCGATTACCATGTTGGTGGCGATCTCCATCGCCGCGGTGATCGGCACGGTACTGAAACAGAACGAGCCCTATACCAACTACGTGATCAAATTCGGATCGTTCTGGTTCGAGGTGTTCAAGTCCCTCGGCCTGTTCGATATCTATGGCGCCCCCTGGTTTCTCGCCCTGCTGGGTATTTTGCTGATCTCGACGGGGGTCTGTGTCTATCGCAACACCCCGGCAATCATCAAGGATATGCGCAACTTTCGCCTCGATGTGCAAGCCAAGTCGCTGGGCGGTTTCCACCACAAGGATGAATGGCACACAGCGGATGGGACGGAAAAGACACTGACTTGCCTGGGCGGCCGGCTGCAGAAGCTGGGTTACCGGGTAAAGGTGAAACAGCATGAGGGCCACACTACCCTGGCGGCAATGAAGGGCTCGGTTGGCCGCCTCGGTTATCTGCTTTCCCATGTCTCGATTGTGGTGATCTGTCTCGGTGGTTTGATCGATGGCAACCTGCCGCTGCGCATCGCCGAGTGGCGCGGTGATATCGCTATCGAAACCCGCAGCATGCCGGCCAATCTGGTACCGGAAAAAAGCGTGCTGCCGCCCGACAGCAGTTCTTTCCGTGGTGCCGTCTCCATTCCCGAAGGATCGAAGGCCGACTTTATTTTCCTCGGTATGCGCGATGGTTATCTGGTGCAGAAACTCCCCTTCGCCGTGGAAGTGGTCGACTTCAATATCGAGCACTACTCCACCGGAATGCCCAAGCTGTTCGAGAGTAAGGTCATTATCCATGACGACGAACGCAAGGAGCCGCTGGAGGCGACCATCAAGGTTAACCATCCGCTGCTCTACAAGGGTTACTCCATCTACCAGTCCAGCTTCGCCGATGGTGGCTCGAAGATTAAGCTGCTGGCATGGCCGCTTGCGGAGATGGGCGGCAAGGCGGAAGAGTTTAACGGCACCGTCGGTGGCGATATCCCGCTACAGGTCGGTGACAACGACTACATGCTGGAGCTGGACGACTTCAAGATGTTCAATATCTTTCCGCTGCCGGAGAACGACCCCAGCGGCAAGAAGAACATGAACTACGGTCCCAGCGTGGTGTTCAAACTGCGTGCCGCCAACGGTGAGGCGCGTGAGTATGTTAACTACTTCAGTCCGGTGATGTTCGACGGTCGACCCTTCTTCCTCAGCGGTATGCGTGCCTCCACCGGTGAGGATTACCGTTTTCTGCATGTGCCTGCCGATCCCGATGGCAAGGTAGACCGTTTCATGCACTTCCTGGCACGGGCAAAGGATGGCAATCGTATCCATGAGGTGGCACAGCGTCAGGCAACTAATGACCTGGGTGCACCGGTCGGTGATCCGGTTAACCAGCAATTTACCAAGATGATTGAAAATCTGGTGAGTGTCTTTGTCCACAAAGGGCTGGATGCCATTGCCGAGGAGACCCGCAAGCGGGCGCCAGCCGATAAGAGCGAAGAGGCGCTTTCCTCTTACGTCAAACTGATTCAGGTGATCCTCGGTAACGTCTATCTGGAACAACTGCGTGAGGAGGGAGTCGATACCAGTCAGGGAATTGGCGATGCTGATGCGGTGTTCTTCGACGACGCCCTTAATGCCATTTCAGCACTGCCCACCTACGGTTCGCCGTTCTACATGCAGTTCAAGGAGTTTACCCAGGTGGAGGCCTCGGGGCTGCAAATAACCAAGGCGCCTGGTCAGAATATCGTGTATCTTGGTTGCGTCATGTTGATGCTGGGTGTCTTCTTTATGTTCTATCTCCACCATCGTCGCCTATGGTTGTTGGTGCGAAGTGAAGGTGAAGGAAGTTCGATCCTGTTTGCCGCTACCGGCCATCGTGAGCGCGGCGCCTTCGATAGCGAATTCGATACCCTGTGCCGGGATTTACGTCACCATAGTGATGCTGAAAAATAGTTAGATCGGGCGAGACAGTCCGACGAGGAGGAGTAATGTCAGTAACAGAGAGCATTATGCAAAACGAATTTGACCGGCCGTCGCTGCTCAAGCGGCTTGGCCTGTACGACTGGATCTGGGCCCTGCTGGTGGTCGCCGGCGGCGTGATGGCCTATGGCAACTATTCGGCGCTGATGGATGCCTTCGAAGTCGGTATCCTCTTCTTCTCCGTCATCGGCCTGGTGGTCTTCGGCTGGAGCTGGAAGCCGATGCGTACCCTGAGTCTGGTGGTCGCGCTCTTCAGTTTGGCCGCTGTTGGTTTGTACGGCGACGAGCTGGCACGCGGCGAGAGCAACTTCTTCCTTAAATTCCTCATCTCCAGCCAGTCATCCATTATGTGGATGAGCGCCCTGTTCGTCATGGCCACTATTGCCTACTGGTTTGCCCTGGCCATCGGTTCCGAATTCAGCGGCAAGGTGGGCACCGCCCTGACATGGTCCGGTGCCACCATGGGGCTGGTCGGTTTGATGGTGCGCTGGCGCGAATCCTATTTAATGGGCGCGGACATTGGGCATATCCCGGTCAGTAACCTTTACGAAGTCTTCATCCTCTTCGCCATCATTACCGCACTGATGTATCTGTTCTACGAGCGCCGCTATGAGAATCGTGCCATGGGCGCCTTCGCCCTGACCGTGATTAGTGGCGCGGTCGGTTTCCTCCTCTGGTACACCTTTGACCGTGGCGCCCATGAGATCCAGCCGCTGGTACCGGCGTTGCAGAGCTACTGGATGAAGATCCACGTACCGGCCAACTTCGTCGGTTATGGTGCCTTTGCCCTGGCGGCGATGCTCGGTGTGGCCTACCTGTTGGTGGAGAAAAAGCCGGAAGGGGTATTGGCGAAGCGTCTGCCCAGCCTGGATCAGCTGGATGACATTATGTACAAGGCGATTGCCCTTGGTTTCGCCTTCTTCACCGTGGCCACTGTGCTCGGCGCGATGTGGGCGGCGGAGGCCTGGGGCGGTTACTGGTCCTGGGACCCGAAGGAGACCTGGGCGCTGATCGTCTGGCTTAACTACGCTGCCTGGTTGCACCTGCGTCTGACCAAGGGCTGGCGCGGAACACCGCTGGCCTGGTGGGCGATAGTCGGGCTGTTCGTGACCCTGTTTGCCTTTATCGGTGTCAACATGTTCCTGTCCGGCCTACATTCGTACGGGCAACTTTGAGGTCGGAAATAATAAAAAAGCCCCGCATTGCGGGGCTTTTTTGTTTCTGCCGATAATGGTTTTAGCGGTTGCCGCCGTAGACGTAGCGGGAGAAGGCGGCCATGTCCTGGCTGAGGTGGCGGAACAACTGGTCCAGACTGACAATGGCGTCTTCCAGGATGTTTACCGCGATAAATGGGTGTTCAACGCGCAGGCGCTGATACATCACCTTGCTCAGGCGGATCAGGCGGGTGTTGTCGGTCATAGCGATGATGCGCACCGAGCGCGGCTGACTGTCGAAGAAGGACATGGAGCCGATCATACCGCCGGACTTGGCGCGGCCGACCTCGACCATATCGCTGCCGGATTGCTGGAACAGGGCGGCCTCGCCTTCGACTACGAAGTAGAGCGCTTCGCCGACTTCGCCGATGTCGGCGATGATCTCATTTTTTTTGAACCGAACCTCTTCGGTGAACTCCAACAGGGTCTGGATCTCGCGCGGGGTCATCGCCTCGCAGAGATATTGCTGGTTAAGGAATTCATTCAAATTGATGTGTTTGCCTTCGACCATGTCAGACCCTCATTCATGTAATTGTTATGCGCTTAGCATAATCCACCTGCGCCATACATAAAAGGGCGCCGTCCGCGGTGGGCAGTATTCTGAGCATCGGTTATAGTAGCCAAAACCAAGCAGCCGCCCGACGGCTGGATAAAAATCTGGAGGATGAATATGCGTAAATTAAGTGCGGCTTTTTTGCTCGCGTTAACGGCTTTCTGCTTTAGCGGTGGCGCCGTAGCCGAAGACTTTGTTGTCGGTCAGGACTACGTAAAGCTTTCTACACCGGTTCCTGCCGCAGGTCCGGGTAAGGTACAGGTGGTGGAGCTGTTCTGGTACGGCTGCCCTCACTGTTACGATTTCGAACCGGTGCTGGGTGGTTGGTTGGAAGACAAACCGGCCAATGTCGAATTCGTTCGTATCCCGGCTATTTTCAATAATCCTCGCTGGAAACTACATGCTCAGGCCTACTACACCGCAGAGGTGCTGGAGATCATGGACAAGTTCCATAAGCCGTTCTTCGATGCAATGCAGCGAAAACGCCAGCGTATGGCCAACAAGGAAGAGATTGGCAAGTTCTTTGAGCAGCTCGATGTGGATGCCAAGACCTTCGACGACGCCTTTGAATCCTTTGCCGTGCAGGCCAAGGTACGCCGCGCCGCAGACCTGACCCGCCAGTATGGCATTAGCGGTGTGCCGACGGTGATCGTCAACGGCAAGTATCGACTGGAAGCAGAACTGGCTCGGAGTTATGAGCGCATGACTCGTATTATGAATGCGCTGATTGCCCAGGAATCAAAACAGTAACATTTTGTGTCTTCGCACCCTGAGTCTCCCTT
The DNA here is from genome assembly GCA_050299175.1 of Thiohalomonadaceae bacterium. Classification (GTDB taxonomy): domain Bacteria; phylum Pseudomonadota; class Gammaproteobacteria; order Thiohalomonadales; family Thiohalomonadaceae; genus JAPHTQ01. The sequence goes on from JBNKVM010000082.1 coordinate 171,804, forward strand.
GCAAGACTCAGGGCACGCTCCTGATGATGAAGCCACAGTTGGAGTTCGGCGCATTGCAGCACACTCGCTAATTTTCGCGTGGCTTCTAGACTAGATAAAAAGAGGTTCAGCGAGGGCATCGATGAAAGCGGCAGAGTTGTTCGTCCGTTGTCTGGAAAACGAAAAGACCAAGTATGTCTTTGGTATTCCGGGTGAAGAAAATCTCGACGTGATGGATGCACTGCTCGATTCTTCGATTCAGTTCGTCCTTACCCGGCACGAGCAGGGTGCCGCCTTTATGGCCGATGTCTATGGCCGCCTCACCGGGCGTGCCGGGGTCTGTCTCGCTACCCTCGGTCCCGGTGCTACCAACTTAATCACTGGCGTGGCCGACGCCAACATGGACCATGCCCCGGTAGTCGCGATTGCCGGGCAGGCCGATACCAATCGGCTGCATAAGGAGTCGCACCAGGTACTCGACTTGGAGCAGATGTTCCAGCCGGTTACCAAGTATTCTTCCCGCCTGCTCACCCCGAACACCATCCCGGAAGTGGTGCGCAAGGCGTTCAAGCTGGCACAGACTGAAAAGACCGGTGCCAGCTTTATCGAATTCCCTGAAAACGTCGCCGAGATGGAAGTGCATGATCACCCGCTTCCGGTGAAGAACCCGATGTTGCCGGAGCCAGCGACCGATCAAATCGAACGCGCGGCCCAGGCGATCTCCAATGCCAATGCGCCGATGATTCTGGCGGGTAATGGGGTAATTCGCGCCAAGGCGTGGCAGCAGTTGGTCGATTTTGCCGAGCGGCTTAACATCCCGGTGGCCAATACTTTCATGGCCAAAGGGGTCATGCCGTTCAAGCACCCGTTGGCTCTCGGTAGCGCCGGTTTGCAGGCCAAGGATTTCATCCACTGTGGCTTTGAAGGGGCAGATGTGATCATCTGCATCGGCTACGACCTGGTGGAGTATCACCCCCATCTGTGGCATCCGAGCCGCGACCGCATCATCATCCATATCGATACCATGCCCGCCGAGGTGGATGCGTATTACACGGTGAAGGTCGGGGTGGTAGGCGACATCAAACACGCCCTGTTGCGTATCGGCGAACTGGCGACGCCACATCAGGGGCATCGCATGCGCTCCCTGCGCGAGGCGCTGGTGAAGGAGATGAACGCCTGCAGCAAGGACGACGGTTTTCCGGTCAAACCGCAGAAGATTATCTGGGACCTGCGCACCGCGATGGATATGGAAGACATCGCCATCTGCGACGTCGGTGCGCACAAGATGTGGATGGCGCGGATGTTCCGCTGCGAGGTGCCCAATACCTGCATCATCTCCAACGGTTTCGCCAGCATGGGCATCGCCCTGCCGGGGGCTATCGCTGCCAAGCTGGCACTACCCGAGCGCAAGGTGGTGGCGGTGACCGGCGACGCGGGTTTCCTGATGAACGTGCAGGAGCTGGAGACTGCGGTGCGGCTAAAGACCCCCATCGTGGTGCTGATCTGGAACGACAGTGGCTATGGGCTGATTAAGTGGAAACAGATGAACCAGTTTGGTCGCATCTCCCATGTCGATTTCGAAAACCCCGATTTCGTCAAACTGGCCGAGTCCTTTGGCGCGGTCGGAGTGCGGGTAGAGAGCACCGCAGAGTTGCTGCCTACCTTGAGAAAGGCCCTGGAAAGCGATAGCGTTACAGTCATTGATTGTCCGGTCGATTATGGGGAGAACCTCAAACTCACCGCTGCCCTGGGTGAGATGATCTGTCCGGTCTGAACCTTTTTACGGAATCTCAAATGGATAATGCACAGCTGTCCCCGGCAGGGGGCCAACGTCTGCGACTGCTTAGCTACAACGTCCAGGTTGGGATCAACAGCGTCTATCCGCACCACTACATCACCAAAAGCTGGAAACATCTGTTTCCTGCCAAGCACCGTTTCAAGACTCTCGACAGGATTGCAGATGTGTTGCGCAGCTATGATGTGGTTGGTCTGCAGGAGCTCGATTCGGGCAGTCACCGTACCAACTATGTCGACCTGACTGAGTACCTTGCCAACAAGGCGGAGTTTCCATTCTGGTATCACCAGACTAACCGTAATCTCGGTAAGCTGGCGCAGCACGGTAACGGCTTGTTGAGCAAGGCACGTCCTACCGAGATCAGCGAACACAAATTACCGGGAATGATCCCGGGACGAGGAGCGCTGATGGTGCGCTACGGTCACGGCGACAACTCACTGGTGGTGATTATGCTGCACCTGGCGTTGGGACCGAGGGCCCGTGCCAGACAGCTTTCCTACATTTCCGATCTGGTCTGCGCCTATCCCCATGTGATCGTGATGGGTGACATGAACTGCCCTCCCGACAGTGCCGAGATGCGACGTTTTTTTCGTGATACCTGCCTGCGCGAACCGGAAGAGGAGTTTCATACCTTCCCCAGTTGGCGTCCGGAGCGCAACATCGACCATATTCTGGTCAGCCCATCTATTGAAGTGATGCAGTGCAGCGTGTTGAGTCACGCTCATTCTGATCATCTACCGATTGCCATGGAGGTCGCGTTGCCCGAAGGGCTGACGCTGGTGTGAGCAGCGATGAGCGACGACGAACTGCAAAACTGGAAGAGCAAATACTACGACGCCCTCGGTGAACTGGAGGCGAAAGAGAAGGCCTGGGCAGAGAGTGAACAGATCCTGCGTACCGGGCTGAGTCGCCTGACCCTGGCAGCCGACACCAGCAACGATGTGCTTAATCGGCAACTGGAGCGACTACGTAATCTGTTACGCGGCGGCAGCAATGAACGTGAACTGCGCGGCCTGCTCGATTCCATCTCTCAATCCATTCTTAAACTCGATGAACAGCGCAAAAGCGTGCAGCGTCTGCCGCGCCCCGGTGAGTTACTGGAAGAGGCGCTGGGCCGGATCGAATTCCCCCGCGGCATGGGACATCGGGCCAAGGCGGTACAAAAGAAGTTGTTACAGGCAGAGGGCGGCGATCATCAATCTCTGATCAAGGAATTCGTTGACCTGATCATGGAGGCATTGCGCTGGGTCGAAGGCGAAGCGGGCGAGGTTGTGCCACCAGCGGTGAGTGAGAGCAGCGAAAAGCGCGGTCTGTTGGGTAAGTTGCTAGCCCGCGAAGAGAAGAGCGTTAAAGCGGAGTTGCCCACAGAAGAAGATAAGTTAAATGTTGCGCGGAATCTGCTGCAGGAACTGGTTGAGGGATTGATCGAGCAGGCGGATCGACGGGAGCTGATGTTGCAACGTATCGAGCGCGGCAACCATGAAAGTCAGCTCTATGCGCTGGGGCGTGAATTGATCAATAGCCTCAAGCCGGTGTTGAGTAACGCACCGACACCGGTAGCGACGGAAAACCTCTCATCGCATGAGATTTTGCTGCGCCTGATCGAACGTATCGATGTCCCTGCACGACTGGCAGAGAAGGTGGTGGCGATCAAGGAGCTGCTGGCCGCTGCCGATGATGCGCATACCGAACAGGCGATTCGCGCCATCGCCGATCTGATCAGTGAAATGCGTTCTCAGGTGCAGGATGAGAAGAGCGAGATCGAGACGTTCCTCAAACAGATGAGCGAACGACTGCAGGAGATCGACAGCACCTTCCAGGAGAATGTGCTCAATCAGCGGGAGTCGTTTAGCGAAGGCAAGGAACTGGATAGTGCGGTCAAGGAGCAGGTGCAGGGAATCGAAGACTCGGTAAGCATGGCCCAGGATATCACCTCGCTGAAACAGGCTGTGCAGCAGCGGGTTGAGACCATTCGTAATCACATGCAGGAGTTTCGTGCCGCCGAGGAGCAGCGTCTTGCCACGGCGGAACAGCAGGTAGAGCAGCTGACCAGCAAGCTAAACAGTGCGCAGAAAGAGTCGGACAAGCTGCGCCAGCGGATCAAAAAAGAGCGGGATATGGCGATGGTCGATCCGCTCACCGGCATCCCCAATCGCTTTGCCTACAATGAACGACTGGCGCAGGAGGTCGCACGCTGGAAGCGCTACAAAAATCCGTTGGTGCTCTCGGTGTGGGACGTCGATAACTTCAAACGGATTAACGACAACTATGGTCACCAGGCAGGGGATAAGGTGCTGACGGTGATCGCCCGTTTGTTTCAGGACAAGGTGCGCGAGACCGATTTTGCCGCCCGTTTCGGCGGAGAGGAGTTCGTGCTGTTGCTGCCGGAGACGGATATGGAGCAGGCCAGCGTGGTCGCCGAGCATATCCGCCAGAGTGTGGAAGCGTGTGAATTTCACTACCGTGGTAACCCTGTACCAATCACCATCTCCTGCGGTTTGAGCGAATTTCGCGAGGGAGATAACCCGGAACAGGTATTTGCCCGGGCCGATGCGGCGTTGTATAAAGCCAAGGAGAATGGTCGGAATCAGTGCAGGAGTGCCTGATACTGCAACCCTCTACGGCGATGATGCGTTTGATATGAGATGAAAAAGGCCTCTTCAAATCCTTTACTGTTGCCTAACCCCTTTGACCGGGGCAGTAATGACTTCTGGCGGGTCAGGTTGTTCAGTGCCTATTTGGTACTGACACTGCTGGTGTTCGGCTTTTTCGCTATTTACAACTTTGCCGTAGCCAATCTTTACGCAAACGGTGTGGCGGATGTCATCGGTCTGTTGCTGGGATTTATCACCATCGCCGATTATCGCTTCAACCAGAAGGTGGAACGCACTTCCTGGTTTGTGGTGCTCAATGTGATGTTGCTAACTCTTGCCATTATCTTCATTTCGGCCAAGGACTTCGGCATTCTGATGTGGTCGGTTTTTACGCCTATTTTTGCCTTTTTCCTTCTCGGCTTACGTCGTGGGTTTCAGATTACCCTGGTTTTTTACGCCATCCTCATGACACACCTGTTCATGGTGCTGGGTAGTCAGGTCAATGCGCACCTGTTGGTAGAGTTTGTTGCCGTGTCGTTGGCGCTGTGCGGTGTTATCTATTACTACGAGCTGAACCGTGAGGTCACCTACGATCTAATTCATCGAGCCTCGATGGAGGACGCGTTAACTGGCCTCTACAATCGCCGCTGGTTTAACAAACGTTTCGATAGTGAATACCTGCGTGCAAGGCGGGATGGGCGCCCGTTCTATTTCTTCATCATGGATATCGATCGCTTCAAACGTTACAACGATACCAACGGTCACGACATGGGTGATAAAGTGCTGCGGCGAATCGCCGAGGTGTTGGCCGAGAGTATGCGTCGCTCCGGTGACGAAACCTTCCGCCTGGGAGGAGAGGAGTTTGGCGGCATCATCAACAGCGACAGCACGGAAGAGGCGCTGGCGCACGTGGAGAAGATTCGCCGTGATATCGAGGCGCTGGATATCGAAATCGCGCCGGGCAGCGGCCAGGTGGTAACTGCCAGTTTCGGTGTCTCGGCCACCCAGCCCGATGAAAATATCCGTACCACCGAGGTTTACCGGGTTACCGATCAGGCGCTTTATCGAGCCAAGGAGGAGGGGCGTAATCGGGTCGTAATGGAACAACTCGGAGCTGAATCTTCGCTGGAAAGCACGTCGTTCAATAGCTGAATTATTGAAGGATGAGCGGTCACCATTCCCATACACAGGATAACGAACCACGCTTGCTGCGTGCGCTTTTATTGATCGCTATCTTTATGGTGGTCGAGGTTGTCGGCGGCATTCTCTCTGGCTCCCTTGCTCTGCTTGCCGATGCGGGCCACATGCTGACAGACGCGGCTTCGCTGGCGCTGGCCTGGGGTGCATCACACGTTGGCAAAAGACCTGCTGACTCCCTGCGTACCTATGGCTATCAACGGCTACAGATCCTCGCGGCCCTGATAAACGGCCTTGCCTTTATCGCCCTGGTGGTCTGGATCGGCTACGAGGCGATTCAGCGCCTGTCAGAACCGGTGCCGGTTCAGGGCGGCATGATGCTGGGTGTTGCTGCCGTTGGCCTGGCAGTTAATATCATCGTCTTCTTTATCCTCCACGGCGGCCATCAGCACGATCTCAATCTGCGTGGTGCCATGGTTCACGTGCTGGGCGATCTGCTCGGCTCTGTCGCCGCCATCATCGCTGCAGTGGTGATTTTGTTAAGTGGCTGGATGCCCATCGATCCATTGTTGTCGATCCTGGTGGCGTTACTGATCCTGCGTAGCGCCTGGTTTGTGGTCAGGCAGTCCGCGCATATCCTGCTCGAAGGAACGCCGGAAGACGTCGATGTGGAGCTGTTGCGGCGTACGATTACAGAGAGCATCGATGAGGTGCGCGATGTGCACCATGTTCATGTCTGGTCACTGACGCCTGAGAGGCCGCTACTCTCTATGCATGTCACGGTAAAAAACACCGACTGTTGTGCCGAAGTGCTGGTGAAGGTGAAACAGATTCTGGTGGAGCACTTTGGTATCGAGCACTCAACCGTACAAGTTGAGACGGGGGGATGTGCGGATCACTGAGATTGCGTCCGAGGCTCCTGACTCAAGCCATTCCTGGCCCTCGCCTTTCAGGCCGCCGTCGCTATGCCCCGGCGTTCAAATCCCTTAAAGCACAAGTTGTGTGGTGCTATGGGAAAGTAGGAAGATGTTAATTGAAATGGCGCGCCCGAAGGGATTCGAACCCCTGACCTCTGCCTCCGGAGGGCAGCGCTCTATCCAGCTGAGCTACGGGCGCGTGAGGGGCACAAGGATACCGGGCAACGGCGATGGCGTCCACAAACCTGTGGGGTCGCCGTGCCGGGATATCTGCAAAACAATTCACAGGCCTTTTACACGGAATTTACCCCGCGCAGAACTTAACGATATACTTATCCACTCCCGCGCTATCGAACCTTTGAACAACCCCCATGCGGCAGAAAGAGTGCCCCGATTGGTCTAAGGTGAGTAAGCGCCAGATTTCCCCTCAATCATTTTAGGAGTTCACTGTGGACAAACTGGAAACTCGTACTGGTATGCGCGCTGCGATGGCGTCTTGTGCCGCGGTTCTGCTGCTTGGTCTGGCCGGCTGTTCCGGCAACGATGGCGCAGAAACCATGAGCGCTGCCGAAATCGATAAACTTATCGCCCCTGTTGGCCAGCTCAATACCGGCGCCCCTATCACTGTTGATAGCATGGCTGCCGCGCCTACCGACTCTGTGGCCGCGCCTGCGGAGAATACTGAAGCGACGACTGCCGCCCCCGCTGCGGCACGTAGCGGCAAGCAGGTTTACGATACCACCTGTTTTGCCTGCCACGCCATCGGCGCTGCCGGTGCGCCCAAGTTTGGCGACAAGGCTGCCTGGGCGCCGCGTATCGCACAGGGCATGGACACAATGGTTACCCACGCTATCAACGGCTTCCAGGGCCAGACCGGTGTTATGCCTGCGCGTGGTACCTGTGGTAACTGCTCTGACGACGAGTTGAAGGCAGCGGTTCAATACATGGTGGACAACGCCAAGTAAATCCTGCCGTTGGCGCAATTTTAAAAAGCCGGGCTGTGCCCGGCTTTTTTGTGTCTATTCACCGCTGGTCGGGCTGCGTTTTAACTTACTTGAATGGTTGGTTATGGCTGCTAGGGTTAAGGAGAGCCATACCCGCTTTTCGGGTCCGGCACTGGAAGACGTACCGGAGGTTCAGTTATGGGTACACACATGGGCGTTCATTCTGCCTCCTCGCATCCGTTGCCAACCGTTCGCCGGGTCAACAGTGACAGCCCCTGGTTCTGGCTGGCCGCAGGTTGGCGAGATTTTGTTCGTGCTCCAGGGGTAAGCCTGTTGATTGGCTTACTGGTCACTGCGGCCATGCTGGCAGTGATTACCCTGTTGCGTCCCAGTTCCTACCCGTTTCTTGCTGCCGGGGTCTTTGCCGCTGTGGTTTTCCTCGGTCCGGTTCTGGCGGTGGGGCTGTATGAGCTGAGTCGTCGTATCGAGCACCGTAAACCCGTTGGGCTGGCGCAGCTCCATTTTGGCTGGATGCGTAATGGTGGCGGTGTCATGACCGCGGGTGGAGTGCTGCTGTTTTTCATGCTGGTTTGGTACCTGTTGTCGGTGGTGGCGGGTGTGCTGTTGTTCGGAATGAATGCTGCGCCAGGCGCTGCAACTCGTATCGACAATATCGGTATGTTGGCGATCTTCTGTTCCGTAGGGTTTGTCATTATGGCCGGTATCTTTGTTCTGATGGTGGTCTCGGTGCCCATGTTGATCGACCGACCGGAGATCGACATTGTGACGGCTATGCAAAGTAGCATCGAGGCGGTAAAAACCAATCCCGGTGTCATGCTGCTATGGGCGATGCTAATCGTTCTGTTCACCGCGCTTGCCGTTGCGCCGTTATTCCTGGGATTGAGCATGGTGTTTCCCCTGCTGGCCTACTCCAGCTGGCATGCCTATCGTGATCTGATCGAGCACTAAGTCATTTCCTCTCCATACCCACTGGAAGCCCGATAGAAAATCGGGTCGACATGGGGCACTATTGTCGGAAAAAGGTGTTACGACACCCGGATATCATGCGGGTTAAGGAGAACCGACAATGATGCTCATCCCCATCCACAGCCGGATCGACTGGAAGCGTCCACCGTTAGTGACGTTGTTTCTGATCGTGCTCAATGTCTTGATCTTCGTGTCCTTCCAGCTGGATGACGATGATCAGGTAATGACTGCGTTGGAGTATTACCAGAAATCGAAGTTGGCAGAGGTCGAGCTGGAGCCAGCCCTCACTTATGCACAAGAGCATGGCCGTTATGATTTGACTGGCGCACTCTACGGCGCGAATGCAAAGGATTTCCCCTATTGGGTAATGCGGTTGCAGACCGATTACGCTTTCATAAATGCATTACGTAATGATGAAGTCATTACAACGGACGATCCCAATTACGAACAATGGAAGGAAAAACGGAAGAAGTTTGACGAGTTGTATGAGTCAATAACCTTTGTCGAATATGGTCTGCGTACAGCCAAGCCTACTGTGGTGACACTGTTTAGTCACATGTTTCTGCATGCGGGGTTTGGCCATCTTTTCGGCAATATGATCTTTTTGTTGGCGGTGGGCTTTCTGGTGGAAGCGACCATGGATCGAAAAAGTTATCTTGTGCTCTACCTTCTCGCCGGGTTGGGTTCGGCCGTTTTCGATATCCTGATTAGTGGCAATGCATTAATGCCAGGAATCGGTGCCTCGGGTGCGATCGCTGGGTTAATGGGAGCTTATACCGTCCTCTATGGAATGACTCGGATCCGTTTCTTCTATTTCATCGGTGTCTATTTTGACTACGTCACGATGCCCGCGCTGGTGTTGTTACCGCTCTGGCTGGGTAACGAAGTGGTGCAGCAGCTGATGTACGGCAATAGCGGAATTAACTTTCTGGCCCATATCGGTGGTCTGATTAGTGGCGCACTACTGGCTTTCCTGGTTAGGAGCTATCTGCCAAGTTACAGCCTGGAGTTTATCGAAACAGAGAAACAGCAGGAGCAGGATAGTCAGGACCTGGCAAAGGTGCGCAGCTTAATGGCAGAGTTCCATCCCGAGTCAGCGTTACCAATATTGCGCAAGCTCTACAGTCGTGACCCCCAAAATCGTGAAGTTTTGGCACGTTACTATGAGTGCAGCCGCATCAATCCAGCCAGCGATGAGTACCATGCAATGGCCCATGCAATCTTCTCTCTGCGGGATAACGATGTGGCGACCAATCTTCTGGTGCGTGAGACCTTCAATGAGTATCTGCGCCTGGCACGACCGCGCACCCGAATGGGAGCATCACTGATTTGCGCCTTGGCAAAACGTTTTGTACGGCAAAAGGACAGTGTTGAAGCTGAGCGGTTGGTTCATATCATCGTCGCGAAGAATGTTGCCTGTCCGGATCGAGAGTTGCTGGTGAAAAATTACATCCGACTACTCGAAGAGCAGGGGCGTGAGAAGGAGTGTGAGCGACTGGTTAAATTGTTGCCAGCCGAAGGCTAGCTCGCCGGGGACGCACCCGATAACTGTGCCAGGAGGCCCATGTACTGGCTGACCTGGGGGTGTAGAGTATGGTTGGGGAAATTCTTCAGGAGATATTGTAAAGCCTGTTGTGCCAGATCGTCGCGCTGTAACTCCTCACTCAGAATTTTCGCCATCTCCAGATAGACCTCTGGTGTGTGCGGATTGTTGGCGAAGCGCTTATGGAAGCCCTGGGCCAACTGCACCGCCTGCTTCGATGCTCTGCGACGACGTAGTTCCTGCATGACAGGTAAGTAACAGGCAGCAGATTCAGGCTGGAACGGCTGTCCCATTTGCTGACAGTCCAGATAGATGGCGGCAGCACCGGCAAAGCGATTGGCCTGGCAGAGCAGGCTAAAGTAGTGTGGTGCAAAACGGGACAGGTTATCGAGCTGGCCGTTGCTTTTGAGATAGACGTAGATACGGCGCTTTAACTCCATATCCTCTGGATGCTCTTCCATCAACGACGCCATCTCCGCAACTGCGGCGGCTACATTTCCTTCGGCAATAAATCTTTCCAGCAGCGGTGAAGTGACCTGACTGTTTTTAAGCGGTATATCTCCGCCTTCATCATGTAGTACTTCAGGAGCTTGCATACCCAGCGCTTCGTGGTATTGCAGCACCACATATCCCATGAGATGAAAGCCAACCATCATGAAGTAGGTGCTGATAGCTATCCACAGTGGTACGACTAATGGGTCGGGAAGAAAGGGTGCAACAAAGTAGGCAAACTCACCCTCGACTGAACTGAACATAAAGAGAAAGAACACCATGATCAAATAGGGCCAGCCAATGCGGAAGGCGATACTGAACCAGTTAACCGGATTCAGGGCATAGCCGAGCTCTTCGGTCACCATCATGGCGATGATGAGCGCTGGGGGCAGAAAGGAGGTGATAAAGATAACGCCAAGAGCAAGGAACTCATTTAGTGACGAGACAAGC
>JBNKVM010000083.1:0-1653 GCA_050299175.1 Thiohalomonadaceae bacterium
CGGGACAGCCTGATCGCCTCGGCGCGGCGCGCGCTGGACAATTCCTATTCGCCCTACTCCTCGTTTCGCGTGGGCGCGGCGCTGCGTTTCGCCGATGGCACGGTGGTGACCGGCACCAATATCGAGAACGCCAGCTATGGCCTCGCATTGTGTGCGGAGACCGTGGCGGTGGCCAAGGCGATGGATGACGGCCATCGCGGCGGGCTGGTGGAGATCGCGGTGATTGGCGAGACAGATGGCGCGGTGACGCCATGCGGCCGCTGCCGCCAGGTGCTGAGCGAACTGGCGCAGCTCGGCGATACCGACCCGGTGGTGTGGTGCGCGGGCAATGGTGAAGTCGTTCAGACGAAGCTGTCAGACCTGCTCCCGCGTGCATTTGGGCCAGCGAGTTTGGGTTAGGCTTCACGCCATGCCTGCGCTGGGGTGACCAATGCGGTAGAGTGTTGATTTGGTAATAAATTGAGTGCTTTATATCGCTCCAACTGGGGGGAAATGATGCGCGCGATTTTATGGCTGGGTTTGTTTGCGGTTTCGCTCGCGCTGTCAGGCTGTGGCGACAACACAACCACCCGCTACCGATTGGCTGCCGAGGTTGAGACGCCCCAAGGCATAGCCTCAGGGTCAAGCGTTATCGAGGTAAAGTGGCATCGGCCCGGCGCTTTGGCGAAGCAGATACTCGGAAGTCAGGCGAGTGGTAGCTACTCGATTCGTGGCGAAGCAGTAGCCGTAGAACTACCGAACAATCAGGTTTTGTTTGTACTGCTAAGGTCGCAGAATGATGTTGATTGGGCCGCATGGGTGTTGGGCCAGATTGGCGACGGCAAACCTGTACCGGTCCCACGTCGATGGAAATACGGGCCGGGCCCACCGGGTGAGATGGTTGATAATTATCCCTTGTTTGTGCGGTTCAAGGATATTGATGATCCGATGTCTGTAGAGACTGTCGATCCCGATGATTTATCCGCTACTTTCGGTCAAGGGCATTCTCTTAAATCCCTTACATTTCAGCGCACTAATTCTGATGTCAATTTTAGAATTGAACGACGAATTCGATGGATAAATGAAATGGAAAATCACAATTATAAAAGTGATGGCTCTCTTCGCGAGAAATATCCAACTTTGCTCCTTGGATTGAGGAAAAAATAAATGAATCGTGAAGTATTTTTGTCGATCTTGGCGATGGATTCTTATCAGAGGGGCTATGCGCCTGGTATAAAAAACATCTCAGGGAGCAAAATAGGTAACGCCACGATTGGCACTAGCAGCGAAGATGAGCTTGGGCCAGTAGCTGAAGCGGAGGGTTTCTACGCACTTTCCTATACTCTAGACCAAGATTGGGCAGGACTGGTCGATGGGACGACAGTCTTGTCTTTTCGTGGAACCGACTTCGACGCGGGGATTCAGCTTTGGCGTGATTTCATCAATGGTTGGAGTTCATTCTCTGGATTCGGATCCCCCTCGCAGTTTTCGCTGGCGCTTAACTTCTATGATGCCGTTACTGGCATTGAATTCCGGGGACAGCATACTTAATTGCTCCCGCAAGGGCCTGAAGGGTCTTGCCTGAGTTAAGCCTCCCTCAGCGCACTCCGCATCTCTGCGTTCTCTGCGCGAACCCAAATTGCACCGTCTGACCCGCTGGATTGCTTCGTCGCT